>JBILLJ010000064.1:0-47727 GCA_044376125.1 Sandaracinaceae bacterium
GTGATCACCATGCGCGCCCACCTGCTCAGCGGTCGGTGGGAACGTGCCTCTCAACTCGCGCTCACGCAGCGATCGCTGGAAATACATGCCGCATGATCAGGATGAGAGGCACTCCCGCGACAACTCCCCAGGGACTGGACGACGACCAGCTGCTGTCCCGCAGCAAGCGCCTGGGTCAGGCGAATCTCGGAACCTCCGCCGTCGCCGATCTCCGCCACGGGCGAGCTCGCCCCGATAGGCCTGGTGAAGACCTGGATGCGCGAACCAGGGACGCGCTGGATCACGCGGACGGTCGTGTCGCCGATCTCGGGGTAGTCGATGAGGGCGGGCGGGAAAGACGTGCAGGCCGCGACGGTCGTCGCCGGGCCGGCTGGACTCGTCGAGGCGCAGAGGCTCTGAGTGATCGAGATCGTCGCGCTGCCCGCCGCGAGCGGGCTGGCGAGTTCGACGAATGCCGGAGCCGTCCGATCCCAGCTCGCGACCGCGCCAGGTGCGAGGTTGGTCCCGCCGCGAGTGATGTTGAAAGTTGCACCGAAGACTGCGTTGTTGACTTCGAGATACCTCTGACCAACGAACGCCTGCCCGATGAACGGCGCCTCGAGCGTGCTGAGTCGAGCGACCACGGTGCTCGAGCGCGGCAGGCTCGTCATGCCACAGATCTGCTGGCTGACAGTGACCGTCTCGCCGAGACTGTGACCCGAGGCGTAGCTGGTCCAACTCGCATCGCTGTAGGACACGCTCGTGGGAGCCGTGACCGAGCGCGTCGCGGTGATGGTCGAACCGCTGATCCAGCCGCCCGCCGACACGACCCGTCCGCACGCATAGAGTGGGAGGGGGTTGAGCGTCATCTGTGGAACTCCGGCCGGGTGATCCAGGGTGTGAGAACGAACCTGGACGCCGGCCGAGGGCAAGCTCGGCATGCTGCCGCCGAACCGCTGGGTGGCCGTGACCACCTGAGTCGGTGAGACCGTCAGCGAGAACGGGAGCGTGAACACGTGTCGGTCAGGAAAGTTCGCCACGGCGGATCCGACCTCGGTACCGTTCACGAAGACGCGCACGGTCGCGCCGGGGACGAACCCGCTGACCACCACCTGGTTGGTGCACGCGTAGATCGGAGAGCCCACGATTGGTGGTGACAGCACCGTCTGGTTGTCCACGAATGGAGGGTCGGTTCCGATCGGGAGGCACTCCCCCGTCGGGCACTGCGCCTTCGCGACCTCGACGCCCGCTAGCACCAGAGCCGCCACCATCCACCGAAGAGTCGTCGAGACCATGCAACCCCCAGAGGAAGTCTCACGGCCCTCCCGAGTGCGTCAACGGACGCAGCATGACTGACAGCGGAGCAATCGCGTCATGTTCGTAGCACACGGCATCATGGTACTGCTCCGCGACGGGGCGGGTCAGAGGAGGTTGCGGGCTTTGATCTCGAGGTAGCGGTTCACGGCGCCGACGGCGAGCTCGCCGGCGGGGCCCTCGACGAGGCTCACGCCGCCCTTGCGGAGGTGGGCCTTCACGGCGGCGCGATCGGCGAGGAGGTCGGCGGCGGCGGCGCGCTGGTAGGCGTCGTCGTCGCTCTGTGCGGGCTTGGCGGCGAGGCGCTCGGCGACGGCGTCTTCCATGGTGACGCAGACGGGCAGGTGCTTGCCGCGGAGCATCGCGAGGTGCTCGGCGAGCGGCATCGCGTGCGTGTCGTCGAGCAGGTCCGAGAACATCACGATGAGCGAGCGACGCGGCACGCGGATCTTGATGAACTCCACGAAGCGTCGGAAGTCGACGTAGGCCATCGTGGCCTCCACGGCATAGAGCGCCTCGAGGAGCGCGCGGTACTGCGCGGGCCCGCGGTTGGCGGGCACGAAGGTCTTCACGTCCTCCGCGAAGACGACGAGGCCCACGCGATCGCCGTGGCGCAGCGCGACCCACGCGAGGAGCAGCGCGGCGTTGATCGCATGATCGAGCTTCGTCACGGGGATCTCGCGGCCGGGCGCGGGCGTGGCGGAGGGCTCGCTGCGCGCCGGTGCCTGGGCCGAGCCCGCGCGGATCTTCATGAGGCGACCGGCGTCGATCGCGAGCAGCACGTTCTGGCTCCGCTCCTCGCGGAGCACGCGCGTGACCGGGCGCAGGCGCTTGGCGCTCGACTTCCAGTCGAGGTCCCGGAACGGATCGCCCGAGACGTACTCGCGCAACTGATCGAACTCGCCGCCGCCGCCGCTCTTGCGCACGTTGCGGAAGCCGATGTTCCGCAGATCGCCGAGCTTGGAGGCCATCTCGTAGCGACGCGGCCCGAGCACGTTGGGATAGACGCGCGCCGTGCGCGCGGCCGGGACGTCGACGATGCGCGCGCCCAGACCGAGCGAGCCCTCGATGCGGAGGTGCAGATCCCCGAACGCGTAGGCGCCGCGCTTGGGTGGCGTGACCTGGTAGGTCACCTCTCTCCGCGCGTGCGGCGGGATCTCGATCGCGAGCTCGTCGGGCTCCGCGAGCCAGCCTTCGGGCACGTCGTCGCGCACGACCACGCGAAGGAGCGACTTCGTCGGGTTGTGGAGGTGCACCTTCACCTCGTTCGGCACGCCCACGACCAGGCGCGCTTCGACCGCACGCTCGGCCGTGGGCACCCGCGCGCCGAGCGCCGCGCTCTCGAGCGCGGCACCGAGGATGACCGCCGCGTCCCAGGCCACGACGCCCGCGAGGCCGAGCTCGCCGCCGAGCGCGAACGGCGCACCCGCGGCGGCGGCCCACGCGAGGCGACGCCCGGGGACGAAGCGCGATCCCGTCATCGCGGGACCTCGACCGTCGTGGCGATGCGATCGATCACCTCTTCGGCCTTCATGCCGTCGAGCTCGACCTCGGGCGCGAGCACGAGGCGATGACAGACCACGGGGTGGAGCACGCGCTTGACGTCGTCGGGCGTGACGAAGGTGCGGCCCTCGAGCGCCGCCGCCCAGCGAGAGGCCACGAGCAGGTGCACACCCGCGCGCGGGCCCGCGCCGAGCATGACGAGCGGCGAGGTGCGCGTCGCGCGGCAGAGATCGCGCACGTAGCCGCGCACGCGCGGCTCGATCGCCACCTGGCCCGCGAGCGGGCGCACGAGGTGCAGCTCCTCGCGCGTGATCACGGGCTGGATGCTCGTGACGTCGAGCGAGCCGACGCCGTGGCTCGTCTGCGCGAGGATGCGATCTTCCTCTTCGGCGCTCGGGTAGCCGATGCGGATCTTGAGGAGGAAGCGATCGAGCTGCGCCTCGGGCAGCGGATACGTGCCCTCCTGCTCGACCGGGTTCTGCGTCGCGAAGACCGTGAAGTCCTCGCCGAGCTCGTGGCGCTTTCCGTCGATCGAGACCTGCCGCTCCTGCATCGCCTCGAGGAGCGAGCTCTGCGTCTTGGCGGGCGCGCGGTTGATCTCGTCGGCCAGGAGGAGCTCCGTGAAGATCGGGCCGCGGGTGAAGCTGAAGGCGCCGGTCTTGAAGTCGAAGACGTTCGTGCCGACCACATCGCTCGGCATGAGGTCCGGCGTGAACTGCACGCGCCGGAACGAGAGCCCGAGCGTCGCGGCCATCGCCCGCACCATCAGCGTCTTGGCCGTGCCCGGCACGCCCTCGAGGAGCACGTGACCCTGCGCGAGCAATGCGACGAGCATGCCCTCGAGCGCGTCCTCTTGGCCGACGACGACCTTGCGGATCTCGGCGAGCATGCGCTCGCGCAGCGTCGAGAGGGTCTGGATGCCGGCCTGCGCGGTGGTCTCTTCCATGGGTCTTCCGGTCTCTCTCTGGGTCGGGATCAAGCGCCGTCGGAGACGGCGCGGTCGGTGAGGGTGTCGAGCTGGCGCGTCGCGTCGGCGAGCGAGGGCGCCTTGGCGTCGCGCACCAGTGTCGCGATGTCGCGCACGGCATCGGCGGCGCGCTCGCGCTTGCGCTCGCGCAGCACCTTCTCGAGCCGCG
Source organism: Sandaracinaceae bacterium (assembly GCA_044376125.1). GTDB lineage: Bacteria > Myxococcota_A > Polyangia > Polyangiales > Sandaracinaceae > JAFLCL01. The sequence continues at coordinate 3,933 of JBILLJ010000064.1, forward strand.
CCGCGTCGAGCTCGTCGACGTGATGGTGCTCCGCGATCCGCGCGATCGAGCGACGCGAGAGGATCTCGAGGCTCCCCTTGGGATCACGGACCTTCGCGAAGAGCGCACCGATGGCCGCGACGAAGCTCGCCGTCGTGACGACCTCGGGGGGCGCGTCCTTGCGCGGCACGCCGAAGCGCCGGCCCGAGCGCACGAGCACGATCGCGAGCACGACCAGGAGATGCAAGAGCAGCGGGCCCGCGCCGCGCTGGAAGAGGTAGCGCATCGTCGAGCGCGCCTCGCCCGCGCCGAGGTGGTACTCGTCGAAGAGCACGGGGCCCGTCGCATAGAGGTGCAGCAGGCGGACGAAGAGCGGCGCGCCTTCGGCCGCGAGCAGGTCGCGGTTCTGGAACGGGCTGCCGCTCGCGACGATCACGATGCGCCCTCGACCGCGCGGCACGACGACGACGGCTCCCTTGCCCGCGATCTCGGCCAGGACCTCGTGCGCGACGCCGTCCTCCACGTCGATGAAGCCCGCGAGGCGGAAGCCGCTCGGTGTCATGCCGCTGAGCGGCCCCGTCGCGGCGCTGGCCCACTGGCGATCGTCCTCGTCCTCGCCCGCGAGCGTGCGCGCGAGCGCGTCCACCGGGTCCTCGACCGGCGGCGGCTTGTCCCACTGATCACCGACCTCGGTGCCGAGCTCGATCGCCTCGAGCCCCGCGTCTGGCACCGCGGTGGGCACGCCCGCATCGCTGGCTTCGATCGCAGGCGGGGCCGAAGGCGGCACGGCTGCGTCGGGCGCTGCTGCGTCGGGCGCTCCCGCGTCACGCGCGGCGTCTCGCTCCTCGCGCTCACGCTCGCGCGCGCGGCGATCGGCGCGGAGCACCATGCCGTAGAAGCCGTCGTCCTCGCTGCAGCGCGAAGGATCGGCGGCGGTGAGCCGCACGCCGAAGCCCTCGTCCTCGAGCACCTCGGTCGCGCCGAGCACCATCCACGTCCCGCCGTTCTCGATCCAGCGCAGGAGCGCCTCGCGCTCGGGCCGCGACATCGGGCGGCTCTGGAGGTGATCGCAGCCGCCGATCGCGACGAGCGTCGCCGGCATCGGCAGCTCGGCGACGTCCTCGTTCCAGCGGCGCGCGTCGTAGCCCGAGGCCCGCGTCAGCTCGAAGACGGCCCGCGCACCCTCGGGCCCCGCGCCGTAGGTGGAGTAGGAGAGGGCGAAGCGGCCCCGATCCGAGACGCGCCCGCACATCGCGAGGAGCGCCCCGAGGCCGAGCACCGTGAGCACGGCCACGACGATCTTGGCGGCGCGGCTCATTCACTCGCCTCGCCGCTCGGCGGTGGAGGAAGGCTCGGGCGAGAGGCCGCGAGGATGCGCTCGGCGACGGCGCGGCTCGCGCGGTAGTCGGCTTCGCCCGCAGGCTCCTCGCCGTAGACCTTCACGTCGAACGTGCGCGTGAGCACGCGGAAGTCGTCGCGGGTCGAGCCCGCAGGCAGCTGGCGGAGGTACTGCCAGTTCGTGAGCGAGGGCTCGAAGCGGATCCACGCGCGTCGATCGAGCGCGACGAGCGTCGCGAGGTAGAGCGCGCGCAACGCCTCGGCGTGCCGACCCTGCGCGGCGAGCGAGGCGGCCTCTGCGAGCCAGTCGTCGGGCGCGCGGTCGCGCGGATCGGGGATGACCTCCGCGGCCGGTCCCACCGCGCGCGCGATCGCCTCGCGATCACGGCGCCGCGTGAGGAAGAGGAACACGCCGACGACGATCACGAAGATCCCCCCCAGCGTGATGAAGAACGCGGGGCCCGGCAGCGGCACGGACGGCACGGCCGGCCCGGTCACGCCGCCGCCCACCTCCTCGTCGGCGAGCTGCTCGATGAGCCACTCGAGCAGGCGCTGGACGAGGTCGGCGATGCCGTCGCGTCGCCGTGCCTCGACGTCGCGGAAGATGTCGTCCGAGAGGATGGCGCGCGCCTGGTCCCGCGCTCGGGCGTCCTGCGCGCTCGCCTCTTCGAGCGTCCAGCTCGGCGCGGGCGCGGCCGAGGGCCCGCTCGCGTCCTGTGCGTGCGCGACGTGTGCGCCGAGGGCCAGCGAGGCGACGACGAGGGCGATCGCGACGCGTTGCGCGGCCGCCGTCGCCTTCGCGGAGGTGGGGGTCGAGGCAGGAGGCGCGCTGCTCTCGCGCCGCTTGCGCGAGGTGTGCTCGATGGCCTCGTCGAGCGCGGCGCGGAGGTCGAGGCCCTCGGCGCGCACGCGCGCATCCACGTACACCTGCGCTGCCACGGCGGCGCGCAGCGGCTCGAGCAAGGTCGCCGACACGACCGAGACGCCGAGGATCACGAACGTGTTGCGGAACGACAGGAACTCGTCGACGAGGGCCATCTCGAGGCCGAGGAACGAGCGCCCGATGAGCACGAGGAACGCGAACACGCCATACAGGTTCGCGGCGAGGCCGAAGAGCGCGGAGAGCAGGAGGCTCTCGACGAGGAGGGACTCGAGGCGCTGGTGCGTCGCGTCCCGCACCGCGAGGCCGAACGCGCGCAGGCCACTCTCGGGCGCGCAGCCCGCGCGCGCGAGCCACGAAGGTGCGACGAGGCCGCGCAGCGCGAGCAGCGGCACGAAGAGCGCGATGCCGAGCGGTCCGCCGCCGGCCGACACGAGCACGCCCCAGCTCCAGATCCAGAGCCCGAGCGCGACGACCGTCGAGGTGCGGCCCACCGAGAGCAGGCCGCCGGCCGCGGCGTCGATCGGCGCTCGGTCCGAGAGCGCGTGCACGTACACGCGCGAGACGCCCGAGAGCGCCCAGCTCCGCACGACGAACCCGGCGACGAGCGCGAGCGCGGCCGGAAGGCGCAGCGCGCCGATGCCCTCGACGCGCTCCGCGTAGTAGTAGGCCAGGAGCGCGAGCGCAGGCACGCCGCCGCCGAGCCACGCCTTGAGCGCCACCTCGAGCCCGCCCTGGCGCGCGAGCACGAACGCGCGGTCGATGCGCTCGAGCGGCCCCGCGGCGACGAGGCTGCTCCGGACGACGACGCCTGCCTGGTCCACGTCGCTCACCAGAGCGCTCCGAGCTCGAGCAGGGCCCAGGTGAGGAGCGTCATCGAGCCGACGCCCACGGCCAGCCAGACGGACGCGACCAGGGGCGAGCTCTGCGTCGCGACGCTCGCCTTCTCCTTGCGCGGCCCCGCGAGCTCCGCGAGGCACGAGACGCAGTGGTTGATGCCGTCGACCTTGGTCGTGCACTCGCCGCAGACCTGCTTGCGACAGCGCACACAGATGCCGATCGCCTCACGGCGCGGGTGGTTCGCGCACGCGGTGGCTCCCTGCGCGATCGGCATCACGGGCCGCTCCGGCTCCTGCTCACGGGATTCCCTCGAGTCCTCGGTCTGGGGAAGGGCGTTTGTATCAGGACGCGGCGTCCTCTGCTCTGGCATCGAGATCCGCGTCGTCTGCGACCGCCGCATCCGCGCCCGCGTCTGCGGTCTCCGCGGCGTCCTCGAGGCTGCTCGCATCGAGGCTGCTCGCATCGAGGCTGCTCGCATCGAGTGCGGCCGCGTCGAGGCTGCTCGCATCGAGGAGCGGGGCGTCGATCATCGCACCTGCATCGAGCGCGCCCGCGTCGGGCGTGGGCGCGGCGTCGATCGAGGCGTCGGGCGCAGGCAGGCGGCCGCGCGGCACGGTCACGCGCACCGTGCGTGTGGCCACCACGACGCCGTCGCCGAGGATGTCGATCGCGAACGTGATGTGCTGGTCGTAGTCGGCGGGCGGCAGCACGTCGTTCACGAGCACTGCGTCGAAGGTCACCGTGACCCCGCGCTCGACGTCGCGGAACGTGTCCAGCACGCCGTCGGCGGGGCGCTCGTCCGTGCGCGTCGGCGCGATGCCACCGGGCTCGACGCGCGCAGAGACGGCCTCGATCGCGTGCACGAAGCCGAGCCGATCGTCGCGCGCCTGGCCGTAGACCTCCGCGTAGCTGAGCGAGCGGAGGAGATCGGCGATGGCCTGCACGATCACGTCGGACAGGCCCGTGCCGTCCTCCGCGAGATCGAACACGAGCGGGCACACCTCGCCCACTGGCGGTCGCGAGGCGCCTCGCAGCCCCGTCCTGCACGCGCCGGCCTCCGGAGGCAGCGTCGCGTCCGTCGCGATGGCGAGCTCCTCGAGGTAGCTGCGCGCCTCGGCGCCCGACGCGATGCCGATCACGCGCAGGCGCGCTGCGCGCAGCGCGGCGATGGTCTGACCTCGATCGTGCGCGGGTGGCCCGTAGTCGCGTCCGTCGTGGCTCGGCGCGTCGGTCACGTGGAGCACGGCGCGCAGCGAGCCCGCGCGCAGGCCGACGCCCGGCTCCTCGCCGCCTCCGATGCCCGCGCGCGAGGGCGACCACGGCGGCACGAGCACCTCTTCGCCGTACGCGAGGCCTTCGCCGGTCGCGATCTGGTAGAGCGCTTCGTACCCGGACTCGGCCAGATCGCCGCCGCTGCCGAGCGGCATGTCGAGGCGCGCGATGCCGCCGGCCACGCGTGTCAGATCGGTCGTGACCGGCGTGAGGAGCTCGAAGGGGAGATCGTCTGCGTCGCCGAACGAGCCGAACGGGAAGTCTTCGAAGTGGGTGACGGCGAATGCGAGCCGATCCGCGCGCCGGCTCAGCGCGGGGATGATGGTTCCGACGAACGACGACTGGAGCGCATCGATCTCGCCCGAGAAGCTGCCCGTGGTGTCGACGCTGAGCACGAGGTCGAGGTCGGACACGGCGGAGCCGACCTCGATCGTGACGCGTGCCTCGGCGCCCCACGCCAGCGTGATCTCGACGTCCACCGGCGGAAGGACCGGGTCCGGAGGTCGCGGCACGAAGCCATCGGGCTCGGGCCCCGCGTCGAAGCGATTGCGTCGGCCCGCGTCCAGCCCCGTGGGCGGCGGGACCTCCGTGCACGCGGCGGCGAGGGGAGGGAGCGCGAGGAGCGCCGCCACGCCGAGCCCGGCGGCGCGTGCAGGAGAACGTCGGCGCGCCCGGGCCATGTGCAGATGCTGCCCCAAGCGCGGTCGGGGCACCATGGGCCAGGCGGGCTCGAGGGGAGCCAAGGTCCGCGCGCGGTGCGGGTCCACCACGTCGTTGACACTCGCGGCCGGGACCGACCATCCTTCCGACGTCGTGCTTGACCCCTCTCCGGTCGCGTCTCCGTAGCCGTCCATCGTGTTCGTCACTCGCGCAGCGCGCGCGCGAGCTCAACCCAACGAGAGCCCGTGGCAGGAATGTTCAAGCTCCTCATCGCCGATGACGAAGGCAAGACGACCGTCGTGCCGCTCGTACGCGACGAGGTCACGATCGGACGCAAGGAGGGCAACACGATCCGGCTCACCGAGCGGAACGTGTCTCGCAAGCACGCGAAGCTCCGGCGCGCCAACGGTGTCTTCTTCGTCTCGGACCTGAAGTCCTTCAACGGCGTGCGCGTCAACGGCCGCCGCATCGAGGGCGAGGTCGAGCTCAAGTCCGGTGACCAGATCGTCATCGGCGACTACCAGCTCGCGCTGCAGTTCGAGGGCACCGAGCAGATCGACACGGGGCCGACGACGACCGCGCCGATGATGGCCCCGGCGGAGAACGAGGGGCCGACCGCGCTCGTGCCTTCGCCGCCGGTCGTCGATCACGGACCACCGGCGCGCCTCGTCATGGTCTCGCCGCCCACGCCGGGCGCGGAGTTCGCGCTGTCTCGGCCGCGGCTGCGCATCGGTCGCGCGGAGGACCTCGAGATCTGGGTGAACCACCGCTCGATCTCGCGCGAGCACGCGGAGGTCGCCGTCGAGAACGGCGCTGTCTACATCCGCGATCTCGCGAGCGCGAACGGCGTGCGTGTGAATGGCGTCGACACCAAGCAAGGGCCGATTCGGTCCGGCGACGTCGTCGAGCTCGGCCAGGTCCGGTTCCGCATGGTGGGCGCGGGCGAGCACTTCCACTTCGACGCCGAGCGCACGATCCAGATGGACGCGCTCGCGCCCGCGCCACCGACCAACCGCGCGCCGCTCTACATCGCGGCCGGCATCGTCGGCATCGCGCTCGTGGCGGGCGTCGGCGTCGCGCTCTCGGGCGGTGGCACGACGGAGCCGCGCGTCACGCAGATCGAGGGCGGCCTTCCTGCGGTGCCGGGCGTGCAGCCAGTGCCGGGCGTGCCGGCGACCACGACGACCGCAGCGCCGCCGGCCGGTCCCGCGCTCGATGCACAGGTGAACGCGGCCGTGAGCGCGTGTCAGATCTCGCTGAGCTCCGGGAACTTCGCGGCGGCCATCGCGCGAGCGAACGAAGCGCTCACGTTGCGTCCTGGCGACCCGCACGCGACCGAGTGCCTGACCTCCGCGACGCGCGTCGAGGCGGAGGACCGCACGTTCAGCGCGGGCGCGACGGCGCTGCGCGCGAACGACCTCGCCGGTGCGGTCGACGCGTTCGATCAGCTCCCGGACGGCAGCTCGTTCCTCAACCGACCCGAGGTCGCGCAGGCGTACGACTCGTACTCGCGCGAGCTCCTCGCCCAGGCGCGAGAGGCCTCGGATCCGAGCATCGCGGCGGGGCTGGCGGATCACATCCTCCAGCTGCCCAACGTCGATCCCACGGTCGCGCAGCAGGCGCAGGCGATCTCTCGTCGCGGCGGCGCGACGGTCGTCGCGGTGCGTGCGCCTCGGGGCGGGGGTGGCGGGGGTGGTGGCGGTGGCGGTGGCGGTCAGCGCCCGGATCGCACGGCACGCCCCCCGGAGCGCGGCACCACGGTCGCGACCAGCCAAGGCGGCGGTGGTGGTGGTGGTGGTGGCTCGCAGGGCGGCGGCGGTGGTGGCACCGTCACGACGACGGCGGGTGGCGGCAGCGAGCCGAGCCCCGAGCAGCGCGCGCGTGTCTGTCTCGGCAGCGGCGAGTACCAGTGCGTCATCGAGATCTTCGGTGGTGGCCGCGCGCGCAGCGCCGCGCAGCTCGCGCTCCTGGCGGAGGCGCAGCGCCGCTCGCCCGGCGGCGTGCGCAACGCGTGCGGCACGATCAGCACGCTGCTCGACCGCTTCCCCTCGAGCGGTGAAGCCAACCGCTACCGTCAGATCCACCTCACGCAGTGTCAGGGGCATTGATTTCCTGAGGGGCCGTGCGGCCCCTCCCCCACTGCGTGGGGCCCCCTCCCGCTCCCTCGCTTCGCTCGGCTGCGCGCGGGGCCCCAGCCCCGCTTGCCCGCGTCGTGGGGACCTCACGCCGGCCGCGTGGGGCCCCGCTTGCCCGCGTCGTGGGGACCTCACGCCGGCCGCGTGGGGCCCCGCTTGCCCGCGTCGTGGGGACCTCACGCCGGCCGGCCCCGCTTGCCCGCGTCGTGGGGACCTCACGCCGGCCGCGCGTGTGGGGCCCCCTCCCGCTCCCTCGCTTCGCTCGGCTGCGCGCGGGGCCCCAGCCCCGCTTGCCCGCGTCGTGGGGACCTCACGCGGACTGGTGCAAATACTCTCGCTCCTGGAACGTCGAAGCTCGTGGCGCTTCGGTTCCGTCGCGCCCGCTCGCCCTGTAGACTCCCCCGCGGACAGTTGCGCTCTCGCGCCAACGGAGGCCCCGTGTCGACTCGTGCTCCTCAATCGAATCGTGGACGAACCAAGAACGGCTGGCTGCTGACGGCCGTCCTGGCGAGCAGCCTCATCAGCCTCATCGTCGCGTCGATCGTCCCCGATGCCGAGGCCCAGCGCGGACGTCGCGGCACGCAGCGCCGCCGCGGTGCCACCGCCGCTGCCGCGCCGCAGGAGGCCCCCGAGAGCGCAGCCATCGCGCCGGCCCTCGAAGAGGCAGGAATTCGTTGGGGCGTGAGCCCGCGCGAGTCCTTCGACCTCTTCACCAAGCAGCTCCAGGAGCGCTACCGCCCGCGCATCGCGAAGGCGCCGGGCGCGATCGAGGAGGACCGCCTGCGCAGCGAGATGCAGGCCGAGCAGCAGCGCATGCGCCGCACCTTCGTGCGCTTCACCGGCCAGGCGACGGGCTGGGACTCGTCGTTCCTTCGTGACGAGTACACGCACGGCAACAACGAAGCGATGCTCATCGTCCGCGAGGAAGAGTTCCACGCGACGAGCCACTACTTCTTCATCAACGAGCGGCTCTGGAAGCGGTACCAGGCCTACGACGCGAGCGCGTTCGGCGGTGCCACGTTCGATCAGTTCGCCGCGGCCATCCAGCGCCGCTTCGGGCCCGGTGTCGAGCGCACGGGCTCGCTCGTCGAAGGCCGTCCGCCCACGCGCTGGATCGAGTGGCAGGACGCCACGACGCGCCTGCGCGCGATCGACCAGACGCGCTTCTACGGCTTCTTCTGCCTCGTCTTCGAGGACAAGGCGACGCTCGCGCAGCTGCCGAGCCTTCGCACGCACACCGTGCAGCGCCAGCAAGGCGGCTCGGCGCTCGTCGACTCCGTCATCCGCGACGACTCCGAGGCCTCGCATGCGGGCGGCACCGGCGGCGGTGACGCGCACGCGGACATCGCCGATCGCCTCACCGGGCAGATCCGTCGACGCGCCGACGCCCCCGAAGGCGGAGGCTCCGCCGGCTCGAGCGGCTCCAGTGGATCGAGCGGTTCCAGTGGATCGAGCGGCTCCAGTGGGTCGAGCGGCTCGAGCAGCTCGGGCCGCTCGGGCCCCGCTGCGGAGGACGACCCGTTCGCGGGCATGGATCTCTGACCTCGGCCTGAGCGTCGATGCGCGGGCCCCGAGCCCGCCCTCTTCGTCGTCCGACACGATCCCTTCTGTTCAACCACGAGCCACGTCGCTTACACTCGCGACGTGGCTCGGTTTCGTCTCCGCTTCCTCCTCCAGGAGTTCGACCTCGCGGGGCCCGAGATCCTGATCGGTCGCAGCTCGGAGTGTCACATCACGATCGAGGATCCGCTGATCTCACGCCGCCACGCGCGCATCGAGATCCGCGGAGAAGATGCGTTCGTGTCCGACGCCGGCAGTCGCAACGGTGTGCGCGTGAACGGTCGCCTCGTGAAGGGCGAGCAGCAGCTGCGCGATGGTGATCGCATCCGGCTCGGCACGCAGGAGCTGCTCTTCTCGGTCGTGGGCAAGCAGGACCGGCCGCCGCGGCCGACCGGCTACATGCGCCTCTGCCACGCGTGCGGCACGCCGTACCCCGAGGGCTCCGCGAGCTGCCCGAGCTGCGGCGCCCCCGCGCTCGCCGACGAAGACACGATGTCCGGCGCCATCGCCGAGCCCAAGCGGAGCTGGACCTTCCACCTCCTCGGCGAGGTGATCGAGCGTGCGCTCGCCAGCGGTCGCGCCGTCGAGGCCGAGCGCCTCATGCGGCGCGCCGCCAAGGAGATCGACGAGCGCCTCGCGCAGGGCGACAAGCTCGACTCGGCGCACGTCGCGATGATCACCTCGGCCGCCGTGCGCCTGGCGCGCCTCGTCGGCTCGAGCGACTGGCTCGCGTGGGCGCTCACCCTGCATCGACGCCAGGGCCTCATGCTCTCGGACGAGGTGATCGAGCGCCTCGAAGAGCTCGACACGCAGGCCTTCCCCGATCTGCACGCGCTGCTCGACTCGTTCCTGGCCTGGTACCGCGCCCAGCAGACGCAGGGTGGGCGTCGCATCACCGCCGAGGTCGCGCGACTCGTGCGGCTCGAGCGGTACCGCCGCCGTTGAGCGTGCGAGGGACCCCGACCTCGGGCGCCACGTGTTGAGCGACGTCTGGGCCTCGCTGCGATGGTGCGTGTTCGACGCGGAGCGCGGGCGTCCACGCGTGCTCGTGCGCCTCTTGCTCCACGCCATCGCGGTGCTCCTCGGCTATGCCGCCTCCGCCCTCTTCGTGTGGCTCGCGGCGGGTGCGAGCTGGGCGCGCGCGCTGGGCATCGGCTTCCAGACCGCGGCGGTGATCGGCGCGACGTGGGCCGCAGCGCGCTGGCTCGATCGACGCGATCCGCGCTCGCTCCTCGGCGCCTTCGATCGACGCGCCGCCTTCGAGCTCGTGCTCGGCACCCTCCTCGGCGCCGGCCTCATCATCGCCGTCGCGGGGGCCGAGCTCGTGCTCGGCGGTGCGCGCTACGAGCCCATCGCGCCGACCAGCGGCGCCGTGCTGCGTGCGCTCGCGGCGTGCCTCTTCTTCGTCGCGGTCGCGATCGACGAGGAGCTCTGGTTCCGTGCCTATCAGCTGACGAACCTCGCCGAGAGCCTGTCGGGCTGGCTCGGGGAGCGCGCCTCCCGCGCGGGCGCGCTCGCGCTCACCGCGCTCTCGTTCGGTCTCGCGCACGCGCTCAACCCGAACGCAGGCTTGCTCTCCACCGCCAACATCGCGTTCGGCGGCGTGTTGCTCGGTGTCTCGTACGCGATCACCTCGCGCCTCTGGATCGCGCTCGGTCTGCACTTCGCGTGGAACACGGCGCAGTGCTTCCTCGACATGCCCGTGAGCGGGCAGACCCTCTACGACGGCCTCTGGTTCGAGCGCGTCGAGACGGGCGAGGACGTGGTCACGGGCGGCGCCTTCGGGCCGGAGGGCGGATGGCTCGGCCTCGGCGCGATGGCGGCAGGCACGCTGCTCTGCGCGATGCATGCGGCCCTCGTGTCGCGCCGTCACGACGCGCACGCCCCGAGCGCGGAGCCGCCGGAGGCGAGCGGGCCCTGACGCGAAAACTGGCCCGAGGCGCCAGTTCGTGAGATCGCATCGGGATGCACCGCGAGGCCATCCGCCCGCAGACGCCCACGCGCTACGCGCGCGAAGCGCGCCTCGTCGTGCACGAGGGCGTGCTCTGGCTCCACGAGCTCGTGTGGGACGGCGCGCGCGAGCGTCACGAGCGCACGCGCCTCGATCCATCGACGCTCGAGGGATCGGTCACGGAGCTGCTCGACGAAGGCGACTCGCTCGTCGCGCTCGAGGTCTCGGACGCGCCGCGCGTCGTCTCGATCGAGCACGCAGGCCGCATCGACACGACGGCGTTCGCAGAGGACGAGCATGTCGTCGTCGAGCACGAGGGAGGGGGCTCGCGGGTGATCCTCCGGCGCGGCGCGCGAGCGCACGAGGTGTGGCGTGCCCGCGCGACGGCGATGGCTCCTTGTCTGGTGCGCGACGTGGACGGCACGTGGATCGCGTTCCACCACAACCGGCGCGAGGACACGGGCGAGGCCGATCTCGCGAAGTGGATCACGCTCCGCTTCGTGGATCGCGAGGGGCGCGTGCTCGCGCCGCGTGACCCGATGCGCGCGCTCGATCGCGACGCGATCGGCGAGGAGCAGGGCTTCGAGTTCCCCTCGCTCGTGATCGGGCCGAGCGGTGCCGTCGCGCTCCTGGGCCGCGGCTCGCACCGCTACTTCCGCCAGGACCTCTCGCACGAGGGCTGGTCTACGCGCGAGCCGCTGCCGGGCGACGACGGAACGTGGGGCTGTCGCGGGCGACGCGTCGCCGTCGTGCGTGTGGGAGACGCGCTCGTCTCGGCGCGCCGCGACAAGCGCGGCATCGTGCTCGCGACGCTGACCGCGCCCGCGGGCTCGCGCGCCGCGCTCGTGCCTGCGGAGACGCGCCTCGAGACCCGCCCGCACCGGGACGTGCCAGCGCGTCCGCGCGGCGCGGATCCGGCACGCGTCCACGGTCTCGAGACCCTCTTCGGCGACATCCACCAGCACTCGGCGCACTCGGATGGCTGCGGCGCAGCGGCCGAGCCGTATCTCCGAGCACGCCACGTGTACGGCGACGACTTCGCCGCGCTCTCCGACCACGAGTCGTTCCTCGGCAAGCGCATCGGCCCTGGCGAGTGGAGCCTCCTCCGCGCGGTCGCCGATCGCTTCGACGAGCCGGGCTCGTTCGTCGCGCTGCACGCCTACGAGTGGACCGGCCGCATGCATCCGGGGCCCGGTCACAAGGTCGTGTATCCGGTCTCGCCCGCGCACCGCGTCGTGTCGCGCGACACCGAGCCCACGGGGCAGGGCCTGCTCGCGAAGCTCCGTGAAGAGGGCGCCATCGCCGTGCCGCACCACGTCGGATGGACCGGCGCCGACGAGGCCGCGCACGACGAGGCGCTCCAGCCCGTCTGGGAGATCTGCAGCTGCCACGGCTGCTACCTCAGCGAGGGTCACGTGCTCGGGCAGCGCGGCGCGCTCGTCGATCAGATGATCGAGTCGGTGCTGCGGCGCGGCCGACGCTTCGGCTTCATCGCGTGCTCGGACGGGCACGGCCTCCTCCACCACCACGGCGTCGGCCGCAAGCGCGATCCCTTCCGCTGCGGCCTCACGGCGGTGCTCGCGCACGAGCGATCACGCGCGGGCGTGCTCGAGGCGATCCGCGCGCGGCGCTGCTACGCGACGAGCGGCGTGCCCATCTTCCTCGACGTGCGCGCGAACGACGCGCACCCCATGGGCTCGTCGATCGCCGCGCGCCGCGTCTCGATGCGCGTGCGCGCGATCGGCGCGACGGCGTTGAAGGAGCTCGCGCTGGTCGGCCCCGACGGTGTCCTCGCGCGCGTCGAGCCGGACGCCCACGAAGGCGCGCTCGAAGCGAGCGTCGAGTCCCCGTGGAGCTACGCGCGCGTGGTGCAGCAAGACGGCGAGATGGCGTGGTCGAGCCCCATCTTCCTCGCCGCCGAATGACTCGAGCGCGTCCGCTACCGGATCGGCGGCCGAGCCCCAGATCCTCCCGCGTGCCCGCCACATCACGCTCGCCACATCACGCGAGGCTCACGGAGGATCCCGAGTGACGACGACATCGCGCACGTCCGACGACGTCCTGCACCGCGGAACGCTCGCCTCGCCCGATCCGTACGAGACCGTCTCCGCCGCGTATGCCCCGGTGGACGCGGAGCTCGACACATCGCTCGAGGTCTCGGGCCGCTGGCCCGCCGACATCGACGGTGTGCTCTTTCGAAACGGGCCCGGCTCCCTCGAGATGGGCAGAGACCGCTACACGCATCCGTTCGACGGCGACGGAATGCTGGTGCGCTTCGAGATGCGACAGGGGCGTGTTCACTATCGGAATCGCTTCGTCGCGACCGCCGAGCGGATGGACGAGCTGCGCCACGGACGGATGCGTCATCGCGCGTTCGGAACACGCGTCCCGGGAGGCTTTCGCAAGAACGCGCTCCGGATGCGATTCAAGAACGCGGCCAACACCAACGTCGTCTGGCACGCAGGGCGACTCCTGGCGCTCTGGGAAGGCGGTCTGCCCCATCGGATCGATCCAGAGAGCCTCGCGACCCTCGAGCGCTTCGACTTCGAGGGAGCGCTGCGGCCCGCGCGTCGCGCCTGGCTCGATCGGCTCCTCACCCCGGAGCTGCCGTTCGCGGCACACCCGCGCATCGATCCAGAGACGGGAGAGCTCGTGTCGTTCGGCACCTTGATGGGCGTCGCGCACCGCCTCGTCCTCTACCGCGTCGGAGCGTCCGGCAAGCTCGTCGAGCGTCGATTCCTTCCGCTCGATCGGCTGCCGTTCGTGCACGACTTCGTGCTGACCCGCCGCTTCGCGGTCTTCTTCCTTCCGCCCGTCACGTTCGATGTCCCGCGCGCGGTGCTCGGGCTGCTCAGCCCCGTGGAGGCGCTGCATCACGACGTGGGCGCGCCGACGCGCGTGCTGGTCGTGCCGCGCGATGGTGGTCCGTCCCGGACCTTCGAGACCCGCGGCGGCTTCGTGTTCCACTTCGCCAATGGCTACGACGAGGGCGATCGGATCGTCGTCGACGGTGCGCGCATGGACAGCTTCGAGGGCGGCACGCTCGATGTTCGCGACCCGGCCTCGCTGCGCCGCGAGCGCATCTTCTCGGCGTGCCCGACGCGCTTCGTGATCGACCTCGCGCGCGAGCGGATCGAGGAGTCGTCGCTCGGAGCCCACGAGATCGAGCTCCCCACGATCGACAGTCGCTGGAGCACCCGCGCCCACACCCACGTCTTCTCGATCGCCCGTCCGGAAGGGAACCGCTCACCGCTCCACACGGCGCTCGCGCGCACGACGGTCGAGGGCGCTCGCGCGCTGCGCGATCTGGCCCCCGACCTCCCGGGGGAGCCCATCTTCGTTCCGCGATCGCGCGATGCGGCCGAGGGGGAAGGGTGGCTGCTCAGCCTCGTGTACCGCGCCCGCGAGCACCGCAGTGACCTGCTCTGCCTCGACGCCGGCACGCTCGAGCCCGTGGCCACCGCGCACCTGCCCCACGCCGTTCCGCCGGGCTTCCACGGCTCGTTCGTGCCGAGCGCGTGAGGCCGAGCGTTGCTCGGACCTCAGCCTCCCTGGAGGCTCTTCACGAGGCGCTCGATCTCGGGCTGCGGTTCGTCGAACGCGAGGGCGAGCTTGTAGCGCCAGCGGTTGTCGACGCTCTGAGGGTTGCGATCGACGCGGACGACGCGGCCCTTCACCTTGGTGTCCGGCCCTTCGCGCTGGACGCGGAACGTCACCGTCAGCTCCGTGCCGATCTCGACACGGCCACCGGCCGCCATGAGGAGGCCGCCGCTCGAGATGTCGTAGCTGACCGCGATCGCGGTGCCGTCCTCGACCTCGACCTCCACGGGAAACCACACCTCGTGTCGCGCGTGCTCGCGCCTCTCGCTCATGCGAGCGAGCGTATCACTGGGTCGTCGGCGTCGTGGAGGGTGGGGCCGCCGCGGGGGGCGGGGGCGCCGGCGGAGCCGTGCCGCTGGGCCTGCGCACGAGGTGCATCACGGTTCCCTCATGGCCCGCGCCGACACGCACGCCGCCGATCGCAGCGCGCACGCAGCCTTCTTCGGGGCTGCCCTCGAGATCGCCAGCGAGCGTCAGCGTGATCGAGCCATCGAGCGCGTAGCGCGCGCGCACCACGCTCGCGCTGCGTCCCGTGCACGCGAGCACGTCGTCGCGATGTGCATCGAGCCCCGCGCGGATGCGGGCCTCGATCACCTCGATCTCTGCAGCGTGCGTCGGCGGTGCCTCGTCGTCGGCGTCCGGCCCCGACGGCGGCTCATGCTCCGCATCGAGCGTGCTCTCGCCGCCGGAGCCTGCTTCCGAGAGACCCGAGACCCGACCCTCCTCGCGCGCACGACCGACGAGACAGACCGGCTCGTTGTGCCCCGAGGAGCAGAGCACCTCGAGCACGCCGCCACAGCCGCTCGCGCGGAATCGCACGTCGGAGAGCTTCACGAGCGTCACCTCGCGACACTCGAGCGCGGCCTCCGCTCGCTCGCGCGCCTGGTACTCCGCGTCCCACGAGGTGCCGCACGCCGCGAGGGCGGGCAGCGAGAGCAGCGGCGCGAGACGCGAGAGGCGCATGGGCGCGCAGGATAGTCCGGCGAGGAGAGGGGGCACGAAATACGCGGCGACTCGGGCCGTTCCGCTCCGCGTGACCCGAGACATCGATCGCCGTCCGTCCTGGCTCGTGCGCCACGCGAGCAGCCTCGTCGTGGCGCTGCTCCTGGCTGCGTATGCGCCGCGCGCGTTCGCGCAGGTGCGCGTCGCCGTCGTCGATCTGCAGCGCGCGATGAGCGAGACGGAAGACGGTCGCCGCGCCAAGCGTCGCCTCAAGAAGCTCTTCGACGATCGGCAGGAGGAGCTCGATCGACGCAGGCAGGAGCTCGAGCGCCTCTCCGAGGAGGCGCAGACGCCGGGGCTCTCGGAGGACACGCGCCGCGAGCGCGCCGAGAACGTGCAACGGAAGGCGCTCGAGCTGCAGCAGCTCTACGTGCAGTACCAGCAAGAGCTCGCGCAGAAGGAGGCGGAGCTCACGTCATCGATCATCGGCCGCATGGAGACGATCCTGCGGCGCCTCGGCCAGGCCGAGGGCTACACGCTGATCCTCGAGCGCCAGCAGGGCGGTGTGGTGTTCGCGCCCACGAACCTCGATCTCACCGACGTCGTCATCCAGCGCTACGAGGCGGGCGAAGGACGCGACGAGCCCGAGCGCCCGCGCGACGAGCCAGCCCCGACGACACGGCGCGGGCCGTCGAGCCGCGACGAGCCGGCCCCGACCCCGACGAGCGCCCGCACGCCGCGCGCGCGCAGGCCAGCCACGCCCTGACGAGATCAGAGCTCTCGCTCCTTGGGTGGTCGCGCGCGGAGCAGCCAGAGCACCGTGAGCACGATCGTCGCGACGCCTGCGCCGTCGAGGATCGCGCCCCAGCCCTCGACGCCGAGGTGCGCGCCGCTCCAGCCGTCGAAGAAGCCGACGAGGAGGAAGCGCGCGAGGCACCAGAGGCCGATGGCCACGAGGAACGCGCCGAGCATCACGAGGCGGATCATCGTGCGGACCCAGTAGCGCACCCACCAGACGAGCAGCATCGCCACGAGCCCGAGCGCGGCCGCGAGCACCGCGCCGGCCAGCACGAGCGGGTGGGCGCTCGCGAGATCGAGCGCGCCCGAGGCCATCGCGTCGGGGCTCGAGATCAGCTGCGGCGCGATGCCCGCCGTCGCGAGCGCGCCCGCCACGAGCACCACGACGAGCTTGTCGCGGAGCGCGAGCTCCGTGCGATGGAGCGCGCTCCGCAGACCCGCGAGCACGGCGATCGCCCCGAAGAGGCACGCGGCCGCCGTGGTCCAGCCTTCCCGCAACAGCGGCTCGAGCTCTCGCACGAGCCGACGCTACGGAGAGCCGGCGCGCGAATCCAGAAACCAGCGAACGCGTGGGCACGAGCGCCGCACAGGCGGTTCGAGCGTCGATGTCGCGGGGGGCCGCGCGTATCTTCGGGCACCATGCGTCGACCTCGCCTCACCGCGCTCGCGCTCGTCCTCGTTCCCGCGTGCGGCGCCCCGGCCGCGCGTTCCGGGGCCATGCCCACCGAAGAGCCCTCGTCCGGGGCGCGCTCCGGGTTCGTCGCGATCGGGCCCGGTCGAGGCGAGCCGTTCGAGGCGCGTGCGCTCGAGGTGCCGAGCGGCGGTGATTGCGGCGGACTCGCGCGCCTGCCGCGCACGCGGGTCGCGATGCTCGGCGATCGTGTGACGTTGGCGATCCCACCCGCCGAGGTGCAGGGGATGCCGCACTCGATCATGGCCGCCGAACCGTCCCGCGAGCTCCTCGGTGTGTCGGTGCCCTTCTACGATCAGACCGAAGAGGGCACGCACCTCCGCGAGGCGCTCGTCCCGCGCGACGGCCTCGCGCTCCACGTCTTCTACCGCGCGAGCGATCCAGCCCTCTTCGACGCCGTCGACGCCATCGCGTCCTCACTCCGCGCGACGCCCTGACAGTCCGGGGCGTTCTCGAATCGGCGTGAGCCAGTAGGATGGCGGCGATGTCGGCACCTTTCGAGATCGGCCTCGACACGTTCGGGGACAGGCCCCTCCGGCCCGATGGAACCAAGGCCTCGCACGCTGCGGCGCTTCGCGACGTGGTGGAGCAGGCGGTGCTCGCGGACGAGGTCGGGCTCGACTTCATCGGTCTCGGTGAGCACCACCGGGACGACTTCTCCATCTCGGCGCCCGAGGTCGTGCTCGGCGCGATCGCCGCGCGGACGCGCCGCATCAAGCTCGGCAGCGCGGTGACCATCCTCAGCACTGACGACCCGATCCGCGTGTTCCAGCGCTTCAGCACGCTGCACGCGATCTCGAGCGGGCGCGCGGAGGTGATCCTCGGGCGCGGCTCGTTCACCGAGTCCTTCCCGCTCTTCGGCCTCTCGCTCCGCGACTACGAGGCGCTCTTCGAGGAGAAGCTCGAGCTCTTCGCGGCCGTACGCGCGCAGACGCCGGTGCGATGGGAGGGCTCGCATCGGCCGCCTCTCGACGTGGCCGCGGTGTATCCGCCCGTCGAGCACGGCCTCTTGCCCGTGTGGGTCGGCGTGGGCGGAACGCCCGAGTCGGTCGTCAGGGCCGCGCACCACGGCTTCGGGCTCATGCTCGCGATCATCGGCGGTCAGCCCGCGCGCTTCGCGGCGCTCGTCGAGCTCTTCCACCGCGCGCTCGCGAAGCTCGGTCGGCCCACGGCGCCCGTCGGTGTCCACGCGCCCGGGCACGTCGCGGACAGCGACGAGGAGGCGCGCGAACAGGTCTGGCCGCACTTCCTCGAGCAGCGAACGCGCATCGGCGGCGAGCGCGGCTGGCCTCCGCCCACGCGTGCACAGTTCGAGGCCGAGTGCAGCCCCGACGGCGCGCTCTTCGTGGGCTCTCCCGAGACCGTCGCGAAGAAGATCGTCGCCACCGCGCGCACGCTCCGCCTCGATCGCTTCGACCTCAAGTACGCCAACGGCGCGATGCCGCACGCACAGCTCTTGCGAACGATCGAGCTCGTCGGGACGAAGGTGGCGCCGATCGTGCGCGACGCGCTCGCGCGCTGATCCGTGGAGCGCGAGGCTCACGCGAACGAGGCGCGGCGGACGAGGGGCGTGCCTCGCGCGTCGCGCCTTCGTTCCTCGAGCGGGTCGTGATCAGGCGGCCTTCACCAGCGACACGTCGAAGTGCATCTTCACCTCGTCCGCGACCAGCATGCCGCCCGCTTCGAGGGCCATGTTCCACACCATGTTGAACTCGGAGCGCTTGAGGCTCGCGTGCGCCGTGACGCCGATGCGCGAGCCGCCCCACGGGTCCTTCTGCTCGCCGGTCGTCTCGTCGACGTAGATCGTGAGCGGCTTGGTGGTGCCGCGCATCGTCAGATCACCGAGGACCTCGAGGCCGTCCTTGCCCTGGCGGATCTCCTTCGAGACGAAGGTGATCTTCGGGTGGTTCTCCACGTCGAAGAAGTCGGCGCTCTTGAGGTGGCCGTCGCGCTTGGGCTCGCGCGTGTCGATCGAGGCCGCGTCCGCGCTGCCGGTCACGCTGCCAGCGGTCGGGCTCTTCGGATCCCAGTCCACGCTGCCTTCGACGGTGCCGAACTCGCCGCGCACGTTGGTGATCATCATGTGCCGCACGGTGAACCACACGGTCGTGTGCGACGCATCCACATTCCACTTCGCCATGTCACTCCTCCAGATCGCGCCATCACGTCGACGCGGGCAGAGCTATGCGTCCGGCCGAGCGGGGGAGACAGAGGCGTCGGTCGCGACCTGGCGTTGCCGAGGAGCGACGACGCTCACCAGACGTAGACCGCGATGCCCTCGTCGACGTAGCCGATGGACACGGCGTAGTCCCGCTCGGCCGCGTCCACGGTGTAGAAGTGATTGTCGCGTGCGGAGAGGCGGTAGAGCGGTCGCGCGCCGCACGTCGCGCTCGTGGCGACGTAGCCGAGGATGCCCTCGTAGATTGCGCCCGAGCCCTCGCAGCCCGCATCGAGCGTGTAGAGGCGGTGTGCGCGCCCGACGTAGCAGCGGTGGAAGGGCGAAAGGCCCGGCTGCGCGCTCGGGTACACGAAGAAGAACGGATCGGACTCCGTGCGGAAGCCCCCGGCCGCGATCTCGCTGCGATCGCGCGTGTAGAGGTGTCCACCGAGCGAGTCGTGGTAGGCGCGCACGACGGACTCGCGACACGCGCCGAGGTCTTCGTCGCAGGCTCCGTCGCAGTCGTCGTCGCGCGCGTTGCACGACTCGCCCGGTGGCGTGCAGCTCGGCGCGCACACGCTCGTGCAGAGCAGGCTCCCCGTCGAGCCGCAGCTCGTGGTGCAGCCCGCGCCGCTCGCGCAGCTCGCCTCGCAGCCGTCGTCTGCGCGCGTGTTGCAGTCCCCGCGGCCGGCCTCGCACGTGGCCACGGTGCACCGGCTCGCGACGCAGGTCGCCGTCGCGAAGGGCAGCGAGCACGCGCGCGCGCAGCCGCCGCAGTGCATCGGGTCGCGCGTCGTGTCGACGCAGGCGCCCGAGCACATCGTGCCCGTGCAGCGTCCCGCATCGGGCGACCACGCGTCGGCGCCCGCGTCGCGGGGCGAAGCGGCGTCGGTGCTGCTCGCGTCGATCGTGGTGGTGAAGACGTCGTCCGGGAACGGCGCGTCGAGGCCAGGGGCGTCGGGCAAGGCCGCGTCCGGGAACTCGATCGCGGCGTCGAGCGCGAACGCGTCGCGCGGCCCGCCCGCCGCGTCCGACATGCCTCGACCTTGTGCGCAGCCGGCGACGACGATCACCAGCGCGACCGACGCGAGGCCGACGTGGGTCGTGGAGCCGAGCGCGGCGCGAGCCGTCGTCATGGCATCGAGGCTACCATCGCCTCATGCAGGCCGACGAATCGCGCGACGAGCAGGTCGAGCTCTTGCGCACCACCGATCCCGTGCGCGCGGGGCTCGTGCGAGGCGTGCTCGAGCACGAGGGCATCGCCGTCTCGACGCCCGGCCTCGAGGCCAACGGCGTGATGCCGCACCTCCGCAACGCCATCGAGATCGTGGTGCGCGTGCCGCGCTCGGAGCTCGAGGCGGCGCGGCGCGTCGTGGCCGAGATGGAGCGCGAGGTCGAGGAAGAGCCCGTCGCGGCCGACAACGCGCCCTACCGCGAGGCGGCGAAGAAGCGTCCGCTCGCGCCATCGCCGAGGCTCAAGCGCGTCGCCGCGGCGGTCACGTTCCTCTTCCCCGGCGGCGGCCACTTCTACGTCCAGCGCTACGTGGGCGGCGCGCTCGTCGTCGCCGGCTACGTGCTCGCGCTCGTCGCGATCGGCTTCCGTGTCCCGCTCAGCGGCTACTTCCTGGTCGTGCCGTGGCTCGGGGACCTGAGCGGTGCGCTCCACGGATGTGAGGTCGCGAGCGGTGCGCCCGACGCGGGGCCACGACGTCTTGCGCCGCTGATCGCCCTCGCCGCGATCGTGGCCCTCTCCGCGCTGACACGCGGGCCGCTCCTCTCGGTCCTCGCGGGCGGCGAGAGCGTGACGTGGTGCGACTACCAGGAGAGGTGCGAGGGCGGGGACCGAGACGAGTGTCTGCTTCACGCCGCGAACTTCGGCCCGTTGCTGCCCGAGCCGGCCTGCTTCGCCTGCATCGCGCGACACCAGGCCTGCGACGAGGTCCAGCGCGAGTGCGCGGCGCAGTGCTGGCCGGAGGCGCCCGCACGGACGTGGCTCTACGATCCGCCGCTGGGGCTCTGAGAGCATGAGTCACTTGGATTGACTCATGCTCTGAGCTGAGCCTCCGAGCCGCTCCGTCGCGCGCCCCCCGCTTGCGCGGCAGGGCCGTCCGTGAATGATCGCCGGTCCCCGTGATCGGAGACGACAAAGTCGCTGAGATCCGCGAGCGCACCGACATCGTGCAGCTCATCGGCGAGTACGTCGTGCTCAAGCGCGCGGGCGCGAGCTTCAAGGGCCTCTGCCCCTTCCACTCCGAGAAGACGCCCTCGTTCCACGTGAACCCGCAGCGGCAGTTCTTCCACTGCTTCGGATGCCAGGCCTCTGGCGACGTCTTCAAGTTCGTGATGCAGCTCGAGGGCAAGTCCTTCCCCGAGGCGCTGCGCCAGCTCGCCAACCGCGCGGGCATCGAGCTGCCCGAGGTCGAGTCGCGCGAGAACGACGCGATCCGACGCGAGCGACAGAAGCGCGAGCGGCTCACCGCGATCACCGAGTCCGCGGCGGGCTACTTCATCCGCATGCTCGCCGAGCACCCGCACGCGCACCTGGCGCGGGCCGAGCTCGACAAGCGCGCCATGAGCCCCGAGACCGTCGCGACCTACCGCCTCGGCTATGCGCCGCACGGCTGGGACGGCCTCGCCAAGCACCTCGGCTCGCGCGGCTTCTCGCTCGCAGAAGGCGAAGAGGCCGGCCTCGTCGTCCCGCGCAAAGGGGGCGACGGCCACTACGATCGCTTCCGCCACCGCCTGATGTTTCCCATCGCCGACGTGCACGGGAAGATCGTCGCGTTCAGCGGTCGCGCGCTCGAGCTGCCCGCGGGCGAGAAGCTCACGGGCGATCCGCCCGCGAAGTACGTGAACAGCCCCGAGGGCCCGCTCTACAAGAAGAGTGACCTGCTCTTCGGTCTGCACGAGGCGCGCGTCGAGCTGCGGCGCGAGGGCGTGGCGATCCTCTGCGAGGGCAACTTCGACGTGCTCGCCGTGCATCAGGCCGGGCTCAAGCACGTGCTCGCTCCGCTCGGCACGGCCTTCACGCTCTCGCAGGCCAAGCTCCTCAAGCGCTACGTCTCGCGCGTCGTCGTGCTCTTCGACGGCGACAACGCCGGCCGCAAGGCGACACGCGCCGCAGCGCCTCTCCTTCGCGAGGCCGGCTTGCTCGGCACCGTCGTCGCGCTCCCCGCGGGCGAGGATCCCGACAGCTTCGTGCGCAAGCGCGGGGGCGATGCGCTCAAGCAGCTCGTGGCGACCGCGCCGACGATGCTCGACTACCTGATCGACGTCGGGGCCTCCGAGGCCGGCGCCGACCCGGCCGCGCGCGCCCAGGCGATCGAGCAGCTCGGGCCCGTGCTCGCGTCGGTGGAGAGCCCCGTCGAGGTGGGCCTCTACGTCGAGCGCGTGGCGCAGGCGTTCCAGATCGCCGACCTCGGCGCCGTGCGACAGCAGCTGCGCCGTGGCGTGATGGCCGCCCGTGCGCAGGAGCGTCCAGCCCGAGCCTCGGGAGGTCGCGACGATCGCGGCGGGGGGGTGGGTCGGGGGCCCTCGGGACCGTCGGGACCCGCGGAGGGGCGAGCGCCGGAGCCGGCGCGGGGGGAGGGCGCGCCCGCCCCCCGGCGGGAGAAACCCGCGGATCTCTCGCAAATTCCAGGGGTCGAGCGAGATCTCGTCGGCTGTCTCCTCGACCAGCCGGAGGCCTTCGAGGCCGCCGTCGCGGAAAAAATCCCGGAGCTTTTGACGAGCCGGGAAATGGAAGCCATCTTTCGCGCCGCTCTCCGGCTGGCGTCCGTCCATGGGACGGTCGACGCGTCGTCTCTTCTCGCCGAAGTCGAGAAGGACGGCGTCGGCGATGGTCCGGCCCGGAGATGGCTCGAGGAGAGACTGGCGATCCAGACGTTCGATGCCGCGAGCGCCAAGTCCTTCGTCGAGACCGCGATGCCCCTGCTCCGCAAGCAACAGATCGAGAGAGAGCAACGAGAGCTGATGCGACGGATTCAGGAAGCGCTGCGCGAAGGAAACCAGGAGCTCGCGGCCGAGCTGATGAAGCTGAGGGATGCGTTGTTCCGCGCCGGCGGTGCGTTGTTGAGCCGAAGGTGAGAGCAGCGTGATCCCGACGCACGTCGGTGCGCGAGAGACCCAAGGGTAAGAGCAGGCGCTTCGTCCACACGGAGCGCGCCAACGATCGAGGTAGCGATGGTCGACAAGAGCGGGGCCGGGAAGAAGAAGGGCCGCGACGAATTCGAGTTCGACGACGAGGGCGACGAGGACATCGTCATGCGTCCGTCTCGCTCGAGCCTCCCGCCCGTGCCCACGAGCCCGGGCAGTCGCCAGAAGGCCGCGCGCGATCGCAAGGAGGTCCAGGCGCTGCTCGAGAAGGGCCGCGCGAAGGGCTTCCTCACGTACGACGAGCTCAACGAGGCGCTTCCGCCCGAGATGGTCACCTCCGACCAGATCGACGACCTCCTGCTCCTGCTCGGCGGCGAGTCGATCGACGTGGTCGACGTCTCGCAGGCCAAGAACGAGCAGAAGAAGAAGGAGCGCGAGGAAGCCGCGCGCCTGCTCCGCGACCGCACCGGTGGCTCGCGCGACGACGACGAGGACGACGAGCCCGAGGAGCGCCGCCCGAGCGTCAGCCCGTCGGTGGCGCCCGTGTCGGCCGACGAGGCGATCACCACCAAGTCGAACGACCCCGTCCGCATGTACCTGCGGAAGATGGGCTCCGTCTCGCTGCTCACCCGCGAGGGCGAGGTCGAGATCGCGCGCCGCATCGAGACGGGTGAGAACCGCGTCTTCGAGATCATCCTCAGCTCCAAGGTCGGCCTCTCGGAGGTGATCGAGCTCGGTGAGAAGCTCAAGAAGGGCAAGATCCGCGTCCGCGACGTGGTCAAGGAGGACCAGGAGCAGACGACGGCCGCCGCGCAGGTGGAGCCCGACGACGACGAGCAGCGCGAGGTCAACGAGGAGGAGTGGAAGGCCCGCGTCGTCCGCCAGATCGACAAGGTCAAGCGGATGGAGACGCAGCACCAGAAGCTGCTCGAGGAGCTGGAGAGCGCCAAGAAGCTGAGCGACCGCGCCCGCAAGCTGGTCGAGCAGCAGATGAAGAAGATCCGCAACGAGCGTCTCGACACGCTCCGCGAGCTTCGCCTCAACAAGAAGCAGCTCGACCGGATCGTGAACACGATCAAGGGCTTCGTGCGCCGCGTCGAGCGCGCCGAGAGCACCATCGGCGAGGCCGAGCGTCGCGCGGGTGGCAACACCGAGCGCGCGATCCGCCAGATCATCCGCGAGATGTCGGAGCAGCCGGCGCAGTCCAAGAAGCTGCAGCGCCGCGCGGGCGGGCTCGATCCGGATCAGCTCAAGGACGTGATCGAGGAGATCACGGAGGCGCGCCGCCAGATCAAGAAGGTCGAGGAGGAGCTCGGTCAGCCGGTCGAGACCCTGCGCACGACCTACCACGCGCTCCACAGCGGCGAGATCGAGGCCGAGCGCGCGAAGGCGGAGCTCGTCGAGGCGAACCTCCGCCTGGTGGTCTCGATCGCCAAGAAGTACACGAACCGAGGCCTCCAGTTCCTCGACCTCATCCAGGAGGGGAACATCGGCCTCATGAAGGCCGTGGACAAGTTCGAGTACCGGCGTGGCTACAAGTTCTCGACCTACGCGACGTGGTGGATCCGTCAGGCGATCACCCGCGCGATCGCGGACCAGGCGCGGACGATCCGCATCCCGGTCCACATGATCGAGACCATCAACAAGCTCATCCGCACCTCGCGCTATCTCGTGCAGGAGCTCGGCCGCGAGCCGACGCCCGAAGAGATCGCCGAGAAGATGGAGATGCCGCTCGACAAGGTCCGCAAGGTCCTGAAGATCGCGAAGGAGCCCATCTCGCTCGAGACCCCGATCGGCGAGGAGGAAGACTCGCATCTGGGGGATTTCATCGAGGACAAGAGCATCGTCTCGCCCATCGAGGCGGTCATCAACCTGAACCTCGAGGAGCAGACGCGTCGCGTGCTCAAGACGCTGACGCCGCGCGAGGAGAAGGTCCTCCGCATGCGCTTCGGCATCGGCGAGAAGAGCGATCACACGCTCGAAGAGGTCGGTCAGGACTTCGACGTCACGCGCGAGCGCATCCGCCAGATCGAGGCCAAGGCCCTGCGGAAGCTGCGTCACCCGAGTCGCAGCAAGCAGCTTCGATCCTTCATCGACAACAATTGATTGCCCGAGGGGCCATGCGGCCCCTCCCCCGCGAAGCGGGGCCCCCTCCCGCTCCATTCGCTGACGCGAATGCTGCGCGCGGGGCCCCAGCCCCGCTTGCGCGCGCAGATTGCCCGAGGGGCCATGCGGCTCCTCCCCCGCGAAGCGGGGCCCCCTCCCGCTCCATTCGCTGACGCGAATGCTGCGCGCGGGGCCCCAGCCCCGCTTGCGCGCGCAGATTGCCCGAGGGGCCATGCCCGCTTGCGCGCGCGGGGGGGGCTGGTCCCGCGTCGTATGCGGCGCTGGTCCCGCGTCGTAGAGGGCGCTGGTCCCGCGTTGCTGTCTGTCGACGCGTCCATCGAGGATGCGCCGCGCCTCTCGATCACTGCCATGCCGGTGACAGCTGACGCGGCCGCGGGAGCCTTGGCGGCCGCGCTCCGACGCCGCAGAGTCGGGCCGTGCCGCTTCCGGAGGTCGTCGAACGCAAGCTGGATGCGCTGCCCGTGCAGCCGGGCGTCTACGTGTTCCTCGATCGCAAGGGGCACGTGCTCTACGTCGGCAAGGCGCGCTCCTTGCGCTCGCGCGTGCGGAGCTACTTCCAGGAGGGCTCGAGCGACAACCGCTTCTTCATCCACCGCCTGCCGCACGAGATCGGCGACCTCGAGACCTTCGTCGTCGCGAACGAGAAGGAGGCCGCGCTCCTCGAGAACGCGCTCATCAAGGAGAAGCGCCCTCGCTACAACTTCAAGCTCCGCGACGACAAGGAGTTCCTCTCCATCCGCATCGATCTGCGCGACGCGTGGCCCAAGCTCACCGTCGTGCGCAGGCCCAAGCAGGACGGCGCGCACTACTACGGTCCGTACGACTCGGCGACGGCGGCGCGCAAGACGCTCCGGCTCGTGAACCGCCACTTCAAGCTGCGGACCTGCCGCGACTCGGACTTCGCGCGGCGCGTGCGGCCGTGCCTCCAGTACCAGATCCGTCGCTGCCCGGGCCCGTGCGTCATGGAGGTCGACCGCGACGCGTACCTCGCGCAGGCCGCGATGGTCGGCCTCTTCCTCGACGGTCGACAAGAAGAGCTCACCGCCGATCTCGACCGCCGCATGCGCGAGGCCGCCAGGACGCAGGCCTTCGAGCAGGCCGCCGTGTACCGCGATCAGCTGCGCGCGATCGATCGGGTGCAGACCGATCAGCGCATCGCGGTGGCCAAGGACGTCGATCAGGACGTGCTCGGTCTCTTCGTCCACGGCGACCGCGCCGAGCTCGCGATGGTCATCGTGCGCGGCGGGCGCATGACGAACGTCCGCACCTTCTCGCTCGATGCGTACCTCCCCGACGACGAGCTCGTCGCCTCGTTCGTCACCGCCTTCTACGCGCAAGGCAACGTGGTGCCCGACGAGCTGCTCCTGCCCGTCGAGGTCGAGGCGATGGACGGCCTTTCGCTCGCGCTCACCGAGCAGCGTGGCCGCCGCTGTCAGGTGATCGTGCCGCAGCGAGGCAGCAAGAAGGACCTCGTCCGCATGGCGACGGAAAACGCCGAGCACGCGTTCCGCGAGAAGGAGCGCGAGAAGGAAGACGTCGAGGCGCGCCTCGCGGAGGTCGAGAAGAAGCTGCGACTGCCGCGCCTGCCGCGGCGCATCGAGTGCGTGGACGTCTCGCACCTCGGCGGCACCGACACGGTCGCGGCGTTCACCGCGATGGCCGACGGCCAGCTCGATCGCGCGCGCTATCGAAGCTTTCATCTGCGGGGGCAGCACGATCTCAAGGGTGGCGACGACTTCGGCGCGATGCGCGAGGTGCTCACGCGGAGGCTCGCGCGTGCGGGCGAGCCGGGCTGGCAGGTGCCGGATCTCCTCGTCGTCGATGGTGGCCGCGGACAGCTCGGCATCGCGCTCGCGGTGCTCGAGGAGCTGGCGCGCTCGAGCGACGACGAGGGCCTCGCGTCGCAGCTGCGCGCGCTGCCCGTGGTCGGCCTCGCGAAGGAGAAGGAGCAGACGGCCGGCAAGATGGTCACCGAGCGCGTGTTCCTGCCCGGCCAGAAGAACCCGATCGTGCTGCGCGAGCGCAGCGCGACGCGCCACTTCCTCACGCAGGTGCGCGACGAGGCGCACCGCGTCTCGAACGCGCTGCGCGAGAAGGTCGGCAAGCGACGCCGCCTGCGGAGCGGCCTCGACGACGTGCCGGGCGTGGGTGAAAAGACGCGCAAGGCGCTGCTCAAGGCGCTGGGCTCGCTCAAGGCCATCCTCGCCGCGAGTGAAGAGCAGCTCGTGGCCGCGGGCGCGAGCAGCACACAGGCCGCCGCGATCCGCGCGCACTTCGCGGTGCCTGCGGCCGCGACGGAGCCGAGCGCGCCGCTCGATGGGCTCGAGGCGATGGGCGAGACGCAGGCCGACACGGACGTCGAGGACGCCGCCGTCGAGGCCGCGTTCTTCGACGAGGTCGAAGAGGAGACCAGCGGCGAGCCGCCGGAGGCGGAGGCCGATGCCGCGCCGACGGAGAACGCGTCGACCGACCCCCGCTGATCGGCCGTGTCACGTCATCGCCGCAGGACCTCGATGACCCACGGGGCCCAGTCGGGGCTCGCGGCCCAGAGGGTGTAGGTCTCGCCCGTGCGCACCACGAAGCGCACACCGGTCCACGCGCCTCGTCGCGCGACCTCGCAGGTGAGCGCGGGCGGCGTCTGCGCGAGCGCCGAGAGGAGCGGGTGCGTGCGGAGCGCGCGGATCCCGAGCGCGCCGTAGATCACGCCGCCTGCGAGCACGGGCGCGGTGAGCGAGAGGACACCGAGCGGCACGCCGAGGTCGTCGAGCGTCGCGGAGCCCGAGAGGTAGATCGCGGCGAGCATCACGACGAGGCCGATCACCAGCACGAGGCCGATGCCGGAGAGGAGCGTGACCCTCCACATGCGCACCGTGCCGAGCTCGTCGCCGATCCACGCCTCGACACGCTCTCGGTCCGACTTCGCCATCGTGGTGGCCTCCCGAAGGCCGACGATGGTACACGGGCATGCAGGGAAGATGGCGAACGCGGAATACGACACGACCTACTGGCCGCTCGCGGTGCTGGTGCTTCCGCCGGACGTCTCCACCCTCGAGATCGAGCCGCTCGATCGATCCCTCCAGGCCATCTTCGCGCGCAAGCAGCGCTTCCTCTCGCTGACGGACGCCTCCGCCGTGGCGAGCTTGCCCGACGCGAAGGGGCGCAACGCGATCGCCTCGTGGACCAAGTCGATCGAGGCCAAGACCCAGGAGCTCGTCGTCGCGAACTCGCTCGTGATCAAGAGCCCGATCGCGCGCGGCGTGCTCACCGCGATCCAGTGGGTCGCGCCGCCGGTCGTGCCGACGATCGCGGCCTCGACGGCGGAGGAAGCGTGCGCCTTCCTCCGCGACATCGCCTCGCGCTTCGCGCTCGATCTCACCCCGCTCGATCGCTACCTCGCCGCGCGGCGCAAGCGCTGAGCGGGCGTCAGCGCTCGCTCGCGAGCTGTTCTATCGGGCGAGCCCCGGAACCTCGGCGAGCTCGGCATAGAGGTGCACGTTCGCGAGGATCGCTTTCTCGAACACGCCGAGATGCATCGATTCGTTCGGTCCGTGGGCGCCCGTCTCGGGATCCATGACGCCGTTGAGGATGAGCGGCAGGTCTCCGAAGCGGCGGCCGAAGAGCGCCACGAAGGGGATGGTGCCGCCGACGCCGATCTGGAGCAGGCCTCGGCCCCACGCGCGCGTGTAGGCGCGATCGGCCGCCTCGAACGCAGGGCCCTTCGGTGTGTAGAGCCACGAGTGGCCGGGCTTGCCGCGACGCGTGAGCGAGACCTTGATGCCGCCGGGCGAGGTCTCGAGCAGCGTCTTCTCGACGAGCGCGTAGAGCTCGTCGCCGGTCTGTCCCGGCGCGACGCGGAACGAGAGCACCGCGCTCGCCTTGGTGCGGATCGCGTTCTTCTCGTGGCCCGGCTGCGGCAGCGACGTCGAGAGCACGGTCACCGCGGGCTGGCGCCAGACCCACTCGGCGGGCGGGCGGCCGTGATCGGGCAGGCGGTTCACGCCATCGACGAGGCGCCCGGCGCTGCGGATCACGTCGTCGGTGAGGGGCACGTTCCACGCGTCGTCGCGCCAGGCCTTGGGCACCTCCTGGCGACCGAGCGCGAGGCGACCGTCCTGATCGACGAGGCGCGAGACGAGCATCATCAGCGCGATGGAGGGATCGGGCAGGAGGTTGCCCCAGAGGCCGCTGTGCACGTCGCTCTTGAGCGCCTCGCACGTGAGCTCGACCTCGAGCAGGCCGCGCAGAGACACGGTGAGACCCGGCAGCGTCGGTGAGGGGTTCTCGCAGTCGGTCAGCACCATCACGTCGGACGCGAACGCATCGGGGAACGCGTCCATGAAGCGCTCGAGGTTGGGCGAGCCGATCTCTTCTTCGCCCTCGATGAAGAGCTTGATGTTGCACGGCAGCTCGCCCGCGACCTCGAGCCACGCCGAGATGGCCGCGAGGTGCGAGACCCAGCCGCCCATGTCGTCCGCGGCGCCGCGCGCGAAGATGCGCTCGCCCTTCTTCACGAGCGTGTGCGGGTCGGTGTCCCACGGCTCGTTCTTCACGGGCTGGAGATCGAGGTGGCCGTAGATCAGCACCGTCGGAAGGCCCGGCTTCTTCATCCACTCGGCCGCGACCGACGGCAGCGCGTCCGGCAGGTCGAGCACGCGCGCGTTCGCGAAGCCGAGCTCGCCGAGGTCCTTCGCGATGCGCGCGGCGAGGGCCCGGACGTCCTTCGCGTGTGCGGGATCGGACGACACGGCGGGGAAGCGGAGGTACTCGCCGAGGCGGGCGAGGGTGGTCTCGAGCTGCGAGGCGGCGCGGGCGGCGACGGCGTCGGTCTGGGCGTGGGGCATGGGCGGCGAGTTAGTGCGGGTGGCCGGGTCTCGTCAACGGGCCGCTTCCCCGGGCCTCGCTTGATCGCGACACTACGCACATGACCGAGCCCGCCCTCTGCCAGCTCATCTACGTGAGCCGTGCGACCGAGAAGATGTCGATGCGCGACGCGATGTCGATCGTCGACGCCGCGAGCGTGAACAACGCGAAGATCGGAGTGACGGGCCTGCTCTGCTACGGCGGCGGCTACTTCCTGCAGGTGCTCGAGGGGGAGGGCGACGTGGTGAGCCGCACCTTCTGCCGCATCACGCGAGACGATCGGCATGCGGACGTGCGGCGCTTCGAGGACTGGTCGATGCGCCTCATCAACCTGGACGACCCCGCGCATCCCGAGGCCAGCCACCGCCCCGAGCGCTTCCGCTTCGATCAGACGCACCCCTTCTTCAGCACCGACCCGCAGGTCGCGTTCTGGATGCTCTTCGAGCAGAAGCAGCACGCGCTCGCCGCGCGCTGATCTCGCGGCTCGGCGGGTAGGCGGCTGTCGAGGGGCGCTCGAAACCCCAGCGCAGGGCCCACGGGCACGCGCGCGGGCACGGGTACCGACACGGAGGAGCGGAATTCGCCCTGTTTCGAGGGCGAATCCAACAATTCGTACGCGGTGTTGAAAAAGATTCGGTCGAGAGTGACCGATCTGTACGGGGCCTGCGCACTAGAGGGCTGGGCAGCTCGGGCGCCTTCCGGCACCTCGCGCTGCCTTCCACCCGAACCGCCCTCCGCTCTCGCGGCGGGCCGAGAGCCCTCCATGCGTACGCACCTCGATCGTGTGCGGCTCGCGGCGTCTTCGTGCGCCCGCGCCATCCCCGTGGTCCTCGCCGTCTCGCTCGGCGCGTGCACCTCCGCGGACCTGCGGCCGCGCGAGTCCATGCCGCCCGAAGACGTCGCGCACTCGACGCTCGTCGGCGGCAGCTACACCTACGAGCGGCCCGAGGTCGGCTCGATCAGCATCGGCGGTGGTGGATGCACCGCAACGCTCGTCGGTCCGCGGCTCGTCCTCACCGCCGCGCACTGCATCGACTACACGTCGCGCGAGACGATCGGCAACTACGGCACCTTCGAGATCCGCCGCTTCTCCGGCGATCGACAGGTCTATCGCGTGCAGCGCATGGCTGCGTTCATGGGACCGAGGGAGGTGATCGGCCCCGACGACGTCGCCATCCTCCAGCTCTCCACTGCGGTGCCCGCCGACGTGGCGACGCCTGCGGGCCTCGTCTCGGCCGAGCCGGCGCGCGGCACGCCCGTGACGATCTACGGCTACGGCTGCCAGCGCCGCGGCGGTGGTGGCTCGTTCTCGAAGCAGTCGATCCGCTACCGCTGGGGCGACACGACCGCGACGCTCTGCCCGGGCGACTCGGGCGGCCCGACGATGGCCGAGGACGGCCTCGTGATCGCGACGAACAGCGGCTACTACGGTGGCTCGAGCGGCCCCGACGAGTTCGGTCGCGTCTACCGCGTGCGTGCGCGCATCGACGCGGTGATCGCGCGCTGGGGCGAGACGCTCGGCTCGGGCTCGCCGATGACGCCGCCTCCGATGAGCACGGACGCGGGCCGCGCCGACGCAGGCATGGGCGATGGCGCGCCCGACGCGTACACGCCGCCGGCACCGCCGCCCCCGCCGGGCGCGGGACCGTGTGAGCGCGCGACGTGCGAAGAGGCGACCGAGGTCGTCGGCTGCGGCTGGTGCGACGCGACGGGACGCGGCATCCGCATCGGCGCGATGGGTGAGGCGCTCGAGCCGTGCGCGTCGGGCTTCCGCGTGGATCCCGCCGACTGCGGCGGCGCTGCGCGCAGCACGTGCGGTCCCTGGAGCGGCATCGCCCAGTACACGTGCCGACGCGGTCGCACGCAGTTCGTGCGATGCGACGAGGGCGGTGTACCGCAGTTCCTCACGTGCCCCGCTGGCTACCTCTGCAACGCGGGCAGCACCGAGCGCCTCTGTTACCGAAGCCGCTGATCCACCCATCCGATCCACCGAGCGCTTGGGGGGCCACGCGGCGGGGGCTGCGAAGCAGCCCCCAGGAGCGCGCGAGAAAGCGAGGCTCGGCGAGCGTCGAGCCGGGGGAGTGGGGGGGAGCTGCTCCCCCCGGGCCGCGCCGAAGGCGCGAACAATAGAGAAGGAGCCGCCATGCATCTCGACAAGGTCTCGCTCGCGCTCGCGCTCGTCACGCTCTCCGCGTGTGGTCCCACGGAGCTCCGGCCTCGCACCGTCGCGCCGTACGCGGAGGAGGAGTCCGCGCTCGTCGGCGGGACCTACACGTACGAGCGCCCCGAGGTCGGCTCGATGTCGATCGATGGCGGTGCCTGCACCGCGACGCTCGTCGGACCGCAGCTCGCGATCACCGCCGCGCACTGCGTCGACTACACCTCGCGCGAGCGCTCGGCGGCGTGGGGCGAGTTCGAGATCCGCACGGGGCCGAGCGAGGCGCGCACCTTCACCATCACGCGCATCGCCGCGTACATGCGCGATCCCTCCGAGGTGATCGGCCCCGATGACGTCGCGCTGCTCGAGCTCGACGAGCCCGTGCCCGCGTCGCTCGCGACGCCAGCGCCCATCGCGCGGCGCGAGCCGGCGGCAGGATCGAGCGCGACCATCTACGGCTATGGCTGTCAGGCGCGCGGTGGCGGAGGGCGCTTCGCGAAGCAGAAGCTCTCGATGCGCTGGGGCGAGGAGACGGCGAACCTCTGCCCCGGCGACTCGGGTGGCCCCACGATCACCGACGACGGATCGGTCGCGCGCACGAACAGCGGCTACTACGGCGGCGCGAGCGGGCCCGACGACTTCGGTCTCGTCTATCGTCACGCCGCCGACATCGAGGCGACGGCCGTGCGCTGGGGCCGGACGCTCGCGACCTCGGGCACGCCCGGGGATCCGCCCGCCGAGGAGCCTCCGTCGATGGAGCCGCCCTCCGAGGAGCCGCCGCCGGAGGATCCGCTGCCAGGTGATCCCCCCGCGGACGACGGCTGCGGCGACGGAAGCGGCGAGTGCCCACTGCCCGACGACGGCGGTGGTGAGTGCGGCTCGCTCGACGGCTCCATCTGTCTGCCCGGCAACATCATCCAGCTCTGCACGGACGACGGACACCTCGAGATCTACTTCTGTCCCGATGGCAGCGGCTGCACGCCGGGCGCGAGCGACTTCGCGTGCGAGTTGTTCTTCGGCTTCTGAGCTGAGCGCGACCTTCCGGGCGGCGCTGCCCCCCAGCACAGACACGTCGCCACGAGGGCGAGATCGCTTCGGTGATCTCGCCCTCACCTTTCGGTGGGTGACGCGCGCGCAGCGCGCGGCGCGCACTCG
Organism: Sandaracinaceae bacterium; assembly: GCA_044376125.1. GTDB lineage: Bacteria > Myxococcota_A > Polyangia > Polyangiales > Sandaracinaceae > JAFLCL01. Next base: position 37,132 of record JBILLJ010000064.1, read on the forward strand.
CGGGCCTACTCTTTTTCTCCTGCGTGACGTATGAGTCCGCCGATGCGCACGCTCGTGCTCTCGCCGAGGTACACGGACGACTCGAACGCCATGTGGCGTGCGGCGACCGATCGCGGCTGGGACGTCGTGCGTGTGCGGAGCTATCGCCCCGACGCGATCGATCCGGCCGTCGCGAAGAAGGGGCCCGTGCTCTACGGCGAGACGCTCCTCGCGGACGCGCTCGCGGAGCCGCTCGGCCTCGTCGTCGTGGAGCCGTCCTCGAGCTGGCTCCCTTCGTTGCCGGAGGCGTACCGCAAGCGCGACGTGAAGCTCTCGACGCTCGGCAAGGCGCGCGCGCTCCGCGTGCCCACGTTCGTGAAGCCCGTGGACGAGAAGATCTTCAAGTCACGGGTCTACGACGACGGCGCGATGATCGATCCCGATCTCGCGATGGACGACAGCGAGTCCGTGCACATCTCGGAGGTCGTGCGCTTCGAGCTCGAGGTGCGGCTCTTCGTGGCCAATCGTCGCGTGCACACGTACTCGGCGTACCTGCGCGGCGGCGCGATCGCCAAGGACGCGTCCGGCGAGTGGCCCCTCGCCGACGCCGAGGCGAAAGAAGCCATGCGCTTCGCGAACGAGCTCCTCGGTGATCAGCGCGTCGAGCTGCCCGAGGCCCTCGTCGTCGACGTCGGCAAGACGGCCGATCGCGGCTGGTGCGTCGTGGAGGCCAACCCGTGCTGGGCCTCCGGTCTCTGCGGCTGCGATCCACGCGCGGCGCTCGACGTCTGCGCGGTCGCGTCCAAGCCCAAGCACGAGCCCTCGCGCTGGAGCCGACAGCCCAAGGGCTGAGCCCCGGTGGTTCGAACCGGAGAAAGAAGGATTCTTTCTCCTTCTCTCAGTCGCGGTAGCCCTGCGCCTGCAGCGTGAAGAGGTGTGCGTAGCGTCCGCCGCGCGCCATGAGCTCGGAGTGGCTGCCGCTCTCGAGGATGCGACCGCCCTCGAGGACGAGGATCGTGTCGGCCATGCGCACGGTCGAGAAGCGGTGGCTGATGAGCACGGCGGTGCGGTCCTGCGTGAGCGCGCGGAAGCGCGCGAAGATGCGCGCCTCGGCCTCCGCGTCCATGGAGGCCGTGGGCTCGTCGAGCACGAGGATGTCGGCGTCCTTGCGCATGAACGCGCGCGAGAGCGCGATCTTCTGCCACTGCCCGAGCGAGAGCTCGCGGCCGTCGTCGAACCACTTGCCGAGCTGCGTGCGGAAGCCGTTCGGCAGCTCGCGCACGAAGTCGAGCGCGGTGCCCTTGTCGGCGGCCTCTTCCCAGCGCGCCTCGTCTTCGTAGGCGCGCACGTCACCGGCGCCGACGTTCTCCCCGACCGTGAGCTGGTACTGCACGAAGTCCTGGAAGATGACGCCGAGCCGGCGATGGAGCGCCTCCTCGCTCCACTCCTCGAGCGGGCGGCCATCGAGCGTGATGCGGCCGGAGGTCGGTCGGTAGAGGCGCGTGAGGAGCTTGATGAGCGTCGTCTTGCCGGCGCCGTTCTCTCCGACGAGCGCGAGCTTGTGGCGCGGCGGCAGGTGGAACGTGATCCCATCGAGCACGGGCGTCGCTGCGCCCGGATACGAGAAGCTCACCGCCTCGAAGCGCACGCCGTCTTCGGGCGAAGGCCCGCTCGTGGCCTCGCCGGGCGGGCGCTCGGGCGAGGTGTGCTCGAGGAACGAGAAGAGCGTGCGCAGGTACGGGCGGTCTCCGATCAGCTGCGAGACCGTGCCGAGCAGCCCCGCGAGCGCGCTCTCGGCCTGGCGGAACGCGAGCAGCGCCATCGTCATCGCGCCGAGCGTGAGCACGCCGCTCGCCGCTGCGAAGGCCGCCCACGCGTACACGCCGTAGAAGACCAGCATCGAGATCTGGCCGAGCAGGAGCGCGTAGAGCGCGCGACGGATCGTGAGATCACGGTCCTCGGCCCAGAGCGCGTGGAAGATGGCGCGGTAGCGCTCGAGGAAGATGGGCCCGAGCCCGAAGAGCTTCACCTCCTTCGCGTAGTCCGCGCGCGCGAGGAGCATCTCGAGGTAGTTCTGCTTGCGCGTCTCGGGCGAGCGCCACGAGAAGAGGCGGAAGGCCTCCTTGCCGAAGCGCAGCTCCGCCCAGAACGAGGGCACCGTGGCGAGCACGAGGGCCAGCACGGTCCACGGCGAGAGCGCACCGAGCAGCGTGGCGAGGCCCACGAGCGAGAGCACGCCCTGCGCGAGCGAGCCGAGGTTGTCGACGTGGGCCATCGGGCGGTACGAGGCCTCGCGTCGCGCGCGCGTCATGCGGTCGAGCACCTCGGGGCTCTCGAAGTCCGAGAGCTCGAGCACGAGCGCCTTCTCGAGGATCGCCTCGTTCACGCGCTGCGCGACGCGCATGCGCAGGAGTGAGCCGAAGAGGGCAGCCCCGCGCTGGCTCGCGGTCATCACGGCCACGAGCGCGAGCTCGGCGGCGACGAGCCAGAGGGCGTGTGTGCGCAGCGCCGGGTCGCCCGTGTCCGCGGCGCGCTCGACGGTGTCGACGATGGCGCGTCCCGTCCATGCGATCGCCGCTGGCAGCGCGGCAGCCACGAGGCCGAGCCCGCCGATGCCAGCCGCGTAGCCGCGGTGTGTGCCCACGACCAAGCGCAGCGCCGCGAGCGAGTCGTGGAGCGACTCCTTCGCGCTGGGCGTCTCCTCCTCGCTGGGGCCGGGCTTGGCCGCGGGCTTGTCGCTCACGCCCCGAGCCTACACGAGGTGTGCGGCACGCCCGACCGCTCGTTCGGGCAGCCAACTTTGAATTGCCCTCCACTCCGTGGGATCTTGCCCGGATGCGCCTTGTCGTTCGGGCCGCTCGCCCTCTCGCTCTTTCGCTTCCCTCTCCGCTCGTCTTGCTCTTCGGCAGCCTCGGCGCGCTCGCGACGGGCTGTGGTGATCCGCCACCCACGTCGATGCCCGACGCGGGCCCGAGCGTGAGCAGCACGCACCTCGTCTTCGCGCCGACGGCCGGCACGATGGACTTCGGCGCGATCCCGTTCCCCGACGACCTCTACCGAGACGACGCGGGGATCATCCAGATCGGCGAGCTGCCCGGCGAAGAGGGCAGCATCGCAGGGGCGTTCTTCGAGTCGCTGCGCACGGGGCTGCGCGAGGTCGATGGCTTCGGCGCGAGCTCACCCGTCTTCTTCCCCGTCGAGGGCGCGATCGATCCCGCGTCGCTCCCCGCCGATCCTGCGGCGACCGTGCGCGAGGGCGCCTCGGTGTTCCTGCTCGACGTCGATCCCGCCTCGCCCGACGCGATGATGCGCGTGCCCGCCGAGGTGCGCTGGAACGAGCGCACGGGCCTGCTCTCGATCCGCCCGGCCGATGGTCATCCGCTCCACGAGGAGCGCGCCTACGCGGCCGTCGTCACGACGGGCGTGCGTGGCGCCGACGGCCTCGCCATCGCTCCGGCCGAGACCTTCGCTGCGGTGCGCGACGCGAGCGCGGAGCCGACGGATGCGCTCGCGGCGCGCGCATGGCGCGAGTATCGCTCGGTGCTCGCGGGCCTCACCGCGGCGGGCATCCCGAGCAGCTCGGTCGCTGGCCTCGCGACCTTCCACGTGCAGAGCGCGAGCGACGATCTCTCCGACGTGCGCGCCCAGATCCGCGCGCGTCCCGCGCCTTCGGTCACGATCGAGCGCGTGGTCAGCGGGGTGGCGCTCGACGAGCTCCTCGGCGTGCCGCTCGAGCCGCTTCCCGGCCGTGACGTCGAGGGTGGCGTCGCGCACGCGCACATCGGCTGGGTCGTGGACGGCACGTTCTCCTCTCCGCAGTTCGGCTCGCCCGCGCCCTTCGTGCACGGCAGCTGGACGCGCGGAGACGACGGCACCTTCGGCGTGCGTCGCGAAGAGGACGTGTGGTTCACGCTCGTGCTCCCTGCCGGCGAGACCACGTCGCTGCCGCTCGTCGTGTTCCAGCACGGCCTCGGCAACGATCGCAGCCAGGTCTTCGCCATCGCGGACACGCTCGCGGCCGCGGGCTACGCGGTGCTCGCCATCGACATCCCGTTCCACGGCATGCGCGCGCGTGCGAGCTCGCCCGAGATGCTCGATTCCGTCCACAGCTTCGGCGCCACGACCGGCCCCGACCTCTACGGCGACATCGGCGGCAACCCGAGCTACGTCGAGTACGTCGGCGTGTTCGACGAGGAAGGCAGCTACGAGGCGTTCCATCCGTTCTATCCGCGCGACTCGTTCCGCCAGTCGGTCGCGGATCTGATGGCCGCCGTCGACGTGATCGAGCGCGCCGATCTCGGCGAGATCACCCGCGCCGCGGACGGGCCCGCGATGCTGTCGTTCGACGAGGGCCCGATCGGCTTCGTCGGCGTCTCGCTCGGCGGCATCCTCGGCACGATGTTCGTGGCGACCGAGACGCGCGTCGGTTGCGCGGTGCTCAACGTCACGGGCGGCAACCTGACGCGCCTCGTGGAGCTGAGCGCGGGCTTCAACCCCACGTTCTTCCCCATCCTCTTCCCCAAGCTCGGTCTCGACTACAGCACGGTGGACTACGAGAACGATCCGCCCTCGCACGTGCCGCAGATCGCGCTCTACCAGACGCTGCTCGACGCCGGCGACTCGATGACCTTCGCGCCCGCGCTCGAAGCGCGCGAGGTGCACGTGCTCTTCCAGATGGCGGTCGACGACGAGACGGTGCCCAACGTCGGGACCGAGTCGCTCGCACGCGCGTCGGGCGCGTCGATCGCGGGGGCGGATGCGCGCTTCACCGATCTCGCGCGCGTCGAGCTGCCCGTGCGGCCGAGCCTGATGATCGGGGCGAGCTCGTACGTGCGGACGATGACGACCTTCGCGCCGGCCTCGCACGGCCTCATCCTCGCGAACGAAGGAGAGGCCGCGTTCGAGCACCCGCCGATGCCGCCCTTCGTCGAGCGCACGCCAGCGGAGCCCATCGCCAACCCCATCGTCGCCGCGCAGGAGCAGATCGTGCGCTTCTTCGAGAGCTGGCGCGGCGGCACGCCCGAGGTGCGCTGACGCGGCTCAGCGAGCCGGCGGTGCGGGTGGCGGAGGCACGGGCGTGACGCTCGATGGTGGCGGCACGGGGGGCGGAGGGACCGGCGTGATGCCGGGCGGTGGCGGCACGGGCGTGACGCCGGGCGGAGGGACCGGCGTGACGATCGGCGGACCGGACGCGCCCGTGGGCGGCGGCGCGCTGCGCCGGAACATGCCCTGTGCGTAGCGCAGCGCCGAGCGCACGTGCGAGTACGAGAGGCGTGTCGTCGCATCGAGGCTCGCGCCGTCGGTGTCGATCTCCAGCTCACCGAGCGGGCCGCCGAAGCCCATGAACGAGACGATCGGGTTGCTCAGCGCGCGCGCGCGGAGGGTCTCGAAGCACGAGGCCGCTTCGGTGCTCTCGTCCTCCGAGTCGAACACGGCGTGGAGCGACACGTGGACCATGCCGTCGACCTCGTCCGCGCGCGCTGCCAGACGCGTCGGCACACGACACGGGCTCTGCCGCACGTACGCGCGTGCACCTTCGATCTCGAGCGTGATCGCTGCACCGTCGGGCAGCGCCAGCAGCGCATCGGCCGGGCTCGTGCGCGGTGGCTCTCCCGGCCGCTCGCTCTCCGCGCGCGAGGCGGCGATGGCGAGCACGCGAGGCAGGTCTTCTCCGCGCGCGATCACGAAGTGTCGGTCACCGACGATGGCCACGCGGCGCGGCGTCGCGTCGGGGTTGGGCCACTCCGTCGTGGGCACGCCGTCCTGCTCCTCCCACGCGACCGTGCCTCCGCCGGCGGTGACCAGCTGCTCGACGATCACGCTCGGCGCGGGCGCACCGTCGGCCAGGCGGCCCGCGACGACGAGCGAGCTGCGCTGGAGGTTGGGCGTCGCGACGAGGACGCGCGAGAGATCACGGACGGGCTCCACGCCGCTCGTGCCGAGCAGCGCCTGCCAGTCGGGGATCGCCCCGAGCAGGCGCTCGACGTCGGCGCGCACGGGCGAGGCGCGCACGTGATCGAGATCGAGGCGCAGCGCGATCTGACCGCCCGCCGGCAGGAACGCGACGGGGGAGCTCGACTCGCCCTCGCCGCTCGCCACGAGCTCGCCCGCGTCGGGATCGAGCGCTGCGTCGCGTCGACGGCGTCGCGGCGCGTCGCTCGGCACGCCGCCATCGCCGATCGAGCCGTCGCTCGCGGGCACGCCGGCGTCCATCGCGCCCTGACCGGCGCCCGCGCCGGCGAGCGGCTCGGGCTCGGGCGTCGGGGGCGGCGAAGGCGGCGGGCTCGCCTCGACGGCCACGGCCTCGGTGAGCCCGAGCTCGAGCTCGGCGGGCACCGTGAATTCGAAGCCGTAGTCCGGCGTCTGCCCGCTCGCGTAGACGAGCGCGACGATGGTGCCGTGCACCACGAGCGACCCGACGCTGCCAGCGATCGACGTGCGTCGCGCGAGGGCGGCCTCGCTCGCGAGCGAGCGCTCGGCGCTCGACTCGTGGCTGGTGTCGGTTCGCACGGCGGGTCCTTCGACGAGAGAGGAGTGTCACGCATTCGCACGCGCGGCGAGCACCGCGAAAGGGGGAGGGCGCGTTTGACTCGGCCCCGCCGCCGTTTCACTCGTTGCGGCCCGTGACCCCGACCGAGGCCAGCCTCCGCTCGAGAGCCCGCACGCTCGCGCCGCACGCGAGCGTGAAGGCCACGCTGCTCGCGCTCCTCGCGAGCGCGATCGCCTCGCTCACCGTGGTCGCGTGCGGCGGCGAGGACGAGACGCCCGATGCGTACGCCGCGCCCGAAGAGCCCGTCGATGCAGCGATCGACGCGGCGCCTCCGCCACCGCCCGGGCCTCCCAAGCGGCTCTTCGCCAAGCGCTACGTGGTCCGCGTGTTCGCGCGCGCGGATCGAGACTCGGAGCGCCTCGGCTATCTGCGCGCCGGCTCGACGCACATGGCGCGCACGCACGATCCGATCGGCACCGAGCGGTGCGCGGGCGGCTGGTACGAGCTCGAGGTCGGTGGCTTCGTGTGCAGCGGCCGCGACGTCACGGCCTTCGAGGGACGGCGCCTCCCCGCGCGGCCTCCCGCGCAGCCGGACTTCGAGGCCGAGCTGCCGTACCGCTACGCGCGCGCGCGCCGCGACAACCTCGCGATCTACCGGCGCCTGCCCACCGACGAAGAGGCCGCGATCTACGAGGGCTATCGCATCCCCGGCCTCGAGCTCCCGCCCGAAGCGGAGGGCGCCTCCGCCGAAGGCGCGGCACCGGCCGAGGCCGCGCCGCCCGCACCCGAGCCCGAGATGCTCACGGCGTCGGGCCCCGCGGAGACCGCAGGCGCCGAGGGTGCGCTCGAGCCCGTCGAGCCGGTGGTCCCCACGCTGGCCTCGCTCGAGGGCGAGCGCGGCGGCGTGCTCATGCGTCGCACGCTCCGCGGCTTCATCTTCGCGATCGATCGCGACGTGCGCACGGGCCCACGGCGCTACTGGCGCACGCTCTCGAACGAGATCATCCCGTACTCGGGCCTCGATCGACCGCGGAGCCAGCAGTTCATCACGAGCTCGGGCTTCCGCGGCGCGATCCTCTCGCGTGAGCCCGTGCCCGATGCCGGTGTCGGCGACGCCGATGCGGGCGCGGCCGCCCCCGCGCCGACCGGCGTCCACCTGCCGCTCGGCTTCGTGATGTCGTCGAAGGTGAACCAGTTCACGCTCGGGCGGGATGGACGCCCGCGCCGGGGCCGCACGCCGGGCTACCACCACATGTTCCAGATCAGCGGCGAGGCGGAGATCCGTGGAACGCAGTACGTGACCACCACGGACGCGCGCCTCTTCCGCACCGAGGACGTCCGCGTGCTCCGCGCCGCGACCGCGCGACCCGAAGGCGTCGGCGACAACGATCAGTGGATCGACATCGATCTCGCGACGCAGACGCTCATCGCGTACGAGGGCCTCACGCCGGTGTTCGCGACGCTCGTCTCGACCGGTCGCGTGCGCGATCCCGACGATCCGCTGCGCGACATGCGCACGCCGACGGGCCTCTTCCGCATCACGAGCAAGCACGTGACGCACACGATGGACGGCGATCACGCCGCCGACGGCCCGTACTCCATCGAAGACGTGCCGTACGTCATGTACTTCCAGCTCGCGTTCGCGCTGCACTCGGCGTTCTGGCACGACGGCTTCGGACGCCCGCGCTCGCACGGCTGCGTGAACCTCTCGCCGCACGACGCGCGCTGGCTCTTCCAGTGGGCCGGCCCGCGTCTTCCCCAGGGCTGGCACGCCATCTTCCCGCGCGCCGACAACCCGGCGACGTGGGTCAACATCCGAGGCGAGACCCCGGAGGGCTGAGCCGGCACCGCGACGAAACGCAGATCGGTTCCGTCGTGGAGGGTTTGCATCGAGACACGTCGTGATAGAAGCGGCGCGTTCGTTTTCTGCGGAGGCGCCGATGGTCGACAAGGTCTCGAAGGTGTGGCTCGACGGCAAGCTGATCGACTGGGATCAGGCGAACGTCCACATCCTCACGCACACGCTGCACTACGGGCTCGGCGTGTTCGAGGGCATCCGCTGCTACGAGACGCACGACGGCAAGAGCGCCGTGTTCCGCCTGCGCGAGCACGTGCGTCGTCTCTTCGACTCCGCGAAGATCTGCACGATGCCGATGCCGTACACGCAGGACGAGATCGTCCAGGCGTGCCTCGACACCGTGAAGGCCAACGGTCTCAAGGCCTGTTACCTCCGCCCGCTCGCGTTCCTCGGCGACGGCGCGATGGGCCTGGGCGCGGTGAACCCGACGCGTGTGGCCGTCGTGGTCTGGCACTGGGGCGCGTACCTCGGCGAGGAGGGCCTCCAGAAGGGCATCCGCGCGAAGGTCAGCTCCTTCACGCGCCCGGGCATCAACATGCTGATGGCCAAGGGCAAGGTCGTCGGCCACTACGTGAACTCGGTGCTCGCCAAGCGCGAGGCGCTCGCGGCGGGCTACCAGGAGGCGATCCTCCTCGACGCGCAGGGCCACGTCAGCGAGGCCTCGGGCGAGAACGTGTGGATGGTGCGCGACGGCGTCGTCTACACGCCCCCGATGGGCACCTCGATCCTCGGCGGGATCACGCGGGACTCGATCCTCCACATCCTCCGCAACGATCTCGGCATCACCGTGATCGAGCGCGACATCGCGCGCGACGAGCTCTACGTCGCCGACGAGATCTTCCTCTGCGGCACCGCGGCCGAGGTCACGCCCGTCCGCGAGGTCGACGACCGGCGCGTGGGCGAGGGCACGCGCGGCCCGATCACCAAGAAGATCCAGGACCGCTTCTTCGAGACGGTGCGCGGCATCAAGCCGACCCGCCCCGAGTGGCTCACCTACGTCTGATCGCCCATCGCGCGCGTGATTCGAGGCCGGACGCGGCGTAGAGTCGCGCGCCAGAGGGCCCATAGCTCAACCGGTCAGAGCTCCCCGCTCATAACGGGGCGTGTCTCGGTTCGAATCCGAGTGGGCCCATCGATCGCGCCCCGTGGCCGCGAGGGACCGTCGGGGGTGGTCGTCGTGCGCTGGCGATGGCCCCGGAGCGCGGACTCGCGCATGCGCGTGACGACGACCGATCTTGCGCCCGCCCGCGAACGGCGGTAACAGCGCTGTCCCCGTGCAATCCTCACGCGCGGCGGATGAAAGGTACACGCGTGCGAGAGCAGCTCAGGGCACTCGTCAGGCTGGCGGAGATCGATGCGAAGGCGCGAGGCATCGACGATCGGTTGAAGGGGCTCCCGGTCGAGCTCGAAGAGCGGCGGCAAGCGGTGAAGCGCCTCGAGGACCTCGTGGCGCGTCAGAAGAACGCGCTCGCCGAGGCGGAGCGCCTGCTCGGCGTGCAGGAGCAGGACGTCGCTGCCCGCAACGACGCGCTGTCCAAGGCCAAGTCCAAGGGCGCCAAGGCGAAGAACGGCCGCGAGGCCGAGGCCGCCGAGCGTGAGCTCGAGGCCGTGCGCCGCAGCATCAAGGACGGCGAGACGCAGCGCGACGCGCTCAAGGAGCGGCTCGAGAAGATGCGCAGTGGCCTCGGAGAGCCGGAGAAGGCGCTCGAGGAGGCCAAGGCCGAGCTCGCCGCCACCGAGGGTGAGCTCGAGGGCAAGCTCGCTGCGCTGCGCGAGGAGCGCACGGGCGTCGTCATGGGCCGCGAGGCCTACGCGAAGCTCATCCACAAGGACCACATGCGGATCTACGACCGCATCGTGAAGGGCAAGCCGCCCGCCGTGTGCGAGGCCGTCGGTGGCGTGTGCACCGCGTGCCGCATGTCCGTCGCGCCCCAGCGCTTCGCCCAGATCCAGAAGGGCGAGATCCTCAACTGCCAGAGCTGCCAGCGCTTCCTCTACACGAAGGCCAGCATCGAGGACTGAGCTGGCCCGAGGGTCCATGCGGACCCTCCCCCGCGCGGCGGGGCCCCCACCCGCTCCATTCGCTGACGCGAATGCTCCGCGCGGGGCCCCAGCCCCGCTTTGGCGCCTCGCGCTGCGCTCGGCGGGATCTCGATCGCTGAGTTGGCCCGAGGGTCCATGCGGACCCTCCCCCGCGCGGCGGGGCCCCCCGCCGCTTCCGCCCTTGGATTCGTCGGGAGGCCGGGGGACCATGCCGCGCATGTTCATC
>JBILLJ010000178.1:0-16010 GCA_044376125.1 Sandaracinaceae bacterium
GTGGCGTTCGTCGCGTCGATGCGTGATCGCGAGGCTCGTGTGCTCGCGACTCCCCTCGGGCCTGCCGGGCGCATTCGCGTCGGCGTGGTCGCGATTCGCGACGCGGGATTCACTCGGTTCAATTCCCTTCGGCGCCGCCCGGCGCGCACGTCTGGGGCCGAGGTCCCATGCACAGACGCACGTTCCTGTTCCACGGCACCGCTGCGGCCGCCGCGCTCCTGGCCGGCTGCTCGAGCGCCCACAGCCCCGAGCCCGACGGCGCGCGGCCCGACGCCGGCGCGACCCACGACGGAGGCCCGCTCTTCGCGGACGCGACGAGCTTCCGTGACGCCGCGCTCGGCGGAGCGCTCGTCATCACCGCGCCGTTCCGCGTGCTCCTCAATGACACCCGCTGCAGCCACAACGGACACACCTGCTTCGTCGAGCCGGGCTCGTGGGACGAGGACGAAGAGATCAGCTTCCTCGGCGGCTCGCACGAGGTGCGCTTCTGGGTGAGCGAGCTCGTCCTGCTCCAGGCCGGCGAGCGCATCCCCTTCGCGACGATGGGCGCGGGGCCTGGTCACGGGCACTGCGGGACCGCGTGGCGCGAAGAGGTCGGCCCCTTCGACGACACACGCATCGAGCGCTGCGAGACGCGTGGGACCGCGGCCTGCGAGCTCCACACGTGAGCGGCAGGCAGGGGCCTCACGGCACGCGCGGCAGATCCGGGCGCCGACACCACTCGCTCCAGCTGCCGACGTAGAGCCGCGCGCCGCGCAGGCCCGCACGCTCGAGCGCGAGCAGCGTGTGGCACGCGGTGACGCCGGAGCCGCAGTGCACGACGAGGTGATCGACGGGGCGGCCGCCGAGCAGGCCCTCGTAGGTCCGTCGGAGCGTGGCGGCGTCGACGAAGCGGCCGCGCGCGTCGAGGTTCGTGCTCGCGTACGGCGCGTTGACGACACCGGGGATGTGGCCGGCCACGGGATCGATCGTCTCGTTCTCGCCGCGGTAGCGGTCGGCCGCGCGCACGTCGAGCACGAGCCAGCCCGGGTCGAGGCGCAGCCGATCGACCTCCTCGAGGCTCGCCTCGCTGCCGGCCCACGCGCGCACCTCGTGCGTCGCGCGCGCGTCGAGCTCGGGCGCGGAGTCGATCTGCAGCGCGCCGCGCGAGGCGGCTTCCTGGATCGCGGCCCACCCGCCATCGAGCACCTGCACGTCGTGGTGCTGGTAGGCGCGCAGCATCCACCACAAGCGCGCCGCCGCGAGGCCTCCGCCCTGGTCGTCGTAGATCACCACGCGACGCGCGTCGCCCTCGATGCCCAGACGGCCGAGCACGCGTGCGAAGGCCTCGGGTGCAGGCAGCGGGTGTCGCCCGCCGTGCGAGGCATCGGTCACGGGCGCCGCGATATCGCGATCGAGATCGACCCAGCGCGCGCCCGCGAGGTGCGCGGTGGCGTAGGCCTCGCGCGAGCGGCGCGCGTCGACGAGCGCAGGGCGCTTCGCCTCCGGCCCACGGAGCGCTTCGATCAGGGACTCGACGTCGAGGACGGGATCCATCGCGCGAGCGTATCGCGCGCCGCACGCCTCGGCGCGCCCGTCTCGAGGCGGATCGGGCCGATCTGCACGGCCAATCGAGCTGCCACCGGCCAGTGCGCTGGCCGCTCGCGAGAGCCCGAGTGACGTGATCTCGCGACGATCCGCGAAGGTCGCGCCTGGCATGGGCACTGCTCTCGCGCGCGCTCGTGGACACGCGACCGCTCCTCACGAACGACGACGAAGACCCGACGCAGATCGATCGGATCCCGGCGCCCCTCCAGCACGCGCTCCGCGCGGGGCTCAGCGTGCCGCCGCCGAAGAAGAAGCCGCTCTACCCGCCCCCGCTGCCGATCGCGCTCACGCGCAAGCGCCCCGCGCTCGTGACCGAGTCGGACGAGCTCTGGCTCGACACGCTCCCGCACGCCGCACGCGCGGTGCTCGAAGCGGCTCGTCACTCGCCCGCGGAGTGGCCTGTCGCGCCGCGCCTCCCGAACGCCATCGTGCGTCCCGTCGCGACCGACGGCACCGTGCCGCTGGTCTCTGCCGAGCTCGAGACGATCGACGCGTGACGAGCGCCAGAGCCCCCGAGCGCGCGCCGAAGGCGCGCAGAGATCAGCGCATGATCTTGAGGCGGGTGGGGCCCTTGCCGGCGGGGAGCTTCTGGCCGCCCGTGCGCTCGAAGTGATCCTTGAGGACCTTCTCGACGAGCGCCTCGGCGACCGAGAGGAAGACGCGCGAGACCTCGCTCGACGGATCGGCCTGCACGATCGGGAAGCCCTTGTCGCCCTGCTCGCGCACGGCCTGCACGATCGGGATCTGACCGAGCAGCGGGGACTGCGCGAAGTCCGCGATCTTCTGCCCGCCGCCCTTGCCGAAGAGGTCGTGGCGGTTGCCCGCGGGGTCGACGAAGTAGCTCATGTTCTCGATCACGCCGAGGATCGGGAGCGAGAGCTTGTGGCACATCGAGACGGACTTGTAGACGTCCTGGAGGGCCACTTCCTGCGGCGTCGTGACCATGACGACGCCCGTCACCTTGAGCTTCTGCGCCATCGTCAGCGCGACGTCGCCGGTGCCCGGCGGCAGGTCGAGCACGAGGAAGTCGAGCGGGCCCCAGTCCACGTCCTTGAGGAACTGCTGCAGCGCGCCGTGCAGCATCGGGCCGCGCCACACGATCGCCTGCTTGTCGTCCTCGAGCAGGAAGCCGATCGACATCATGCGGACGCCGAAGCGCTCGAGCGGCGAGATCATCTTGCCGTCCTTCGAGATCGGCTGGCCCGAGACGCCCATCATCGTGGGGATCGAGGGCCCGTAGATGTCCGCGTCGAGCAAGCCCACGCGGTGGCCGAGCTTGGCGAGCGCGAGCGTGAGGTTCACCGCGGTGGTGCTCTTGCCCACGCCGCCCTTGCCCGACATGACGAGGATCACGTTGCGGACACCGGGGATCGGGTCGTCGCCCATCACCTCGCGCGTCGGGACCTCGACGTCGATGGCGATCGAGACCTCGGTGACGCCCACGCTCCGACAGGCCTCCTCGAGGCGGCGACGCGCCTTGGCTTCGATCGTCGGCGACGGTGACGGGAGCTTGATGCGGAGCGAGGCCTTGTCGCCCTCGAGACGCGCTTCCGTCAGCGCGCCGATCGTGCGCATCGGCTTCTCGAAGACGGGATCGAGGACGGCGTCGAGCGCGGCGTCGAGCGAGGACTGGGTGGGCATGGCGGCGCCGTTTGTGGTTTCGCGCGGAGGGAGCGTCAAGGCTGAGGCGCACGGCGCGCGATCTCGGCGCGGGCGAGCGCGACGCGGGCGCGGGCCTGCGCATGGCGGCGGCGCGTCTCGTCGAGCATCGAGGTGCACTCGGGAAGGAGCGCCTCGATGAGCGCGATCTCCGTCGCCCCGCTCACGTGGAGCGTGCCTGCGGGCAGCGGCAGCGGTGCGGGCACGGCAGCGCTCGGGTCGCGCGCGTAGGTCACGCACGCTTCCTGTGCATCGTAGACGTCGGCCGCGAGGCGGCCTCGGTCGAAGAGGAGCGCCTCGATCGTCCCTCCGACGGGCACGGTGCGGAGCGTGTGCTCGGCGACGCTCATCTCGGTGATCCAGCCGCGACCGAGGTCCACCTCGTCTCGCTCGATGCGCTCGAGCACCGCGAGCAGCGGAGCATCGGGCGCGAGCCCATCGCGCGCGAGCATCACGAGCAGGCCCGCCGCGCGGACCAGGGTCGCGACGCCGACGGCCTGCGGCATCACGGCGCGGCCCGTCTGGGCGAGGTCGAGCGTCGCCGCGAGCACGCGTCCGAGGAGCGACGCCGCGCCCGCACGATCGCCCGCGATCCAGCGCGCGAGGATCACGAGCTCGGCGGCCTGCACCGCGCGGTGCATCTCGAGGCCCGGACATCGCCCAGTGACATCGACGCAGCGGTCCTCGAAGCGGGCGCCCGAGAAGATCGCCTCGACGATCGGCCCGAGCGGCGCGAGCGCGGTCGGATCGAGCGCCGCGACGGCCTCGCGCATCGACGCATCGAGGACGAGCGACTCGTCGGTCACCGAGTGCGCCAGTCGGGCGTGCAGGTCGTCGGGCCGCGGGCCGCGCTCGAGCGGTCGCGCCTCGCGCACGAGCACGTCCCAGGGCCCCGCAGCCGGCAGCGGACCGAGCTCGGCGATCGAGCGCGGAGGCGGCGGGATCGTCGGCTCGCGACCGAGGCGCGCGGCGACGATCGCGACCAGGAGCAGCACGATCACGGCGAGGCCACCGAGCACGATCGGCAGGACGGGTCGGGGTCGCGGAGCCTGGGGCACACCACGACGATACGCGCTCGCTCGCGTTCGAGTCCGATCGCAGTAGAGTCTCGCCTCCATGTCGGACAAGACCCTCAAGGACGACGAGCTCGGCCTCCCCGCAGCCTCCGCAGGAGCGAGCAAGACCAGCGACGCGGAGCTGACCAAGCCCGATCCGAGCAAGCTCGACGCGCCGAAGAGGAAGGATGGAAGCGAGGTCCCCCTCGCGTTCCGCGTGGCGATCGGCGCGACGGGCCTCGCGATGCTCGTGGGCTTCTTCCTGCCGTGGGTGCGAAGGCAGCTCGAGGAGGGCGACGAGACCGTGCTCCTCAGTGGCCTCTCGCTCGTGCAGCAGGAGTCACTGGCGGGCACGCCGCCCATCGCGATCATCGTGGTGCCCCTGCTCGGCACGGCGCTCGCGGCCATCGCCTTCACGGGCTTCCGCTTCACCGCGTACGTCGCGATCGGCGTGAGCGTGCTCCTCTTCGGCTACGCCGCGTACGTCTTCTTCCAGCTCTTCGTGCAGCACACGGGCCTGGGCCTCTGGATCACCACGGGCGCCGCCTTCCTCTCGCTGCTCCTCGGGGCCGGCACGCTCTTCTGGATGCGCCGAGCGGCCGAGAAGGCCAAGGCCGGCAAGAGCGAGCCGAAGGCCGACGAGCCCACCACGTCCAAGATCTGACAGAGCTGCAGATTCGGATCGGTCTCGAGTCGATTCTTTCTCGCTCCCTGAGCTCCTGCCCCATGCCCATCGAACAAGCGTTCATCGACGACTGTCCCTACGCGCCCGGCGGCATGCTCCTCGACGAGGTCCTCGTGATCGATCGCGAGAAGAGCCTCGTCCGCGTGCGCATGCCCACGCACGACGATCTCCCGATCACGCGCGAGCAACGCGTGCACCCCCTCAAGCACCCGCGCCACGTCTCGGGCGGCTTGATGGTGCACATGACGGGCATGGCCGGCTTCGTCCACGCCTACTACGTCTTCGACCTGCGCCACACGGACGGCTGGATCGGCTACGGCGGGCGCATCCACGACGCGCGCTACAAGTCGCTCGCGATCCCGGGCGTGCCGATCGAGATCGAGTGCCAGACGACGAAGGTGCGACGCGGCAGCAAGCGCATCGTCGCGCGCTACGACCTGCGCTTCTACCAGGGCTCGAGCCTCGTCTACGTGGGCGACCAGACCGCGATGTGGCTCAAGATCGAAGAAGGCATGTCGTTGCCCATGGGCGGCAGCGACGACGAGTGAGAGACTGACTCGCATGGGTCAGCCTCGAACGGCCGCGCGGGCGCGGGGGACCACCCCGGCGGCAGAGGGCTGAGCCGATGCAGGGGGCGGCGACACGAGGTCTGCGCACCGGCGTGTGGCTCGTGCTCGTCGCGCTGCCAGCGTGCGGTCGCGTCGGCTACGCGACGATCGACGCGGACGGCACGCTCGACGCGTCGGGCCTCGACGCGTCTGGACTCGATGCGTCTGGACTCGATGCGTCTGGACTCGATACGGGGGCGCTCGACACCGGCGCGCTCGACGCGACACCGATGGATGCTCCCCTCGACGCGCCCTCGACGGATGCGGGCAGGCCGGACGCGGGCCCGCCGATGCCGCTCCTGCCGCTCGGCTGCACGCGCGGCGCGCTGCCGAGCTCCGTGTCGCTGCCGACGGTGCCGATGGTCGCGACGCCGCCCGAGAGGCGCATCGTGAGCGCCATCGACACCGACGCGCTCACGATGGCGCTCGCGACCGCGATGCCGGGCGACGTCATCGAGCTCGAGCCCGGCGTCACGTACCGCTCGGCCTACGTGGTGTCGCGCGGCGACGTCACGCTCCGCACGCGCGGCATCGACGACGTGGCGCTGCCCACGCGCATCGGCCCCGCCGACGCGCCTTCGCTCGCGCGCATCGTCACCGGTGGCGCCCTCTCGAGCCTGACGATCGACGCCTCGAACGTGCGCGTCTCGGGCCTCGAGATCGCGACGGACGCGCTCGACGCCCCCGCGATCGTGCGCACGGGCGTCGGCCGCTCGGACATCCTGCTCGATCGCCTCTACGTGCACGGCAGCCCGCTCCGCGACGTGCGCGCGGGCATCGAGATCGACGGGCCACGTACCACCGTGCGGCGCAGCGACGTGCGAGAGATCCACGCGATGGCCGGCCCGCGCCCGGCGATCCTCCTCTTCACGTGCGGCGGGCCCGTCGCGATCGTCGACAACCACCTCGAGGCCGCGGGGGAAGGCGTCGTGCTCGGCACCGAGAACGCGCTCACGGCGGCGAGCTCACCGCACGACGTCGCCATCTGCCAGAACCACGTGACGCGCTCGCTCGCGTGGTACCCGCTCGACGCGAGCTACGCCGGGATCGAGTGGCCCACCGGTCCGCTGATCGGCCTCTACAACGGCGAGCGCGTGCTCGTCGCGGGCAACGTGCTCGAGCGCGCGTGGGAATCGGCCGGCGGCAGCGGCGCACGCGCGATCGCGCTCGGGCCCGGAGACTTCGCGCCCGCGGGCAGCGCGCACGTGAGCGACGTCGTGATCGCGTGGAACCACGTGCGCGACGTGCCCGAGGATCTCTCCTTCTTCGCGGGTGACGCGGGCCTGGCGCCGCTCGCGCGGGTGCGCGTCACGCAGTCGCTCTTCGAGCCCATCTCCGCGTCGCGCTTCCCCGCCGACACGGGCCGCATCCTCCAGCTCCTCGACGGGCCCGCGGGCCGCGTGCGCGACCTCGTCATCGATCACGTCACCGCGCCGGGCTCGATCCAGAACGGCATCGTCGCCGAGTCCACAGCGACGGCGGGTGAGCTCGAGGTCCGCGACAGCATCCTCTCGCTCGGCCAGTTCGGCTTCCTGGGCGGAAGCGCCGAGGGCATCGCCGGCCTCGCGGGCCTGCACCACCTCGCGCTCGTGGGTCGACGCGCCGCTGCGTCGTACGGCGCGACGAGCACGGTGGTGCCGACGCTCGACGACGTCGGCTTCGTGCGCACGGACGGCATCGACTGGGCCCTCGCGGCCACGAGCCCCTTCCTCACCACCTCGAGCAGCGGTGGCGCCGTCGGCTGCAACGTCGCGATGCTCCGCACCGTGCTCGCGGGCGTCGCGCCCTGACGGCCTGGTGCGCGCCCTCGCGCGATGCTTGACGAACGGCCCCGCGAGATCGAACAACGTGCGCGATGACGAGCCGAGAGCACCGAGAGGCCAGGGAGATGCGGGCGCGCGCGCCCGAGGACGCCGTCTCGGTGGAGCTCGAGGTGCCGTTCCACGATCTCGATCCCCTCTTCGTCGCGTGGCACGGCTGGTACTACAAGTACTTCGAGATCGCGCGCACCGCGCTCTTCCGCGCGCACAAGATCGACGCGGTCGACATGATCCCGCTCCACCTCGGCTTCTACGTGGTCGAGACGCGCGCGCGGCACATCCGCCCCTTGCGCTACGGCGAGCGCTTCCGCGTGGCCGCGTGGTTCACCGAGCACGAGAGCCGCGTCGGCGTGGCCTACGAGGTGACGAGCGTGAAGGAGGGCCACCGCATCGCGCGCGGCAAGACGACGCTCGTCACCACGCACCGCAAGGAGCACGGCCCCGGCGCGGACGAGATGCTCTTCGAGACCCCCGCCGTGCTCGTCGAGCGCATCCTCGGGCCCCGCGTCCCCGTCGAAGGCGCGACCGTGCCGCGCACCGAGACGACCACCTGATCGACCACCGGCTCCGGCCGGGGTGAGCGAGGATCGACCCATGAGCACACCTCGAGGGATCCACGGAACGGTCGCGCGGGGCTTCGAGCGAGTGCGCGAGGTCTTCGAGGCCAACTTCGCCGAGCGCGGTGAGCTCGGAGCAGCCTGCTGTGTGGTGCGGCGCGGAGAGGTCGTGGTCGATCTGTGGGGCGGCGTGCGGGACGCGCGGAGCGGCGCGCGCTGGGACGCGGACACGATGACGACGGTGTTCTCGACCACCAAGGGTGTGTCGGCCATCGCGCTCGCCGTGGCGGCGTCACTCGGGTGGCTCGACTACGACGAGCGCGTCGCGACGTACTGGCCGGAGTTCGCCCAGGAGAGCAAGGGCGACATCACCGTGCGGCAGCTGCTCGCGCACCAGGCGGGTCTGGCCGCGGTCGACACGACCTTCGACGCGACGACGCTCGCGGACCTCGACTTCGTCGCGCGCGGGCTCGCCGCGCAGCGGCCTCTGTGGAGACCGGGCGAGCACCACGGCTACCACGCGATGACGATCGGCTTCTACGAGAGCGAGCTCTTGCGCCGCGTGGATCCGAAGCGGCGCAGCCTCGGCGTGTTCCTCCGCGAGGAGATCACCGCGCCGCACGGGCTCGACTTCCACATCGGCCTGCCGAGCACGGTCGGCGAGGAGCGCCTCGCGCGGCTGCGCGGCTTTCCGCGCTGGCACCTGCTCCTGCACCCGCGCTCGCTGCCGCCTCGCTTCGTGCTCTCGATGATGCGCAAGCGTTCGCTCGCGGCGCGCGCGTTCGCCAACCCGAAGCTCGAGAACGCCGCCGAGCTCGGCGCGCCCGCGCTCCGGGCGGTGGAGCTGCCAGCGAGCAACGGGATCGGCAGCGCGCGCGCCATCGCGCGCCTCTACGGGATGATGGCCACCGGCGGGCGCGAGCTCGGCGTCACCCCGAAGGTGATGGACGAGCTCACGGCCCCGGCCACCGCGCCGCGACACGGCATGCGCGACCGCGTGCTCCACGTGGACACGCTCTACCGCCTCGGCTTCTCGCGCTCCACGCGCACGTTCTCGTTCGGTCCGCGCTCCTTCGGCACGCCGGGCGCGGGCGGCTCGTTCGGCTACGCGGACCCGGATCGGGGCATCGGCTTCGCCTACGTGCCGAACCGCATGGGGTTCTGGCTGAACAGCGACCCACGCGAGCTCGCGCTCCGAAAGGCCGTGCTCGCCTCCCTCTGAAGAGGGCCCCCCCGAGCTCTCTCCCGAGTTGGCCGCTCGAGCGACCAGGTCATCGCCGCTACTCGCTGGCGAGGAGCTTCTGGAAGCTGTCGAGGCGGCTCCGGGCGAGCTCGCCGCGCTCGATCGCGCCGCCTTCGATCGCGCGGCGCACGACGCAGCCGGGCTCGCGCTGGTGGCGACAGTCGGTGAACTGGCAGAGGCCGAGCGCCGCGAGCTCGGGGTAGAGCGAGGTCAGCGTCGGTGGATCGAGCTCGGGGAGCGCGAGCTCGCGCAGGCCCGGCGTGTCCACGAGCCAGCCGTCGCCGAAGGCATGAAGGGTCGCGACGCGCGTCGTGTGGAGGCCCTTCTTGCTCGCGTCGCTGATCTCGCCGACCGCGAGCGAGAGGCGCGGATCGAGCGCGTTGAGGAGGCTCGACTTGCCCGCGCCGCTCTTGCCCATGAACGCGGCGATCTTGCCCGCGAGCGCCTCGCGCAGCGCGGGCAGGCCCAGGCCCGTCCTGGCGCTCGTCTCGATCACCGGCACGCCGATGCGCCGGTAGATCTCGAGCGTCGCGTGCAAGCTCGCGGCCTCGGTCGACGAATCGTCGAGCGCGTCGCGCTTGGTCACGACCAGCATGCCGTGCACGTGACCGAGCTCGGCCGCGACGAGGAAGCGATCGACGAGGCCCGGCTGCAGGGGCGGATCGGTCGCCGCGCCGCAGATCACGAGCACGTCCACGTTCGCGACCATGAGGTCGTCGAAGTGCTTGCCGCGCGGGCCGGGCTCGCGGCGCACGATCCACGAGCGCCGCTCGAGCACCTTCACGATCACGCCGTCGGCGTCGCCAGCCCCGCCCTCGCCGCTCTGCGCGGTGGGCTCGAGCTCCACACGATCGCCCGCGACCGCGAGCTCGCTCTTCTGTCGCTCCTTCTTGAGCTTGCCGCGCAGCTTGCACGTGAGCGTGTCGCGCCCGTCCTCGAGCGGCGCATCGAGGCGCACGGTGAAGAAGCCACTGACGGCGCGGAGGACGAGGCCCTGCATCGACGCGGCCGAAGGTGACACCGCGCGCCCGTCCGTCCAAGCCGACGCGTGCGCTACTGGAGCTGCGCGGGTGCCGGCTGCGGGATGCCGTGCTCTTCGCGGTAGCGGCGCGCGGCCTCGCCGGTGCGGCCGAGGATGACCGACACGAGCATGAAGTGGTTGTTGTCGTAGACGGTCGTCTCGCGCACGACCTCGCTGCCGCGGAGCGTCGAGCGCAGGCCACCGACGCGCGAGGGCTCGAGCACCACGAAGTGACGCTCGCCATCGTGCTGCGCGGCCCACTCCGTCAGCGCGCGCGTGTCGAGGTCGACGAAGATGTAGCAGGCGTTGCCCGAGTAGAAGTTCTCGCCCTTCCAGTTCATCTGCCAGGCGATCACGCGCTCCTCGGGGCCCGTGCGGCGCTCGTAGTAGGGCGCGAAGAGGCTGCGCTGGCCCCAGTGCGGCGCGAGATCCGGGAGGTACACGTCGAGGCCCCAGACCGCGAACGTGAACGCGAGACCCACGAGGCCGCGCAGCGCGGCGGCGCGCGAGATCGGGAGGATCGCGAGGCCCACGAGCACGCCCGCGCTCAGGCTGAAGCCCGTGAGGATCGGCCGGTAGTCGAACTGATCGGGCCAGGAGCGCTGGTAGTTGTAGACGAAGAGGTGGATGAGCCGCTCGTAGCCGAAGGGGTGCGAGTCGGTGGCCCACGAGAGATCGCGCCCGACCACGCCGAGCAGCGCCGTGGCGGCGACGAGGCCCACGCCCGCCGCCGGCAGCGCCGGGGAGCTGAAGACGCCCGCGAGCGCGAGCGGCTGCGCCTGCGCGACGGGCAGCGTCTCGCCCTGTGCAGGGCGGAGCACGCGCCATGCGATCGCGAAGAGCGCGATGGACGCGGCGACGCCGAGGTAGGTGTAGGTCGGCTCGATCGGGTGCTGCGAGACCCAGTCGCGCAGCGGCTGGCCGGTGAGCTCGCGCGGGCCCACGCCGCGGAGATCGCCCCACATGCCGCCGACGCCGAGCACCGCCGGCAGCGGGGAGAGCGCGGCGAGCACGGTGCCCCCTGCGTTCTTCCAGCGGTCGGCCGTGGCCTGCGCCCAGAGCGGCTCGAGCGCGAGGCCGACGAGGATCCCCGCCGGCGGCACGGCCGGGAAGATGTAGTGGTGGAACTTCGTCGTCATCGCGGAGAAGAGGACGAAGGCGCTCGTGCCCCAGAGGCCGACGAGCATCGCGACGTCGCTCTTGCGCCGCTCCTCGGCGCTGCCGTCCGAGCGCCGCGAGTAGAAGGCCCACGCGCCGATGGCCAGGGGCGCCATCGCGATCCACGGGAAGGTGCCGAAGCCGAGCTGCTCGAAGAAGTACTCGGCGCTGCCCGTGTCGCCGTGAACGCCCGCGGTGAGGCGGTTGATGTGATCGTGGATGAGGAGGCGATCGGTGAAGGCCGAGGCGTGGCGGATGTACATCGCCACGTACCAGGGCGCGCCCACGCAGAGCACCGTGACGATGCCGAGCGCGACGCGCAGGCGCCCCTCGAGCAGGAGCGACCAGCGCTTGCTGCCGAGGAGGAAGAAGAGCGCGACGAGGCCGGGCAGCGCGAAGCCGGGGATGCCCTTGGCCATGAACGAGAGCGCGCAGAAGACGTAGAAGCCGAACATCGAGAGCGCCTGCGCGCGGCGCTCCTTGCGGAGGAACCAGAGCAGGAGGCCGAGGCCGATCAGCCAGTAGAGCCCCTGCGCCGTGGGCTGCGCGAGCGGACCCTCGAAGGCGGGGAACTGCTCGCGGAGCGCGGGATTTCCGGGGTTTCCGGCGTTGCCGCCGCCCGAGCCGAACCAGAACTGATCGCGGTGCCACGCGAAGCCGCCCTCGACGAGCGTGACGTTGCGGCTCACGAGGTAGAGCGCCTGCGGCGACACGAGCGCCACGAGACCGAACGCGACGAGGTGCTGGAACGAGAGCACCACGGGCCCGAAGCGCACGCCGCGCACCTCGCGCTCGCCGTCCTCGGAGACCGCGAGGATGAGGAAGCACATGGCGATCGTCATCGTCGAGACGAACGGCATGTCCGTGATCGCCTGGTGCGACAGGAAGAAGAAGTGCGGCATCGTGCCGAGCACGATCGAGGCGAGCGCGCCGGCGCGCTTGCCGTACGTGCGAGAGATCGCGACGTAGACCGCGACGAGCGCGCAGATCGACTCGAGGTAGTGCGGCAGCCGGATCGCCCACTCGGGGTGCGCGAGCTCGGGCGTGGGCGAGAGCATCATGTCGGGCTGGAAGCCCACACCGAGGGCGCCCATCGAGAGCGACTCGACCCAGAAGATGAAGATCGGCTTCGAGAAGAACCACTCCTCGTGCGCCCACCACGTGCTGATCCAGTCGTCGCGGGAGAGGATCTCGCGCGCGACCTCGCCGTAGTGCGTCTCCCACGGATCCCAGAGGCCCATCGCGCCGAGGAAGGGCAGGATGATCGCGGAGCCGAACGTGAAGACGAGCAGGCCCGGCCTGCGGATCGCCGCCGGCACGAGGCACGCGAGCGCGGCGATGATGATCCACGGCAGCGCCGACCAGCTCGCGAAGAGCGCGCCGAGCACCACGATGAGCGCCGCCACCGGGATCGCGACGACGGGCGCGAGGAAGAACGGCTCGCCCTTGTCGGGCGCGATCCAGGTCTCGCGCCATGGGCGCGCGCCCGCGAGCTCGGCGGCGCTGGGCGTGAAGAGGCCGAGCAGGTCGAGCACGCCGAGCGCGAGCACGAACGTCGCGAAGATGCCCCAGAGCGGACCACGCGCGACCTGGTGGTCGAGCGACATGATCACGAAGAGCGGCACCGCACCGAGCAGCGTGATCACCACGCCCCGCGCGATCTCGGCGGGCTTGCGCCGCGGGCGAGCGAGCGCCGCCGACACGGGCGCCGCCGCGCGCGCGGCCTGCGCGACCACGCCCGGCATCGACTCCTCGAACGACACCGTTCCCGAGTCCGACGACGAGAGGAGCGATGAGGTGGCGGGCTGCGAGCCGCCGCGCGCGGCCTCGGCGACGGGCGCGTCGGCGACCTCGTGAGTCGCCTCGGGCTCGGGCGCCTTCTCAGCGTTCTCGGTCTCGGGCGCGGCGTCCGCGGGCGTCGCCTTCTCGGCGGCGGCCTTCTCGGGTGCGGCCTCGTCGGGCTGGGAGGCGGCTGCCTTCTCGGTCTCGGAGGCGGGCTCGATCGCCGGTTCGGGGGTCGCGGACTCGACGTCCTTCTTGTCTTGCTCGCTCATATGCGAAGGGCTCGCTCCTCTGGACGCGGGCGCGGGGCCGCACCGGTCGGGGCCGAAAACGGGGGCGGAGCTTAGGATCGGCCCCGCGAGAAGTCGATCGAGGGGCAGCGCTGCGAGCAACGGGGGGCCCGCCGCGACCTGTTCCCGCGGCGCCTCACGTCGAAAAGTTGCGTCCGCGCGCCGGCACCCCTTATGCGACGAAGAGATCCACCCGATGGATCGTCCAAGACCGGTCCGCCGACCCTGGTCTCACACTGCGAGCGCGGCCTTCTGCCGTTCACGAAGGAGGGTTCCATGCCGTCCATCGAGAAGATGCCGAACGAGTGGCTCTTGTTCTGGGCTGCCCACCGCGACGCGCACCAGGCGCTCCTGCGGGAGGCGGGCTCGCTGATCATCGCTGCGTGGCGGCTGGCCTGGGCGCGCTGCCGCACCTCGGACGTCGCGACCGCCGTGCCTTCCCTGATCGAGGTGCGCGGCGCAGCACGCGAGATCTCGCGGCGCCTCGGCCTGGGCGAGTCGGTCCCGAGCGCCGCGCAGATCGCGCGCGAGTGCGCGGACGCCGGCCTGCTCGTGATCTGATCGGCGGCGATCAGCTCGCGGGGCGGTCGATCGGCTCGCCCGTGTCCAGGTCGCGCTCGACCTCGGGGCTCGGCGCGGGCTCGGTGGCGTCGTCGCCGTCGCCCTCCACCTGGACCTCGGCGTCGGGCTCCGGCTCCACCTCGTCGGCGTAGGGGTCGGGGGCCATGTCCGCCTCGTCCGTCGCGGCGTCGTCGGTGGGCTCGGTGGGCTCGGTGGGCTCGGTGGGCTCCGTCGGCTCGCCCTCGGCCGGGGGCTCGCCCTCGTCGATGGTCTGATCGCCGGCGTCCATGCGCTCGAGGAAGCGGCGCGCCTGCGTGGCGAAGCCGCTCGCGGCGTGGTGGCTCACCACGTCCTCGAAGGCCACGCGCGCTTCGTCGCGCTCACCCATGTGGAGGTACGTGCGACCGAGCAAGACGAGCGCGAGCGGCTCGAGGCCCGAGCCGCGGTAGTCCGCGAGCATGCCCTCGATGCGCGAGACCGTCGCGAGGGGGCGATCGCGGTAGAGGTAGAACTCCGCCACGTAGAGCTCGTGGCGCGCGAGGAGCGCGAGCACGTCGCGCTGCATGCGACGCGCCTCTTCGACGTGCTCGCTGTCCTCGTACTCGCGGACGAAGCGCTCGATGATGCGCAGCGCCGAGCGCGTGGGGCTCTGGTCGCGCTCCTCGCGCGGCGGCGAGAGGAAGAAGTCCTGCGGGATCTGGCGGAAGTACGCGACCGCGACGCGGTACTGCGCGTAGTCGAGGTCCGGGTGCGTGGGACGCGCGCGGGTGAACGAGCGGTACTGCCGGATCGCCTCGCTGTAGTGCTGCTGCTCGAGCTCGCAGTCGGCGGCGCGCAGCTCCGCGAGCGCGGCGTAGCGGCTGTACGGGTACTCGCGGCGCACGTGCTGGAAGAGCGGCGTGGCGGTGAGGCAGTCGTTGTCCTGGAAGGCGCCGAGCGCGCGCTCGTAGTCGCGCCGGGCGCTCTCGCCGTAGCTCAGCGCGGGGCCCTGCTGCGCCGCGCCGCACGCACCGAGGCCGGCGAGGGCGAGGGCGCAGAGGACACGCGAGAGCGGGCGGGGACCGACCATGAGGACCGGCTTCGTAGACGAAGGCGTTTGTCCTGGCAAATGGGCGGTCAGGCCGGCTGGCCCGTGACGGTGCGGGAGATGGGGACGGTCTCTACTCGGGCCCGAGCAGATCGCCCGTGAACTGGAAGACGAGCGCGAGGTACGGCAGGCCGATGTCGACGTCGCGGCCGGTGCGGTAGCGATGGATCAGGTGCCACTGCGCGAGGAGGATGAGCGTGGGCGCATCGAAGCGCGTGCCCGGCCTCCGCTCGAACGTGTAGGCCGCGAGCGGACCGAGGCGGTGCACGTGGTTCTGCGCGAGGTCGCGATCCTCGAGCGGCAGGAAGTGTGAGTCATCGTTCAGCGGCGTCGTGACGGTGTAGCGCGCGCCGATCACGAGCCCGAAGTCGCTGACCCACGCGACATCCGCCTCGTTCACGAGACCCCAGCCATCGTTCGGGAGCTGGAGGTCGTACATCTGATCGAAGTAGACGCGATCGCCCGCGCGCAGCGCGAAGCTCGACCAGAGCGCGCGGAACGTGTCGCGCACCGCGATGGGCCCGAGGCGCACCTGGAACGCGGCGCCCAGCGTGAGCATGCCGCCGTAGGTCGCGTACCCCGGGCTTCCGCGCCCGCCCCCTTCGCGGATCGCGGTGTCGCTGAAGTCCGAGGTCGCGCTCGGGAACGACGCCATGAGGCCGAAGCTCGAGAAGTAGCCCACGAGCTCGTAGCTGCCCCAGAGCCGGAGGAGCGTGAGCGGCTGGACCTCGGCGAGCACCCCGACGCGACCGAACGCGGGGCTCAGGCCGGCGGTGAGGCCGACGCCGACGAAGTTCTGCTTCAGCGCGTCCGAGTCGCTCTCGAAGAGGCGCAGGCGCAGGCTCGCGTCGAAGAGCTCGAAGAGGCCGAGCGGGTTCACGCGCGCCGCGGTGAAGC
>JBILLJ010000292.1:0-4527 GCA_044376125.1 Sandaracinaceae bacterium
GCTCCGTGCGCTACATCGGCGGCGACATCGTCCCCGAGCTCGTCCACGGCCTCGAGGCCTCGCATGCGTCGGCCACCCGCCGCTTCGTGCACCTCGACCTCACCGAGGATCCGCTGCCTGCGGCGGAGGGGCTCTCCTGCTGCTACCCGTGCGGCATCGATGGCTGCGACTCGGTCTGCCACACGCGCGAGGAGTGCGACATGGACCGCATGCGTCCGTCCGCGCCACCACCGCCCTGACCGCGCATCGACCTGTGACCCAGCTCACGGGCGGCCGGGGGCTGGTGGGTAGGTCCGCGTGGTGAGACGTCGCTGGTGCGGCGTCCTCGGAGAGAGGACATGACCCGATTCGCCGTGCTCGCCCTGGTGCTCTCCACGCTCGTCGCCGGCACGGCCGAAGCGCAGACCGCCTCGTCCCGTTCGACTGCGGCCGCACGTGTCGCGCTCTCCTTGGCGGACCAGGACGAGCTTCGCACGGTCGAGTCGAATGCAGGGACCGCCACCACGCTGTATGTGTGCGGGCCGATCGCCCATGTCGCCGGCGTCGCCCTCGCCTTGAGGGGCTTTGCGAGCGGGCTGAGCCATGTGACCTTGGGTTTTGGAGGGGGGGGGGGGGGCGGGAGCCATCCTGAAGACGAGGCGATGTTCTTCACCGGCGCCGTGCTGGGCGTCGGTGGTCTCGCCCTGCTCTTCACGGGCATCGGCTTCGACGCGGACTCCGGCCGGCGGCGCAACGTCCTGCGCGCGCGCTATCCCGGCGTCGATCTCTCGGTGGCGCCGACCGAAGGTGGCGCGTACGCGGCTGGGCTGGTGAGGTTCTGAGCGAGGCGCGCGCGACGATGCGAAGCGCAAGCTCGCTCGCACGTCGTGTCTCCAGAGCGGGCTCACCTTCTCGAAGCCCGCGAGCACGAGCTTCGCGAGCGCAGGCGAGGTGATCCGCGGGACCGGGGTCTCCGAGACTGGCGGTGGCCGCTGCCGAGACCGAGACCGAGACCAAGGCCCAGACCGAGACCGAGGCCCAGACCGAGACCGAGACCGAGACCGAGACGAGGACCCTGACCGGCGTCCGAGGTACCTCAGTAGTCGTCTGTAGCAAGCATGGGGACGCCTCGAGATCCCGACGAGAATCGGGGCGAAGGAGGTCGTCCCCATGGCCAAGAAGGTATCGCCCAGTGCCGCGCCATCTCCGTCATGCGTCTCCCGAGGCAGCGCGGGCAGAAACCTCTTCCCGGGCACGAGAGCCCCACGAGCCGGTCCTCGCCACAGTGCCCGCACGCGAAGCGCACGGCCCCGTGCGCGAGAACTCCACAAGTGAGGTGGCCGCGCAGCTCGTCCACCACGAAGCTGGGCATCAGCTCTCGCTCTTCGGCGCGTGGCGCGAGGAAGGTCTCGAGGTGCTCGCGCACGAAGCGATGCAGAGTCGTCTGCTGCAGGTCGTGATCAAAAAGGGTCCCCGCATCGTGGTCACCCGGAACGAGCTCCTCGAGCGCGAGATTCGCGGGCACCGAGTTCATCGCGATCCTCCTTGGTGCGGGTCCTCGCACGATGATGTGCGGCTTGCGGTACCCCAGAGGGTCGCGGCCCATCGTCACTGCGCAGTCGGTGAACGAAGAGTTCTTCTGTTCCTCGCGGCCGTCCGACGGTGCTCATCGTGCGATGCGACGTCGCTGTGGGCCGAGGCCTTGCAGCACTGCGGGCCCGCGCGTACGGGACCCCAGATGGTGTGGACTCGATGCGGTGCGTGCGCCCTTGCCCCGGTCGTGGTGGTACTGACGGTGCTGGCGTCGGCGTGTCCCTCCGAGCCGGCTGCGCGAGACGCCGCGGCGACCGATGCGCACGCGGCCATCGACGCGCGGCCGGACGCGCCGACCTACGAGATCTCGATCGAGCCTCCGAGCGCGGAATTCGGGGACGTCTGCGTCGGGGTCGATGCGGAAGCTTCGTTCGTCTTGCGCAACACCGGCACCGCGCCAGCCGGCCCGTTCGAGGTGACGCTCACGGGGCCGGGCCGGGAGGACTTCGAGCTCGTGGCCAACGACTGCCCCGCCATCCTGGGCGTCGGCGGTTCCTGCATGCTCTCGGTGCGCTTTGCGCCTCGCAGCGTAGGAGGAGCGAGCGCGAGGATGGAGGTCCGGGCTCCGACCGGTTCGGCGATCACGACCCTGGAGGGTACGGGAGCCACTGACTGCGGGGCCTTCCTGTCCATCGTCCCGAATCCCGAGTACTTCGGCGAGCTCCTCGTCGGCTCGACGAGCCCGCGACGCACGTTGCGTGTCGTCAACGCAGGCAGTGAAGCGTCCGGCGTGCTTCGGATGGAGATGGGTGGCTTACACGGCGCCGACTTCACCCTGGTCCCGGACGGCGACCGCTGTACCGGGCGCACGCTCATGCCTGGGAGCGACTGCAGCTTCGAGGCGACCTTCTCCCCGAGCGCAGAAGGGGAGCGTGTCGGTGCGGCGATGGCGGTGGCGGGCGCCGCGACGACCACCGCAGCGCTGCGTGGCACGGGTGTCGCCGGCGTGGCCGACGTCGTGATCAGTCCAGACACCACAGACTTCGGCACCGGGGGGATCGGGTGCACCGGGGCCCCGCAGGTGTTCACGGTCACCAGCAGTGGCACCATTCCCACCGGCCCGCTCGCGGTGATGCTCGGCGGACCCGACGCGGCGAGCTTCGTGGTGGTCCGCAACGGCTGCGCGACGGGCCTCCCGGTCGGCGAGTCGTGCGCGGTCGAGGTCGGGTTCGCGCCTCGGGACAACGGGACGCTGGTGGCGAGCCTCGACGTCACCGTGGACGGGCGCACGCGGAGCGCAGAGTTCACCGGAACGTCTGCGGCCGATTTCTGCGGTATCCCGCCGGTCATCGAGCCGAGCATCGACGACTTCGGGCCCGTCGCGCTGGGCACGCGGAGCCCGATGCACCGGTTCATCGTTCGTCAGTCCGGTGTGGGCACCACGGGGCCGCTGGCCGTCGCCATCCGTGGTTCGAACCCGGACGACTTCGTGATCGATCCCGCCACGAGCACCTGCGAGGGCACACGGCTCGGCCCCTTCGAGATCTGCGTGGTGGACGTCGCGTTCTCGCCGACCGCTGGGGGTTCGCGGTCCGCGGCCCTCCGCGTGTTGGCCACGCCGTGGGGCGCTTCGATCGCCGCCTTGATCGGCACCAGCGTCGCACCCTGACGAGATCGTGCGAGCGTGCTTGGCGTGTCGCCTTGGGCTCACGCGCGCTCGATGCGGCCCATGCGGCCGGCCTCGTAGTCCTCGAAGGCCTGCACGATCTCGTCGCGCGTGTTCATCACGAAGGGCCCGTAGCGCCCGGGGCTCGCGCAGTGGCTGGCCTGCGATCACGAGAGGCGCGCGTTCTCCTTCGCGGCAGGAGTCCGCATGAACGGTCCTCCCTGCCGTGAACTCAACATCGCCGTAGCCGCTGGGCACACCGTCGATGGTCTCGGTGGCGGTCACCGAGGTCAAGCGGGGGCTCGCGGCGATCCGTCCGTTCCGGCGGCTCGCGTGGGCTTGCGCACGCTCGGCGCCGAGCTGCGGGCGCAGGTGTGCCGTGGCACGTGCTCCTCGCACCGTGGCGGCGACCACGGGCAGAAGTCGAACTCTCCCTGCGGTGGCGCTCTGGCTGGCCTGTCAGCGTCACAGGTGATCGGCCTCGTGGTGTGGAAGGTGGGATGGTCATCAAGATCCCCGACCGTCCCACCACGTCGGCTCGCCTCGGGGCGGGAGCAGGTGAGCCGGGCTTGTCGGTCACGAGCTCGTTCTGACTCGAAGGGCCCGACCAGCTCTCCGCGCCGACTGTGGGTCGCGATTGGAGGGAATGCCGGATCCGGCGCGTCGAGTTCTCACGGCGTGTCGTCGATCGAGGAAGAGGCCGTCGCGCGCCGGAAGCACCGGGAGGCATGGCTCGCGGAGCACGCTGCAGCCGTCGTGACGTTCGCGGGCGTGGTGCTCGGTGCCCTCGCGATCGGTTGCGTGCTGCTGATGAGTATCCTCTGGGTGATTCTCCCGCGGCCTTCGGGCCACAGAGTCACAGACGCGCGGACGGACGCGCAGAGCGTGCGTTCTGCCGTCGAGATGTACCTGGCGGTGAATCCCAGTGCGGCATGCCCGACCATGGATGAGTTGGTCTCTGAACGATGGCTCTCGGCGCTCACGCAAACGACCGACCCGTGGGGCAACAAGTTTCTGGTCCAGTGCCACGGCGAAGACGTCGATGTGACCTCGTCGGGTCCAGACGGTCGTATGGGCACGGTGGACGACGTGTCCTGAATCCGTCTCTGTCTCCGCCTCTGTCTCTGTCTCCGCCTCTTCTCGGTCTCTCAGTCGACGCCCGCATCGAGCAGTGGGTGCTCGCTCGCGAGCTGGAGGCCGCACTGTTGCGTTCCGTACGTGCAGAGCGTAGTCGTCTGTAGCAAGCATGGGGACGCCTCGAGATCCCGACGAAGATCGGGGCGAAGGAGGTCGTCCCCATGGCCAAGAAGATATCGTACCGAGCGGTTCCGATCGAGAGGCTGACGAGC
>JBILLJ010000179.1:0-15921 GCA_044376125.1 Sandaracinaceae bacterium
ACGGGTGTCAGCAAACCAACCGTACCGGGGAAGAGCCCCTTCGTCTTTCCGTCACGCGCGCAGGAGCCCGAAATCATGCGACTTCAGGCCGCCGCATTCGATCCGCACCCATCCCGTTTCGAGCCAGCGAGCGGAACGGACTGTTCTCGATGTAGGGCGGGGGCTCGTCCCCCGCCTGCTCGCGGTCCGCGCTGAGCACGCCTCGCGCGCTCAGCCTGAGTGCGAAGCGTCCGGCAGGTATCACGTCCTCAGGTCCGCGGCTCCGCCTCCGGGCTCTCGCGCGTGACGATGCCACGGCGGCCGCCGCAACCCGGGTAACCCCAGACTCGGAACAGGGACCACTGCGACGTGTCGTAGTGCGCGACGTATCCACCCATGAAGCCCGAGTCGGTGAGCCAGATGCCCTCGCGCCCGTCCGCGAACAACTGGAGGCGCGCGAAATCGCTCGTCCCCCCATAGAGAGGTTCGTCCCAGAGCGGCTCGGCCTCGGCGTCGAACCAGCCGATGGAGCCAGGAAACCATCCGACGTGGAAGGTGCCAGTCGGATGTCCGACCACCGCAGTGAGCTCGATGTCGAAGAGCCCTGGCCACGGGAGCGCCCTGGGCTCAGCCCAGCGCGGCCTGCCGAGCGGGTCGAGCCGCATCACGTACGCAGTCCGCAGCTCCCTCGGCCGAACGAGCACGACGATCAGCTCTTGAGCGCCAGCGATGGCGATGGCGGGGTAGTTCGGGCCCGAGAAGAATCCGTCGGGCGACTGCCAGGTCCAGAGAATTCGCGCGTCGCGGTCCACTCGTGCGACCACCGTGGCGAGCTCTCCATCGACGACGTGATTCACCGCCGCCGCGAGCGTGCCATCACGGTAGGGCGTAGCTCGTCCGAAGTCCGTCGTGGTCCCGAGCGGGCCGATGGACTCTGACTCGACAGGCGCCGTATCCCCGTCCCAGTGAGTCACGACCAAGCGGCGGTCGGACCCATCGATCAATCGTGGTGGGATGCCGAGAAAGAACAGTCCCCCACGGCCGTCTGCGAACGCGCTGCGGTTGATTCCGCCCGAGTCCGCATCGGGCATGCCATACGGTCCGGCGACGACTTCCAGAGCTCCGCCCCGGTCCTCCCAACGCTCGGCGATCCGTCGCGGCCCCGCTCCGCACGGAGCGCGAATCGTCAGGTACCGCCCATCGCTGACGTGAGGCGAATACGGCCCAACACCGTTGCAGCTTCGCGCTGAGACGGGGATGGTCTCGGCTTCTGCGATGGTGCCGCCCGACGGGATTTCAAGCACCTCGAAGTTGTAGGCTTGAGGCAATCCCAGGTGGACCTGATCGAGGTCGTCCCACACGCGGAACGCCGAATCGACAGAATCGGCTGCAAAGTAGCCCGCGTCGCCGATACGAACCGGATCGATGCGCCCGTCTGCGTGGATGACGATGACTTCAGAGGTGGACCGCGTCGCGGGCGCGGGATTGGGCGTCGTGGTCCACGCGAGGAGCGAGCCGTCCGGGAGCGTCAGCGCGTCCATACCGTACTGACCACCACCACGGCCCCCGAAGAGAATCCCAAAATCGCCTGCCCGGAGTCCCGTCGCGTTCTCGACGGGCACTCGGTCCACCAAGTCTTCGGGCGCGCAGCGCGGTGCGTCGGGCGGCCCGGAGTCCGGACCGCCTCCTCCGCTGCAGGCGCTGCTTGCCAGCGCGAGCGCGAGACCGAGCTTCATTCCGCGGTCTGTGGACACCTGTCCCTCTGGTCCTCGGGTGCAGTCTCGAGGCAGTTGGGGCTGCGTTGGTCGAAGAGCACGCACAGCCCGCCGCCGTCTTCATCACCCCACACCGGTCCCGGGCCCCCGCCGTGCACGAATCTCGCGAGCAGCGCCGTCTCGGTGAACGAGAAGGTGTCCTCCAGCCTCGTCGGAGTCCGGCGCATGTAGAGACCAAGGCTCGGGACGGGCGCGGCCGATGCACGCGAGAAGTCCTGCGCGAGCTCCACCGTGGCGCCCTAGCAGGTACGGTGCTCTGAGCAACGATCGGGCAGGTGCTCAGAGCCCGTGCGCCAAGAAGAAAGGCCTGCCCCCGGTTCGGGACAGGCCTTTCTCCATGATGGCGGGGCTAGCTCAGCTCGCCGGGGCCGCTTCCGCGGGCTTGGCTGCGTCGGGGATCGACAGGTCGAGCTTGATCTTGGTCGGGTCCTCGAGCGCGGCGCGGAGCACCTCGTCCACGCGCGAGACGCCGATGAACTCCAGCTCCTGCTGGATCTCCGCCGGCACCTCCTCGAGGTCCGCCACGTTGCGCTCCGGCAGGATCACGCGCTTCACACCGGCACGGTGCGCCGCGAGGACCTTCTCCTTGATGCCGCCGACCGGCAGGACGCGGCCACGCAGCGTGACCTCGCCCGTCATGGCGACGTCCGCACGCACCCGGATGCCGGTGAGGAGCGAGACGATCGCCGTCGTCATCGTCACGCCCGCGCTCGGGCCGTCCTTGGGCATCGCGCCCGCGGGGATGTGGATGTGGATGTCGTGCTTGTCGAGGAAGTCCTCGGGGATGTCGAGCTGCTTGGCGCGCGTGCGCACGAAGCTCATCGCGGCCTGCGCCGACTCCTTCATCACGTCGCCGAGCTGGCCCGTGAGCTGGAGCTTGCCCGTGCCGTGCATGCGCGTCGCCTCGATGAAGAGGATCTCTCCGCCCACGCTCGTCCACGCGAGGCCCGTCGAGACGCCGGTCTCGGCCGTGCGCTCCGCCACGTCGCTGATGAAGCGCGGCGGGCCGAGGAACGGACGAAGGTCGTCCTCGCCGTTGACCTTGAAGGGACCAGGGTTGCCCTCGGCCACCTTCACCGCGAAGCCGCGGATCACCGTCGCGATCTGACGCTCGAGGTTGCGGACGCCGGCCTCGCGCGTGTGGTGATCGATCACGTCCTCGAGGGCCTTGGTCGTGAAGTCGATCTGGTCCTTCTTGATGCCGTGCTCCTCGATCTGCTTCGGCAGCAGGTGCACCTTCGCGATGTCGAGCTTCTCTTTGCGCGTGTAGCCAGGGATCTCGATGATCTCCATGCGGTCGCGGAGCGGCGCGGGGATGGTGTCGCCGACGTTCGCGGTGGCGACGAACATCACCTTCGAGAGGTCGTACGGGATCTCGAGGTAGTGGTCGGCGAACGTGTCGTTCTGCTCGGGGTCGAGCACCTCGAGGAGGGCTGCGGCCGGATCGCCCCGGAAGTCGTGACCGATCTTGTCGATCTCATCGAGCATGAAGACCGGGTTGATCGTCCCGCCCTTCTTCATGCCCTGGATCACCTGCCCCGGGAGCGCGCCGACGTACGTGCGGCGGTGGCCGCGGATCGCGGCCTCGTCGTGCACGCCGCCGAGGGACACGCGGACGAACTTGCGACCGAGCGAGCGCGCGATCGAGCGTCCGAGCGAGGTCTTGCCGACGCCGGGCGGACCGATGAGGCAGAGGATCGGGCCCTTCTTGTCGCGCTTGAGCTTGCGGACGGCGAGGTACTCGACGATGCGCTTCTTGACCTTGTCGAGGCCCGAGTGATCCTCCTCGAGGACCTTGCGCACCTCGGCGATGTCCATGTTGTCCGTGGTCTCCTTCGACCACGGGATGTCGAGGATCCAGTCGATGTAGGTGCGGACGACCGTGTACTCGGCCGAGCCGACCTGCATGGAGCGGAGGCGCTTGAGCTGCTTGCGCGCGACCTGCTCCGCCTCGTTGGGCAGGTTCGCCTTCGCGATGCGCTCGTCGAGGACGTCGAGGTCGCCCTGATCGCCCTCTTCCTCGCCGAGCTCCTCCTTGATCGCCTTGAGCTGCTGGCGAAGGACGTACTCGCGCTGGTTCTTGCCCATCTCCTCTTTGATCTGCGAGTTGATCCGCTCGCGCATCTTGAGGATCTCGAGCTGACGGGTGAGGAGCCGCAGGACCTTGCGGATGCGCTCCTTCACGTCGATCGTCTCGAGGAGCTGCGCCTTCTCGTCGACGGGTGCGTCGAGGTTGGCGGCGACGAGGTCCGCGAGCGCGCCGGGCTCCTGCATGGAGTCGACGAGCGAGCCGGCCTCGCGCGGAAGCTCGGGCATCATCTGGATGACCTGCTTGGCGATGTCGCGCAGGCTCATCGCGAGCGCCTCGGTCTCCACGTCCTCCGCCTTCGGAACGTCCAGGCGCGAGATGCGTGCCTTGAGGTACGGGTCGTTGCCGGTCACGCCCTCGAGCCGCACGCGCACGAGGCCCTGCAGGATGAGCGAGTAGTTCCCGCTCGAGTGCTTGAGCGCCTTGAGCACGCGCGCGGCCACGCCGACGGGGAAGAGGTCCGGGCCGCCCGGATCGTCCACGTTGGGATCGCGCTGCGCGAAGATGGCGATCACGGGGGAGCCCAGGTTGTCGAGGTCCTCCACGAGGGCCACCGACTTCTCGCGGCCCACGTCGAAGGGCGCGACCGCTCCTGGGAAGAGCACCGCGTTGCGGATCGGCAGGACCGGGAGCTCGTCCCCGAACTGGAGATCCTGATCCGTGACTTCGTTGGTCTTGTCGTCTTCGTCGGCCATGTTCGACCTCGGCGCTGCGGCTCTTCGTACAGCGGGCGGAGACCCGCGGGAGGATGGGACGAACGCAGGCGGGGACGCCCGCGTGCGCGCGTCGGCTGCGTGTAGCGCGCGTTTGTGCGCGATGGCTAGTGAAAACGACTCTAGACGTCCGATCAGCCCACCGCAAGCGCGCCCCCTCGACGCTCGCGGAGGGCGCCCGACGATCTCGCTCCTCGGAGAGCGGCTGACGATCTCGCTGCTCTGAGCACCGCAACGCTCCTCGCCGTGGCGATGTCGCTACTCGGAGAACTCACTGCTCTGAGCACCGACAAGACCTGCTGCTCTAAGCAGCTGTGCGGCTCCGAGCAGCGAGCCGCTCGATGCTCCGAGCACGGACGAAACCACGGTGCTCAGAGCACCGGCCCCGGCCCGAAACCACGGTGCTCAGAGCACCGGCCCCGGCCCGGCGCGACGCCGCCAGGCCACCCCGGCCCAGCCGGCGATCAGCGTCCAACCGAGCAGCGAGAGGAGGAGCGGCCACTGCGGAGCGAGATACCCGAGCACGATGTGATGCCGCCCGGCCGGCAGGTGAACGCGCATGAGCCCGTTGCGCCGGCGCGCGAGGTAGGTCCCCTCCGGCGCCTCTTCGATGGCCCATCGCTGCGCATAGGACACGGCGAGCATCACGTCGTGCTCCCGCCCCGAAGCCACGTCCACCTCGAGTCGCCCATCCTCGAGGCGGAACCCGTCGATCGTCGCGTTCGCATCATCGCTGCGCGCCATTCCCGGACGCCTGCGGCGCAAGATCGCGAAGCGCCCAGGTCTCGCCACGACGCTGTACTCGGGCCCCCACTGGCTCATCACCTCGATCGTCGGCCGATCCACGAGCACGACGAGCTCTGCGCCGAGATCGTCCAGTCGCTCGTCGATGAGGTGCCTCGACGGATCGCTCGCGATCTGCCCCACGACGGGCCCGACGAAGCTCGTCAACCACAGGTCGGTCGCGAACGGAACGAGCGAGTAGTAGCTCCCCACCCCGTGTGCGCCCGACCGTGCCGAGAGGAGGGCGAGCGGGTGGCCACCGCCCAGCGGCGGCGCAGCGATGCCGTGCGTGTTCTGGACGTAGACGCGTCCCTCCAGCGTCGGAGCCACGCGCGCGACCTCCGCGAACACCTGGTGAACCTCGGCGTAGGCGGGGTCGGACGCGCTGCCCGCTTCGAACGACAGGAGCCGCCCCCGCTCGTTCGCCCAGAACAGACACAACACACCGACCGCGGCCGTGAGCGCCAGCGCACGGCTCCCCTCCAACCTCATCCGAGGAAACGCCGCCAGCGCGGCGAACAGGAGGAGCGAGCGCGTCACGACCATGATGCGCCATGGAATCGGGCCGAACACCGCCCGGTCACGCATCGTGGCGATGTGAGCGACCACGAACAGCACGAGGACCATCGTGCCAACGGTCGTCGCGAAGAGCGCTCGCTCGCGCGTGTCGAGACGCGCCATGCGGAGGAACGAGAGGCCCGCCACGACGAGGAGCAGGAGGTCCGGTAGCTCGGGGGTGCGGTAGAGAAGAACGGTCGCCGGATCGAACGCGTCCTCGAGCAGCGGACGGAAGAAGATCTGGAAGTTGGGCCACCCGAGCGAGATGACCGGCTGGATGTCGTGGGTATCGATGGAGAGCGTGGCGGCGAGCCAGTACGCGGCGCTGGCGACGGCGCCGAGCGCGCTCGCGACGCCGATGCCGGCCACGCTTCGTCGCTCTTCACGACCCAGCACGATCAGGCTCAGGCAGCGCACGAGCACGAGCGCGACGACGGCGTGGATCGCGAACGTGTGAGTGAGTCCGATGCCGCCAACGAGCGCTGCGATCTGCGCACCGACGCGGGCATCGAACGGCTCGTGCAGCCGGTCCACGAGCACGAGGTACATCGCGATGGCCAGGCCGAACGTCCACATCCCCGTGAGCACGCCGCTCGGTCCCGTCACGAGAAGACTCTGCGTCTGCACCGCGACCGACACTGCGAGCGCGACGGCCGGCGGCGCCCGACGGCGCCCCACCTCGAGCGCCACGAGACCGAGCGTGACCTCCGTCAGCGTCACGAAGCCGGTGTAGGCGATCCATGCGGGAACGCCGAGGCGGACCACGAACGCGAGCAGGCCATACCAGAGAGGCGAGTGGAGCACGCTCAGGGGGAACCCGGCGTAGGCGACATCGCTCCATCCGCTCGTGTTCCTCGAGAGATCGATCGCCTCCGCGATGTGGGGAGCGTGGTCACCCAGGAGCAGCCAGCCGCCGCGCCACAGCGGAAGCGTCAGCAGCACGGACACCGCGACGGACACCACGCGCGAGAGCCAGACGGGTGCGCGCTGTCGCAGAGTGGTCGGCGTCGGGGACATCGGAGCGAGAGGGCGCCGAGCGTAGCGGAGGACGCGCGGTGAGCACGAACAAGGCGCGTGCGACCACGCGAGCCGTCGCCGCGGTCCGGCGAGTCGCGCCACGGCGGGCCGACGGGTGCGGGGGCCAGGCCGCTCTCGGAGTGGCTGGCGTCAGAGCCAGCTCCGTGCGCTGGGGATCCATGGCGGATAGGTCCCGCGTGGAAACGGCACGAGCTCACCCGTGGCGCGGAAGATCGCAGACTGACGCCAGTAGCAAGGGAGCACGGTCTCGTACTCCTCCAGATGACGCAGCACGAGTTCCGGCGGGCCCGCCGCCCGCTCCTTGCGGCGCGAGCTGTCGCGGCGCGCGTGCGGCCGGGCACGTGGATCCTGAGCGGCGGTGACTTCCGGCGGCACGATGGCGACGCCGTCGGCGCTGCGGGCCCGGGCGCAGTCCGCCTCGATCTCGCGCATCCGCGTCCGAAGGAGCTCGCGCTCGCGTGCGATCTCGGTTGCATCGAGTCCTTCCCACTCGGAGGGAAGCCCGATCTTGACGACCGCGAGGCGCTGGTAGCGCTCTCTGTGCTCCTCCTTCGCCCCGCGGCGTCGCCATGCGGCGTCGTCGAACCAGGACACCCTCAGCTCGTCTTGCCCGGCGGCCAGGGCACGCCAGGTCGAGAGGCCGATCCAATCCTCGGCGCGCTCGGCGAGGTTCGCGCGCACCGGGTTCGCTGCGCTGTAGAGCAGCGCGTTCAGCGTCGCCTGGGTGTCGAGGAGCAACTTGTCGTCGTAGCGCTGCCCGAACACCGGGCCGCGCCGGCCGCGCAGCTTGTTCACCCAACGCGCGATCGGCGCATGGATGTAGCGAAGTAGCTGTGCCGGCTGCGTGCTGGTCGTGCGCAGGACGTGGTGCGGATGGTTCCCCATGAGCGTGAAGTCGAGCAGCGCGTAGTCGGGGAACTTCTTCTGCGCGAGCTCGAGGATGTGCGCGATGCGGTAGTGGAGCTCGTCCGAGGGCGTGAAGAGGAACTGATCGTCCACGGCCTTCGTCGTGACGTGGTAGGTCGGGCTCGGTCGCTCCGGGGTGGGTGGCGGATGGTAGCGAGGAAGGGTCATGAATCCCCCTGCTGCACGCCCCGCACCGGTGCTCACGCGGGGAAACTCAAGGCTTTTTGCCCCTTCGCTGGCGGATTGGCGGCGGGGTGGCGGCGTGTTCCGCCGATAGCCATGCGTGGGCGCGCCGCGATCGGTCCCTGCTCTGAGCAACGGCTCGCTCTCCTTGCTCTGAGCAACTCCGTGCTCTGGAGCAGGAGCGCGCGCCGTGCTCTGAGCACTCGTGCTCTGCGCCGTGCTCTGAGCACTCGTGCTCTGAGCAACAGCTCCCTCCGCCGTGCTCTGAGCAACCGATCGCTCCGTGGGGGGCAGCCGCGCGCGCCGTGCTCTGAGCAACTCCGTGCTGAGCGTGCTCTGAGCAG
The DNA here is from genome assembly GCA_044376125.1 of Sandaracinaceae bacterium. Taxonomy (GTDB): domain Bacteria; phylum Myxococcota_A; class Polyangia; order Polyangiales; family Sandaracinaceae; genus JAFLCL01. The sequence goes on from JBILLJ010000179.1 coordinate 8,369, forward strand.
CGGATAGCTGAGCGACAGCACGCGCCGTGCTCTGAGCAGCGGATCGCTGAGCAGCGGATCGCTGAGCGACAGCTCGCGCCGTGCTCTGAGCAGCGGATCGCTGGAGGCTTACCGGGGCGCGATGTCGAGCGTGCCGATGCGCGCCGAGAGGGCCGGGCGCCCCCCCTGCTCCCCCTGCTGCCGGATGCCGTCGATCGTGTCGATCGCGATGTGGATATCCCACCGCGACGGCGCGCGGATGTCCGGCGGCACCACCACGCCGACCACGTCCCGAAGGAGCTCTCCCTCGCGCCACTGATCCGTGTGGTAGCGACCGTTGATCGGCACGTGGATGCCATGGAAGTCCGTCGGCGGCTCCGTCGGACCGTTGAACCACACGACCACCTTCAGGTCGTCGTCCATCTCGTCCAGGCACCGCACGAAGCACACGACCCGGAACGCATCCCCCGGATGCAGCGTGGTCTCCGGTGTCTCGCACGCCACGATCTCCATGCGGTCCGGGTAACGCAGCCGCACGGGCCTGGCGCCCGGCTGCACCGCGTCCACGCGGAACTGCGCCACGTAGGCGTCGTCGCCGCGGTTCTCCCCGCGCGCGCTGTGCGCCACCCACGCGCGTAGGAGGTCTCGCAGCTCCTCCGCCTCCGCAGACTCGATCACGTTCTCGCGCTCCTCGGGATCCACCGCGAGGTCGAACGCCTGGAACGTGTTGCGTCGCACGTCCCAGATCACCGTCTGCTCCCCACGCCGCACCTTGCGCACGTTGTTCGGGAACGGACCATCCGGGATCAGCTCCGCGAAGATGGGCCGCGTCTCGTCGCATCCCTCGAGGCACCCGAGGAGGCTACGCCCCGACACCGGCGAGGGCGCCGACGCCTGCGCGAGGTTGAGGATCGTCGGCATCACATCGAGCAGCGCCACCGGGCTCTCCACGCTCGTCCCCGGTCGGCTCATGCCCGGCACGCGCACGAAGAGCATCGACGCGAGCTGATCCTCGTAGAGCGAGCTCGCATGGAAGTACACGCCGTCGTGTGCCCCGAAGGCCTCGCCGTGATCCGACGCGACGATCACTGCCGTGTCGTCCGCCAGCCCGAGCCGCTCGAGCGCGGCGAGCAACCGCCCCACCTGCTCGTCCGCGAGGAAGATCTCCGTGTCGTACTGCGCGATCGTGTCGAGCCCGAAGCGCGACGCCGTGCCGTCGCCCAGATACGGCTCGTGCACGTTCATGAGGTGGGTCCACACGAGGAACGGCCGCGGGTCGTTCCCGAGCCGCTCGAGCGCCTCGATCGTCTGGTCCACGGGCTCGGGCCGCGGGCTGCGCAGGATCGGGCTCTCCCTCACCACGTCGAAGCCCTGGTAGAAGCCGCGCAGCCGCGCGAAGTAGCTCGTGCCGACGTAGGCCTCGGTGCGATAGCCCTCGTCGCGCAGCACCTCCGCGAAGGTCGTGTTCTCCGGGAGGATCTCGGGCCAGAAGTACTGATCGCCGCGCGCGATCTCGCTCGGATAGCTCCCCGTCAGCATCGACGGAATCGACAGCACCGACCGCGACGACTGCGGCATCACCGCCGTGAACTGCGTGGCCGTGCGCGCGAACGCGTCGATCCGCGGCGACGTCGGCCGCTCGTAGCCGTTCACGCCGAGGTGCCCGCGGTGGAGCGTGTCCACCGTGACGAGCAGCACGTTGAACGGCCTCGTGCGCGAAGGCAGCGGCTGCATCGCGCCATCGCCACGCGGCGCGACGTCCGGCGCGCCGTCGCCAGCGAAGCAGTCGCTGTCGATGCCGTCACCCTCGGGATCGGCTGCGCCCGGATGGATGTCGGGATCCGCGTCGTCGCAGTCGTCGCCGCCGAACGCCCACGTGTGGCCGTCGCCATCGCCGTCGGCGAAGCTCGCATAGAACGAGAGCAGACGCGCGCCCAGGAGCGAGCTCGACTCCACCGTCACGCGCGCGGGCTGAGGCGTCCCGTACGTCACGGCCGAGACCGAGAGGGCGAACGTGGTCGCGATCACCACGCCCGCCTGCGCGCGCGTCGAGCGACCGAGCCGACCACCGAGCGCCAGCCCCGCGGCCGCGAAGAAGGCCAGGCCGATGGGTGCCCACGCCACGTCGAGCGGTCGGTAGACGTACCAGAGGCTCGAGCTCCGCGCGGCGAAGAGCAGCGCTGCCCCGCCCAGCGCGAGCATCGCGATCCACGTGCCGGGCGCCGCGATGGCGCTGCGCGAGGGCAGGAGCCTCACGAGCACGCCGCCCACGATCACGCGCAACCCCGGCAACAGCACCACCACACCGACGACGACGCCGGCGAGCAAGAGCGCTGCGAGGTCCTGGCGCACGAAGCGTGTGTGGAAGTCCATCGCGAGCACCGTGACGAGCGCGAAGAGCCCACCCCAGAGCGCGAGCTCCGCGAGCAACGCCGCCGTCAGCGCAGCCTCGGGCAGAAAGAGCGCGCGCGGCGTGCGGAGGTAGCGCCGGAGGCGCGCCCACGTCGGCACGCGCTCGAGCCACGCGCTGAGGAGCGTGAGCGCCAGCGAGGCGATCACGCCGATCGGCGCGTAGAGCGCCGCGAGGTGCAGCACCGCGACGAGGCCGGCGACGAACGAGATCGAGCCGCCACGTCCGAGCGCGATCACGCCGTCGAGCGCCCCCCACGTCGCGGCGGCGGGACAAGCGATGGAGGCGAGCCACGCCCAGCGTCCGACCAGCGCGCGCAGCGAGGCGGGCGCGAGCCGCGCGCCGATGCGCGAGGCCCACGACGGCGTCCGACTCTCGACCCGGGGCTCGTTCACGACGCTGCGCTCGCGCGGCGACCGATCACTCGATCGCGATCTCTGCGAGACCGCCGCCGTGCTGGTGCCAGGTGCGGACCTCGAAGCGCACGCGGTCGACGCCCTCGACCGAACCGAGGTCGTGGGTGACCCACGCGGGCGCGGCGCTGAACTCGAAGGTGCCGTCGAGGGTCTGGGCCTCGCTGCCGTGGGCGAACACGGTGATGCGGTACTGCAGCGTCCCGCGATCGTTGTAGGGCGCGTTGTGTGTGTTGAGCACACGGATCCGCGAGACGGGTCGTGCGGGGTTGATGGTCACCTCGACCCAGCCGGCCGTGCGATCTGGAAGGAGCCACGAGGTCTCGGTATTCCCGTCGAGCACCCGCGACGGCTCGAAGTCCGGCATCTCGTTGAAGTGCGCGGACGCGCGCGCGTGGATGCCCTCGGGCGTGCGCAGCGCGAGGTAGCTGCCGACGATCGCGACGAGGCTCAGCACCACGACCGTCGTCGCGCGTCCGATGCGGCGGAACGTGAGCTCGCGCGGGACGAGGGTCACGTCGGCGAGCGCACGCGCGACGGCCGTGCGAGTGTCGGTCAGGCGATCGAAGAGGTCGCCGTGCGCGGGGAGCACCTCGGCGTCGAGCGCGGGAAGCGTCGTCGCGGCCAGCTCCTTCTCGAGGTCTTCGAGGCGTCGCACGACGCTGTCGGCCGCGGCGCCACCGCGGAGAAAGCGAGCGATCACGGACGCCCCGGCCATCGACACGGTGGCTGCAGCGGGCTGCGCGTCGATCTTCGGCGCCGCGTCGATCTTCGCGTCCTTCTCGTCTGCGCTCGCGTCCTTCTCGTCTGCGCTCGCGTCCTTCTCGTCCGCGCTCGCGTCCTTCTCGTCTGCGCTCGCGTCCTTGTCGTCTGCGCTCGCGTCCTTCTCGTCTGCGCTCGCGTCCTTCTCGTCCGCGCTCGCGTCCTTGTCGTCTGCGCTCGCGTCCTTCGCGTCTGCGCTCGCGGCGGTCGGCGTCGGGAGCACCGGCGGAGGCGTGGGCTTGGCGGCGCCCGTCGCGTCGAGCCACACGTCGCACGCCTCGCGCGTCTTCTCGAACGCGTCGACGAGGAGGCGCAGGGCCTCGGCCGGGTGCCCCGCGGCCCAGAGGGACTCCGCAGCATCCGCGCGCTGCTTGGCCAGGCCCGCGCGCTCGAGGACGCGCTTGCGGCCGGGCTCGTCGAGGCGCGCAGCCTGCTTGGCCGCCTCCTTCAGCGTGAAGAACTCGACGAGAGACGCGACGACCACGTTGGACACGGAACCTCGGGGCTGGGGGGACCTCTCGCGTCGGGCGCGAAATGGGCCGGAAATCGGGCGAACGCTACCGACTCGTCCCTGAACCCGCAAGCGCGCGGCGCGCACGGTGGACCGCGTCCGTGCATGCGCGTTGATTGGTTCTGGTGGCTCGATGCCACGAGAGGGACATGAGCCAAGCGTCTCTCCGCGCCTTCTGGGCGCTCGCGTTCGCGTGCGTGGTGCTCGGGCCGGTCGGCTGCGCGTCGGGGATGTACGACGACGACTTCGGCGAGAGCTCGGACGCCATCATCGGCGGAGTCCCCCACGACGGAGACCCTGCGACGATCTACCTCATGCAGCGCGGCGGGTTCGTGTGCACGGGCTCGCTCGTGGCGCCGCGCGTGGTGCTCACGGCCCTCCACTGCGTGGACTCGGGCGGCGGCGTGGGCCCAGCGAGCTGGTTCTCGATCGGCGTCGGGCCACGCGCGGACGGCTCGTCCGTGTACGCGCGCGTCAGCGAGATCCGTACGGCGCGCGCGAGCCGCTTCGAGGGCAACGACATCGCCGTGCTCGTCCTCGAGCGCGCGGGCTCGCTCGCGCCCTACGAGGTCTCCTTCGTCGCGCCGCGCGTCGGCGATCCGATCGTGGGCATCGGCTACGGACAGACGAGCGGCGGCAGGCGCGGGCTGCCTGCGGGGCGCAAGTACCGCGGTGCCGGTACGATCGGCCGGCTCGGCTCGATGGAGATCGTCACGCAGCGTGCGCTGCCCTGCTACGGCGACTCGGGCGGCCCGCTCTTCGACGCGGCGGGTCGGGTGATCGGCGTCGTGTCGCGGGGGACCGCAGGGACGTGCGAGGGAGGCAGCGGCATCTACACCCGCGTCGATGCGCACCGCGCGTTGATCGAGCGTGCGATCTCCGACACCGGTGGAGTCGCGCCGCCGCCGGCCGAGCCGCCGCCCGCCGAGCCGCCGCCGCCCGCCGAGCCGCCGCCCGCCGAGCCGCCGCCGCCCGCGGATCCGCGCCTGCCTCCCGGCACCTTCGACGTGTGCGCCGCGCCGTTCGAGCGCGAGATCGCCGTTGGAGAGATCGTGCGCCTGGGCTGCGTTCTCCCGAGCGGGCGCGTGGTGCGCCTGTTCACGTCGTCGCCACAGAGCCTGCGCACGACCCTCGTGATCGAGGACCGCACGTACGTCAGCCACGAGGCCTCGGTCGCCTACACGTTCCGCGCTCGGCCCGGTCCGACACCGTTCACCTTCACCGTGGTCGGGAGCAACCGCCGACGGCCGATGCCCATCCGCGTCGAGACGGTCCGCTGACGCGCGCACCCGCCGCGAGCGCGCGATCTCGGCGTGCTATCAACGCCGCGTGCTCGCCTCGGTCCAGCGCTGGCTCGCGACGCTCGCGAGGGATCGCGACCGCCGGGCACACGCGCTCGTGGCGCTCGCGCTCCTCGTGGCTGCGTTCGCGCGCGTGGGCACGGCCGGCTGGGGCATGCCGTTCCGCTACCACGTGGACGAGCTGGGCTTCGTCATGTGGGTCGCGGCGCACGCGGAGTGGAACGGCTTCGTGCACGGCAGCTTCGAGCCGACCGTGACCACCTACGGCCCGCTCGTCTACGAGCTCGCCATCGCCACGAAGTGGCTCGTGTCGGGCACGGGCGACGCCGCGAGCGCTGCGCACCAGGTCTCCGACGGCTGGCAGTACCTCACGTTGCTCGACGACCCCGCGCGCACGCCGCTCACGATGATCGGCTGGATCCACACGATGCGCGTGGTGTCCGCCTGGATCGGCGTGGCCACCGTGCTCGTGCTCGCGAGGGCGACCAAACGCCTGGCGGGCCCCGAGGCCGCGGCGATCGTCGCCTGGCTCGCCGCGCTCGCGCCCGGTCTCGTGCAGGTCTCCCACTTCTACACGCCCGACGGTCTGCTCCTCCTCTTCGAGGTGATGGTGCTCGACGCAGCGAGCCTCCTCCTCGACCGGCCGTCCGCCGCGCGCGCGAGCTATGCCGGTCTCTCGATCGGGCTCGTGCTCGCGACGAAGATGACCGGCGGCCTCGTCGCGCTGCTCGTGCCGTGGGCGATGTACGCGCGGCGAGAGCGCCTCGGCGAGGTGAGCGGCGCGGGAGCCCTGCTCCACGCGTGCTTCGCGCGGCCCACGTGGATCGCGGTGCTCGTCTCGATCCTCACGTATGCCGTGCTCTGCCCGTGGGCCGTGATGCGCGGCCCGGCCTACTTCACGGGCGGCGGCGGACCGACCTCGGGCGCCTACATGTTGCGCTCGCTCTACGAGGACGACTTCGGCTTCTACGACTGGCGCTTCGCGTACCTCGATCAGCCGCGCGGGCTCACCTTCTTCACGTCGCTGCTGCCGTACGTGATCGGCGGGCCCGCCGTGATCGCGGGCCTCGCGGGCCTCGTGCTGGCCGAGCGACGCACGCGCCTCCTCGCCTGGGGCCTGCTCGCGCCGACCGCAGCGCTCGTGTTGGGCTGGACGGTCCTCACGATCCGCTACGCGCTGCCGCTCGCCCCGCCGCTGCTCCTGGCTGCGAGCGCGCTCCTCGCGCAGCTCGCGACGAGCCCGCGGCCGCTGCGGGGACGGCTGTCGGTGGCGGTGCTCGGGCGCGTGGCGCTCGGCGTGGTGCTCGCGCTCTGCCTCGCGCGCGGTCTCGCGTGGACGCTCATGTTCACCGCGGACGATCCGCGCACGCTCGCGTCGCGGTGGATCGCGTCGCACGCGCACGACGGCGACATCGTCGTCGCCGAGAGCGAGCACCACTACACGGCCCCGCTCGGTGGTGCGGACGAGCCCACCGGCGCCCTGCCCTACCCGATGCCGCGCATCGAGATCCGTCGTCTCTTCAGCGGTGGAGAGCTCGGGCGCGCAATCCCGGTGCACTCCACGCGCTTGCTCCGCGGTGCGCGCTACCTCGTCCTGAGCGACTGGATGCTCCGCCGCGCGCTCTCGGAGCCCGGGACGCTCCGCTCCTCCGATCACGCCGTGCTCTACGCCGCGCTCCTGGACGGCCGACACGGCTACACCGAGGTGGCGCGGTTCGATCGCGAGCCTCGGCTCGGGCCCCTCGTGTGGCACGAGGATCACGACGAGCAGCTCGCCATCTGCTTCGATCACTGCCCGGTGCGGATCCTCGAGCGCACGGGCGAGTACGTGAGCCCTTTCGCATCGCCCGAGGGACCGGCGAGCGAATCGGAGTGACCGCAGCCGCCCCCCCGAGGTGTCGGACCCCACCTGGAGTCGGAGGTGTCGGCCCCTCACGTCGAGTCGCGCGCGCACCTCACCCCAAGTCGCGCGGTGGGGCGGTGTCGGACCTCACCTTGGATCGTTCGCTTGCTCGCGCGCGACGCGACGCTCGAACCTCGGCGCGCGCACATCTCCTCGCCTCGCTCCCCCGTCTCGCGGCCCTCGACTCCCCTTCGCGCGCATGGCGGCGACGGAAACACGTCTACCCCGCTCGACCGTTCGGTCGGCGGGCACACGTCTCCCGTCGCGCATCGCG
>JBILLJ010000293.1:0-4493 GCA_044376125.1 Sandaracinaceae bacterium
ATGGTCAGGAGTTCGTCTTTCCGCGCTTCGAGAAGGGCAGTGACGTCTGCAAGAGCAATGGTTACGTGCTCAGGCGCCTCCGTCGCGGCCGATACCAGCTCTCGTATCGCGACGAGCCCGTCATGGAGTTCTCGGGCGGCGAGTACGACGGCCTCTATCCGCTGAAGAAGCTGATCACGAAGGAGCGCGAGCTCGAGCTCGGCTACGACGAGAAGGGGCGATTGGCCACCTTCACGGAGTGGCAGTGGGAGCCGCGCAAGGAGACCCGGTACGAGCTGCGCTACGACCGGGACGACCGCATCACGGACCGAAGTACTTCCCCCAGGACAAGAAGACCGTCTACACCGAGGGCGAGAACGCGACCTGGCAATTCCTCTACGACGACGAGGGCTTCCTCCACACGCTCGTCGATCCGTACGGTGGAAAGACCATCCGCGAGCGCGACGACGAGGGCAAGGTCACCGAGGTCATCGACTCGGGCGGTCGCGTCATCCGCCTCCTCTACGACGAGCACGGCGCGCACGTCGGCCGCATGGACCGCTTCGGCTACGTGCACCCGACCGAGCTCGAGCAGGCCAACCTCGGAGATCCCTTCGAGCGACGCCTGCCGCGCTCGCCGCTCGAGCGCCTCTACGACGGCTGGGCGCGCATCGAGCGCGACGCGGCGCGTGGCGCCTCCGGCCCGCTGCTCCAGTACGTCCCGCCCGAGTTCGCGCCGTGGGTGTCCTCGGCGTTCCGCCTGCGTCCCCCGGAGTGGAGGCCACTCGCGGAGCCGCGCATCGAGAAGGACGCGCTCGGTCGCCCGATCGTCGAGATCGATCCCGTCGGCCGACGCCGCGAGCGCAGCTACGACGCGACGGGCAACGTCGTGGCCGAGGTGGACGGCGACGGCCGGCGGCGCGAGGAGCGCACGACCTCGTGGAACCTCGTCGGCGAGCGTCGCTCTGCCGCGGGCGGCGTCACGAAGTACCGCTACTCGAAGCTCGAGCAGGTCGTGGCCGTCATCGACGGCAACGACAACCTCACTCGCTACGACTACGACCTCAAGGAGCGCCTCGTGCGCGTCTTCCGCATCGGCAAGGTGCGCGAGGAGTACGAGTACGACGGCGGCGATCGCCTCGTCCGCAAGCGCGACGGGGCGGGCGCGGTGCTCTTCGAGAACGAGCACGATCCCGTCACGAGCTTCGTGTCGGTGCGTCGCCTCGCGGGCGGCGGCGAGCACCGGTATCGCTACGACCGCGACGGTCGCATCGTCGAGGCGTCCACCGAGCGGCACGAGGTGCGTCTCGCGCACGACCCGCACGGACGACGCGTCGCCGACCTCTGCGACGGGCGCGGCGTCGTGCACCGCAGCGATCGCAGCCTCCAGTACGGCCTCGAGCGCGTCACGCGCGTGCTCGACCGCTTCGAGCACCGCACGCGCTCGTTCGATCGCGAGACGCTCGAGCTCGTCGCACCCGACGGCAGCGCGACCTTCGTGACCCTCGACCCCTCGGGCCTCGTCCTCCGGCGCTGCGCCAACGGCTCGCAGGAGCTGTCGCAGTACGACGATCTCGGGCGGCTCGAGGGACGCATGCTCTGGCAGGGCAGCGCGGGCGCGATGCGCGGCTGGACCGCGCGCTACGAGTGGACGAACGAGGGCGAGCTCACGCGCGTGGCCGACAGCATGCGCGGCACGACCACGTATCGATACGATGCCGCACACCGGCTGGTCGCGGAGACCACGCCGACGGGCGCGCGCCTCGAGCTCGAGCTCGACGGGGCCGACGCGCTCCGCTTCAAGCACGACGTGGGTCGCCTCGAGCTCACGAGCGGCAACCGCCTCGTCGCGAGCGACGACGAGGTCTTCGAGCACGACGCGCGCGATCACCTCTGTGCGCGTCGGCGTCGGAGCACCGGAGAGGCCTCTCGCTACGTGTACGACGCGTTCGACATGCTCGTGCGGATCGAGCGCACCGGTGGTGCGGGCGATCTCGTGTCGAGCTTCGAGTACGACGCGATCGGCCGCCGCCTCGTCGCGCGGCACGGCAGAAGGACACGGCACTTCGTGTGGGACGGGGATCGCCTCGCGGCCGAGGTGTCTCCGACGGGCGCGCTGCGCATCTATCAATACGCCTCGCCCACGGCGCTCGTGCCGATCACGTTCACGGACTACGCGAGCGTGGACGCGGATCCCTCCGAGGGACGCACGTTCCACCTCTTCGCGGACCCGACGGGCCAGCCCCTCGTGGTGCAGGACGAGCGAGGCCACATGGTGTGGTCCGCGCGCCGCGTCGATCCCTATGGCCTGCTCGAGGTGGCGCCCGAGTCGAGCCTCGAGCTCAACCTCCGCTGGCCGGGCCACTACTTCGATCCCGAGACGGGCCTCCACTACAACCGATATCGCTACTACGACCCACGGCTCGGGCGTTATCTCCAGACCGACCCGCTCGGCTACGGCGGAAGCGCGAGCCACCTCTACGGTGCGCCCACGAACCCACTCCGCGACGTCGACGTGCTGGGCCTCGCGCACCCCGACGTCACCGACGGCTCCACGAAGAACAAGGGCTCGGACAACTACGGCACCGAGGATCCGCCGGGCTTCCAGCGCACGCGGCCGGGCTCCCCGGACGGCAAGGTGCCCCCGCTCGACCTCGAAGGGCCGCAGCTCCAGAAGCTCAAGGCCGCGCACGCGGCGCACCTCGACGCGGCCTCGCAGGCGAACCCGAACGCGGGCCACATCAAGGGCGTGAGCCCGGCGGACATCGATCTCGCACGCCAGCCTGGCAACACCCCCGAGCAGATCGACGCGCGGCGCCGGATCCTCACGGAGTTCGTCGCGCCGCAGGACGTGAACAACCACATCAAGGGGCACGACCTCACGCAGCCGCTCTTCGTCGGTCCGCCTCCGCCGGCACCCGCCCAACAGACCCAGTATCAGACCTCGAAGGATCCGCGCGGACCGGGTCAGTACTTCGCCGACTCGGGCTTCACACCCAACGAGCTCGGCATCGCCAGCCACGGTGGCAATCCGCCCGTCGCCAAGACCGCATTCCCGACGAGCAACGATCCGAACACGCCCTATCTCCAGAGCTCCAACGCCGCCACCTACGACACGTGGTCCCAGCCGGGACAGGACATCTGGACCCACGGCGGTGGCGTGCAGCGTGTCTACACGCACCAGAACGGCGGCAAGAGCTGGCTCTGACCCGCGCGCGCGACGACTCCGCACGACGATCATGACGGCCCCCATCGACTCCTACGCCCGCTTCTTCGACGCGCTCGCTTCGAGCCTCGCGTACGCGGAGTCGAGCGAGTTCCACTACCCCGCGCTCCAGCCGGGCCTCGTGTCGGAGCTGCGGGCGATCCGTGCGTGGACCGCGCGTGGCCGAACGCCACGTGTGGCCGAGCGCGCGAGCCCCTCGTTCGCATGGGCGCTCATGCGCACGCGCGACGGTGGTCCCGACGAGCCGCCCGAGCACGCGAGCCGTCTCGAGCTCGCGCGACGCGTGGTGGTGTTCTTCTGCAACTGGCCGCGCGACGACGAGGACGCTCAGCGCGAGCGCGAGGCGCTCGTGACCGTGCCGCGGGTGCCCACGCGCGACGAGCTCGCGGTGGTCGCCGATCGGATCGAGCGCGAGGTGAACGCCGTCTCCGGCGCGGCGATCTGGCCGCTCGCGCCCGCGTTCCAGAGCCGCGAGCCCCTCATGCGCGACACGATGACGATCCCGCAGTGGGTGCGGTGGGTGCTCCTGCCGCGCCTGCGCGACATGGTGGCGGGGGTGACGAAGCCGCCCACGCAGAGCCAGCTCTGCACGCTCGCGCGCGATCTCGCGAAGGACGAGGAGACCTGGCCGCTGCTCCACGCGCTCGGCGAGCTCGACGATCTCTTCGTGACCTCTCTCGCGGACGCGCTCGCGAAGCGACGAAACTAGTCTGGCGTCACGCGATCGTCGCGGCGGCTCCCCTCGCGCGCGCGGTGCAGTATGCTGCCGCCACGATGCCGGGACCGCGCGAGCCGAAGCTCTCCGCTGATCACGCGACGCCGATCGCGTGTCGACCGAAGGAACGCGAGCACACCGGGTGTCTCTGGACGCAGGTGCCTGCACGAGGCCGGATCGAAGGGGGCGAGCGCGCATGAGCCACGACTTTACGGGCAGAGGCGGCTCCGGCGGTGGCGCCGGCAGCGGACCGGGTGGAGGCTCGAGCGGTTCGACCTCCGGCGGTGCAGGTGCGAGCGGCTCGAGCAGCACGAGCAGCTCGGGAGGCTCGAGTGGATCGAGCGGACCCGCGGGTGGTGGCGCAGGAGGCTCGAGCGGCTCGAGCGGATCGAGCGGCTCCTCGGGTGGTGGCGCAGGAGGCTCGAGCGGCGCGAGTGGCTCGAGCGGCTCCTCGGGCGGCGGCGCGGGAGGTTCGAGCGGGGCGAGTGGCTCGAGCGGCTCCTCGGGCGGCGGCGCGGGAGGTTCGAGCGGGGCGAGTGGCTCGAGCGGCTCCTCGGGTGGTGGCGCAGGTGG
>JBILLJ010000294.1:0-4479 GCA_044376125.1 Sandaracinaceae bacterium
CGACTCGCGCGAAGCGGCCGGCAGGAACGAAGGAGAGGCCTGCGCCGAGACGTGGTGGTTCGCGCACGCATGGGAGCAGGGGCCGAGGCGAGCGTCGCGTCTGCGCGTGATCGCGAGGTCCCCGTGCTCGCGCCTCCCCTCGGTCCTGCCGGGCGCATTCGCGGCCGCGTCGTCGCGAACGGCGACGCTCACGTGCTCGGTGACGGTGCTCGCATCCGTGACGCATCCGCGTGCATGGCCTCGAGCGCCTCGTCTCGCGCGAAGCAGCCAGCGGGTACGAGCGGAGAGGCCTCACGCGGGACGTCGTGGTTCGCGCCAGTGACAGGGCGGAGGCCGTGGCGAGAGTCCGACCAGGAGCTGCCGACGCTCTCTCGCGCCTTCAGAGTCCGAGAGCGCGCTCGAGCTGCGCGGCGGGCATGGCGCCGCTCGCGCGGGTGGTCTCGTGGCCGCGATCGAAGCGCACGAACGTCGGGATGCTTTGCACGTCGTGGCGCGCGCCGAGCGCGGGCAGCGCTTGTGTGTCGACCTTCACGACGAGCACCTCGCCGCTGCGCTTCTTCGCCAGCTTCTCGAGCTCCGGCGCGACGACGCGACACGGCCCGCACCACGGCGCCCAGAAGTCCACGAGCACCGGCAGCGGGCTCTCGCGCACGATCTCGCCGAATTCCTCGGCGGATCCGACGGACACCGGCGCGCTTGCCGACAGCGTGGTCTTGCAGCGACCACAGCGCGGCCGGTCACCGAGGCGCTTCGTGGGGACGCGGTTGTCGGCGCCGCAGCTCGTGCACGTGAGGATCATGAGGCCACGAGGTAAGGCCCGGCCCACACGGATCAACCGCGCGAGCGGGCAGGCCCGTGAGATCACGCGCGGCCGCGGGGCCGGTCACTCGAGCGTTCCGGGCACCGCGGTGAGGCCCATCCCGGCCGAGACCTCGCGGCAGACGAGCGGATCGGCTGCGCTCGGGCTCAGATCGGCGAGATCGACGAGGATCCCTCGCGCGGTCTCGCCGATGCCCGGCATGATCATCTCCGCCAGGAGCACGAGATCCTCGACCAGGATCCCGCCGCCGAGCACGCCGTTCTCCAGGCCGAACGCGGAGACGTCGCCCTCGAGGATCGAGTCGCGCACGGTCATCGTCACCGTCACGCCGCTGGCATCGAACGAGAGCGGGAAGTCGTGGGCGACGACGTGCAGACGACCCGCGACGATCTCGCCCGGCAGCGCGCTGCCGATCGGCACGAGGCTGCGGATCCAGCGAGCGCCGGCGGAGACGACACCGCCGGGCGGCGGGCACACGTCACCCGCACAGCCCTCCGGCTTCACGAGGAAGAGATCGACACGAACCTCCGGGTCGTCGTCGAAGCTGTCGAGCGAGCTCAGCTGGATCGCGAGCAGCCGCCGGCCCGTCGCCACGTCGTCGTCGAGCACGGCCTGGAGGTCGTAGCCCGCGATGAAGCCTTCGAGGAGGCTGTTCAGCGAGCCCACGAGTTGGTTGTCCACGCCGGGCTCTCCGAGCGGCGAGACGAGATCTCCGATGAGGTCCTCGCACGATCCGGCGCCGCCCTCGACCGAGACGCGCCCATCGAGGTTCACGCCGGGCGCCTCGTCCAAGCGCGGCCCGCGCGGCGCGTCGGGCAAGTCGTACGCGGCGACCACGTAGGTGATCGTCGGCGGCGTCGGCCCTGCATCGAGCGCCGCATCGGGCCGCGCGCCGACGTCCCTGCGGCCGACGAATGCGTCCGGCCCGCGCGCGTCGCTCGTCGCCACGAACGCATCGAGCGCGAACGCGTCGGGCGTCGTGTCGCGCACGAACGCGTCGGTCCCCGGCCCTGCGTCGAGTGAGCTCGCCGCGTCGTCCACGACGTTGCTCGCCGCGCAGCCGCCGATCGCCAGAGCACCGAGCATCCCCACCACGAGCTCCGTCCGCATGGAACCTCCTCCGCGGTGCGTGATAGCGCGACGCTCGAATCGCGGCGAGCGCGGAGGCGCCCGGGCCCCCGAGTGTGCGCCGACTGGCGCGCAGCAGATCAGTCGCTCTCGATCGTGAGGGCCTGCGGGATCGACGCGAGGCCGGGGACCATCGCGCGGAAGTGAACGCGCGTGGTCTCGCCGGGGGCGAGGTCGAGCTCGGCGAGCGTGGTCGAGACGCTGCCGGGCACGTGGCGCACGACGACCTCGCGGCCATCGACGAGCGAGAGACCATCCCAGTAGCGAGAGGCCGCGCCGCTCGCGAGGCTGTGGAAGAGAACACGTACGCGGCGCGTGCCGCCCGTGCCGTCGTGCACGAGGCCGACGTCGAGGTCGTAGACGTTGCCGTACATGCCGACGGACTCGGCCGCGCTCTCGTCGTAGTGCGCGAGCGCCGGGAACGCCTGCACCTGCGAGAAGCCCGAGCCCGTCGCGGTGTTGACCATGAAGCCCACGTGCGAGGGACCGCTCGGCACCGCGACGTCGAAGCGCGCGGCCCAGGTGTCGTGCGCATAGACCCCGCACTCGCGGCCATAAGGCGGCGGCGGCCGGCCCGAGACGCGGTAGTCACCGGCCGCGTCCGTGCGCGACAGGCGGATCGCCTCGTTCACGTCGTCGATCGCGGTGGTCACCACGTACACGTAGACCGGCGCGCTCGTGTGGATCGCGAAGCGCCCGTCGAGCTCCGCGCGGTCGTTGACGTCCTCGCGGTAGATCACGAGCGGGCGCGCGGGCGCGAGGCTCGTCGGGGCGACGACCGTGTCGGGCGTGCCGCGGATCCACTCGGCCGACACGCGGTAGTCGGGGCTCGAGCCGAGGCCGAGGCCACCGGTCTCCGTCTGGTCGTAGCCCGAGCCCTCGGCGCTCACGGTCACGTCGCTCGCACCGGGGTTCGTCACGAGGAGCCACACGTACGCGCGCGCGCCCGTCTGGTTCACGTGGTGGAGGTAGACGCCGAAGTCGCCCGAGAGCTCGTGGGCCTCGCCGCCCCGCGTCGGCGAAGGGCGCGCGTTGCCGTAGAGCAGACCCTCGCCCGTGAAGACCTCGGGGTTGTTGCTCGTGAGCACCGGCCCACCGACGCCACCGCCGGGAAGCGGCAAGAGCTCGCCGCGCGCGGGCAGGGCGGTGAGCGTGCCGGCAGACCAGCGATCGACGCCGATCTCGGGCCCCGCGAGCGCATCGCGCGCGGAGGCGTCGAGCCCGGCCGTGTCCATGTCGAGCGTGCCCGTGTCGCGCGTGTCGAGCAGCACGTCCATCGACGTCGCATCGAGCCCGCGTGCGTCGAGGTCCGCGTCGATCACGCTCGGCGCGTCCATGTCGAACGCATCGGGCGGGATCGGGGCGGCGTCGGGCCCCGAGGCGTCGATCCACGACTGATCGAGGGCCGCGTCACCACCGGTCTCGGGACAGCCGGCGAGAAACGCGAACGCGAGGACGTACGTGCGGCGCATGCGCAGCGAGAGATGCGTCGGCGCGCGCGCCGCGTCGAGCGATCAGGGCACCTGCATGCGCCTGATGCAATGCACGCAGTCGCGAGAGACCGCCGAACACGGTCGCCGAGCACACGTCGCGCGCCGTTCGCGACGACGTGAACGCGAATGCATCCCGGCAGGACCGAGGGGAGGTGCGAGCACTTCGACCTCCCAGTCGTGCGCCGACGTGCCGGCTGCCACGGCGCTCTGCTCGACTGCCGACCTCGGGATCGAGCGCAGACGCGGCGATCGCCACGGCGTCCGCACCGTCGCGGCGCGAGCCACAGCCATCGCGCGCCGAGCCTCTCCCCTCGAAGCGGCGTGCTGCTTCGCGTGCTCCTCGAACAGACCCGCGAGCTCGCGGCGCGCGATGTGAACCGCGAGCTGACGACATGCGGGCACGGAGCCCCGAGAGCTGCGACGCCTCATGCAATGCACGCAGTTGCGAGAGACCGCCGAACACGGTCGCCGAGCACACGTCGCGCGCTGTTCGCGACGACGTGAACGCGAATTCTCCCGGCAGGATCGAGGGGAGATGCGAGCACCTCGACCTCGCGGTCGTGCGCCGACGTGCCGGCCGCCACGGCGCTCTGCTCGACTGCCCAGCTCGCGACCGAGCACACGCGGCGACCGCCACGGCCTCCGCACCGTCGCCGCGCGAGCCACAGCCATCGCGCGCCGAGCCTCTCCCCTCGAAGCGGGCGTGCTGCTTCGCGTGCTCCTCGAACAGACCCGCGAGCTCGCGGCGCGCGATGTGAACCGCGAGCTGACGACATGCGGGCACGGAGCCCCGAGAGCTGCGACGCCTCATGCAATGCGCGCAGTTGCGAGAGGCCGCCGAGCACGGTCGCCGAGTACACGCCGCGCGCTGTTCGCGACGACGTGAACGCGAATGCTCCCGGCAGGATCGAGGGGAGCTGCGAGCACCTCGACCTCGCGGTCGCGCACGTGCGTGCCGGCCGCCACGGCGCTCTGGGACTGCCAGCAACGCAGCGAGCGCACGGAGCGCAGACGCGGCGCTCGCCACGGCGTCCGCAC
>JBILLJ010000180.1:0-15708 GCA_044376125.1 Sandaracinaceae bacterium
TTCCACGGGGCAACCTCCTCGAGTCTCGACAACCCGACGGTGCCGGCTCTGCCCCGTGCTTTCAACCCGCGATTCCGTACTGATCCGCGAAACTCCTCACGCGGTGCTCAGGATGAGATCCACACCCTGAGGGATCCCCTCGCGCAGATCCAAGGTGCCGTGCATGTGGATTGCCTGCAGAAGCACCCGCTCTTCGAGAGAGCGCGTCGGCTTCGCGAGCAACTCCTTCGGTACAGGGAGAACATGCGGGCGCGCTCGCTGCGCTGCCCGGGCTGCGGCGAGACGATCGGGCGGGGGACGCAGGGATTGTTCTACACGAACCTCGTGACCAGCGATCCCGAGAGCCCGCTCTGGGATCTGAACTACGTCGCGATCCACATGGCGTGCTTCGAGCGGTGGGAGCACGCCGCCACACTCCTCGCTCATTGCCGATCGAGCGAGTGGGAGGGCCCCGCCCTCCTGCTGACGCCGCACGTTCAGTTCGACCCTGCCTGGGCGCCGCCGGGCGGCGTGATGGGCAAGCCTCGGACGGGCGGCGTATTTGCCAAGCGTCGGACGTTCTCACCATGAACGCTTCTTCATGCCGCGCTTCGGGTGATCGGCAGTCCCCGAGCCGAAGACAGGAGTCTGCGTGTGGCTGACTTGGCGAGCAAAGGCTCGAAGAGGGAGCTGAGCTCAGTGCACTGTCAGGTGACCCTCTTCGAGGTGCGTGAGCCCCTGCGCCATCCCGACCTGCCCGTGGTGCGATGGATGGCGATCGCGTCCTCGCACTCCATGGGCGCGCCGAACGCCGCGGGAAGGACGCCGCAGTGCAGGGGCATTGCCGACAACGACGCTGGTGCGGTCCTCGCGGCGCTTACCGGCCTCGTGACCGAGCTGAGCAACCTCAAAGAACGAGTCGACGCCGGCCGCCGCGCCGTCGCCGTGCCGACCTCCTCCGAGCGCGCTCGAGCCCTGAGCCGCGCGGCGAGTCGAGCGCTTCCAGCGAGCTTCACGTGCGAGGTCAGCGCATGAGAGCTCGAGGGGACCTATCGAGCCGTGGCCACCACGCACGTGTTCGATCCCGCGTTTGCCCCGCCGCCGCTGACGGTCGAGACCGCGCTCCTCGTGGGGGCGGTGATGCGAGTGTTCACGGCAGAGGCGAGCGAGCAGTTCCCCGAGCTGGCCATGGCACTCGCGATTCGAGCGTTGATGGAGACGCTGAGCGTCGAGGGGCTGCGATGACGTTCTGCTCCTGAACGCTTGTTCATGACGCGGTTCGGGTGGTAGGGTCGGCGCGTGATCGGCAGGCTCAGAGGTCAGATCGTCGAGCGGTCGCTCGATGGCACCGCGGTGCTCGAGGTCGGTGGTGTCGGCTACGAGGTGCTCGTGCCGCTGCAGAGCCTCGCGCGGTTGCCGGGGCCGCCGGCGGAGGTCGTGCTCCACGTGCACACGCACGTGCGCGAGGACGCGTTCACGCTGTTCGGCTTCGCGACGCACGAGGACCGCGCGGCGTTCCGCACGCTCATGACCGTGTCGTCGATCGGACCCAAGCTCGCGCTCGGGATCCTCTCGCACCTCGACGCGCGCACGCTCGCGGCGGCGATCGCGCGCGAGGATCGCAAGACGCTCCAGGGCGTGCCGGGCGTGGGCAAGAAGCTCGTCGATCGCCTCGTGCTCGAGCTCAAGGACAAGCTCGGCTTCGCCACTGCCGGCATGTCGGGCGCTGGCGCGTCTGGGGCGGGCGCGGCCACCGCGAGCATCACGAGCGGCGGCACCGTGATCGCGCCCGTCGCGCTCCCGCTGCTCTCGGGGCCGCTCGGCACGGTGGCCACGATGCTCGTCTCGATGGGCTTCCGCAGCGTCGAGGCCGACCGCGCCGTCGCGGCCATCGCCCCCACGGCCGAAGGAAAGACCGTCGAGCAGCTCCTGCGCGAGGCGCTCTCGGCCACGGCCTGATCGCTCTCACGAACCGCGACCCACACGATGGCCACACGGAAGAAGAAGACCGAAGCGCTCGTCGAGAACGTGCTCGACGTCGCGCCCGCCGCGGTCGAGCCCCCGGCGAGCTCCGCGCGATCGGAAGGCCTGCTCGATCCGGGCCGCGGTGACGACGAGGCGCGCGTCGAGGCCTCGCTCCGGCCCACGCGCCTCTCGGACTTCGTCGGTCAGCGGCGCGTCACCGAGAACCTCTCGGTGTACGTGGAGGCCGCGCGTGCGCGAAAGGGCGCGCTCGATCACGTGCTCTTCTTCGGCCCGCCGGGCCTGGGCAAGACGACGCTGGCGTTCATCCTCGCCGAGGAGCTCGGCGTGAGCCTGCACCTCGCGCACGGTCCGGCGATCGAGCACAAGGGCCAGCTCGCGGCGCTCCTCACCAAGCTCGGCGAGCGCGACGTGCTCTTCATCGACGAGATCCACCGGCTCTCGAGCGTCGTCGAGGAGAACCTCTACACCGCCATGGAGGACTTCCGCATCGACGTCGTCCACGGCGACGGCCCGATGGCGAGCACGCTGCAGATCCCCATCGCCCCGTTCACGCTCGTCGGTGCGACGACGCGCACGGGCCTCTTGACAGGCCCTCTGCTCTCTCGCTTCGGCATCGAGTGCCGCCTCGACTACTACGAGCCCGAGGACCTCACGACGATCGTGCGCCGCAGCGCGCGCATCCTCGAGGTGCCCATCGAGGACACCGCGAGCTCCGAGCTCGCGCGCCGCGCGCGCGGCACACCGCGCATCGCGAACCGCCTCTTGCGCCGCGCGCGCGACTTCGCCGAGGTGCTCGCCGACGGTCGCCTCGACACGCGCACGACGCGCAAGGCGCTCGATCGCCTCGAGATCGACGAGGCCGGCCTCGACGAGATGAACCGGCGCTTCCTCAAGGTGATCGTGGAGTTCTACAACGGCGGCCCCGTCGGCATCGAAGCGCTCGCGGCCACGCTGAGCGAGCCGCGCGACACGCTCGAGGACGTCATCGAGCCCTATCTCCTCCAGAATGGCTTCCTCGCCCGCACCCCCAAGGGCCGCGTGGCGACGAAGAAGGCCTACGAGCACCTCGGCCTCAAGAAGCCCCTCGGCCCCCAAGGCTCGCTGTTCTGAGAGAGCCACCGTGCCCGTGCCCGTGCCCGTGCCCGACACGGGCTGGTGGCAAGAGCGCGTGCGTCGAGACGGCTCCCGTTCAGATCCCGGGGGCGCCAGCGAGGAGGCCGCGGGCGGGGACCGAGCGGATGTCGACGGGCTTGGCGCCGAGGCCGACGACGATGCGGTTGGCGGCCATGAAGCCCGTGGTCACCGCGCGCTCCATCAGCGCGCTCGCGAAGGGGAGCTTCACGAAGTCGCCAGCGAGGTAGAGGTTCTTGCGCGTCGTCTCGACGGTGGGCCGCACGCTCTGATCGCCGGGGCGGAACGCGGGGCAGTCCTGCCGCACGAGGAAGCGCTCCTCGACGATGCGCGCCTCGCGCGTCTCGGGATACGCGGCGTGGAGGCCCGAGAGCAGGTCCTCGCGGATGCGCGCCTCGTCCCACGTCGGATCGACCGCGTACGCGTGGAGCTCGACGATCGAGCCACCGGTGCGATCCGACCAGCCGCGGCTCTCGTCCTCGAGCTTCTCGTACACGCTGATGTTGTCGAGGATCCCGAGGCCCGTCGTGCCCGCGAAGGGCGGACGATCGCTCGCGACCTTGCGATCGAGGAACATGCGCCAGACCACGAAGGGCAGGGTCACGCCGAGCGCGTCGATGCGCGCGCGGAGGATCGGATCGAGCGCGTCGGCCGAGGCGCGCGCGAGCTCCTTGAGCGCCGGCACCGAGAGCGCGAGCACCACGTGCGAGGCCTCGTGCGTGACGCCGTCGGTCTCGACGAGAAAGCCCGTGGGCGTCGCGCGCACGGCGCGCGCGGGCGTGCCGAGGCGCACGTCGACGCCGTGATCGCGGAGGTAGGTCCCGAGCTTCTCGAACACCACCGAGAACGGCCGCTTCATCACGTCGAAGACGAGCCCCTCGGGGTTGCCGAGGAAGTAGAAGTGGAACATCGCGAGCAGCTCGGCGGCCGAGTACTCCTCCTCGGGGTTGAAGAAGGAGTGCGCGAAGACATCGAAGAGCATCTGCCGCGCCTCGGGCGGGAAGCGCAGGAGATCGAGGTACTCCTTGGCCGTCACGCGATCCCAGCGCGCATAGGTGCGATCCGGATCGAAGGCCATCATCGCCGCGGCGTGGAGGCCCGAGATGTGCGGCAGGTCGCTCACCTTGAGCGTCGGGGTGCGCCGCACGAGCTCGAGCACGTTGAACGGCGCGCGGCGCGGCAGGTTGGTGAACGACTCGCGGCGACCGTCGGGGCCCAGGAGCGGGTAGTCGTCCATCGGCGTCAGGAGCGACAGGTCCGGATCGACGCGACGAAGGAGCGAGCGCAGGCCGTAGTACTGCCGGAAGAACGCGTGGAAGCCGCGCTCCATGTGGAACGTCGTGCCGTCCGCGAGGCGATCGCTCCAGGCGCCTGCGCGCCCGCCGAGGAAGCTCTCCGCCTCGAGCAGCGTGACCTCCACGCCGCGCTCGCCGAGCACCGTCGCGGCGGCGACACCCGCGAGGCCACCACCGACGACGACGACGCGCGTCGGGGTCCCGCGCCGCGAGGCGCCCTTCGAGATCGGCTGGTCGGCGTCGTTCATGTCGTGCCTCGTCGTGCTGTCGGTACGAGCACACGCGCGGTGTCGGATCGGAGCCTCGCACCGGCGTGCCTGGGTGGTTGTCAGCGAGTGCTGTTAGCAGCTACGCCTCCGCCTCGCATGGCCGACGGCGCACAGTACGTCCGCGGGCTCCTCGCGCCGCTCGGGCGCGTGCGGGCAGTGCTGGTCGCAGGCCTCTGGGTCGTCCAGTCCGCAGGCTGCGGTGGCAGCGGCAACGGTGCGCCGTGCACGACCGATCTCGACTGCCAGTCGAGCTTCGTGTGCATCGCGGATCCCGCGCTCGCGAACGCGCGCTGCATGCGCCCGTGCGAGGCGGACGTGCGGCTCTGTGACGACGGCGCGGTGTGCCTGGACTTCTCGGGCGGACGAGCCTGCTATCCCGGTGGCCGCGTCGCGTTCGGCGAGCCCTGCACGGCGAGCCTCGACTGCGAGTCAGGCACCGTGTGCCCCGCCGCTGCGGGCGAGTGCATGCAGGCGTGCGATGGTGCCTCTCCGGTCTGCGTGCTGACCGAGCGCTGTGTGGCCGACGACGCCGTGGGCCAGTACTGCGCGCCCTGACGGCTTCCCCGGTTCGGGACGGTCGGTCGTTCGCCGTCGTCGAAACGGGCCCGCTTGCGGTATACGCCAAGCATGGCGCGGAGCGGCTACGTGCACGGGG
Source organism: Sandaracinaceae bacterium (assembly GCA_044376125.1). Lineage (GTDB taxonomy): Bacteria > Myxococcota_A > Polyangia > Polyangiales > Sandaracinaceae > JAFLCL01. The sequence goes on from JBILLJ010000180.1 coordinate 5,316, forward strand.
AGCCCGACGACGACGAGGTGTCACGCCTCGTGCGCCAGGCGCGCTTCGTCGCGACGTTCTCGCTCGACACGTTCGAGGCGCCGCCCGGCGCGCGCGTCCTGGACGTCGGCACGGGCGTCGGTGCGATGGCCGCGCAGCTCGTGAGGCTCTGTCCCGGCATCGAGCTGACGGGAGTGGACATCTCCGAGGCGCAGCTCGCGCGTGCACGCGCGCTGCACCCGGTCGCGACGTACGTGCGGGCCGATGCGGCGTGTCTGCCCTTCGCCGACGGCTCCTTCGACCGCGTGCACATGAGCTGGGTCCTCGAGCACGTCCGTGAGCCGCTCGCGATCCTGCGCGAGGTGAGACGCGTGCTCTGCCGAGGCGGCGTCGCGCACCTCAGCGAGGTCGATCACCAGACGCTCGTGGTGGAGCCGCCGCTCGAGGAGCTCGCGCTCACGATGTCGATCATGAACGACGCGCAGCGCGCGTCCGGCGGCGATCCGTTCGTGGGCGCGAGGCTCGAGTCGCTCGCGCGCGAGGCGGGCTTCGAGGACGTCGCCGCGCGCCGTGTGCCGCTCTGCGGCGACGACGATCACGTCGAGGCGCGCCACGAGCTGCACGCCCAGTTCGCGGGCCTGCTCGAGAGCCTGGGCGAGGCGCTCGACGCGCACGACATGGCGCGCGCGCTGCGGGCCGCTTCGGTGCTGCGTGCGCGCGGCGCTCGAGATGGTGCGCGCGGTGGCCGAGATCCCGGCGAGCCCGCGCCTCGGCGTGCGGGTCGGCATCGCGACGGGCACCGTCGTCGTCGGTGAGGCCCAGGGCCTCGAGCCCACGGAGGCCCGACTCGCGATCGGCGAGACGCCCAACCTCGCGGCCCGTGCTCAGTCCGTGGCGCAGCCCGACGAGGTCGTGATCGCGGACGCGACGCGGCGCCTCCTCGGCGAGGCCTTCTCGTTCTCGGATCTCGGGCCCACGGTGCTCAAGGGCTTCGCCGCGCCCGTGCAGCTCTGGCGCGTGGACGAGACGCGTCGGACCGCGGGACGCTTCAGCGCTGCGCACGCGGGCGCGGAGCTCTCTTCCCTCGTCGGCCGCGACGCCGAGACCGCCGAGCTCGCGCGCCTCTGGCAGTCCGCGCGCCGTGGCGAGCGGAGCATCGTCGCGATCGGAGGCGAGCCCGGCATCGGCAAGTCGCGCCTGCTCCAGGGCCTGCGCGCACAGATCCGCGAGCCCTACGAGGAGCTGCACTTCCAGTGCTCACCGTTCGGCGTGGACTCGGCGCTCTCGCCCTTCGTCGAGCAGCTCGAGCAGGCGGCCCAGCTCGCGCGCGACGACGGCGCCGAGCGACGCCTCGACAAGCTCGAGGCGCTGCTCGTCGCGCAGGGGCTCGACGCGGTCGAGCTCGCGCCCTTCCTCGCGGGCCTGCTGTCGCTGCCCGTCGATCGCTACCCGCCCGTCCGCCTCTCTCCGCAGAAGCGCAAGGAGCGCACGTTCGACGCCATCGCCGCCCTCGTCGAGGCGCGCGCGCGCCGCGGCCCGCTGCTCTTGCTCGTCGAGGACACTCACTGGCTCGACCCCACGAGCGACGAGCTCCTGCAGCAGCTCTTCGCGCGTCTCGCGGGCAAGCCCGTGATGTTCGTGACGACGCACCGCCCCGAGCGAGTGCCCGCGTGGCTCGGCCGCGACGGCGTCGTCTCGATGAGCCTCCAGCGCCTCGAGCGGCAGCACGGCCTGCGCATCGTGCTCGCGATCACGCGGGGCCTCGCGCTGCCCAGCGAGGTGATGGACGAGATCCTCGCGCGCACGGACGGCGTGCCGCTCTACGTCGAGGAGCTGACGAAGTCGCTCATCGAGTCGGGCTTCCTCCGCAAGCACGGCGAGACCTACAACGTCCGCTCTTCCCCGGAGAATTTCTCGATCCCTGCCTCGCTCCGCGACTCGCTCATGGCCCGCCTCGATCGCCTCGAGGAGCACAAGGAGATCGCCCAGATCGGCGCGTGTTTCGGGCGCGAGTTCAGCTACCGCCTGATCGAGCGCGTCGCACCGATCCAGGGCCCCGAGCTCGAGCACGCGCTCGATCGCCTCGTGTCGGCCGGTCTCGCGATGCAGCAGGGCTCACCGCCGTCGGCCACCTACGTCTTCAAGCACGCGCTGGTTCAGGACGCCGCCTACGACTCGCTCCTCCGCAGCCGTCGCAAGGAGCTGCACGCCGCGATCGCGCTCGCGCTCGAGGGCGAGCTCACGGCGCGCTCCGCCGGCGTGGAGCCCCTCGCGCACCACTACACGCAGGCCGGCAACCTCGACGCGGCGATCCCGCTCTGGCGTCGCGCCGGCATGCTCGCGCTCGATCGTGTGGCGCTGCGCGAGGCCACGGCCCACTTCCAGCGTGGCCTCGCGCTCGTGGGCCAGCTCGCGGCCTCCTCCGATCGCGACCGGCTCGAGGTCTCGATCCGCGAGCCGCTCAACGCCGCTTGGACGGGCCTTCGCGGCTGGGCCGCGCCCGAGGTCGAAGAGAACGCGCGCGCCATCCTCCGCCTCACCGACGCGCTCGCCGAGGTGCCCGCGGGCGGCGAGGGCGCCGGCAGCGTCGCCGAGAGCCGCATGCTCGCGATGTGGTGGATGTGGACGACCATCATCACGCAGGGTCGCATCGCCGACTCGCTCGAGTGGGCCAGCCGCATGCTCGCGGAGGGCGAGCAGACGGCCGACGCGGATCTGCAGCTCTTCGGGCACGCGGCGATGATGGTGCAGCGCCTGCTCGAGGGGGATCTCCTGGCCTCCAAGCGCGAGACCGACATCGTGCTCGCGGGCTACGACCCGCTGCGCGCGGAGCGATGGATCCAGCTGACGGGCCACGACCTCCGCACCTTCGTCGAGGTCTACGCGTGTCAGCTCACGTGGATGCTCGGCTACCCGGACCAGGCGCGCCGCGCGAGCGACGCGAGCGTCGAGCACGCGCGCACGGTCGGCCACGCCTTCAACCTCGTCTGGGCCCTCACCTTCAGTGCGTATGCGTACGCGTACGCGCGCGACGAGTCGGGACTGGCCGCGCACCTCGACGAGGCGCAGCGGCTCGCCGACGAGCAGGCGCTGGCCTTCATCTCGCTCGTGTCGGTGCCCCAGGCGCGCGGCGTGGGCGCGGTGCTCGCGGGAGAGCCCAAGCGCGCGATCGAGCTCCTGCGCCAGGGCATCGAGGGCTGGACCAGCCGCGGCGGCCACGTGCGCGTGCCCTTCCTCAAGGCGGCGCTCGCGGAGGCCACCGCGCTCGACGGCTCGCCCCGGGAGGCGCTCGCGATCATCGAGGAGAGCCTCGCGCAGATCGCGCGGCCCGGATGGCAGGAGCGCGAGTGGCTCGCGGAGGCGCTGCGCATCCAGGGCTTCGTGCTGGGGCTGCTCGGACGCACGGAGCAGGCCGAGGCCGTGCTCCTCGAGTCCATCGAGGTGGCGCGCGCACAGTCGGCGCGCTCGTGGGAGCTCCGCAGCACGACGACGCTCGCGCGCCTCATCGCGCCTCGCGATCCGCAGCGAGCGCGTGCGCTGCTCGAGCCCGCGCTCGCGTGGTTCACCGAGGGCCACGACACGCGCGATCTCCTCGAGGCCCGCGCGGTGCTCGACACCCTCGCGCGCTGACGGCCGTGCTCAGCGCGCGGTGGGGGTGGCCGCTGCGTCGAGCTTCGCGATCTCCGTGCGCACCTCGGGCTCCGCCTGCGCGTTACCAGCGCCGGGCCCCGGATTCGCTCACGAATCGCGTGCGCCGCGCGACACGCTGCAACGTGCGTTGCAGCCGGCGTTGCACGCGGGAATGCGCTGCGGGGGCCGAGGCGTTCGGAGGTCCCCGGAACGCGCGAAACAAAGCAAATTTGACGCGAACTCGGGGCTTCTCCATCTTCACCGGGTCGTGCTGTCTCGCTCGCTCCACAACGCGTCGCCTCGCCGGTCCCAGTGGCTCTGGGCGCTGTGCGTGATCGGCCTCGCGTCGTGGAGCTCGATCCTCTCGAGCTGCAGCGAGCCCGCGTATGCGCAGCGCGCCGAAGCGACGGGCTCGCAGCGTCCCGCCCCCGCCGACGACGAGCCGGGCGTTCACGACGAGCCGGAGTACCTCGAGGAGGCGATCGGCGACGCGGTGCAGATCCCCGCGACCGACACGCTGTCCGCGGGCGGCGCCGCGGGGGCCGACCCTGCGCCCGACCTCTCCGCGACGTATCCGGTCTATCCGCCCGCGCCGACGATCTATCCCGCGGACCTCGAGGGCAACCCGGTCTTCGGCCTCGACATCCCGATCGAGGATCCGAGCGGCAGCTCCCTCCGCGGCTTCCACGCGGCGCTCCGGCGTGCCGAGCGTGGCGAGGGCCAGGCGCGCGTCGTCGTCTACGGTGCCTCGCACGTCGCGTCCGACACGTGGACGGGCATGACGCGGCGCCTGCTCCAGCAGCGCTTCGGCGACGCTGGTCACGGCTTCGTCCTGCCCGCGGCCCCGTGGCGCAACTACCGACACGAGGGCGTGATCGTCGAGTCGCCGCGCCGCGGCTGGGAGGCGCGTCGCTACTACCGAGGTCAGGCCGCGCCCGAGCGCTTCGGTCTCGCGGGCGTCGCCGTCGAGACGGACGCCGCAGCGTGGGGCCGCGTCACGACGAGCCGGCAGAACGCCTCGCGCTACGAGCTCTTCTACGAAGCGCAGCCCGGTGGCGGCACCTTCGACGTGATCATCGACGGCCGGCTCGTGACGCGCGTGCCGACGAACGCGCCGATGCCGATGGGCGCCTACCAGCTCTTCACGCTCGCAGACGGCACGCACACCTTCGAGGTCCGCCCGCACGGAGACGGCCGCGTGCGCCTCTACGGCGTGGCGGTCGAGCGCGAGACGCCCGGCGTGGTGCTCGACACGCTCGGCATCAACGGCGCGCGCGCAGCCTCGCAGCTCCAGTGGGACGAGGCCCTGTTCCAGGAGCACCTGCGTCGCCGCACGCCCGATCTCGTCGTGCTCGCCTACGGCACCAACGAGAGCGGCGACGACGAGCAGCCGATCGCCAACTACGAGGCGCAGCTGCGCCAGGTCGTCGAGCGCGTGCAGCGCACGGTGCCCACGGCGAGCTGTCTCCTCGTCGGCCCGAGCGATCGTCCGATCGTCGCGCGTGATGGAAGCGCCACGCCGCGTCCCCGCACCTTCGAGGTCATCGCCGTCCAGCGCCGCGTCGCGCGCGCGTACGGCTGCGGCTTCTTCGATCTCGTCGCCTTCGGCGGTGGCCCGCTCCACATGATGCAGTGGTCGGCCGCGACGCCGGCGTGGGGCGCGAGCGATCACATCCACTTCACGCGCCGCGCCTACGACCGCCTCGGCCAGGTCATCGCGAACGCGCTCGTGCAGACCTACTGACGGACTCGACCTGCGCTCAGCGGGCGCGCGAAGGGGAGGGATCCGCGAAGAGCTCGGCGGCCCACAGCGATGGGGCGTGCGGGCGACCCATCACGTCTCGAGTCACGTCCTGCGACACCTGGCTCGCCACCTTCGCCGGAACGGCGATGCAGCGTTCTAGCCGGGCGTTCGACTCCGCTTCTTGTCGCGAACGGCTCAGGTACACGAGCTCGCCGCACGAGTCGCAGTGACGAACCCCGGCCACGCGCGTGGGCGCGAGGGACTCCCAGGCCTTGGGGCATTCGAACGCGAAACGAACGGTAGGAGGCTCGGTCTTCGCGAGGCCGCAGCCGAGCGTCCAGACGAAGGGCCTCACGGCACGCCACCAATCGGCCGGCTGGACCCGCGCGATGAGCTCCTCGAGGCGCTTGCGGTCGGCGGTGGAGCCCACGCTCGGCTCGGCGCCCAGCGAGAGCGCAAGCTCGAGGAGCTCACCGCGAGCATCGTTCCGGTCGCGCAGGAACGCAATGTACCGCACGCGATCTTCGTCCGTCGCGGAGCCAGACAGGACAGGACCCAGGAAGGGGCCTTCGATGGGGTCGTGGAGGAGCCGGACGAGCGACTGCATGGTGCTGCCCACACAGCATCCGCGAGTTGCAGCCCCTCGTGTAGTGGCCTCGTGCTCGCACGAGCCCCCGCCGCCGTGCGCTCGGGCGATGACATCCACTTCACCCGCCGCGCCTACGACCGCCTCGGCCAGGTCATCGCGAACGTGCTCGTCGCGACCTGCTGACCGGGCCGCCGCGCGAGGACGTCGCCGAGGGGGCGTCGGCGTGCTGCGGGAACCAGCCCGCCATGAATCGGCCCAGGTGCGTCTGCACGAAGACGTCGAGATCGAGCGGACGACACTCGTTTCCGTGCAGCGCCTCCTGATGGAGCAACGCGACGAGGACGGGCGAGACGAGCGCGAGCGTCGCATGCCGAGCGTCGGGCTCAGACAGCCCCTCGCGCTGCAAGCACGCCGTGATCTGCGACTCGAACGACCCGAGCACTGGCTCGAGCAGGTTCGCGACGTAAGCGCGGCCGAGCTCTTCGTGTCCGAGCCCCCACACGAGCCCCGCCGTGAACAAAGCACCGACGCCCACCCGCCACGCGAACACGAGCCGATGCAACGACAGGCGCAGCGCCTCTTCGAGCGGCAGCGCCGCCGAGACCGGATGCGCAGCCTCGGCGCGAACCGAGAGCACACGCATGTGCGCAAGCATCGCCCCGAGCAGCGCTTCACGGGTCGGGAAGTAGTGGCGAAGCGTGGTGCGAGACACTCCCGAGGCGTCGGCGAGCTCGGCGAACGAGGAACGCTCCGGCTGCCTCACGACGGCCTGCACGACCCGCTCGAGGATCGCCGTCTTCGTCTCCTCGAAGTCGGCGTTGCGTCTTCCTGCGGGCCGGCTCATCGCGCTCCTGCGCAGCGTACGAGCCACGGCCGCGGGCGCCATCGCCCTGATCAATGCTACGCATGTGTCTATTCTTTCGGGTGGCTCGATGCACGTTTCTGTGGACGAGCTTGAAGGTTGGGCGAATGCTTTAGACTCATGAGTCTACAAAATAAGCGGCGCGGATTCGTTGGATTCGCGAACGTGTGGACGCCGGTGCTCGGTTCTTCGCAGCTGAGGGATGCGCCCGTCCCGATCGTCCTGGCGGGTGAGAAGCTCGTCTTGTTCCGCAGCGAGCGAGGGCCCGCGGCGTTGCTCGACCGCTGTCCGCACCGCGGCGTGGCCCTCTCACTCGGGCGCGTGCGCGAGGGCTGTCTCGAGTGCCCGTTCCACGGCTGGCGATTCGACGCGCACGGTGAGGCCACGGCGATCCCCTGGAACCCGGATGCCCGGCGGGAGCGCCGTGAGCGTGCCAGCGGCGGAGGTGGGCGGCGTGATCTGGGTCCACACGGCGCCCACGCTCGCCCCGCCCCCGCTTCCAGCGCTGGCGACCATCCTCGCGCGTCGGTCGAGCAGCGTGGTGAAGGAGCAGTCCGTGCGAACGCACTGGTCGCGCGTCATGGAGAACACGCTCGATGCGCCTCATCTGCCGTTCGTGCATCGATGGACGAGCGGTGCGGCGGCGCGGGCGCCGGCCGAAGCAGGCGCGCGCATGGACACGAGGTTCTCTCCGACCGCGTGGGGCGGTGACATCCACTGGTCCGTGGGCGGCGCCACGACGGGGCCCAACCAGGGCCGGATTCGCTACCACGCGCCGAACGTCATGCAGCTGCTTGCGCCGGGAGCCGAGGGCGAGGGGGAGGGTGTCCCCGATCAGCTCGTGGCCGTCGTGCCCGTGGACGCGACGCACACGCGTGCCCTCTCGATCCTGGCCCCGGGCCTCTCGCTGTTCCGCGTGCTCGACTTCTTCCTCGGACAGCGTCTGCAGTGGGAGGACCGCCACGTCGTCGAGAGCCACGACCCGCCCGAGGTGCCCCGCCTCGGTGCCGAGGTGTCGGTGCGCACCGATCGCGCGACGCTGGCGTTTCGCAGGCTGTACGACGCGACGTTTCGCGGCTCGTGGGCCGAGTTCCCTTCGGGACCGGCGTCTTCCGAGCTCGACGCCCTCGGCCTCTGACGGCGGTGGCTCACGTCGCTCTCGGTCGCTGCGACGCGCGGCCGAAGTGCGTGGTCAGGGCGCGCGTGAGCGCGAGGATGCGGGCGTGCTTGCGATGGGCCTCGTGCGTGAGCACCCAGGCGACGCGATCGAGCGCGCGCAGGCCCTCGCGTCGTGTGGTGTCCTCGACGAGCTCGCGGTGGAGCGCCGCGAGTGGCCTTGGAAGGAGCGCGAGGCCCACGCCCGCGCGCGCGAACGCGAGGAAGGCGCCGCGGTTGTCGGTGGACACGGCGACGGGCTCGGCGCGCGCGGCCTCCCACTTGGCCTCGGGCGTGTGCGCGCTCGCGGGACCGAGCACGACCCAGCTCGGCGTCTCCCGAGCGAGCGCGGCCTCGGTGCCGAACACCGCGTAGTCGAAGCGAAAGAGGCGCGTGCCCCAGCACTCGGGCGGGGGGCGCGACACGATGCTGATGGCGACATCCACCTCGCGGCGCCGCACGCTCGGTCCGCGATCCGAGAGCACGAGATCGACGCGGAGCCGCGGGTGGCTCGCGCGCAGCGCACGAAGCGGCGCGGCCAGGAGGGGCGCCATGCCCTCGACCGTCGTGAGCGAGACGGTGCCCTCGAGGCTCTCGTCGCGTCGCCGAACGTCGCCCACGGTGCGCGTGAGGGCCTCGCGCATGCGTCTGCCCGCGTCGGCGAGCGCGAGCCCCGCGTCGGTGAGCTTGGTGGGCCCGGCCCCGCGGACGAGGCACTGGCTCCCCGTGCTCGCCTCGAGCGCCGCCAGCCGCCGGTAGAGCGTCGAGACGGACAGCTCGAGCTCGCGCGCCGCTGCCGAGACGTCTCCCGTGCGCGCGATGGCCTCGAGGTAGCGCAGGTCGTCCCAGCTCGCGCCCGGCATCCGCCCGAGGCTACGACATCGTTCGCGATTCTGCGAGCACGACTCGCGTTCTTGCGAGATGCGCCGCGCGTCCCGGACGCCATGCTCTCGGCATGCCTCCGCTTCGTCGCGCCGTTTGGTCCACTCGAGCGTCTGCGCACCTCGCGATCACGCTCTGCCTCGGGCTCCCGCTCAGCGCCGGCTGCGAGGGCGCTGCGGCCGGCCCGCCCGACGGCGGTGCGCCGGTCGACGGCACGGCGAGCGACGTGGCCCCGGTCGACGACGCAGGCTCGTCGGGTGATGCAGCCGTAGCGACCGACGCGACCCTGCCGAGCGACGCGGGGCCCATCCCCGGCCTCGACCGCTACCCGCTCGCGGCCCGCTTCCCCGAAGGCGGCGCGTTCGATCCGGTCGAGGGCGCCTTCTACGTCGGCAGCCTCGACGATGGCAGCGTGCACCGCATCGACCGCGCGAGCGGCGTCGAGACCGTCGTGTTCGAAGAGACCGCCCCCGGCACGTGGTGGACGCTCGGCGTGCACGTCGACGTCGCGCGCCGACGCCTCTTCGTCTGCGCGATGGACGACCAGCGCGAGGTGACGAGCGAAGATCCGCCCTACCTCGGCTACGTCTGGGAGCTCGACCTCACCACGGGCGAGCGCGTGGCCGTACACGATCTGTCGGACGCGCAGCCTCGGGCGACGTGCACGGACGTGACGGCCACGCGCGACGGCACGCTCTACGTGACCGACCGCGAGCACCCCAACGTCTACCGGATCGCCGATGGCGCGGTGGCGCTCTTCGCGAGCGACGATCTCCTCGCGGGCGGTCTCGCTGGCCTCAACGCCATCGTGCCGACGCCCGACGAGGACGCGCTCCTCGCGATCGTCTACCTCCGCTCGCGCCTCGTCCGCATCGACCTCGCGACGCGCGCCGTGAGCGACGTGGAGATCGACGGGGACTTCAGCGATCTCACGCCGGCGCTCAGCGGCGCCGACGGCATGGCCTTCCTGCCGGACGGCCGCTTGCTCGTCGCCTTCACGAGCCAGCTGAACACGGTCACGGCCACCACGGCGGACTGGCGCGCGGCGCGCTCGAGCACCGTCGACGTCGCGGTGGGCATGACCGACGTGATCGTCGCCGAGGGCGTGCCGTATCTCCTGAACGGTCAGGCCGTGAGCTTCGCGCTCGGCCGCGACCCCGAGCCGTTCGAGCTCGTCCGCTTCCTCGTCCCCTGATCGGAGAGGCCGGGGCTGGGTGCTCATGCTCGAGGCCACTCTCGCGGCGCGGTCCTCGTGAACGGGCTCGGGTGCTTCACCTCGAGCGCCGCGCGCTCGCAGGTCTCCTCGACGTGAACACGAAGCGTCCGGCAGGTCCGAGGGGAGAGCCTCGTCACGGGACGCGCGGACTCGCGCCTCCAACCGCACAGACGTCGAGGCGGACGTCGCGTCTCGCGCTCCCATGCGAGGCGACCGTGAGGTTCGCGCCGAGCACGCGGCAGACGTCGAGGCGGACGTCGCGTCTCGCGCTCCCATGCGACGCGATCGTGAGGCGAGCGAGCATCGCGTTCGGCGCGACTGCGGGGTCTGGGTGCT
>JBILLJ010000181.1:0-15700 GCA_044376125.1 Sandaracinaceae bacterium
CCGCGCCTTCCTGGCGACCTCGTCCTGCAGCGCGTCCATCGCGCTGCTTACGGGTCGCCCGGAGGGCGGACATCCTTAAGTGCTCATGCCCCGGACATGTTCACTGCTCTCTACACCGCCGTCCAGTGCCGTTGACACTTGCCGCTGGGCACGTCCACGCTCCAACCCGTTGCTGACCGACGTCATCGAGGTCCTCGAGGCGACCTACCGCGTGGAGCAGGCTCCGGACGCGTGGCTCGCTGGCGTGCTCGAGGCGGCGCGCCCGATGCTCGACCGCGGCGGCGGAGTCGACGGATACTTCGTGGACTGCGCCGAAGGGTTTCGCGCGTGGGGGAGGCAGGAGCTCGGTGGCGCCAGCCGACGTGGGCGCTGGCAGTCGTGGATGGACGCCGTGCCCGAGACCCTCAAGCGTCGCATCCACGTGTTCGCGCCCGTGGGCTACACCGCCAGCCTGCCCGTCGACACCGGCGCCGCACTGGCATGGTTCGAGGAGCGTGAGTGGGCGGGCAGAGGTTCGCCCCAGCCGCTGACGACACGCACCATGGCCAGTCCTCGACGCGTTGTACGACCCCGAGCCCAGCGAGACGCGGTGGCTCGAGGCGGTGCTGGCGCGCGTCGCGCCGCTCTTGGACGACGGCACCGGTGTCCACGCGTTCCGCGTCGATCTCGCCGCAGAGGCCCCCGTGTTCGACCCGCTGCTGCGCGGAGGCGAAGAAGGATGGGCCGAGGTCTGGCGGCGCAACTGGTGGAGCGACGTGATGCTCGCCCTCCCGCGCGAGACGCTGCACGCGCTCGTGCGCTTCGGGGCCGTCTCGACGACCCACCAGCTCTTCGCAGCGACGGCCGCACGCATCACCTCGTTCGCCGAGCTCCTCCAGCGTCTGGACGACGAGGGCTACCAGCACGCGCTCGCGTCCCGACGGCAGGTCGCGGGCAAGCTGTTCTATCCCGACTCTCTCAACGTGGTCGGCGTCGATCCATCGGGCCGCGGCGTCGCGATCGTCGCGAACCGCAGGGGGCTGATCGTGCGCTCGCGCGTGCGGCACCGGCGGACCCTCTCGGCGCTGGCGGCGCATCTCGCGTCGGCCGCTCGACTGCGTCGACGCGCGAGCGCTGCGAGCGGGCCCGAGGCGGTGCTGACGACGGAGGGGCAGCTCGTCCACGCCGAGCGTGAGGCACAGGCTCCGCAAGCGCGCGAGCTGCTGCGCCGCGCCGCTCTCGCTCACCGCGCCTCGAGGCGCGCGGCCACCCCATCCGAGGCGCTGGAGCTCTGGCACGCGCTGCACGCCGGTCGCTGGACCCTGGTGGAGCACTTCGACTCCGATGGTCGCCGCTTCCTCGTCGCACGTGAGAACACGCCGAACGCGCCGCCCGTCTCGGCGCTCTCCGCGCGCGAGTCCCAGGTGCTCGCCCAGCTCGGCGCCGGCCTGACCAACAAGGAGATCGGCTACCGGCTCGGTCTGGCGCCCTCCACGGTCGCCCATCACCTGAGGCGTGTGGGGGCCAAGCTCGGGGTGAGCTCGACCGCGGAGCTCGTCCGTCAGGCGCGTGCTCGGAGCGAGGTGCGGCGATGAGGGCCCAACCGCCGCGCGCCCTGCGCGCGCACCTGCTCGAGATGAACGGGGATCGCTATGCGGTCTTCGAATGGCCGCTCGACGAGCGTGAGGGCTGGAACGCGCTCACCGTGGCCGAGCTCGAGATCGTCGAGCTCCTCCGACAGGGCCTCAAGGATCGCGAGATCGCCCTGCGACGAGGTCGGACCAGGAGCACCGTCACCAAGCAGATCGACAGCGTGTTCCGCAAGCTCGGCGTGCAATCCCGCCGCGAGCTCGCCGCGCGAGACTCGGGTTGATCGAGCGCGAGAGGGATCGCGCTCGACTCGGTGGTTCTGAGCTCCCACCGACGCACTCGGTGGGAGGGAGGTTCTGTGAGATCAGAACCGGAGAATCGATGGGTCAGGGGGCCACCATCGAATGCTCCATGGCTTGCGCGGGACGACTCCCGTACACGCCGCGCATGCGACCGTTGCTTGCGAGCCTCTTCCCGACAGCCCTCCTCGGCCTGGTGCTCACCGGGTGTCCCTCCGACCCCGCGCCGCTCGACGCCCCGTTCTTCGAGGACGCTCTCTGGGTCACCGATGATGCCTTTGCGCCCGGCGAGGACGCGTCATTCGACTCCTGCCCCGTCCCGCAGACGGGTCGCTGGGTGATTGGCGCGCTCACCTACAGTGGGCCCGACTGCGTCCCGGACTGGACGATCGACACCGAGTATCACCCAGTCGCGTTCCGCGTGGACGACACGGGCCAGGTGACCGACTGCGAGTGCGACACGGCGGGAGACACGTGCACCGTGGAGATCGTCGGCTCACGGCGGCCCCCGTGCGCCGCGAGGATCTCGTGTCGCGGCAACTCGCTCGAGGTGACGTTCCAGTCGACCGCTTCCAGCGTCGTGACCGAGCACCGGCTCGCCTCCCGCTCCGGGTATTGCTACGCGAGCGGTCCGTTCACGCCCGAGTGAGCAAGCCGCCACGCCCGGGTCGGGGACCGCTCAGCCCGCGATCGTGCGCACGAGCTTGCCGCGATCGAAGACCCAGAGGTGGCCGGGCTCGCCGTGGATCCACGTCTCGTTGGTGGTGAGCGGCACGGTGCTCACGACGGCCACGCGATCGCGCGTCGTGGTGACGGGCGCGAAGTCGATCGTGACGTCCTCGTCCGCCAAGCGAGCCTCACCGAACGGGGCGCGCCGGATGATGTGGCAGAGCTTGGTCGCGCAGCGTGCGTAGAGGCGCTCGCCGTCGCCCAGGAGGAAGTTGAACGTGCCCTTCCTGCCGATGCGGCCGCCCAGCTCGGCGATCGCCTCGGACAGCGTGCGCGCGTCCGGCGCGCCCTTCGGAAAGCCCGCGCGCAGGCCCTCGAGCAAGTGGCAGAACGCGCGCTCGCTGTCGGTCGAGCCCATCGGCGCGTAGCGGCCGAGGCGGAGCGCGTCGGCGTCCTTCACGGTGCCGTTGTGCGCGAAGACCCAGTCGCGCCCCCAGAGCTCGCGGCTGAACGGGTGCGTGTTCGCGAGCGAGCGAGGCCCGCGCGTCTTCTTCCGGATGTGGCCGATCGCGAGCAGGGTCTTGATCGGGTTCTGCGCGACGAAGGCCGCGAGCGGGCTCTTGGCGGCGGGCTCGGGATCGAGGAACACGCGCGCGCGCTTGCCCTGGTAGAGCGCCAGGCCCCAGCCGTCCTTGTGGTGCGCGGTGCCGCCGCCGCGGCGACGCAGGCCCGTGAACGAGAAGACGATGTCCGTCGGGACGTTGCACTCCATGCCGAGCAGCTCGCACATCGAGCGCGCATCCTACACGCGGCCTCGTCGCCAACGGAGCGCTCATGCGGAGCCTCTCGCGGTGCGCGCCGCCGAGATCGTTCCAGGGCGCACCTTGGCTGAGCTGCTGTCATCGGCGGAGCCCGCGCCGCGGCTCGCGTACCCTGTGTCGATGGCCTCCCCCAAGTCTCGTTCTGGCACTCCGGCGACGCGTCCATGGAGCGACGTCGAGGCGTCGCTCGAGGCGACGTTCGCGCGCCGCGATGCAGCCGCCAACGATCGCGCCGTCGCCGATCTGGTGCGCGGGTGCCGTTCCGCCAAGCAGCTCGGCGAGCTGTTCGCGCTCGAGCTCCTCGCGGACGCGACGCTCGGGGCCGAGGACGGACACGGCGCCGAGACGACGGAGACCGTGCTCGCACACGTGAGGGCAGGCGGACGAATGCGACTCGCGGCCGCGACGCTGGCAGCCACGCTCGCCGCGCCGACGCTGCGCTCGCTCCTGCGGTGGGACGGTCGGGACGTGGTCAAGGGTGAGGCGCGGCGGCAGGTCGCCGCCTTCGACGGGATCCCTGCATTGCTCGAGGCCTCTTCGCCGGAGGCGCGCATGGCGGGGTGGTCGCTCGTCGCGCGTGGCGAGCCGAAGCGGTGGATCGACGCGCGCCAAGAGCGCGACGACGACGTGGTCGCGACCCTCCACCTCGCGCGCGCAGCTGCCGGTCTCGCTCCCGAGGACCGAGAGCTCGAGCGCCCGGGCCTGCGTGGTTGGGCCGCAGCGCTCGCGGCGTCGTGCGCGGCCGGCGCGGTCCGCGGCGCCCCCGGCGAGCGGCTCGTCTCGGCACTCGCAGGCAGGCCGCTGCGCGTGCCACGAAGCTGGGGCTTTGGTGACGCGACGACCACGGACCTCACGAGCGAGGCGCTCCTCCGGCTCGACGTCGATGTGTCGCTGCTCGAGCCGGTGGTGCGATCGCTCCGGGGCGAGGACGCCCCACGCCGCATCGCGGAGCTGGCCTTCGGCCCAGTCGTCGAGCGCGGTCGCCAGCTCGTCCTCAGCCGGGTGCCGCCCGCCGGACTCCGCCCCGACGCGATGAGCCCGCTCGTGCGCGCGCTGGTGAAGCACCTCGCCGAGCTCGAGGCGAGTGGCGTCCGCGATCACCACGTCGCGTGCGCGCTGGGCATCGGGCCGGGCGAGGGTGAGGCGCTCCTCGGCGCCATGGGCCCGTTCGCGCCGTGGCAGCCCGCGCTCTCGGGCTTCGAAGGGGCGCCGTTTCACTGGCTCCATCGCGCTGCGGTGCTCGGCGGCCCGCCCGACGTGGCTGTGCTCGCGGCGCACCTCCTGACGCTACCGGCCAGCACGGCGCTCGATCTCGTGCTCGCCCGCATGCCACGCGCGCTCCTCGCTGCCCAGGTCGCAGCCCAGCCCAATCCGGCGGTGGCGTGGGCCCGCGACGCCTCGCTGCTCGACCGCCTCGCGCCGCCGCTGCGTGACGAGGTCGCCGCGCGACTCGTGCGCTACGTGGTGCTCGGGCCCGACTGCCCGCGCGCCCTGGGACGCCTCGTCCGGGCTGCTGGCCTGGCAGCGACCGCTGGTGCCCACGCGCGCATCGCGGATGCTTCCCGCGTGTACGGAGACTGAACGCGATCACGGGCGCAGAGCGCATACGGGCCGCTCGTGATCACACCACGGCTCCGGCTGACGTCGATCACGATCGGTGTCGTCGCGTCGCTCGCGTGCGGCCGAGCATCGTCGCGAGCGCGAGCGTGAGCAGCGCGAAGGGCCCCCGCGCACCTCGGGCAGGGCTCGCGCTGCAGCCGCTCGTCATCGCACCGGCGCTGCTCGCGGCGTCGGCGCGTGTGCCTGCATCCGCGAGCGCGATCAGGCCTGCGTCGCCGCGGCCGTGGCCTGCGTCCGCGCTGGATGCGCTGCCCGCGTCGGAGATGCCGGCGTCCGGATCGCCCATCGGCGTGGGCGTTCCGCGCGATCGGCGATCGCTCGCGAGGCGGATCGTCGCGTGGAAGCGCGGTGCCCACCAGCCGCTCGCGTCGCTCCACGCGGGGCCCTCGACCGAGCTCTCGAAGCCCGTGCCGCTCGAGAGCCAGCAGCGCACCGCGGAGGCGCCGCGCGCGCAGAGATCGTCGTCGCCGTCGCCATCGACGTCCGCGAAGCGGATCGTCCGCCAGTAGATCGCGCGCGACCAGCTGCCCTCGTCGGAGAGCACGGGGCCGTCGATGCGCGCGCCGAACGCGCCGCCGTCGAACGGCCAGCAGAAGACCCGCGCGTCGGCGCGCGCGCACACGTCGCGGTCGCCATCGCCGTCGAGGTCGGGCAGGGCGAGCGTCTCGTAGTTCGAGAGATCGTCCCAGCCGCTCTCGTCCGCGAGCGCGTCGAGCGTGATCGCCTCGCCGAAGCCCGCGCCGCTCGAGAGGTGACAGCGAAGGCCCGCCGCCGCGCGCGCGCAGAGATCGTCGCGGCCATCGCCGTCGAGGTCGGCCAGGCGGATCGTCGCGTAGAAGCGATGCGCGCCCCAGCCGCTCGCGTCGCTCCAGCGCGGCCCCGCGATCGCTTCCGCATCGAAGCCCAGGCCCGTCGAGGCCCAGCAGCGCATGCCCTCGCTCGTGCGCGCGCACGCGTCCGCCAGGCCATCGCCCGTCACGTCGCCGAGGCGGATCGTGCTCCAGCGCGAGGGATCCTCGAAGCCCTCGGCATCCGCGAGCGCCACGAGCGCCGGCCACGGCTCGCCGAAGCCCCCGCTGCTCGAGGGCCAGCAGCGGAGGCCCGCGCCGCCGCGCGCGCAGAGGTCGTCGTCGCCATCGGCATCCACGTCCGCGAGCCGGATCGTCGCGAAGTGCTCGGGCGCGCCCCAGCCTGTGTCGTCCGAGAGCGTCGGGCCCACGATCTGCGCGCCGAAGCCGGTGCCGGTCGAGGGCCAGCAGCGCATGCCGGCGTTC
This sequence comes from Sandaracinaceae bacterium, assembly GCA_044376125.1. Lineage (GTDB taxonomy): Bacteria > Myxococcota_A > Polyangia > Polyangiales > Sandaracinaceae > JAFLCL01. The sequence goes on from JBILLJ010000181.1 coordinate 6,253, forward strand.
GCGCGCGCGCAGAGGTCCGCGAGGCCGTCACCGGTCACGTCGCCCATCACGAGCGTCGAGAAGTTCGTCGGATCGCTCCAGCCCGAGTCGTCGGCGAGCGCGGGGCCCTCGATCGGCTCGCCGAAGGGCGTGCCATCCGCGAGCGCGCAGCGGATGCCGGCGGCGGCGCGCGCACACAGATCGGCGTGTCCGTCACCGTCGAGATCGGTGCTCGTGGTGCCGAGCTGTCCGGCGATCAGCACGTCCTCTTCCGGCTCGTACGGCATGCACGAGCCAGGGATGCCGCTGCCGGTCGCGTTCACGCCGAGGTGGTTCGACACCGTGCGCGGTGCGCCGTCCGACGTCGCGTTGAGCACGCCGTCCCCGCGCACCCACATCGTCGAGGAGCCGCCGCCGTCGAGGTTGATCGCGTCCCACGCGCCGAGCTCGCGCAGCATCGTGGCCTCTTCGGCGCACGTCATGCCGATGGAGCGGCTCGAGCGGCCGTCGACGACGAAGAGAAACAGCGTGTGTCGATCCTCGGAGAGGCCGAGCGCGGTCCGCGGATGACGCACGGTGCAGAGCTCGCGCGTGCCGTGATCGATCACCTCGCCGTCGCGCAGGATGAGCGGCTTGGCCCCGATCACCTCGCGCATCCAGCTCGGCAGCGGGTCGAGCACCTCGGCGTCGGGTGAGAGGAGGAGGCGGTCGCGACCGAACGCGACGAGGCCTTCTCCGCGCGAGTCGGGGTTGCCCCACGCGACGCCGTTGCCCATCGCCGCGCCCGAAGGGAGATACGTGTCGTACGAGAAGAAGTCGGCGTTCACCGCGACCTCGACGCCCGCACCCGACGCCCACGACGGCACGGTCGCGCGCCGCTCCCTCTCGCGCGTGGCGCGGAGCGAGACGCCCGGCGCACAGAGATCGATCTCTTGCACCCACACGTCGCGGGGTCCGCTCGCGCGCCGCACGAGCTGTCGCACGCCGGGGTAGGGCGTGGTCCAGCGATCCTGCGCACTGCCGATCGCACCCGACCAGAGGCTGGACATGCACAGGACGAGCGCGGCCCACGCGCTGCCGCCTCGGCCCCGCCGCACGCACGAAACGCCTGAATTCCAAGGGGACTGCGCGATCATGCCCCGACACCCAGCAGCCACCGTGCCGAGGTCGCGCGACGACCGGGGTACCATCCGCTCGGTGGACCACCCTGCGCGGCTCTCGCGGCTCTCGTGCTTCGCGGCGCTCGTGCTCGGTGCGTGCGGCGCCGAGGCGGCGCCTGCACCCCCGCCGCCGCCCCCGGGGCCGCCGCCGACGGTCGTGGTGCCGCAGCTCGGTGTCGGCCCGCGTCCACTCGCGTTCGGGTGGGTCGGCGAGGGGCCGCTCGTCTACGCCGTCGTGCGCGACGTGCTCTCGGTCTGGGACACGGAGGCCGACCGCATCGTCGCCGTCGCGCCCTTCGACACCGACTCGTACGGGACCGTCGACGTCGTCGCGACCGAGCGGGCGATCCGGCATCATGCGAGCGTGCTCTCGCTCGAGAGCGGCGAGTCGATCGACTTCCCGGTTCTCCAAGGCGAGACGCTCGCGCCCTCGTTCGATCGCAGCGCGCGCGTCGAGGCGGAGCCGAACCGTGAGCGGGTGATCCGCGCTCCTGGTGGTGTCGAGACGCACGTGCCGATCGGCGAGGTCGCGCTCGCGTTCTCGCCCGATGGTCGCCGGCTCGCGACGTGCGGCGCGGGAGGTGTCGAGCTGCGCGAGACCGATGGGGCTCGGTGGGTCGCCGGCTGGCAGGGGCGGGCCGACGGCGGCTGCAGCTTCCTGGGCGAATCGCTCCTCGTCGCGTACCACGACGAGTACGTCGTCCACACGGGCGGCAGCTCGAGCGCGACCATCCTCGACGCACGAACCCTCCAGCCGATCGGCGAGCCGCTGCGCGATGCACACGGAGTCGTGGCGACGCGCGACGGAGCGCGCCTCGGCATGGTGGTCGATGGCCAGCTCGTGATCGTCGAGACCGCGACCCACCGCGAGCTCGCGCGGCCGGGCGTCACGATGCGACGTGGCCTCGAGCGAAGAGGCGACTCGGTCGTGGTCGATCCCGACACCCGCGAGGCGGTTCAGGTCTCGCTCATCACGGGTGAGGTGCTCTCACGCGGCGGGCCGATCGACCCTGCGACGGTGCGATCCGACGGCGCGCGCGTCCTGCTCGAGGGCGAGGGCGAGCACGGCGTCCTCACCGTGCGCTCGCGCGACGGCTCGACGCTCGCTCGCCTCACCGCACCGGCCGCGGCCGCCCTCGAGGTCACGGACGCCCACTTCGTTTCCGAGACGTTCCGCGGGCTCGAGGAACGCGATGCCTCGCTCGTCGGGCGCGTGGGCGACCGCCTCTTCACCTTCGACGACACGCTCGAGGGCAGACCCGTGGCGGCCTGCTGGCCTCCCGAGCGTCCGCGGGACGACTCGCCCTACGGCGATCGTGCGTTCCAGGGTGCGAGGGGGGGCCTGGCACCAGCGTGTCGTCGTCGCCGAAGCGGACGGCAGCGCCTTCGTGCTCGCGACCGGCTGCATCGGCCGGAGCGCGGATGCCGTCGAGGGACCGTTCGATCCGATCGCGATCTCGGCCGACCACCGGAGCTTCGTGTCCATCGAGGCCGGCGCGATCGTGGTGCGCAGCGTGGAGGGGGCGCTGCGCTCCACGCTCGTGCTCGACGCGCGCGAGGAGCCTCCGTGCAGCGACTCGGCCTGTCGGCTGCCGATCGAGCTCTCCCCCGACGGCGCTCACGTCGCGATCGCGCGCGGCCCCGAGCTGCGTCTCTTCGATGCGGCGAGCGGCCTCCGCCTCGCACGCGCGCGCGTCGCCGAGCGCACGCGCCAGATCGCGTTCGCGCCCGATGGCACCTGGCTCGTGCACGTCGGCGAGGACGGCCAGCGCACGCGCTTCGAGGTCCCGAGCCTCGCCGTGCGTGCGCGCTGGCGCGGTGTGCCCGATCTCGGCCTGCGACGTCCCGTCGTCCATCCGCTGCCGGACCTCGTGGTGGATCGCAACGAGGTCCGCTCGCTCGATGGCACGCTCCTGGCCGGTCCGTGGGCCGAGGTCAGCGACATCGCGGACCACGCGATCGTCTCCGGGTTCGTGGTGCGCGCGAGCTACGGACACGTCTCGCCATGGCAGCCCGGCACACCGAGGCCGGAGATTCGCCGCACCGACGCTGCACGGCTGCCTGGGCTGACGCCCGTCGCGCCTCTGCGTGGCATGCGCATCCGCACGACCCGCACCGACGTGCTGAGCTGCGCGGAGGACGAGGACGTCCTCACGTGGACGCGCCTCGACGGCGAGGCGCCCGTCTCACGCGTCGTCGAAGGTGGATGCACCCACGGGATCGCCGCGCTCGGCCCGCATGCGCTCGTCCTCGTCGACGTGCTCGGCGCACGCCTCGTCCGCCGCTCCGACGGTGCGGTGCGGCGCGTCCTGGCCGTGCAGCACGGCGATCACGTTCGTCTCGTCGCGCTCGACGGAAGCAGCGAGCACGCCGGCGTCTCGTTCTTCTTGCGTCGCTCCGCGATCACGTCCGACGGCATGATCCCGCAGCCCGACGCGGCCGCTCCGCCGCTCCGCGACTGGCTCCTGGGTCCCTGATCCGCGAGGGTTTAATCCCGTTTTCCTCGCGCGACCTCCGCGCACGGGCTCTTCTGTCCCGCATGCGCACACACGCCCTCTTCGCGGTGCTCGCGGGCTCTCTCTCGATCGGCTGTGAGTGCGGCACGACGCACACGATCGATCCCGACGCCAGCGTGGCATCCGACGACGCGCGCGCGACGAGCGACGCCGCCGGTGCGAGCGACGCGGCGCGCCTCGACGTGGGTCCCGTCGATGCAGCCATCGCGCGCGCCACCGGCCTCCGTGCGTGCGGCGGTGTCGGCGGTCGCTTCGTCGCGGTCTCGGCGATCTCGCCGGACGGCTCGCTCGTCGCGCTCGCCAACTTCGAGACCGTGACGCTCCTCGACGCGGCGACGGGCCGCGAGCTCCGCACGCTCGGTGCGCCGAGCGGCCGCTCGGGCAACGCCTCCTCGCTCGCGTTCTCGGCGGATGGGTCTCGCCTCTTCGTCGGCCATTCCGACGGACTGCGCGAGCTCTCGGTGAGCGACGGTCGGGTCGTGCGCGACGTGCGGGTCGCGCGCGGCTGCTGCGGCGTGGCGCACGTCGCGATCGCGCCGGCGGCAGGCATCGCGGTCGCGTACTCGGAGGGCTTTCGCGTCGTGTCGCTCGCCGACGGCTCGATCCGCGAGCTCGCGCTCACCGGACCGCTGCCCGACGGCTTCGACGTCTCGCCCGATGGTCGTCTCGTCGCGTTCGTGAGCGAGCGGGGCGTGCTCCTCGTCGACGTCGTGACCGGCGCGCTCGTGCGCGAGATTCCGCTCGGTGCCGTGCGTGAGGTGAGCTTCTCCCCCGATGGCTCGCACCTCGCCGCGAGCCGGGCCGAGCGAGGCGCCGGTGCGAGCGAGATCGTCGTCGTCGTGCGGGTGTCCGATGGCGCGACGCGTTCCTTCGTCGACCGCTCGCCCACGCTCCTCGCGTTCCCGCTCGCGTGGTCCGACGACGGCGCGCGCCTCGTGGTCGCACGCGACGACGCGGAGCTCGTCGCGCTCTCGGTGCCTCCGGGCGACGCGCCGCTCGCGGAGCGGTCCCGCGTCTCGACCGACGTGCGCGACGCCTGGACCCTGGACGTGGGCCCCTCCGACTCGGTCCTGCTCTCGCGCGATCACGTGGCGCTCCATGCCTCGAGCGGCGGCGTTCTCGGTGGCGTCGCCTGGCTCCGCGCGGCGCAGATGGACGGTGCGCCGCGACACGGCTTCGGCCTCGACGCCTCGGGCCACCTCCTGTCGGAGGGCGTGCTGTGGGATCCCGACTCGCAGCTCGCGGTGCGGCGCCTCGCGCCGCTCGACGGCCGCGCGGCCATCGACGCGACGGGCCGCACGCTCGCGTGGATCGAGGGCAGCGAGCTCGTGCTCGAGGAAGACGGCGCGGTGCGACGCACGCCGCTCTCGCTCGAGGCGTCCGCGATCGGGATCGAGGACGACGCGCTGCTCCTCGCGAGCCGGACCGAGCTCGTCGTGCTCGATCGCGCGAGCCTCGCGGAGCGCTCGCGCGCGAGCCTCGCGCTCCGCAACGATCCGGTGCTCCTGGTCCGCTCCCCCGCGCGCACCCACGTGGTCGTCGGCGCGCTCGAGGATCCACCGACCGTGATCGCGCTCGCCAGCGGGGCCGACGTCACGCCCGAGGAGGTCTCGTCGCGCATCGTGCGTGGACCGAGCGCGCTCGTGTTCGTCGACGACACGCACTTCGTCGGCGCGCTCTACTTCGGTGGCGTCGCGCGCCTCTATGGCCTCGATGGGAGCGCGCGCGATCTCCCCGAGATCCCGCTCGCGCGGGCCGTCACCGCGACGCCGCTCGGCGAGATCGTGGCCGCGCGCATCGACGCGCTCTCGCTCCACGCGCCCTCGACGTTCCTCGAGGTGGCGAGCCTCGACGCGATGGCCGGGGCGGTGCAGCACCACGCGATGGACGTCTCGCCCGATGGCGCGCGCGTCGCGTGGACCGGCCGCGAGCGCGTGGAGCTCACCTGCGTCGATCGCGAGTGACCGATCGCCCGCGTCCGACCGCGCAGTGGGTCAGGACACCGAGCCTTCGCGTGTGGAGCCGTCGCCAGCGGAGCTTTCGTTTGCCGCCGCGGAGCTTTCGCGTGCCGCCGCGGAGCCTTCGCGTGCCGCCGCGGAGCCTTCGCGTGCCGTCGCGGAGCCTTCGCGTGCCGCCGCGGAGCCTTCGCGTGCCGTCGCGGAGCCTTCGCGTGTGCCAGCGGAGCCTTCGCGCGCGTCGTCGGGGCGCGCGTTGCGCAGCACCTCGAGGAACGAGCGCGTCCTGGGCGCGTCGGGGAGATCCTTCGCGGCCAGCTCGGTGAGCAGCGTGGGCGAGGCTCCGTCGCCCGCGCCGAGCACGAGCACGCGCTCTCCGATCTTCACGAGGTACACCCAGCGTCGTGCATCGAGGGGCACGCGCTCGATGACCTGCACGCGCTGACCCGCGCCGGTGCCGAGCCCGCGCTGTGCGCTCCAGCGCAGGACGACCCACGCGAGGATGCACACGGCCGCGAGCGCGAGCAGCGACTGCAGGAGCGACGCGCCATAGCCGCCCGGCAGCTCGCGCGCGGCGCTCGTGCTCGCTTGGAGGAGGAGCCACATGCGGGCGCGAGCCTACCAACAACGCGCGGGCGTACGCGACGCGAACGCGGCGCGCGGATCGTCAGCGCGAGGCGACGGAGAACCCGAAGGCCGTCGCGCTCGGGTCGGAGAGGTCGTAGGCGAGCGAGGGCGAGCCCATCGGATCCGCGTAGAGGTAGACGTGCTGTCGTGTCGGATCACCGACGACGAGCTCCGCGAGCCCGTCGCCGTCCACGTCGGCGGCGCCGAGCGAGAGACGCGTGCGCCCCGCCGCAGAGGGAAGTGGAATGCTCGTGGCCCGCGTCGCGAAGGGATCGGCGTCCTGGCCTGCGTAGACGTGCACGGTCGCGGCGCCGCCCACGTCGGAGGCGATCGCGAGCTCGTCGTCGCCATCGGCGTCGAGGTCTCCGACGTTCGCGATCACGGTGCCGAACGCGCTCGCGCCCATCGGCGTCGCGAGCGTCGCGGACGCCGCGGCGGACGGCCCCGTGGCGCTCCCGCGATGGACGCGCACGGTGCCGTCGCTCGTGCCGACGACGACGTCGGCCGCGGCATCGGGGTCGAGGCGCGCGCTGGCCAGGCCCGTGTACGTCGCGCCCGCGCCCGCGCGGATCGTGAGGCTCGGCATCGCCGGTGCCGACGTCAGCGAGAGGTACACGTAGAGGTGGCCCTCGGTACCCGTGACACCACGCAGCACGACGTCGCCCCTGCCGTTGCCGTCGACGTCACCGCCGTCGCCGATCTGCTGGAGGTCGGGCGCGGTCAGCGTCGCGCTGGGCGTCGTGAGCAGGCCCACGTCGCGCCCGCGGAAGAGGTGCAGGCGTGCGGCGCCGTCCTCGGCCACGACGACGTCGGCCCACGCGTCACCCGTCACGTCGCCCAGACCGCAGAGGAACTGGCCGAACTCGCTGCTCGGTGTCGCGGTGAGGCGCGAGGTCGCCGTCGCGTAGCTCGCGGAGCCACCGTGGAAGACGTACGCGCTGCCCGCGCCGAAGTTGTGCCCGCTCACGATCACGTCATCGAGGCGATCACCGTTGGTGTCGTGCGCGTCGACCACCGCGAAGCCCACACGCTCGTCGGCGTTGCCCGTGCGGAACGTGTCGATCAGCACCGGCCCGGTCGCGGAGCCGCGGTAGAAGAACGCCGCGCCCTGCGCCGAGGGCGGTGCCTGCTGGGCACCGATCACGAGGTCTCCGATGCCGTCGCCGTCGAGGTCGAGCTGGCGCACCGGCGGCACGCACCGGCCCATGACGAGCCGCTCGCCCGGCGGGCACGCGAACGCGTCGGGTGCGAGCGCCGCATCGGGGGCGGGCGCGTCGAGCAGGGGCGCGTCGAGCAGGGGCGCATCGGGCAGCGGCGCGTCGAGGAGCGTCAGCACCGCGTCGGGCAGCGGCGCGTCGAGGCCCGGCGCATCCGGCAGTGCCACGTCCAGCGCGCTCGTGGCGTCGAGGTCGCGACCCGCGTCCTGCGCGTCGTAGTCGATGCGCCCACAGCCAGCGCTCGAGGCCAGCGCGACCACGGAGAGCGCAGCGAGAGAGGCTCCAGCGGATCCTCGGTGCGACGTCACGCCCGCATGATGACAGAGCGCGCACGCGCGCGATCAACGAACGAAGAGGCGCGGATCCTCGGGGCGCACGTCGACGTGGAAGTGATCGCGGTGGCCCTCGGAGTAGTCGGGCGTGATCACGGTCGAGAGCCCCGCGCGCTCGGCGAGGTCACACGCGAGCGCCTCGAGCGCGCGGCCCGGATCCGTCGCGGGCGTGGGCTCGATGCCGTCGCACGTCGGGTGATCCGGATGCATCGGGTAGTCGTGCTCGACGTCGAGCACGGTGCCGTCGTCCCGCACGAAGCGCGCGAGATCGAGCGCCATGCCCATCGTGTGGAAGCTCGTGCGCGGCTCGAGGCGCCACGAGCTGAGCACGAAGACCTCCGAGACGTGGTGATCGCGCAGCACCGCCGCGACGCGCGGCAGCCTGGCCGCCAGCTCGCAGCTCACGATGAACGGCGCGCCGTCGCGCATCTTGCGGAACGAGACGCCGAGGAGGTTGCCCTCGAGACGGACCGGCGAGGGGATCGGCGAGCGCCCCGTGCGGAAGGACTCGTGCGTGAAGCCCGGGCTCTCTCTGGTGATGCGATCCAGCTCCGCGAGACACTCGGGCGTCGCGCGCACCGCGAACACGCGCGCGGGATCCTCGGTGAACACACCGTGCGGGACCTGACCGCGGAAGTTCGGGAAGGTCGCGACGCGCCGCCGGATCTCGCGCGCCACCACGAGCGCCGGATCGCGGCGGAGCGCGCGCTGCCGCTCGGTTCGTGCGGGCTGCGCGTCGGCCACGAGCGCGACGCCGAGCGCGAGGAGCGCGGCGAGGGCAGGCAGGGCGCGGACGAACGCACGGCGCGGCACGAGCCATCGACGGGCGGCCCTCGCGGGTTATTCCCACCTGCCCGTCGAGCCTCGGCTGTCTCCGCGGACCGGCGGGTGTAGGGTTCGGCCCATGTCCAAGTCGCGGTTCCAGGGAAAGGTCGTGTGGGTCACGGGCGCGAGCTCCGGCATCGGGGAGGCCCTCGCCCTCCAGCTCGTCCGCGAGGGGGCGCGCCTCGTCATCTCCGCGCGCCGCGCCGAGCTGCTCGAGAAGCTCAAGGCGCGCTGCGTGCGCCCCGAGGACGTCGCGATCCTCCCGATGGACGTGGCCCGCACCGATCTCGCCAAGAGCTACGTCGAGCAGGCCCTCGCCGCGTTCGGCAAGGTCGACGTGATGGTGCACAACGCCGGCATCGGGCAGCGCTCGCTCGTCGCCGAGACCGCGCTCGAGGAGGACCGCCGCATCATGGAGGTCAACTACTTCGGCGTGGTCGCGCTGACCAAGGCGCTCCTTCCGGAGATGAAGGCGCGCGGCGGCGGGCACTTCGTCGTCGTCTCGAGCGTGACCGGCTACGTCGGCACGCCGTTCCGCTCGGGCTACGCCGCGAGCAAGCATGCCCTCCACGGCTTCTTCGAGTCGCTCCGCGCCGAGGGCCACAAGGACGGCATCGCCGTCACGATGGTCTGCCCCGGCTTCGTCGACACCGAGATCGCGATCAAGGCGATCGAGCGCGCGGGCGGCGGCGAGGCGCAGAAGAGCGACTCGCGCGCCAAGGCCAACAAGCACGGCATCACCGCCGAGCAGTGCGCGAGCGTCATGGTCGATGGCATCGCCAAGCGCTCGCGCGAGATCTACGTCGGCGGCAAGGAGATCGCGGGCATCTACGCGCG
>JBILLJ010000065.1:0-46248 GCA_044376125.1 Sandaracinaceae bacterium
GCGGCGCGTTCGACTCGCTGGAGGAGTGTGGCGTCACCTGCGCCGCCGCCGGCCACTGCGACATGTTCTCGCTCTTTCCCAGCCCCCCGGAGGCCGCCATCCTGCCATCGTTCTGTGGCGATGCTCCGCGCGAGTGCTTCCGGATGTGGGCGCTGCGTGGGGACCTGATCCCGGAGGATTGTTCCCGCTGGGCGCCATTCAGCGGCGCGGGGCCGACTCCGTTTCAGGTCTATTCCTCCGAGGTTCCGTTTCCAGAGCACTGGGAGTTGCTCTACTCCCTCACGCTCGCAGCAGATGTCGTCGGCTACGTCACGTGTGACCAACGCGACCCTTCGATGTGAGGCCATGGCGGGCGGTGTGAGCCACGACACGCCAGTCCCGGGTCTGCACGACCCCGTCTTCGTGGGGTGGTACCAATGACCCGTGTACTCCGTGCGATCGCAGTCTTCCTCGTCGGCTGCGTTGGCACCCAGGCTGCCGACGACGCCTCCGCGGGTGATGCGGGGATGGATGTTGCCGCGGCCGCCGTGGTCGACGCGGCCGCGACAGACGTCTTCGTCGCGAGAGACACCCCCTGGCCCGATGCGGCGCCCGACCCCATGGGCCTCGTGTGCACGGGTCGCCCGATCCCCGAAGGGCTCACGTGCGTCGTGCAGGACGCCAACGCGGTGGGGCCCTGCGAGGGGCGCGGCGGTGTCGCCTTCGACGGGACTCGCTGCCGCATCGCCCGTGGGCCTGAATGCACCGACGAGGGCCGCGGCGCGTTCGACTCGCTGGAGGAGTGTGGCGTCACCTGCGCCGCCGCGGGCCACTGCGACCTCGGTGCCTTGTTCGTCGATCCCCTCGGGCCGGGCGTGATGCCGTCATCCTGCGGCGAGGCTCCGCGGGAGTGCGTTCGCATGTGGTCCTTTCTCGCCGAGTTGATCCCGGAGGACTGCGCTGTTTGGGCACCCTTCAGCCGTGCGCCGCCCACTCCGTACGAGTTGCTCGCGACCGAGGTACCGTTCCCCGAACACTGGGAGCTCGCCTACTCCCTCACGCTGGCCGCGGACGTGCTGGGGTCGGTCCACTGCGATCAACGCGGCCCATCGATGTGACATGGAGTGACGGCGCGGTCCGAGGTCCGATTGCGGCCTTGCCGCGTAGGCCTCACTTCGGAAGAAGGGCGCGGACCTCGTCGAGGGTGCTCGCGTCTTCGGGGCGCTTGTCGTCGCGGTAGCGGCGCACGCGGGCGAAGCGGAGCGCGAGGCCGGAGGGGTACTCGGGGGAGACCTGCGCGCCGGCGATCGCGACCTCGACGACCTGCTCGGGGCGGAGGGCAATCACCCACGCGCTCGGATCGGCCCGCGCGCCCGGATCAGGCAGCGCGCCCGGATCAGGCAGCGCGCCCGGATCAGGCAGCGCGCCCGGATCAGGCAGCGCGCCCGGATCAGGCAGCGCGCCCGGATCAGGCAGCGCGCTCGGCTCGCGTGCGAGCTCGGTGAAGCGCTCGGTCTGCCACGCGAGCATCGCGTCGGTCATGCCCTTGAAGGTCTTGCCCACCATGGCGAATCCACCGCTCGGGTCGCGCGCGCCGAGGTGGATGTTCGAGAGCCACTTCGAGCGGCGCCCGCTGCCTCGCTCGACCGCGAGCACGACGAGATCGAGCGTGTGCGCGGGCTTGATCTTGAGCCACGCGCTGCCGCGGTGGCCGGCCTCGTAGAGGCCCTCGAGCGACTTCGCCATGAGGCCCTCGTGGCCTTCCGCCACGACGTCCGCGTAGAAGCGCTCGGCCTCGTCTGCGCGCTCGCAGATCCTGCCGGTCGGCAGGCGCGCGTGCTCGCGCACGGTGCCGACGAGGTGCGCGAGGATCTCGCGGCGCCGCACGAGCGGGACGTCGAGCAGGACCTCGTCGTCGAGCAGCATCACGTCGAAGAAGACGGGCGTGAGCGGCAGCGACGCCGCCATCGCCTCGACGTTCTTCGTGCGGCCGAAGCGCTTCATCGTGATCTGGAAGGGCTCGGGCGAGCCGTCGCGCCGGAGGGCGATGGCCTCACCGTCCAGGATCAACCGCCGCGCTGGCATCGCGCGCGCCGCGCGCACGACCTCGGGCACCCGATCGGTCACCTCGTTCATCGCGCGGCTCCACACGCGCACGACCTCTCCGTCGCGATGGACCTGCACGCGCGCGCCGTCGAGCTTGAGCTCGAAGAGCGCCGCGCTCTCCCCTCGGCCCTCGGCCAGCTGCGACAGCGCCTCGGTCGGATCCGCGCACGGGGAGGCCAGCATCGGCAGCACGGGCACGAACGGCGTGAGCGCGAAGCGCGCGAGCCCCGCCGCGCCCTCCGTGAGCGCGACGGTCGCAGCCTCCACCTCCGAGCCCGCGAGCATCGCCGCGCGGCGCAGCGCGCGCGCCTCGATCCCGGAGGCGAGCGCCGCGGCCTCGAGCATCGAGCTCGCGAGCGAGCCCTGCCGCAGCTCCGACACCAGCAGCGCGACCACGAAGTCGCGCTCGGCCTCGGTCGCGCGCGCGAGCAGCGCAGCGAGCACCTCCTTGCGACGACGCGCGGAGCCCGCGCCCTCGATCGAGGCGAGCTCGGTGATCGCGTCGTCGACGTCGAGCAGCGAGAGCGTGCTCCCTTCCGACGCGGGCCTCGACTCCGCAGCGAGCGTCCGCAGCGTCGCGTATCCCACGCCGACCTTGCCCTGCGGCACCTCGCCGGCGCAGTAGCTCACCCCGAGGCGCACGTCGCGATCACGCAGCTCGCGCAGGAGCTCCGCGATCAACGCGGCCTTCGCCTTGCGGCCTCGCTCCTTGGCCACCCGCGACGAGAGCGCGACGAGACGCGCGAGCTGCACCGCCGTCAGCCCCCCACGAACGCGAGGCGCTCGAGGCGCTCGATCGCGCGGCGCAGGAGCTCGCGCGGCGTCTTGCTCTCCTTCTGGGCGCGCTCGACCCACGCGGACCAGTCGGGATCGTCCAGGCGTCCGCGCACCTTGCCGTGCACGATGCGCACGCGCTCGGCGAGCTCGCGGCGCTGCTCGGCGTCGAGCTTCTTCACGTCGAGAGGCCTCGCGCGGAGGAGGCGCCGGCGGAGCATCGCGACGTCCTCCTGCGGCAGCGCCGTGACCTGCTCCTCGATCTCGTCGAGCAGCTCACCGGCCTCCTCGCGCAGCGACACGAGCGTCTCGGGCGTGACCGCGAGCACCACGCACGCGCGCGGGATCGTGCCGCCGCAGTAGAAGCCCAGCGAGCGCAGCGCCGTGCGCCGCTCGGCGCGCGAGACGCCGGGGCGGTAGAGGTTCTCGGCCTCGTCGAGGATCACGACGGGGCCCTCGCAGCCCTCGACGCGCGCGAGCAGCTCGAGCCAGAGGAGCAGGCGTCGGTACGCATCGCGCCGGTAGCTCGACGCGCCCGGCTTGTCGTGGAGATCGAGCGCCGAGAGCAGCGTGACGAGCGCACGATCGTCGATCGCGCCCTCGACGAGGCAGCTCGAGGCGTGCCCCGCGACCTCGCTGTCGCTCGCCTCGAGGGCCTCGAGGGCCTCGAGCAGCTTGCGCCGCGAGCTCTCCGCGCCGAGCCAGGACTCGAGGCACGCGAAGACGCTCTGCGATCGCTCGCCCCCGCGGCCTCGCGCGGCCGTGGGCACGAGCGTGCTCTCGAGCAGGCGCCGGAGGTGCCGCTGCGGGTTGCCGAGATCCTCGTCGAGCCGCTCGACCGCCAGGCGCATCACCGGACGCTTGGTGCCGAGCGCGCGCGCCTCGAGGTGCAGGAGGTGGTGCGTCTTTCCGGCGCCGTACTCGCCCACGAGCACCGCGAAGACCGAGCCGTCGTGGCTCGAGGTCGCAAAGAGCTGATCGATGCGCGCGTCGACCTCGTCGAGGCCGACGGTCAGCTCCGTCGTCGCCTCGAGCGGTGGAAGGCCCTGCCCGAGGCGCAGGAGCGCGCGCAGGTGCGGCACGCGCGCGTCGGCCACGCGAGGCACCTCCGAGAGGCGGGGCAGGAGCGTGCGCTCGCGATCGAGCAGATCGGGCGTCTCGTCGAGGTGCACCAGGGTCGCGTGGGGTGTGGGCGCGGCCTCCGGCTCGAGCGTGACGACGCGCGTCGCGAGCGCCTCGTGCTCGAAGATCGCGTGGCGACGCGTCACGAGCTTGGCATCGCCCGCCACGAGCAGCTTCGTCGCGATCATCCCGCCGCGTCCGTCCGCGTTGTCGACGAGCTCGCGCAGCACGGTGTACGCGAGATCGCGGCGCGCGGGGCTCAGATCGACGAGCGCCTCGCCTTCGTCGAGCACGAGGAGCGTGCCGCGCGCGCCGAGCACACGAAAGAGCCGCGTCATCGCCGCGAGCGCGCCCTTGGCCGTCGCCGGTCCGAGCAAGCGGAGCTCGGGCCCCGCGTCCACGTCGGCCGGCGCCTCTCCCGAGAGCCACGCGTCGAGCCTTCGCGCCGAGGGCTTGCCCGTCGCGCTCTCGAGGAACGCTCGCGCCAGGCGCCTCAGCTCTCCCACGAGTCCCTCGCCCCGCGCACGCTCGTCGAAGGTCTCGAGGGTGCGCTTGCCGTGCTTGTCGGCGAACGTGCCGAGCGCGGCGACGAGCCCGCGCTTCTTCGAGCGCGCGCTGCCGAGGTGCACGCTCGCGGCGAGCGCACGCACGACCTCGGGCAGGCCGTGCAGGCCGTGCTCGTCGAGCGACGCGTGGGCGACGGCGTAGCCCTCGATGACCGCACGATCCTCGAGCGCATCGAGCGCCTCGCGGTCGGTCGCGACGACCACGGACACCGTGGCCAGCCCCGCGGCCGAGACCTCCGACAGCGCACGCAACTGGGCTTCGACGAAGGTCCGCGCGCTCATGGGACGGAAAGGCTCGGCCGTGCCGGCGGCCCGCGTCAAGCGCACCGCGCTCAGGTGCCCGGGAAGCGCTCCGAGGTCGCGGGCGCGTGGATGCGGAGCTTCGCGAGCGCACTCGCCGCGTCGGTGGCGAGCATGATGCGACCACCGCTGCCGATCTGCGCCGCGAGGTTGCCCGCCTCGACCGCCATGCGGAGCAGCGGCGAGCTCGCGGGCACGACCGTGTACGCGAGCTTCAGGTAGCCGCGCGGGCGCGAGCGCATGCGCTCCTGATACGCGCGGCGCGCCGCCGCGTCGTAGCCCTCGAGCGCGCTCCAGTCGTGCAGGCACGCGAGCCCACCGGCGTCGTCGATCTCGGCGCGCCGCGCCGCATGGACGCGATCGATCCAGTCGTGGATCGCGTGGGCGCACTCGACGCTCGCGTGGCGCACGTGGGCCTGCGAGACGAAGACGTTGGGTGCCACGAACCACACGTAGCCGATGCGTGCATCGACGACCTGCACCGGCCAGCCCGCGAACGGCGGGCGCGGCGGTCCGAACGGATGAGCCTTCATGCGCGGACGGAGCGTAGCGCGAGGTGCGAGGTCGACGTCAGGGCAGGCGCAGCACGTCGATGCCCGAGGCCTGGCTCGTGATCACGACGAACCGATCGCCGTCGGTGAAGGCCACGCGCCGAGGCGTCGTGCCCGCGAAGTCCATGACGACGCTGCCGTCGGCGATGCGGTAGACGTGCGTGCGGTTCATCGACGGCGACGTGACGGCGAGCATCGACTCGTCGCTGCTGATCGCGAGGCCGAACGCGCCCGGCACGGGGTCACGATCTTCGACGACCAGCCCGGGCGTGAGCGTGACCACCTCGCCACCCTCGCACGCCATGTGCGCGCGCCCGAGGCGTGTGTTCCACACGAGGGCCTGCGGCGAAGCACACGGCATCGTGGGGCCCGCGCGCAGGCCACCCGCGGCGTCGAAGCGCGCCACGCCCATGGCCCGATCCGACACGTAGACGTCGCCCGTCGCAGGGTCGAACGCGATGCCGTTCGGGTCGGCGAAGCCCACGCCGACCGAGAAGCGCGGCGCCCCCGTCGTGGCGTCGATGCCGCGCACGCCGGCCGTGGAGAGCACCCAGACATCGGCGGGTGAGGCCGGATTCTGCGCGGCCCACCGCATGTCGACCATCGCCGGCAGGAACGTGACCGGGCCCGCGGGCAAGGTCACCACGGCGACGCGCCCGTCGGCGGTGGCCGCGTACGCGCGCGTACCGGAGACGTCGATGGTCACGTTCAGCGTCGGCACGCCGACGTCGACGAGCCCGATGATCGAGTCCGCCACGTCGATCACGAACATGCGCGTGTCGCCGAAGAGCCCGACCACCGCGCGTCGACAGTCCATCATCGCGACGCCGAACGGCATCGCGCCCGAGGCGTAGGTGTCCTGCACCACGCCGCAGCTCGCGACGCACGTGCCGGCGCCGTTGCACGTGCCGCCCATGCACGGCGTGCCCGCGCCTGCGAAGGTGTTCGACGGGCACGACGCGCTGCTGCCGTCGCACGCCTCGGCGGGGTCGCACGTGCCCGTGCTCGCGCGACACTCGGTGCCTCCCGGTGCACGCGCATCGCCCGGACAGTCCGCGCTGCTGCCGTCGCACGACTCGGCGAGATCGCACGTTCCGCTCGAGACGCGGCAGACGCCGCTGCTGCGCAGGGGGTTCGCGGGGCACGCGTCGCTCACGCCGTCGCAGAGCGCATCGCGCGCGCACACGCCCGTCGCGGCGCGACACACCACGCCCATGAGGCGTCGATCCGTGGGGCACGCGGCGCTCGTTCCGTCGCAGGTCTCGGCCATGTCGCAGGGCCCCGCGGCGGGCTGACACGTCGGGCCGCTCAGGAAGCCATCGGGCGGACAGCTCGTGCCGCCGTTGCAGGTCTCGGCCATGTCACAAGGACCTGCCGCGTCGCGACAGATCGTCGCCGGCGCCGCCGGTCCCGCCGCCGCGCACACGGGGGCGCCGCTTCCGCAGCGCAGCTCGCCACGCTCGCAGACGTTGCCCGTGGAGCACACGGCTCCTTCGCTGCACGGGCCGCAGGCGCCGAGGCCGTTGCACACTCCGCCCGGGCACGTCGTGCCGACACCCGCGAAGCCATCGCTCGGGCACGTCGGCACCGCGCCGTTGCACTGCTCGGCGACGTCGCACGCATCGACGGCCGCGCGACACTCGGTGCCGGGTGCAGCGAAGCCATCGGGCGGACACGTCGGGCTCGTTCCGTCGCAGCGTTCCTCCGCGTCACACGGCTCGCTCGCTGCGCGGCACACGGTGCCCGCGGGCTGACCCGCACACGTGGCGCTCGCGCAGTCCACGGCGCACACGCCACCGCCGCAGCACGACTCTCCGACCGCGCAGCGCGAGGTCGCCACGCACGCACCGTCGATGCAGCGCGCGTCCTCGCAGGCCCCTGCGGTGCACTGCGCGTCCGTGGTGCACTCGACGATCACCGCGTCGAGCGGCACGCCGGCATCGGGCGTCTCGCTCGGCCGCAGCACGCAGCCCGTGCCGGGCACGCAGATCTCTTCGGCGCTGCACGCGCCCACGCGCGGCAGCTCGAGGCAGAGCCCTTCGACGCACACCGGCGCCACGCACGAGGTGCTCGAGGCCTCGCAGGCCCGCGTCGCCGAGCACTGCGGATCGGGGCACGCCGGCGCACCTTCGGTGCCGCAGTCGGGGCGGACGCAGACACCGCCGGAGCACGAGCTCTCGTCGGCCGAGTCGCCGGGGCCGGGGCAGCTCACCTCGCGGCACGAGCGCGTGATCACGACCGTGGCGAGGTACCGGTCGCGAAGCGGGATCTCGACGGTGCGTCGCACGATCTCGGTGTCATCGAGCAGCAGCGCCACGCGGATGCGACGGCGGCCCGGCGCGACGTCGGTCCGCTCGAGCAGCGTGGTCGGCCGCGCGAACGAGTCGTCCACGTCCACCGCACGACGCGCCGCCTCGACTCCGTCGAGCTCCACACGCACGTCGTCGAACTCGATGCCCGGCACGAAGTCGGTCTGCAGGCCCACCGCGAGCTCGCGCCGGGCCTCACAGCCCATACCGAGCACGACCGACCCCACGAGGAGCCACACCGCAAGACGCTCGCGCACGCGCATGGATCGGAGGATCGAGCCACGCGCACGCGAGGACAAGCGCGACGAAATGGGGACGGACAAGCGCGACGAAATGGGGACGGTCCTCCATAGTTGCAATTCGATGAACGCCCTCGAAACACGTGGTTTCGCGCGGTCTGTCCGCGCAGAAGCAGCACTCGGGCCCGCGAGACCAACGAAAACAAGGCGATCGGCGGTTTTGAACTATGGAGGACCGTCCCCATGTCCAGAGCGTCGCAGCACCGCGGGGCCCTCGCCGCGCTTGGGGGAGAAGGCGCCTCGCTCGGTGTAGACCTTCTCGACGTAGCGGGCCGGCGTCACGTCGAAGGCGGGGTGACGACACGGGATGCCGTCGGCGACGAGCGTCGCGCCACCGACCTTCGCGACCTCTTCGCGCGAGCGCTCCTCGATCGGGATCGCCGCGCCCGTGGGCGTCGCGAGATCGACGGTGCTCCACGGCGCCGCGACGGTGAAGGGCACCTCGTGCGCGTCGCAGAGCACGGCCAGGCCGTAGGTGCCGATCTTGTTCGCCACGTCCCCGTTGGCCGCGATGCGATCGGAGCCGACGACCGCCCACTGGATCTCTCCGCGCGAGAGGTAGTGACCGACCATCGAGTCGGTGATCACCTCGACGGGCACGCCGTCCTGGTGGAGCTCCCACGACGTGAGGCGCGCGCCCTGGAGGTACGGCCTCGTCTCGCACGAGAGCACGCGCGCGAGCTTGCCCGCCGCATGCGCCGCGCGGATCACGCCGAGCGCAGTGCCGTAGCCACCGGTCGCGAGCGCGCCTGCGTTGCAGTGCGTCACGATCGTCGCGCCCTCGGGCACGTCCTTCGCCCCGAGCGCGCCCATCGCACGACACGCCGCGACGTCCTCTCGGTGGATCGCCTCGGCCTCCTCGCGCATCGCGCGAGCCCGCGTGTCCGGGTCGAGCTTGGCGCTCTCGGCCGCGCGCCGGCTCATGCGCGCGATGGCCCACGCCAGGTTCACCGCCGTCGGTCGCGTCGCGCCGAGGCCACGCCCCGCGATGCCCATCGCGAGGAGGAACGTCGTCGCATCGCCTCGCTCGGCGTAGGCCTGGAGCACGAGCCCGTACGCAGCCGCGATGCCGATCGCCGGCGCGCCCCGTACGACCATGTCGCGGATCGCGCGCGCGACCTCGTCGACCTTCGTGTAGCGGTGGTAGACGACCTCGCTCGGCAAGAGGCGCTGCTCGAGCATCACGACCTCCGGCGCTCGCCCTCCCCCTTCGAGCGCACGCCCCTCGGGCTCGAGCTCGACGGCGAAGAACGAGCGCGACTCGGAGAGCGGCGCACGAGAGAGCGGCGGAAGGACGGGAGCGGACATGGCCGCTACTATAGCGGCCCATGCCCTGGCTCCCGGCCCTCGCGGCCTCGCGTCACCCTCGCACCCTGGCCCTCGTGGCGGTCGCGCTCCTCACGTCCGTCGGAGGCTGCGCGCAGCGCGGCGCCAACCGCGACGCGATCGTGCGCTGCACACCGGGAGAGCGCATCGACGTGAGCTGCGGCTGCGCCGGCCTGGGCGAGGAGTGCGACGGACGGGCCGGCATCCGTCTCTGTGACCCCGCGCTCGCGCGTGGCGAGTGCACCGAGGCGCAGGCCGTGACGATCACGACGAACAACGACGTCTGCCTCGACGAGACGTCCTGCCCCCACGCGACCACGTACTGCCCGAGCTCGGGCATGATCGCGGTCCACACGTTCGCGCGCCCGAACTACGACGACACGACGGCCCCGTACACCTGCCGCTGGCAGCTCCGCGCGACGCCGGTCTTCGCCGGGCCGAACGTCACCTTCGCCTGCGAGCCCGGCGAGCTCGTGCGCGCCTCGTGCGGCTGCGGCGTCGGTCGCCGGTGCGAGGGCGATCCGGTGATGCGCGCGTGCGCGGTCGGCGCGGCGTGCACCGACGCGAGCACGCGGCTCGACTACAACGACGACACCTGCGGCAACTGCCCCGAGGTCGAGGCGACCTGCCCGGCGGATGGCCGCATCGTCATCGCCACCGAGCCTCTCTCGGGCGGTAGCCGCTTCCGCTGCGACGTCGGCGCGCTCGGCGAGCGGAGCGGCGCGCTGCGCCCCGCCGGTGGTGTCTGACGAGGGCCGATCGCCCGGCACGCGGTAGGCTCGCGGCGATGCGCTCGTCCCATGCCTTCGCCGCTCCGTGGTCGCTCGTCGTCTCGCTCCTCGCGATCGGCTGCGGCGGAGACATCGTCGAGCCCGACGCCTCGAGCCCCCTCGACGCGCACGTCGCGCTCGATGCCCCCACGCCCGATGCCGCCGCGCTCGATGCCCCTGGGCTGGACGACGTGCTCGCCGCGGGCGACGCACCGATCCCGCTCGATGCGCCCACGCCGCTCGACGCGGGCGCACCCGCGCTCGATGCGGCCTTCGATCCGATCCTCGCGATCTCGGGCACGTGCGGCACGCTCGACGACGAGCTCCTCGACGAGCTGCCCTACTCCGTCGACAACACGAGCACCTTCGCGGAGGGCTTCTCGCGCGCGGAGGCCATGCGCCTCAGCGCGGGCGCGCAGACCATCCTCGCCGAGGGCACGGCCGGCGGATCGAGCGGCTACAGCGAGGCCTTCGCCTTCGAGGTCCTCCACCGCTGCGAGGGCGCCTCGCTCGTCGCGAGCGAGACGATGGTCCTCTACACGACGCCGACGCCGAGCGCGATCGCCGACCTCGTCGTGGACGTCCGCGGCGTGCGCGTGGGCGTGAGCGTCACGCGCGCCGTCACCGTCACGGGCATGTGCGTGCGCGACGGCGCGTACTCGATGTCGGCCGCGAGCACGTTGCTCTCGCGCAAGGTCGCCGACCTCCACGAGGCCGCCACGCTCGTCGGGCCCGAGCACGCGTGGACCAAGAACCTCGTCTTCGTCTACGCGGACACCGCCGAGCACGCGCGCGTCGTGGGCCTCGCGTGGGAAGCCCTCGACCCGAGCCTGCGCGCCGACACGATCCTCTACGTGAGCGTCAGCGAGGACATGGACGCCTTCGTCTACTTCGAGGATCGCTGCTGAGAGACGCTCCGTTTCGTGCGATACGGCGGCGATGCCGTCAGACGCCTTCCGCACGCTCTTCGATCGTCACGCCGCGTACGTGCTCGAGCGGCAGCTGCTCTTCGAGAAGGAGCACGGGGGCCAGCCGTGGGAGGCGGACGTCGAGGCGGGCACGCTCGTGGTCGGCGCGCAGCACATGCGCATCGAGGTCTTCGCGACCTACTCCTCGAAGAGCGGCACGCTGCTCTGGTCCTGGGCGCGCGCGGCCGAGCTGGGCCAGGGCTGGCCGGAGCCCGCGACACGCGCCGCCGCCCGCGTGCGCGCGCTCGGGGCCGGAGTGCCCGAGCTCGAGACGGGCATGGTGGCGATGCCGCCCGAAGACGCCGACGACACGATGCTCGTCGCGCTCGGCCTCCTCGGCGAGGCCGGCCTCGCGAAGGGCGTCCCGCTCTCGTACCGCGGCGACCACGATCACGGCTCGGTCTATCTCTTCGTCGACGCGCCCGAGCTCGTGCCGGCCGTCGATCGCCCCGCGCTGCGCGTCGTGAGCCTCTTCCCCCAGCTCGTCGCGATGGGCGTGCCGCTGGCCGATCCGCGCGCCGCCTTCACGAGCTACGCGCGCGCGCACCATATGGCGATCACGCGCAGCCCGAGCGGAGACGGCGAGGAGACGGTGCGCGCGCTCGACGCGACGGGCGGCGCGGTCACCGCGCGCTTCGACGCCGAAGGGCGCCTCGTCGCGATCGACGCGAACCTCTGAGAAATGGGGACGGTCCTCCATCGTTCCAATTCGCCGGAAGCCCTCGAAACAAAGGTCTCCGTGAGCCTCGTGCGCGCAACCGTCGCGCGCTCGCGTGGAGAGCCCGCGAAACAAGGCCATGCGCGGTGTTGAACGATGGAGGACCGTCCCCTCTCGTCGTTCAGTGACTGAATGACCTGATCGGGTCATCGGGTCATAAAGTCGGCGCCCGGGTGTTGACCGACTGACCGATTACGGTCATTCAGTCATCACGCTAGGAGGCGTCGATGGACACAGGCCACACGGGGCGCGGGCGCGCACTGACGCGCCGCGCGCTGATCTCCGGGCTCGGCGGGCTCGCGCTCGCGGCGCCTCCGCTCGCGTCGCTCGTCACGACCGGCGGCCACGCGCTCGCGCAGGCGGCGCCTCCGACGCTCGACGCCATCTCGACGCACCTCGACGGGCTCTACCGCTCCACGGGCACGATCGCGCGCATCGAGCTCACGGTCGTGACGCCGCGGCAGAGCCGCACGCTGCGCATGCAGAGCTGGTCGCGCGGCGAGGACCGCGCGCTCATCGTGATCGAGGCGCCCGCGCGCGAGGCCGGCACCGCCACGCTGCGCCGCGACAACAGCCTCTGGAACTACCTCCCCCGCATCTCGCGCACGATGCGCGTGCCGCCCTCGATGATGCTCTCGAGCTGGATGGGCTCGGACCTCACGAACGACGACCTCACGCAGAGCTCGAGCTACCGGCGCGACTTCGACGGCGCGGTGACCGGGCGGAGCGACGACGGCCAGGGCTGGCTCGTCCGATACGAGGCGCGCCAGGGCACCGTCGGACTCTGGCGCCGCATCGAGTTCGTCGTCGGAGACGATCTCCTGCCGCGCATGGCGAGGCACTTCGATCGCTCGCTGCGCCTGTCGCGCATCATGCGCTTCGAGGACGTGCGCGAGCTCGACGGTCGGCGTGTGCCGACGCGCTTCGTGCTCGAGCCGCAGGATCGGCAGGGGCACAGCACCCAGATGCGCTACCTCTCGATCGACTTCGACGCCGACGTGCCCGAGAGCACCTTCTCGCTCACCGAGCTCGAGCGGAGGCGCTGATGGGCTCGATCCTGCGGATCGCGTGGCGAAACCTCGGGCGCAACGTGCGCCGCACGCTGCTCGCGCTCGGCGCGATCGGCGTCGCGCAGGTGGCGGTGCTGCTCGTCGTCGGGCTGATGAACGGCTGGCAGGACTCCATCCTCACCTCGCTCACCGGCCCCTTCGTCGGACACGCGCAGATCCACGCGGTCGGCTGGCGCGAGGAGCAGTCGCCCGATCTCGCGGTCGATCGCCTCGAGGAGCGCCTCGCGGCGGTGCGGGTCGTGCCGGGCGTCGCGTCCGCGCTTCCTCGCATCTACGCGCCGGCGCTCGTCGCACGCGCGATCGACGGACACGCCGCCGTGGTCGTCGGCCTCGACGTGGCGCGCGAGTCGGAGCGGGGCGGCATGCTCGAGAGCCTGCCCCTCGAGGGGCGCCCGCACGATCGCGTGGCGCTCGTCGGGGCCGACCTCGCGCGACAGACCGGGATCCAGGTCGGCGACGAGCTCGCGGTCGTCGGCCAGGGCGCGGACGGCTCGATGGCCAACGACCTCCTCACGGTCGGCGGCATCCTGGAGAGCCCCGTCGAGCTCGTGAACCGCGTCGGCATCGTCGTCGCGCTCGAGACCGCGCAGGAGATCTTCGTGATGCCCGACATGGCCAGCGAGATCACGGTGCTCGGCGCGGGCTCGATCGACGACGCAGGCGCGCTCGCCGCGCGCCTCTCGGCGCTGCCGCTCCTCGAGGGCCTCGAGACGCTGCCCTGGACGGAGCTCGCGCCCGAGGTGGCGTCGTTCCGCGGCGTCGCGGGCATGTACGGCGTCGTCGTGATGTGCATCACGTTCGTCGCCGCCGCCGCGGGCGTCGCGAACACGATGCTCATGGCCACCTTCGAGCGACGGCGTGAGCTCGCCATGCTGCTCTCGCTCGGCATCACGCCCCTGCGCCTCGTGCTCATGATCGTCACCGAGGCGTTGATCCTCGGCCTCCTCGGCGTGATCGCGGGCAGCGTGCTCGGCGCGCTCCTCGTCGGCTACCAGGGGCACGTCGGCATCGACCTCCAGTCGATGGGCTCCGAGAGCTCGAACAGCATCTCGTTCTTCGGCCTCACCTTCGCCGGAGCGCTCCACCCCCACCTCTTCGCGAGCGACTTCGCGCCCGGCTTCGTCGGCGTGATCGTCGTCTCGGTGCTCGCCGCGATCTGGCCCGCGATCAGCACCGCCCGCCTCGAGCCGATGGAGGCGATGCGATCATGATGAGCACGTCCACTCGGTATGCGCTGCGCAGCCTGACGCGGAACCCCCGTCGCACCTTGCTCTCGATGATCGGGCTCGCGCTCGGCGTCGGCATCGCGCTCTTCGCGCTCTCGTGGGTGCGCGGTCTCGAGCGCATGAGCGTCGAGGCCGCCGCGGGCGGAGGTCTCGGACACCTCCGCGTCGCGCCCTCCGGCTGGCTCGAGCGACACGACGAGGCGATGCGCCTCGAGGACCCCGAGCACGCGCTCGAGGGCGTGCGCGCCCTCTCGTGGGTCGAGGTCGCGACGCCGCGCGCGAGCGTCGGGGCCCTGCTCGGCCTCGGCACGCGGAGCGCGCACGTGGTGCTCACGGGCGTCGACGCGAGCACGGAGCCCCGCGTGTTCCGATACCTCGAGGGCCTCGCGGAGGGGCGTTACCTCGAGCCGGGCGAGCGCAACGCGATCGTCCTCGGTCGCGCGCACGCGCGGCGCCTCCACGCCGGTCTCGGCGACGAGCTCGTGGCCACCGCGGTCTCCGCGAGCGGCGAGCTCGAGAGCACGATCGTCACGGTCGTCGGCATCATCGAGACAGGCTCGACCGCGATCGATCAGAGCATCGCGCACGTGGCGCTCGAGGACGTCGCGCAGCTCTCGGGGCGCCCGGGCGCCGCGGAGATCACGATCGTCGCGCGCTCGCTCGGGACCGATCCGGAGGCCGTGCAGCCGATGCGCCGCGAGGTGCAGTCGGTGATCGGCGAGGAGAACGAGGCCCTGAGCTGGCTCGAGCTCGTGCCCGACCTGCGCGTGAAGATCGAGGGCAGCTACCGCACCTCGCGCCTCGGCACCTCGATCATCCTGCTCGTCGTGCTCCTCGGCGTCGCGAGCGCGCAGCTCACCTCCGTGCTCGAGCGACGCAAGGAGTTCGCGGTGCTCGCGGCGATCGGCATCCGCGGCTTCACGCTGGTGCGCATCGTCGTCACCGAGAGCTTGCTCCTCGGCCTCGCGAGCACGCTGCTCGCGCTCGCGTGGGCGGCGCCGCTCGTGCACCACCTCGACGAGGTGGGCATCGACATCTCCTCGCTCTACCAGAGCAACGAGCGCATGGCGTTCGCGGGCGTCCTCATCGATCCGGTGTTCCACCCGCAGTACGGCGCGTGGCTCTACCCCACGGCGCTCTCGCTCTCGCTCGTGGCCACGATCCTGGCCTCCCTCTATCCCGCCTGGTTCGCGTCGCGAACCGATCCCGCCACAGCCCTCCGCACCACCTGATCCCTGGGGGTCGACCGATGAGCACCGAGACCACGCAGACGAGCACCGGCGCCACGCGCGCCACCCCCGCGATCGCGACGAACGTCGACAAGACGTTCCGCACCGGCGACATCGAGGTGAAGGCCCTCGCCGGCCTCAGCCTCGAGGTGCGCACGGGCGACTTCCTCGCGCTCGTGGGCCCGAGCGGCAGCGGCAAGACGACGCTCCTCAACCTCTTCGGCGCTCTCGATCGACCGAGCGCCGGCAAGGTGGAGGTGCTCGGACACGATCTCTCGAGCATGAGCAAGGGCGCGCGCGCCCGGCTGCGCCTCGAGTCGCTGGGCTTCGTGTTCCAGGCGTACAACCTCGTGCCCGTGCTCACCGCGGCGGAGAACGTCGAGCTCATCCTCGAGCTCCAGGGCATGGGCGCGCTCGAGCGCCGCAAGCGCGCGCTCGAGGTGCTCGGCGAGCTGGGCCTGGCCGAGCTCTCGCATCGCCGGCCCACGGAGCTGTCGGGCGGGCAGCAGCAGCGCGTCGCGGTCGCGCGCGCCGTGGCCTCTCGCCCGCGGCTCGTGCTCGCCGACGAGCCCACGGCCAACCTCGACGGCAAGAACGCCGAGCAGCTCATGGCGCTCATGCGCAAGCTCTCGAAGGATCATGGGACGACCTTCGTCTTCAGCACCCACGACCCGCGCGTCATCGCGCACGCGAGCCGCGTCGTGACGCTCGAGGACGGTCGGGTCGTGAGCGACGAGGCGACGGGGCGTGAGGCCGCGCGCCGAAGCGAGGTCACGTGAGCCACTGGACCAAGGAGAACCTCGAGCGCGTCACGCGCGACTACCTCGGGGAGGACGACGGCTCGCCGCAGGCCAAGAAGCGCGCGCGGATCCTCGGCGCCGCGACGAAGCTCTTCATGGCGCAGGGCTACAAGAAGACGAGCATCGACGAGGTCGCTCTGGCCGCGCACGTGGCCAAGGGCACCGTCTATCTCTACTACCCGAGCAAGGCCGATCTCCTCGTTCACGTGATCGCGCTCGAGAAGACGGCGCTCACGCACCGCTTCGAGCCGCTCTTGACGGGCGCGATCCCGCCCGCCGATCGGCTGCGCCAGTACCTCCACATCCTCTTCGCGTCCGTGACCGAGCTCCCGCTCACGACGAAGCTCATGAGCGGCGATGCCGAGCTGCTCGACGCCCTGCACGAGCTGGGTGAAGACGAGATGACCAAGCAGCGCGCGCAGGGGCGCGCGTGGATCGAGGAGCTGATCGAGCTCGCCGCGCCCGGGCGCTTCACGCCGGAGGAGCGCCGCGTGCGCGCCGAGATCGTGATCGGGGTGCAGTTCACGGCGGTGCACCTGCTCTCGGCCCACGCGCGAGGAGACGTCGCGCCCGACGTCTTCCGCCGCGAGCTCGCGGAGGTGCTCGCGTCCGGTCTCGCGCCGCCGAGGCCCCGAGACCGCGAGCCCGCACCGACGAGGCGCACCGCGCGTGCCGCCAAGAGCACCAAGAAGAAGCGATGAGATGCCGGCCCGCGCGCGTCGACGAGGTGCGGACGCGCGCGTCCGCCGCGCTGCGCGCGCGCTGGCGTCGTCTCACCGTCGCGCTCGTCGCGGTGGGCGTGGCGCTCGCGAGCGCGCTCTCTGCGCCGCCCGTGCGCGCCCGCGATCTCTACGAGAGCGACGACGGTGAGTACCGCCTCTCGCTCGAGAGCGCGCTCAAGGGCAGCTGGCTCCTCTCCGTCCCGCCGGATGACCCGATGCTGGAGGAGAGCACGGGTGGCGCCGCGATGTTCCGGCTCCGCTTCGACGTGAGCGCGCGCCTGAGCCGGTATCTCTCGGCCGAGGTGGCCTACGAGCACCGCGCGGTCGCCTCGAGCGCGAACGGCCTCGGGGCGGGCCTCTTTCCCTCGAGCGCCGATCCGCCCTTCCGCCTTGCGTCGATCGAAGACCTCGTCGTGAACGCGCCGCCTGGCTACGTGCACCGTCACGAGCTCGATCGTGCGCTCGTCGCGCTGCACCTGCCCTTCCTCGAGCTGACCGTCGGGCGACAGGCGCTGGGCCTGGGGCGTGGGCTGCTCTTCAGCGCGATCGACGTCTTCTCTCCGTTCGCGCCGAACGAGGTCGACCGCGAGTGGCGCCGCGGCGTGGACGCCGTGCACGCGGAGCTGCGCATCCCGGACCTCAGCGTGATCTCCGCCGACGTCTACGCGATCTTCGGGCGCGTCGACGACGCGGGCCTGCGCTCGTTCTCGCTGCTCGGGCGCGTGCGCGCGATCGTCGGCGACCTCGACGCGGAGGTCGTCGCGGGCTCGCGCGACGGAGAGGCGATGGCGGGCGGCTCGGTCTCCGCGAACGTCGGCGACGCGGAGGTGCACGGCGAATTCGCGCTCTTCGGCACGGACGGCCGCGGCGTCGACGGCGGCTTCCTCGGCACGCGCGGGGTCGTCGCGAAGGGCCTCCTCGGCGCGTCGTACACGATCGATCTGTGGCGCGGCATCCGCGTCGCGGCCGAGTACCACCACTCCGGCTTCGGCATCGAGAACGTCGGCCGCGATCCGAGCGTCCTCTTCGACACGGACTTCCAGCGACGCTTCCTCCGCGGTGACTCGCAGATCCTCGGGCGCCACGTGCTCGCCCTCGTGATCAGCTCCGAGCTGAGCGACGAGATCTCCGCGGGCGTCTCCTACCTTCAAGGCCTCACGGACGGCTCGGGCCTGGTCTCGACGACCTTCACGTGGGTCGCCTCCGACACGTTCACGCTGGTGCTCAACGCGATCGTCCCGTGGGGCACCCCGCCCGGAGGCGGCATCCCACGCAGCGAGTACGGCTCGAGCCCGTTCACCCTCTTCCTCCAAGCCCGCCTCTACGACTGATTCCCGCCGGAGCGCTCGAGCCTGTGGACCTTCCAGGCGCGGTAGGCGCCCCAGCCGATCAAGGCGGGCGCACCGACGGCGCAGAGCGGGCAGCCCACGCCGAGCGCGGCGATCGCCCCTTCACGCGATCTCGTCAGAGGACCACGCGCGTCCGCACCGACACGTGGAACGAGACGCAACGACCACGTTGCGATGTCTCGCCGCGGCTCGAGCCCCACCGAGCGTTCTCATCTCGGGGCATGCGCCCGCTCCGCTTGATCGATAGGACCGTTTCGTGTGAAGCCCGCGGGATGAACGTCCTTCGGATCGTCGCCTGGAGCGTGCTCGTCCTGACCGGCTGCTCCAACGGAGCTGGCCCGGTGCTGCCGGATCTGCCCCCTTGCCCAGGGCCCATGTGTGACTGCGCCGACCCCGACGATTGCACCTGCATGTCGCGCTCCGAGTGCGCGCTGACGTGCGGCGACGCCTGCAGCTTTGCCTGCCGCGAAGACTCGACGTGCGCGTCCGCGGCGGGCAACGGCGCGAACCTCTCCTGTGTCGAGGACACCACGTGCACGCTCTATGCGGGCGACGACAGCAACGTCACGTGCACCGCGGCCAACTGCACGGTCGAAGTCGGCGCCGGCTCCAACGTGTCGTGTCGCGACCGCGGCACGTGTGAGGTCACGTGCCTCGGGTCGTGCAACGTGAGCTGCTCGGGCAGCACGGTCTGCCGGCGCCGGTGCGGTACCGGGGGCGCGGTGATGGAAGGGTCCGGGATGTGCCCCTGAGGCCCTGCCACCGACGCGCGTTCCACACCACCTGGCGCGGGACGGCGCGCGAGCGCATGCAGGCAATCCTCGAAGACAGCGCCTCGAGCGCGTGCAGCCGCAGCGAAGAGGACGCGTACGTCGCCGCGCTCGAGCAGGCGAGCCTCACACGCCGCGGCACACGCACGGTGATGTCGTACGCGGCCTCGAGCCCCGCCGACCCGGCGTGCGAGGAGGCCCGAGCGCGGACCATCGAGGGCGCCGCCGCGCGTGTGCACGACGTGCTCGGCGATCCGTGACGATCGCGCTCACGATCGCGCGTTCAACAGCGCGTTCGACATCGCGCGTCCACCCTCGCGGGGACGAGGATCGCTCACGCGTGCGGTTCGTGCGAGCCTCGCGCGTCATGAGCGATCGCATCGTGCGAACCCCGGTCGACGAGAAGGAGCGAGCGGAGCTCGAGTCCATCCTCGTCGAGTCCTTCGGCACCGACGGCATGCCCTGGACCACGTGGATGGAGCGCCTGGGGCACGAGAACCTGCGCGTGGTCACCGAGGGTGGCGCCATCCGCGGCGGCCTCGGCTTCTACCGCTTCGCGCAGCAGTGGCGCGGTCGGGCCGTTCCGACGATCGGGCTCGCGGGCGTGGGCGTGGCGCCCGCCGCACGAGGCACCGGCCTCGCACGCGCGTTCCTCGTCTCGACGCTGCGCGAGGCGCGCGACGAAGGCGTCCCGCTCGCGGCGCTCTACGCGAGCTCGGTCGCCGTCTACCGCAGCGTGGGCTTCGAGCAGGCAGGTACGACGATCCGCTGGAGCGCGCCGATCGCCTCGCTGCCGCGAGGGGCGGCCGAGCTCGCGTGCGAGCCCTTCGACCCTAGCGCGCTCTTCGCGGCCGAAGGCGCGACGCTCCGCGCTCTCTACGAGGCACGCGCCGCGCGCTGGAGCGGACACCTCGCGCGCACCGACGCGATCTGGAAGCGCATCGCCCTGCCCTACAAGGGAACGCCGCGCGGCTATCGCTTCGGCCCGGCCGACGCGCCCGAGGGCTACGTCGTCTACACGCACGAGCCGGGGCACAAGGCCCTCGAGTTCTCGATCGTCGTGCGCGATCTCGTGCTCACAACACCGCGCGCGACCGCGCGCGCCATGGCGCTCCTCTCGGGCACGCGCTCGCTCGCGACCGAGCTCCGGTGGCTCGGCTGCGCGACCGACCCGATGCTCTCGCTCCTTCCGGAGCAGAGCGCGACGCCGATCGAGCACTCGCGCTGGATGCTGCGGATCCTCGATCCGGCGCGCGCTCTCTCGCTGCGCGGCTACGCGCGCGACGGGCGCGCGGAGCTCGCCGTGCACGACCCACTCTTGGGCGACGTCGCGCTCTCGCTCGAGGTGAAGGACGGCCGCGCCGCGGTCCGCACGATCGATCGCGCCGCGCTCCGCGTGGACGTGCGCGCGCTCGCGGCCCTCTACGCGGGCGCGATCCACCCGAGCACGCTCGCGGTGATGGGCCTCGTCGAGGGACCGGCCGAGGAGCTCGACGCGCTCGCGCGCCTCCTGACCGATCGCGATCCCTGGCTCTGCGACTGGTTCTGAAGGAGACCGCCGTGCCGCGCGCCCCGAGCGTCGACCCGTTGCTCGCGCAGCTCGCGCCGTGGATCGCGCGCCACCTCCAGAAGGGCGCCGGCGAGACGGCGCGCATGCGGCCGTTCCTCCGGCCGGCCGCGCTGGATGAAGGTGCGATCCTCCACCGCGAGGGCGAGATCAGCCGCGAGATGTTCCTCGTCACCCGCGGGCTGGCGCGCGTCTTCTATGTGCACGAGCACCGCGAGGTGAACCTCCGGCTCCTCTCGGCGCCAGCGGCCGCGATCGCGCTCGCGAGCTTCATCGAAGGCACCCCCGCGAAGGAGACGATCCAGACGCTCACGCCGGTCGAGGGCGTCTGGTTCCGTCTCCGTGACTACCTCGACGCGTTCCCCGACGAGGGGAGCGAGCGCCTCCGACGCGTGCTCGCCGAGCGGCACTACCTCGCGATGGAGCGGCGCCTGCGCACGCTCCAGTGGAAGTCGGCGCGCGAACGCTACGCGTACTTCGTCGCGCACATGGAGCGCGACATCGTCGAGCGCGTGCCCCTGCTCCACATCGCCTCCTACCTCGGCGTGCGCCCCGAGTCGCTCAGCCGCGTGCGACGCGAGGCCACGCAGAAACTGCGAGCGCGCGACGAGCCCGCCACGCGCGGTTCCTCCCACGAGAAGCCCGTCAGGCCAGGCCCGCCTCGAGACCCTCGACGAGCGCGATGAGCCCGCCACGCGCGTGCTCGGGGAGGCTGCGATCGCGCCGCACCTCCTGGCGCAGCCTGCGCTCGTGCTCGAGGGCTTGCTCTGCGAGAGGTGACATCGGGGCGAGCGCGGTGAAGAGCTCGCGGAGCGAGTCGAGCGTGGTCAGGTCGTCGCGCGTGTCGGTGAACACGAACGGGCGCGGGTCGCGCGCGCACTGGTCGCGGACGAAGCGCGAGATCCAGCGGGCCGTCGCCTTCATGCGCGTGAAGTCGAGGTGCTCGGGCAGGTCGTCCAGCGTGTGATAGCGGCGCGTACGGCCGCCCGTGAGCAGCACGAACGGCCGCTTCCGCTGCCAGAAGGAGAGGTAGTCGCTCAGCGGCGGGATCACCTCGGCGTCCGCGGGTCGCACGAGGAGTCCTGGCTCGCCGTGTCCGAGGGCGAGCACGTGCTCGCGCGTCCCTTCGCTCCGCTCCGCGCCGAGGAGAAACAGCGACCGCCGGACCTCCGCCGGAAAGTGCGCCTCGCCCAGCGCGTGCCCGACGAGCTCGAGGCAGACCATGAGATCGATGCGATCGAGCGGCACGACGGGGTGCTTGGTGAAGTGCACCGACCCCATCGTCTTGTTCATGAAGTGGGGAGGCTCTTCCGCATCGAACGCCGCGACGATGACACCGCGGCCGCGCGGACGATCCTTCGCGAGCGCCCGCGCGACCTCGACGAGGATGGCCACCGACGCGGCGTTGTCGTCGGCCCCGCGGAAGATGGCCGGTCCGTGCTTGCCGAGGTGATCGTAGTGCGCGCCGAGCAGCACGAACCGATCGATCTCGCCGGGGATCACCGCGAGGACGTTCGCGCCCTCGATGCGAGGGATCGCCTGCTCGTACGGATCGAGCCCCGCGGATCGCAGGGCATCGATCACGAGCCCGCGCGCGAGCCGTCCGCCCGCGCTCCCGGCCGCCCGACCGGCGCATCGGTCGGAGCAGAGCTCGTCGACGAGGTCGCGCATGGACGGAGTCTGACCGAAACCTCGCGTTCGCGCAGAGGGCGCGGCGCATCGGCTCACGTGCCTCGGCAGGTGCGGCGGGAAAACGTCGACGCGCTTGACGGATGTCAAGGCTGCGCGCCTCGCGCCGCGGCATCTCCTCGCACCGCACGAGGCAGACCGCATGACCGCCACGCTCCACGGCCTGAGCTACTCCCCCTGGACCGAGCGCGCGCGCTGGGCGCTCGACCACCACCGCGTGCCGTACGTGTGGCGGCCACATCGCCTCTACCTCGAGGAGCGCAGCCTGCGCCGACGCGCGCGCGTCCAGCCCGGCCAGCGCGCCACCGTGCCCCTCTTCGTCGATGGCGACACGATCGTGCGCGACTCGATCGAGATCGTGCGGCACGCCGATCGCGTCGGTGGCGGTCCCCGCCTCGTGCACGATGAGCGCGAGCTCGCCGAGCTCGTCGAGATCTTCGAGCCAGGCCTCCGCGCGATGCGCGGGCGCGTCACGGCCGGCACGCTCGAGAGCCCCGCGTGCATCCGCGAGCACGCCTCGGAGGTCGTGCCTTCGTTCATGGCCGGGCTGCTGACGCCGGTGGTCGTGCGCGCCGCGCGCTTCATCGGCGACAAGTACGACGCCCTCCTCGAGCGCGACGGCCGGAACCTCGACGCCATCGGCGCGACGCTTCGCGCCGCCCGTGCGCGCATCGACACCTCGCGCGTGCCGGACGCGCGCACGCTGCGCATCGAGCACATCCTCCTCGCGACCTTCCTCCAGGGCATCCGCCCCGTGAACGCGCCGCACATCCGCCTCGGGCCGGCCTCGCGTGAGGTGTGGACCTGCACGCCGCTGCTCGAGGAAGCGCGCGAGCTCCTCACCTGGCGCGACGCGGTCTACACGAGCGCGCGCAGCCTGC
The DNA here is from genome assembly GCA_044376125.1 of Sandaracinaceae bacterium. Taxonomy (GTDB): domain Bacteria; phylum Myxococcota_A; class Polyangia; order Polyangiales; family Sandaracinaceae; genus JAFLCL01. The sequence continues at coordinate 23,092 of JBILLJ010000065.1, forward strand.
CGCCGCGCGCGGCGTGAGCCTGCATCACGCGCCCAGCGTCACGCGCCGTGCATCAACACCGCGCGGAAGCGAACGCGCTGCTCCGCGAGGCGCTGCATCGCGCGGGCGGCCTGCGTGAGCGGATAGGTCTCGACGATCGGCGTGACGCGACCTTCCGCGGCGTGCACGAGGAGATCGGAGAGATCCTCGCGGGGCCCCTGTTTTCCGCCGATCACGGAGAGGCCGCGCCCCATCATGCGGCGCGGATCGAGCGAGAGCTCCGTGGGCGCGCGGCTCGGCAGGCCCATCGTGACCAGCGTGCCCTCGGGGCGCAGCCCCGCGAGCGCGCGGCTCGTCGCGGCGAGATCGTTCGAGGTGCCGAGGAGCACGTCGACACCGCCGAGCGCGGCCAGCTGCGCGCCCAGCTCGCCGTCGAGGACGAGCACCTCGCTCGCACCGAGCTCGAGCGCGCTCCGCTGCTTGCTCGCGCGCTGGGTGATCGCGATCACCTCGTGGCCCTCCGCTCGCGCGATCTGGATCGCGAGGTGACCGAGGCCCCCGAGGCCGAGCACCGCCACGCGACGTCCCTCGCCGCGCCGCGCCGCGCGCCGCAGGCCGCTCATCACCGTGAAGCCCGCGCAGAAGAGCGGCGCCGCGTGCTCGAACGCGAGCCCGTCGGGCAGGCGCACGCAGCCGCGCGCACGCACGATCATCCACTCCGCGTGCCCGCCGCCGCCGTGGAGCCACGTGCGCGGTCGCTGACAGCGGTGGAGCGCGCCACGCGCACACTCGGGGCACGCGCCGCAGCCGTCCTGCACCCAGGGCACGCCCACGCGCTCGCCCACGCGCATGCTCGTCACGCCTTCGCCGAGCGCGTCGATCACGCCGACCGGCTCGTGACCGGGGACGATCGGGCACGGCGTACGGAAGCTCCCCTCGTGCATGTGCACGTCGGTGCCGCAGACGCCGCTCGCGAAGACGCGGACGCGCACCTCGCCGGGGCCCGGGCTCGGCAGGGGCACGTGCTCGAGCACGAGCGGTCGATGCGGCCCCACGAAGGTGAGCGCGCGCATCTGCCCCACGGGTCGCGGCGCGCGACGATCGCCCCAGAGGCGCACGAGCGACTGACCCACCTCGAGCGCGCGCGGCTCCATCGCGTCGATCGCCTCGCGGAACGCCGCGATCGACGGGTCCTCGAGGAGCGTCGCCTTCACCTCGTGCGGCGAGCTGCGCTCGTCGAGCGCGGTGAGGAGCGCGCTCTGGTAGCGCGCGAGCGAGGGATCCTCGAGCGGCGTCCATGTGCGCACCCGACTCTCCGACGCACGCGGCTCGGGCGCGAGCGCGGGCCTCGCGCGCGACGACGTGTCCTCGTCGAGCGGGACGTTCCCACGCAGCGCGGCGACCTGCGCGCGCACGCGGCGGAAGTCGTCGTGGAAGCGCGCCTGATCCTCGGGGCGCGAGAGCACACCGTCGGCGTGCTCGAAGAAGATCGCCTCGAGGCCCGGGCACGCGAGGAGCACCTCGTCGAGCAGCGAGAAGACGCCCTCGGGGAGGTGATCCATGTGGCTGTCGCGCCGGAACGGCCGCTTGCGCGGATCGCTCGCGGGGTGATCGAGCTCGCCGCCCGCGAGGTGGAGCTCACGCACGCGCGCGAGCGGATAGCGGTGCAGGAGCGCGACGGGATCGAGCTCGAAGTTCTCCGCCTGGCAGAGGAGGTTGTGGAGGTCGAGCAGGAGGTGTCCGTCGTGCGGCGCGAGCAGCGCCTCGAGGAAGTCGGGCTGCTCCTCGACGTCCCGGCGCGAGAAGGCGAGCGCGAGGTTCTCGAGACCGACCGGCATGCCCGCGAGCTCCGAGAGCCGTGCGAGGCGATCGCGACCGATCGCGACTGCGCCTTCGCACCGCGGGTGCGGGATCACGGTGCCGTTCTCGAACGGGCCGGCCGTGATGAAGCCGATGTGCTCGGTGACGCGCTGGTAGCGTCGCTCCCGCATCTCGCGCGCGAAGCTCGCGAGCCAGCGCTCCTGTCGCTTCGAGAGCGGCGTCGAGAGCAGCGAGAGCTCCACGCCGTGGCCGTGCAGGCGCTCGGCGGCGCCGTACGCATCGAGCAGCGCCGCGGCCCACGCCGGGACGCCCTTGCTCGACCAGCCCATGTCGAGGTTCCACGCGAGCCGATCGACCAGGCCTTCTTCGAAGAGCGGCAGGCTCGCGTCGCGGAAGTCCTCCGTGGCCGAGACGAGCAAGCCCACGGCGACGGGGCTGCCGGCGCGTGCGGCGTGGTCGCGCACGTCGCGCTCAGCCTCGACCGCAGGGAGGCGGGTACTCCTCCGTCGGCGTCGGGCTCACCGACACGTTCGTCGTCTCGCTGCCCGAGCCCTCGGTGCTCGTCGCCTCCGTCGTCGCGACGCTCGTGCTCGAGCTCTCGTTCGCGTTCGTCGTGCTGGTCGTGGCGCTCGAGGTGCTCGAGGCCGTGCTCGCGGTGCCGCCCTCGAGCGTCTGCACACCACCACCACACGCGCTCGTCGTGATCGCCGTGCCGGCGAGCAGGCCGAGGATGCGCGCATCGATCTTCATGTTCTCTCCTCGTCAGCCGCGGCCGCAGTCGACCGGATAGTCCTCGGGGTTCATCGGCTCGCTCGACGACGTGCCGACCGGTGTGATCACGGGCTCGGTGGACGCGTTGGTGCTCGTGGTGCTCGACGTCGCGCGAGGCGTCGCGGCGACGCGCGGCGCGGGCGTGCTCGGCGCGGTCTCAGCGCGCGGGAGGCTCTGCACCGTGCCGCCGCAGCCCGCGAGGGTGGCCACGCTGGCAGCGCTGCCAGCGACGAGCGAGAGCAGGCGGGGAGACAGACGCATCGGACCTCCGGGGACGACGTGACCGCGCCCGACGGCGCCAGAGGCAACAAGGTACGCTCGCTGCAGGCCGACGAGAACCGGCCTCAGCCGCGCCCGCAGGCGGCGGCCATCTCCCAGTCGGGCGCAATCGAGATCACGTCCGGCGGCGTCGTGGGCTGGTCCGGCGAGGGGCTCCCTCGGTCTCGGTTGCGCGGGCGTCGCGCCGTGCGGGGCGCCTCCGCCTCGTCGGCGTCGTCCACCTCGTCGACGGCCACGGCCTCGGGCGCGACCGACACGACGATCGGCTCGGGCGCCGCGGGCGCGACGTCGACGTGCACCTGCGCCGGCGGTGGCGCCTCGAAGTCGATGGGGCGCATGACCACCGGCGAGACCGGGGCGCCCCAATTGCCACGCACGGGCGCGCTCGGAGCCGCGACCACGGGCACGGGCTCGGCCGCAGCGCGGCTCTCCATGCAACCAGCCAGCGGTGCGAGCGAGGCCACGGTGGCCGCCCCGGCGACGATCGAGAGCAAGCGAGGAGACAGGCGCATGAACGACCTCCTGAGCGTACGTGCTCGGACGCACGAGCTTCCCAAAAGGTTGGGTCTTCGTCCGACATCAGGGCGAGGCGGGCCGCAGCGAGCAGGTGCCGCGCACGCAGAAGGCCTCGGGCGGAGGGCCCTCGACGCAGCTGATCGCGCACGCGCCGGGGTGCGCCTCGCAGAGCGCGTTCACCTCGTCGAGGTAGTCGCGTCGCGCGGCGAAGTACTGCGCGCAGAGCGGACAGCACTGCTCGTCGCGCTCGGGCACACGTGCGCAGTCGTCGTCGCGTCGACACGAAGCGCGCACGCGTGGGAACACGACGGGCGGCGGCGGTACGTACGGCGGCGGCGCCGTCGGATCGGGGCGCGAGGCCAGCGAGACACCGCGCGCGACGAGCCCGCTCGCGCTGCCGAAGAGGATCGTGCGGGGTGCCATCGTGTTGTCGAGCGCGACGTCCGCGTGGCCATCGCCGTCCACGTCACCGACGCCGCGCACGCGGTACATCCACGGCTGCTCGGGGTGGAGCGGCGGGATGCGCTGCGGCTCGCTCGAGAGGCCGCTCGCGGAGCCGCGGTAGAGGTACGCGCCGTCGGCCGCGTAGCCACCGGCGACGACGTCGTCGAAGCCGTCACCGTCCACGTCACCGGGGCCATCGACGTAGAGCGAGAAGCCCGGATCGCCGCTCGCGCCGAGCGAGGTCGGCGGCGCGTGGAGCCCGCCCTCGCGCGCGCCGCGGAAGAGCCAGCCACCGTTGCCGCCGAAGCCCGAGGTCACGACGTCCGCGAGGCCGTCGTGATCGACGTCGCCGACCATCGCGACGTCGTCGCCCATCTGTCGTCCCTCGGCGTCGAAGCGCCGCGGCGGACCGAGGCCGCGGCCATCACCGAGGTGGAGGTAGATCGCGTGCTCGTCGCTGGCGCCGACGACGGCATCGACGTGCCCGTCGCCGTTCACGTCGAGGCCGCCCGCCACCGACGCACCGTAGGCCCCACCGCGCTCGAAGCGCGCCGCGCGAGTGCTCGGGCCCGAGGGGCCACCGAGGTAGAGATCGACCGTGCCGCGACCTCCGACGAGGAGGTCGTCGAAGCCGTCCTCGTTCACGTCGCCCGCGCTCGCGACGGATGCCGTGGGGATCGGCACCCCGCCGCGCGGGATGTCGAGCACGAGCGGCGCATCGACGCTCGCGCCGGCATCGGTCGCGCGCACGAGGTAGACGAGCACGCGCGAGCCGAGCGCATCGGGGATCGCGACGTCGAGCTGGCCGTTGCCGTCGAGATCGAGCACGCCGACCGCGTCGCGGCCGAACCCGCCGTAGGGCGCGGACCCACCGAGGACGACCTCCGAGAGCGTGAGCGTCGGGCCGAGGTACACGCCCGCACCGCGCGAGCCCGCGGACTCGACGACGACGTCGGGACGTCCGTCTGCGTTCACGTCGATCACGTCGCGCGGCCACGGACGCGCGCGCGGAGGCGCGCCTGCCGGTGCGGCGTTCGGTGCGCGACTCGTGGCGGTCGGCGCGCTCACCGAAGCGGCGAGGTCGTCCGCGCTCGACGGCGGAGGCTCGTGTGGCGAGCCGCACGCGGAGGCGAGCGTCGCGAGACCGAGCCACGCGAGCCACACGCCGGGCTCGCGCTCGGAGCACGAGCGCGTGAAGCGAGGCACGAGGCGAGGTGAGCGAGTCGCCGACATGCGCGCATGCTCTCACGCCTCGCGTGATGGGCGTCAGCGGCGACCGCGCGCCGAGATCGGGAACTCCTCGATGAAGCGCGGATCGGGCGGGAAGCGCAGGGCCTCGCGGTGGATCGAGAGGTCGCGGCGCAGCCGGAGCGCGAGCTGTCGCTGCGTCTCGTGCGCGTCGGTGCCGGGCTCGAGCGTCGCGAGCTTCGCGATGGCCTCCTTCACGCGACGCTCCGCGCGACCGAGCGCGCCCGCCATCTCCTCGATCAGCTCGCCCTGGATCGTGGCGAGCGCCTGCCGCGGATCGACGACGGCGCGCACGGGGCGCAGCTCGTCGCGACACGCCTCGTCCTTCACGTCCTCCGCCAGCTGCTCGACACGGGACTTCAAGGGCCCGAATCCGCCGCTCTGCGGACCTTCTCCATGGTGAGAAACATCGGAGTCACCAAAGATTCGTTGTCCATCTCGAGAGAGACGAAACCGTAGCGAGCGTAGAAGGCGATGGCTGCAGCCTTTGCATCGACCCGGATCCCGACACAGCCGAGCGAGCGCGCGAGCTGGTCTGCGTTCGGCAAGACGACACTTCCGAGCAGAGTGCTGCCGACACGCATTCCCTTGAATCTGGTGTCCGTCGCCATCCGTGCGAGCACGAGCACTGGCACCGGCTGCCGCGGCAGTCCCGTCAACACGCTCGACAGGCGGTGCGAATCGACTGCCCCTGGCAGGCATGTGACGAACCCCGCAATGTCACCTGCCACCAGCGCAAGCGTCGTCGCAGACTGCTGCCGCCGCTCCTGTTGCTTCGCGTATCGTCGGATGAAGTCGTCCAGTACTTCGGTTCCGCAAGAGAATCCGCCGCACAGATCTCGCTGGCTCAGCCGCCGAAGCTCAAGCACGCTGGTCACGAACGAGCGACCTGAGAGCCGGTGTGGGTTCCTGCGGGCCGTCGAGGACGGCGGCAAGCCGCGACGCCTGTGTGTCAGTCAGATCCTCGACGAGCGCTGCAGGCTGCGTTCGCTCCCCGGCATCGACCTCGGCGACGGCGCGCGCCAACACAGGAATCTCCGAAACCCGACGCAGGGTCTCCGCTGAGGCGGACCGGACGATCTCGCTCGCCGACTCTTCGGACAGCGAGCGATGCTCGGTCAGTGCAACGAAACGGGCAAGGAGCTCGATCGCATCGAAGGGTCGCTCGATGGCAGCAGCCTGCACGGCAAGGAGGAACAGCTGATTCGGTTCGCGATCATCCAGCTGAGCGATGGCATCCGCAAAGGAGGTCGTAGCAGCGGCTGAATCACCGAGCCGGTAGGACACCTCGGCAGCGTTCCCCAGATGCTGGATCCGTTGACGCCGAGTCATTTCCAGAGCTTCGGCCTCGCGCAGCATCCGTCGCGCATCCTCCCATCGTCCAAGATTGGCGAGACAGGCCGCAGCGTTTCCGCGGTAGACGTACTCCGACGGCTGACAAGGAATCGCCGCGCTGAAGGCCTCCAGAGCCCTCTGTTCCTGGCGTAGGCGGATCCGCGCGTGCCCGATGAGCCCGAACAGCTGGGCCCGACCCACGAGCGATGCGTCGGGGATGGCTGCAGTGCACTCGCGAATCACGCGGTTCGCCGTAAACTCGTCGACGTGCAGATGGTTCTCGAAGAGGGGACCGAACTCCGCAACGAGTGCGTCAGCCTTGGCCGCGGGCAGAGACATCACAACAGGCTAGCACGACCGAATCGACCGAGACGTTCGGTCCAGCCACTCACTCGTCGAGCCAGTCACTCGTCGAGCCACTCACTCGTCGAGCCAGTCACTCGTCGAGCCAGTCACTCGTCGAGGTTGCGCAGCTCCTCGTCGAGGCGCGCGTCGAGCTCGGGGCGGGGTGCGCCGTCGCTCGCGGGCCCGTCGGACGCGGCGCCGCCCTGGGCGGCCACGCGCTGCTTGCCGAGGCGGCGAACGGTGAAGAAGAGCGCCGGCAGCGCGATGAAGATCACCGCGACGGGCACGGCCCAGAGCGCACGATCGAGGCCGCTGTCCGAGGGCACCGAGATCGCGGCGGGGCCGAAGCGATCGCGGTAGTCGTTCTGGATCGCCGTCACGTTCATGCCGCGCGCGATCTGGTCGCGGACCTCCGCGCGCATGCTCTCGGCCCAGCCGCAGCCACACGTCGAGAGCGGCAGGCGCTGACAGTCACCGCACTGGCAGAGGAGGCGCTCGAAGATCTGTCGCTCCGCGGGGTCGTGGATCTCCACCGTGCCGGCGTGCAGGGTGCTCGAGCTGTCCGACTGCGCGTGCGCGATGCTCGGTGAGAAGAGCGCGACGAGCGAGGTCGCGAGGCCGAGGCTCGCGGCGAGCCCGAGCGCCAGGAGCAGCGTCGCGACCGCCGCGACCACACCGCGGCTCGGCGCGCGCGACTCGTCCGAGTCGCCGAGGATCTCGCGCACCGACGGGAACGCGGAGAGGAACGTGCCGAGCAGCGCCACGAAGCCGCCGAACCAGATCCAGAAGACGAGCGGGCGGTGCAGCACGCGGAAGGTGCCGTTCGAGCTCTGGGGATCGATCGTCGAGAGGATCACGTAGAGGTCCGCGAGCGGCGTCGAGCGGATCGCGACCTCGGTCGTCGGCATGTCGGGGTGCGTGCGGTACACGAACTTCGCGGGCGAGACGCTCCCGATCGTCGTGCCGCCCTCTTGCACCGTCATGTCGGCGAAGAGCATCTCGCGGTTGATGTCGGCCTCCTCGCGGAAGCCGTCGTAACGCACGGTCACGCCGCTCACGTCGAGCGTCTCGCCGACCTCGAGCTGTCCCTCGCGCTCGACGTCGTACGCAGCGCCGAGGAAGCCGAGGTAGAGGAAGAGGATGCCGAGGTGGACGACGTAGCCGCCGTAGCGGCGGCGCGCGCGCGCGAACATCGTCACGTACGCGGTGAAGAAGCCCTCGCCCGCGTTCAGCATGCGGACGCGCGTGCCGCGCCACATCTCCTGCACGATGGTCCAGAACGCGAAGGCCGAGATGGTGGTGCACGCGATGGGCGAGAACTTCCCGAGGAACGAGAGCACCGCGCCGGTGCCGGTGCCGTAGATGTCGCTCGCCTCCATCGTCGGCGGGAAGCCGAGCGTGCTGCCGAGCGCCGCGTGCGCGACGAGCACCGTGAGCGCCGCGCTCGTCGGGCCGACGAAGGCCTCGCGCAGGTTCTTGCCGCTCGCCTTGCGCCACGCGATCAGCGGGCCGACGCCCATGAGGAAGAGGAGCACGAGCGCGAGCGGGATCATCCAGCGGTTGTAGAAGGCCGGACCGACCGTCACGGTCTGGTCGCGCAACGCCTCGCTGAGCAGCGGGAACGTCGTCGAGACCAGGATGAAGATCAGCATCCCGAGGAGGATCCAGTTGTTGAGCAGGAACGCGAACTCGCGCGAGAGCGGCGACTCGATGCCTGCGGGGCGCGTGCGCGGGGGCGTGTAGGGATCGACGCGCATGCGCACGAGCTCGACGAGCTTCGCGATGCCCATGAGCGGAAGGAGCGGCACGCGGAGGATGCGCGGCATCGAGCCGTCCAGGACGTCCTCGGCGTCGAGCAACTTGCCGCGCAGATCCGGGAGCCTCCAGCTGATGAGCAGGATGATCGAGACGCCCAGGAACAGCATGTACCAGGCGAAGTAGATGCCGATGTCCGAGCGCGCGAAGCTGTGCACGCTCGCGATGAGGCCCGAGCGCGTGAGGAACGTGCCGAAGATCGTCATGAAGAACGTCGCGCACATGAGCGACACGTTCCAGACCTTGAGCGACCCGCGACGCTCCTGGATCATGACGGAGTGGAGATACGCGGTGCCGGTGAGCCACGGCATGAACGACGCGTTCTCGACGGGGTCCCACGCCCAGTACCCACCCCAGCCGAGCTCCTCGTAGCTCCAGAACATGCCGAGCAGGTTCCCGAGCGAGAGGAAGGCCCACGCGAGCAGCGTCCAGCGCCGCGCCGCGAGGATCCACTCGTCTCCCAGGCGCCCCGTGAAGAGCGCGGCGATGCAGATCGAGAACGGGATCGCCCAGCCCGTGAGGCCCATGTAGAGCGCGGGCGGGTGGATCGCCATCCAGTAGTTCTGGAGGAGCGGGTTGAGGCCCTCGCCGTCGGGCGGCGCCGCCGTCGCGAAGCTCGTCGAGAACGGGTTCGCCGCGAAGAGCATCAGGATCGCGAAGAACGCGAAGATGCTCGAGAGCGTCGCGTACACGTACGGCTGCAGCTCGCGGTAGCGATCCTTGACCCACGTCGTGAACGCGAGCGTGTAGCCCGAGAGGAGGAAGCCCCACCAGAGGAGCGAGCCGTCCTGCCCGCCCCAGAGCGCCGTCCAGAGGTAGAGCGGGCTCATCGAGCGATCGCTGTAGCGAGCGATGTAGCGGATGCGGAAGTCGTGCGACTGGAACGCGTACGCGAGCAGGAACACCGCGCCCGCGACGAGCGCGACCGTGGCGAAGATCCCTTGGCGCGCCGCGGGTGTGAGCTGTGGTCGCCCGCGCGCCGCGCCGACCGACACCGTGAACGTGTAGCCCGCGGCGACGAGGATCGCGCAGAGCAGGAGGTTGCCCAGGGTCGGGACGTCGACGTGCGGCATCGCGCGGACGTTAGCAGCAACGGCGCGCGGAGGTACGCGAGAGTCCGCGTCGGTGGAGGTGGTGCTCAGCGCGCGGGCAGGGGTGGACGGTTGCTCGGACGCTCGGCGATGAGCGTGTCGAGCCACGCGCGACCCGCCGCGAGATCCTCGAACGCGGCCACCGGCAGCCCCGTCATCTGCGCGCGGCGCTCGGCGGCCTGACGCAGCATCGACTCGGAGCTCACGAACGCGAACCCGACCAGGCGCGCGCGGTTCGCGAGCAGCCAGTCCACGAGATCCTCCGGCACGCCGGTCTCGTACTCGGTCATGCGCGTGAGATCGGCGAGCACCGCGAGCGGACCGTCCGGCGTCGTCCGCATCACGGCGGCGATGCGCTGCGCGAGCATCTCGCGACGCAGCTCGCCCACGACGCGCATCTCCACGATGGAGCCCTGGCCCGACTCGCCCGCGCGGCGCGCGTGCACGGCCTCGCGGGTCGTCTCGAGGATCGCGGCCAGACGCCGCGTCGCGGCGCGGCGCTCCTCGAGGCTCGTCGTGGGCGCCGCCTGCTCGAGCGCGCGTGCGGCCTGACCGAGCGCGGCCAGGCCGAGGCCGAGCGCGCCGGACGCGAGGGTGTGGGCACGTCGCTCCACCTCGCTGGCGTCCTCGCACTTGGCCTCCATCGCTTCGACGTGGCCCTCTGCGGCGACGAAGTGCTCACGCACCACGTCGTCGTGCTCCGCGCCCATCAGCTCGCGCCCCTGCTCCCAGCGCGTCTCGTCGAAGATGGCGCTGGCGTCGCCGCGCGAGGCGGGCAGCGGCGTCGGCGCGCGTGGGCTCGCGCTCGCAGGCGCCAGCGGTCGCCCGGAGAGCGCGCTCTTGCCGAGCTTGGCGAGGATCGCGTCGATCTCCCCGAGCCGCAGCGGCTTCTGGAGGAACGCGTCGAAGCCCGCCGAGAGACAGCGCTCGCGATCCTCGGGGCGGAGCGACGCGGTCGCGGCCACGTAGAACGATCGATGCCCCTCGCGCTTGGCGCGCGTGACGAAGCCCACGCCATCGACCTCGGGCATGTTCAGATCACAGAGCACGACGTCGAACGTGCGCTCGCGCAGACGTGCGAGGGCCTCCATGGCGCCTCCAGCGGTGCTCGCCGTCCAGCCGCGGTGGAGGACGACGTGCTCGAGGATCTTCCGGTTGGTCGCGTCATCGTCCACGACGAGCGCGGTGCCGTGCGTGAGCGCCATGCGCGCGCCGCTGCGCATGACCTCGTCGAGCAGGCGCGCGAGGCGGCTCCGACGAAGGGGCAGGAGCGTCGTGCCCGCGAAGCTCGCGGAGACGCGCTTCTCGACCACGACGCCCGTCGGCTCGCGTGCGAGCACGATGGGCGCCTTGGTCCGCATCGCGTCCGCGAGCGCCTTGCGCGCCGCGAGCAGATCCGGCACCGCCGCGTTGACGACGACGACGTCGGGAAGGAGGCCCGCGCGACACTGCGCGACCGCCGCGTCGCAGCTCGAGACCACGACGATCGTGTACGTCGTGAAGCACGCGCCGAGCGTGCGTACGGCCTCGGCGCGCGCCTCGCTCGTCTCGAGCACCAGCACCGTGCCGCCGAGCTCGCCGCTCGCGATCGGCTCCGGGTGCGCGTCGAGCGTGAGCCGCAGCACGAACGCGGCGCCGAGCCCGCGGTCGCGCTCGGCCTCGAGCGAACCGCCCATGAGCTTGGCGAGATCGTGCGAGAGGGCGAGACCAAGACCGGTCCCGGCGCGCAGGCGTGCCGCGGTGGTGTCGAGGCGATCGAAGCGAGAGAAGAGGCGATCGATGCGGTCGGCCGGGATGCCGGGGCCCGAGTCCTCCACGCGGATCTCGACGTGCCGGCGGCGCGCTTCGTCGGTGACGCGGGCGCGCACGGTCACGGCGCCCTCCGGCGTGAACTTCACCGCGTTCGCGACGAGGTTCGAGAGGACCTGCTTGAGGCGCGTGTCGTCTCCGACGACGCGGAACCCATCGCCGCCTTCGGGAAGGAGCGTGAGCGCGATGCCCTTGGCCACCGCGTCGGGCGTGTGGAGATCGATCACGTCCTCGAGCACCTCGAGGAGATCGATCGGCCGAGGCACCACGGTGAATCGCCCGGCCTCGAGCTGCGCGGTGTCGAGCACGTCGTCGACGATGCGCTGCAGCGATCGCCCCGTGCCCGCGAGCCGCTCGACGAGATCGCGCTGATCGGGCTCGAGGTCGGTCTCCGAGAGCACGGTGGTGATGCCGAGCACGGCGTGGAGCGGCGTGCGCACGTCGTGGCTGATCGCGGCCATCAGATCCGTGCGGGCCTGGGCCGCTGCCTCGACCCGCTGCATGTGCTCCTCGACCTCGCGGCGCGCGAGCACCGCGAACGACGTGCAGATGATGATCAGCCACACCCCGGCGACGACGTGGTGCGCGGCCGACGGTGGCGCGTCGAGCTCGCTCAGATCGATGGTCGTCGCGGCGATGCAGCCGAGCACCGCGATCCCGCACCAGATCCAGCCCACGCGACGGCCCTCGACGTGCGCGGCGAAGAGCGGCAACGCCGGAAGGAGCGTCCAGCCCACGCCGCTCGCGCCACCCGCGAGCCAGGAGGTCACCACGAGCCCGAGCAGGTTCACGGTGCACGCGGCGTGGATCGCGACGCGGGTCCACTCGGGGCGCGTGCGGATGACCTCGCGCGCCAGCAGCGTGAGCAGCGCGGTGCAGAGATCGACCACGAGCGTGCGAGGCCGGTTCCCGCTGATCGCGGCGAGCGCCGTGAAGATGAACCAGCCGGTGATCGTGGCGGTCAAGAGCGGCCGCAGCGCGGAGCGACCCACGTCCTGGGCCGTGGCCCGCGGCGCAGGAGCCGGGCGCGCAGGTCCGCTCATCGGGGGATCCAGGCGCGACTGGCGGCCACGTGGTGCAGCACGGACACGAGCGCGGGGAAGTCGACCGGCTTGTCGACGAACTCGGTGACGCCGAGGATCTGGAAGCGCCAGCGCTCCTTCTGCCCGAGCGCGCCGGACGCGATCAGCGCCTCGGTGTGGTGGCCGTGGTGCGCGCGGAGCGTGGAGAGGATCTCGACGCCCGTCGTGTCGGGAAGGAGGTAGTCGAGGATGACGAGGTCGGGGCGCTTGCGGAGCGCGCTCTCGACGGCCGCCGCGCCGGTGCCGACGCGCTTGAGCGACACGCGCGTGTCGGCGAAGGCCACCTGGACGCAGCGCGCCGCCATGCGCGCGAACGTCGGGTCGTCGTCGACCACGAGGATGCGGATGCCCTCCTCGTGCGAGGTGATCACCTCGCTCACCGAGTCGAGCACCTCGCCCGAGAGTCGGTCCTCGAAGAGGTTGCCGAGCACCGCGGCGCTGCTCGGTCGTCGCGCGGGCTCCTTGGCGAGCACGCCGTCGAAGAGCGTGTCGAACGAGGCGAGCTCGGGCCGGAACGCCGACACGCGCGGGATGACCGCTTGCGCGTGGAGCTTCGCGAGGGTGCGCGTGTCCTCGCCCTCGTACGGCAGCGCGCCCGTGAGGAGCTCGAACGCGACGCAGCCGAGCGAGTAGAGATCGGTCTGCGCCGACGGCGCCGAGCCACGGAAGGCCTCGGGCGGCATGTACTGCGGCGTGCCCAGGGTGCCGCCCATCCACGAGGCCCCGACGGCTGCGCCGAAGTCCACGAGCACGGCCCGGCCCGTGCGCTGCTCGAGGATCACGTTCTGGGGCTTGATGTCGCGGTGCACGATGCCCGCGCCGTGCACCGCAGACAGGCCGTCGCAGAGCGCGCGCACGAGCTGGACGGCGCGCGCGACCGGGATGGGCGCGTGGTGCACGTGGTAGTGCTCGAAGATCAGCCAGCCCAGATCGCGCCCCTTCACGTACTCCATCGCGATGTACGGCGCGCCCTCGTGTCGGCCGTAGCCGTAGACGCCGACGACGTTCTCGTGGCGCACGCCCGCGAGCGCACGCGCCTCGGTGCGCAGGTCGAGCCCGGGCTCGTGGTGACGCTTGATGACCTTGAGGCAGCAGGGGCGCTCGAGGTCGATGTCCACGGCTCGGTACACCTCGCCCATCGCACCGCCGCCGAGCAGCTCTTCGACGCGATATCGACCTTCGACGACGTCTCCGACCTTCATGGAGCGTCACTGTTGTGGCACGGCGAGCATGGATCTCCCAAGCGAGAATCGGCGTACAGGCGCTCGGACATGAGGACGAGACCGCGGAGCGCGCACACGGCGCGGCGTATAGTCGAGCCGTGCACGGCCCTCGTAGCTCCCCGATCGCGCGGCGTACGGCGTCCCTCGTCGCGGTCCTCGTGGCCGCGGGGCTCGGGTGCAGTGGCGCGGCGCCGCGCCCCGAGGATCTGGCGCCCGACGCGCGCCTGGTCACGCTCTCGATCGTCGGGACCAACGACCTCCACGGTCACATCGAGGCGCTGCCGGCCTTCTCGGGCTACCTCGCGAGCCTGCGCGCGCGCCGCGAGGCCGAGGGCGGCGGCGTCGTGCTCCTCGACGGCGGCGACATGTTCCAGGGCACGCTCGAGTCGAACCTCGCCGAAGGTGCGCCCGTCGTCGAGGCCTACGCGGCGCTCGGCTACGACGCCGTGACCATCGGCAACCACGAGTTCGACTACGGGCCGGTCGGTGAGCGCGCGACGCCGCGCGAAGCCGCGGACGATCCCCGCGGCGCGCTGCGGGCGCGGGCCGCGGAGGCACCGTTTCCCTTCCTCTCGGCGAACCTCCTCGATCGGCGGAGCGGCGCGCGGGCCGAGCTCGGCACGCCCGAGCATCCGATCCTCCCGACGGCTCGCTTCGAGCGCGCTGGTGTCTCGATCGGCGTGATCGGCGTGACCACCGAGCAGACGCTCACCACGACGATCGCGGCGAACGTGTCGGACCTCGCGATGCGCCCGCTGCTCGAGGCGATCGTCGAGCACGCGCGCGCGCTGCGCGAGCAGGGCGCCGCGCTCGTGCTCGTCGCCGCGCACGCCGGCGGCCGCTGTGAGCACTTCGAGGATCCGCGCGATCTCGGCTCGTGCCGCGAGGACGAGGAGATCATGGCGCTCGCGCGCGGCCTGGCGCCCGGCGCCATCGACGTGATCGTCGCGGGCCACACGCACCAGGGCATGGCGCACCTCGTCAACGACGTCGCGATCGTCGAGTCGTTCTCGTACGGCCGCGCGTTCGGCCGCGTCGACGTGACGATCGACCTCGCGAGCCACCGCGTCGTCGCGCGCGAGATCCACCCCCCCACCGATCTCTGCCGCGGCGCGGCGTGCAGCGAGGTCCGCTACGAGGGCCGCGCGATCACGCCGGACCCGCGCGTCGCGCGCGCCGTCGAGCATGCGACCGCACGCGCCGCAGCCCTGCGCGCCGAGCCGGTGGGCGTGACGCTCAGCACGGAGATCACCCGCTCGGGCAGCGCGGAGAGCGCGCTCGGCAACCTCTTCACGGACCTGATGCGCGCCGCGCGCCCCGACGCCGACGTCGCGCTCTACAACGGCGGCGGCCTCCGCGCGGACCTGCCCGCAGGACCGCTCGTCTACGGCGCGTTCTACGAGGCGCTGCCCTTCGACAACCGCTTCGCGCACGTGCGCATGACCGCGGACGACCTCGCGCGCATGCTCGTGCGCAACGCCACGCGCGACACGAGCTTCCTCTCGGTGTCGGGCGTGCGCGCGCAGCTGCGGTGCGTGCGCGGCGAGCTCGTGGCGTCGCTCACCCGCGAGGACGGCCGCGTCCTCGCCGGCGACGACGAGATCGACGTCGTGGTCTCGGACTTCCTCGCGACCGGTGGCGATGGCGTGCTGAGCGAGGTGCGCGAGCGCGAGGGCGCGCTGCGCCTCGAGGACGACCCTCCGCTGCGCGACGCGATGGTCGAGGTGCTCCGCACGCGCGGCGGGAGCCTCGCCGCGAGCTCGCTCTTCGACCCGGCCCACCCACGCGTGGCCCTGCCCTCCGATCGCCCCGTCTCGTGCGAGTGATCGCGCGGTTGAACGTCCACGCGCGGGGATGGACTGGTTCGGGACGCTGCTCCAGCGTGCGCACGTGGCGTCGCACCCGAAGAGCCCATGGCCGCGCCGCGCGATCACCCTCCCGCTCGTGCTGTTCGCGGCCTGCCTGGGCACGTCGCTGGCGCCGCTCCTCTTCGCGATCGCGATCGTCCACGACCTCGTGCGCTTCGCGCTCTCGCGCCGACCGATGATGCTCGTGCGCGTCGTGGCGTTCGCCCTCTTCTACGCATGGGCCGAGGTCGTCGGCCTCGCGATGCTCGGCCTGGTGTGGCTCGCGTCGTTGCCTTCGCGTGATCGCGACGCGCGCCTGGTCGCGCACACGTACGCCGTGCAGCGCCGCTGGGCGCACGCGCTCTTCGTGTTCGCGCGCGGCCTGCTCTCGCTCCGCTTCGAGGTCGAGGGTGACGCGCAGGTCGAGCCCGGCCCCGTGATCGTGCTCCTGAACCACGCGAGCCTCCTCGACACGCTCCTTCCGACCATCTTCGTCACGCACGCGCACGACCTCCGCCTGCGCTTCGTGCTGAAGGAGGAGCTCCTCGTCTCGCCGTGCCTCGACGTCGCGGGCCTGCGCCTTCCGAACGTGTTCGTCGATCGCTCCTCCACGCAGACGGCGCGCGAGCTCGAGCGGATCCGAGCGCTCTCGTCGGGCCTCGGCGCGAACGAAGGCGCGATCCTCTATCCCGAAGGCACGCGCATGACGCCGAGCAAGCGCGAGCGCGCCCTCGCCAAGCTCGCGGCCGACGACCCCGCGCTGCACGCGGAGGCGCGGGAGCTCGCGCACGTCATGCCGCCGCGCTTCGGTGGAGCGAGCGCGCTCCTGGACGGCGCGCCGCAGGCCGACGTGCTCCTGCTCGCGCACCGCGGCCTCGAGGGGTTCGCGCACCTGCCGGACTTCCTCGCCGGCTCGCTCGTCGGCACGACGATCCACCTCCGCTTCTGGCGTGTGCCGCGCGCGGAGGTCCCCACCGATCGCGAGGGTCGCGCGCGCTGGCTCCTCGCGCAGTGGCGGCGCGTGGATGCGTTCGTCGGGCAGGGCCGTCGCGGCTGACCGCCAGCCGCCGAGCGGACGGCTCGCGCCACGGTCGCGACGGATGAGCGCGCCCCGGGCACCGCTCGCGGCCCGTGCGGAATGCCCTCCCCGACGCGGCCCGTCTCGGGGACCATGTCGATGCCCGCGATGATGAAGGAGCCGAGCCCCGAGGCGATCGCGCCCGACGCGAACGTGGACACCGGCACGCGCGTGACCCCTCGCACCTGGCGCGAGCGCGCGCTGCCCGTGCTCGATCGCTGGCTCGTCGTCGCGGCGGTGGGCGCCGTCGTGATCGCGGCCCTGCGCCTCGTCCCGGGTCAGACACCGTTCCCCCTCTCGGCGTTCGAGGCCGAGGCGCGCTGGGCCGCGCTCGCGGCGATCGTGGGCCTCGCGATCACGATGAAGCGGCCCTCGCCGCGCACGCGCCTCGCGTTCGGGCTCGCGTCGCTCGTGCTCGTGCCGTGGTCGCTCGAGTGGTTGCCCGTGGCCGCAGGGCGCGAGGCGGGGCGCGCGGTCGATCTGCGCGTGCTCTCGGCGAACGTGCTCGCGCCCAACCCGACGCCCGCGCTCGCGCGGGAGATCCGGGACGCGAACGCCGACGTGGTGCTCGTGCAGGAGGCCTCGACGGAGTGGTGGGCCCTCTTCGAGCGCGAGGGCGTGCTCGCGCGCTACCCGCACCACGTCGAAGAGACGCACTCGTTCCGCGAGGACTACATGGGGATCGCGATCCTCTCGCGCCTGCCGATCCTCCGCTCGGGCGTCGCGGACCTCGCGGGCGTCCCGCGTGTGTGGGCCGACGTGCGCACGGAGTCCGGGCGCGTCGTGCGCTGCCACTCCATCCACACGTGGCCGCCCTTCGTCCCCGAGCTGCTCGAGCGACACGTGCGGCAGATGGAGCTCTTGCGCGCGCTCGTGTCGGCGGATCGCGCGGACCCCTCGATCGACGCGATGGTCATGGGCGGCGACTTCAACGCGAGCCCGATGTCCTACCAGTACCGGCGCCTGCGCGAGGCGGGCCTCGTCAGCACGCACGAGCGCGTGGGCCGCGGCTTCGCCACGACCTGGCCGAACCTCGCCGTGCCCATCCCGCCGATGCGCCTCGATCACATGTTCCTCGCCGGCGAGGTCGAGGCCGTGTCGGTGCGCGAGGGCGAGGGCGAGGGCAGCGATCACCTGCCCGTCTTCGTGGAGCTCTCGCTCGGTCGCCCTTGACGCGCGGCGCGAGCAGCCGCAGTCCGAGCCGGCAGAGCACCGCCAACACTTCGTCACGCCCGATCCGGTAACGTCGGCGCGCTCACGCGAACGAGGCCGCATGACACGACGCGATCTTCTCGGACTCCTGGCCTCGGCCCCCGTCTTCGGCAGCGTGCTCGCTGCGTGCGACGACGCGATGGGGCAAGACGGACCCTGGCCCGGTCCCACCGCGCCGCGCTCGTACCGCACCGATCCGCCGCCGGCGGTGGGCGATCGGCTCGTGCTCTCGGACGAGGAGTGGCGCCGGCGCCTCACGCGCGACCAGTACGGGATCCTGCGCGCGCAGCGCACGGAGCCGTCGTTCTCGTGCGAGCTGTGGCAGGAGCACCGCGAGGGCCGCTTCTACTGCGGCGGCTGCGGCGCGCCGCTCTTCTCGTCGCGGCACAAGTTCGAGTCGGGCACGGGCTGGGCCTCGTTCTTCCAGCCGATCGAGAGCGGCCGCGTGAGCGAGCACCGCGACGCGAGCCACGGCATGGTCCGCACCGAGGTCCGCTGCGCGCGCTGCGACGGCCACCTCGGCCACGTCTTCGACGACGGCCCTCCGCCGACGGGCCTGCGCTACTGCATCAACGGCTCGATCCTCGAGTTCGTCCCGGGTGCGGCGTAGTCACTGCTTCTCGCGCCTTCGGCGCGGCAGGGGGGAGCAACTCCCCCCAATCCCCCGCTCGACGCTCCCCAAGCCTCGCTTTCTCGCGCGCTCCTGGGGTCTGCTTCGCAGACCCCGCCGCGAGGCGCCCCCGGGCGATTCTCCGCGTCGATTTTTTTCGGTCCCTCAGTATCCGCGGCCTGCGCGGCCCATGTCGTCGTCGCTCGTGAGGCCGCCGTGCTCGTCGGTGCTCACGCCGGGGTCGCGGACGCTCGGGCGCACGGTCGACTCGCTCGGGCGCGTGGTGACGGAGGCGCGGAGCGAGAGGTCGACCTCGACGGGCTCGGTGAGCGACCAGAGGAGCGCGCGCGTCGTGGCCGTCGCGCGGATCTCGTAGACGCGCTGTCGGCCCTGGAGCGTCGAGCCGAGCTGCGGCACGAGCGAGCCGACCGGGCCGAAGCCCTCCGCCTCCTGCGCCTGCACCGTGAGCCCCGTGAGCTCGACGCGGTGCGCGAGCGCGATGGCCTCGACCTGCTCCCGCACCTGCGGGTTCGTGGGCAGGCGGCCACCACGCGCGAAGCCGATGGCGCGCGCCTCGTTGCGCACGTCCGCGAGGCGGCCCTCCATCGTCATGCTCGCGTAGCCCCACGCGCCGAGCCCGCCGAGCACCGCGAGCACCGCGAGCACCATGCCGACCTTCGGGACGCTGAGCTCCACGTCACGGATCGTAGCCGAATGGCTCACGCGCAGCGTGGTACCTTCGCGCCGTGGCATCGTTCCTCGAGCGCGCGGCCCTCCACCAGACGCGGTTTCGGACGCCCGGCGTGCACCCCGACGCACGCGGCGTGGTGCTCGGGCAGAAGGGCGTCGTGCTCTTCCCCTCGCTCGATCGCGTGGTCGCGTTCTTCCGCGCGTACGGCGACGAGGGCTCGCTCGACGAGATCCTCCCCTCGCTCACGATCCAGCGCGTGGTGTCCGCGCTCAAGACGCGCGAGATCGTCGTCACCCTCGCGGCCGAGTCGTCGTATCGCATGGATCGCGTGGCCGCGGTCGCGCGCCTCGCGGGCGGCGACGTCTTCACGGGCACGCAGCGGCACTTCGTGAAGTACCGCGATGCGGTCTCGCCGCTCGGCTACGACATCTCCGAGGTCGTCGATGCCAAGGCGGACCTCGTCGTGCACCACGACAGCTACCGCCAGGCCTACAACGTCGAGCGCGACGTGCCGTTCCGCGACCTCGTCCTCAAGCTCACGCCCTACCGCCTGCCGCCGACGGAGCGATCGAGCGCCACGCGCTTCTTCGCCACGGCCGAGATCGGCATCGGACACGCGCTGGTCGGCTATCTCTTCCGCTGGCGCGCCAAGGCCCGCGTGGCCCTGGCCGAGTGGCCCTCCGCGAGCGCCTTCGACGAGCGCCCGCGGCGCCTGCACGTCTTCGAGATCGAGGACGCCGCGCCGCGCATCGTCGCGCTCCTGCGCTCGCTGCCCGGCGTGACGGTGTTCGAGCCGCTCGGTCGTGCGTTCGGCGTCGAGGTGGGCTTCCGACACCCGATCTCGCTCGAGTCCTGCCAGAGCCTCTTCGCGGAGAGCACGCTCACGCTCTTCCGCGGCGATGGCCAGGTCGTGGTGGTCGATCCGCTGCCGCCCTTCGCGCCCGTCCGCACGCTCGTGCGCACACCGATGAGCGTCGATGGCGCCGCAGAGGCCGAGGCCGCGCGGGGCGTCGGCGAGACCGAAGGCGTGGTGGTGCCGCTGCGCCTGGCGCCCTCGATCCTGCCCGCGCGCAACGTCGTCGCGACCGTGCTCCCCGCCTCGCAGCGCGAGTGGCTCGCGAAGCTCCTCTACGTGATGCCGCCGCGCGCGCTCGAGTCCGTGCGCCTCGCGGTCGGCACCGAGTCGCTCTACCTCATCGACGCCAACGGCGTGGACGGCGTACCGCTCGGTCGCTTCTTCAGCGAGGTCGCCCATCGCATCTACGTGCCCACCGGCATGACGCTCGTGCCCGCCGTGCAGCCCGCGGTGCTCGAGGACATGCTCGCGAGCCAGCGCGGGAGCCACGTCTTCTTCGAACAAGACGGCGTGCCCCCGCGCGTCGTGCCGGAGGGCGCCTTCGCGCCGCTCTCGCGCTCCATCCTGCGCGAGCTCGCGGGTGTGGTGGTGCACGCGGACATGCCCGGCCGCGAGGATCCCGCGCTGCCGCTCCTCACCTACGGTCCAGAGGTCCGCTTCCCGCTGTGGGGCGCCCCCGGCCGCGACGAGACCGCGGCGGGCCCCCAGAGCCCGAAGCTCGGCAGTGGAGGGAGCTCGCGTTGACCGAGCCCCGTGCCCTCCAGGCCGCGTACGACGCGCTGGTCGTCGAGTTCCTCGTGCCCTTGCTCGAGGGCGGCGAGGTGAAGATCGGGCAGCCGATCGCGCCCGGCTGCGCGAGCTACTTCGCGCAGACGCGCTCGGGCAGCTCCGACGCAGACGGCCGCATCTTCGACGTGCTCCACCGCGGCGCCTCGGAGATCGCGACGATCCAGACGCTGCGCTGGCCCTCGATGGGCCTGCTCGCGATGAGCGCCGCGATGTACGACGTCCTCTACCTGACGGATCCGTCGCTCGATCGCGCGTTCGCCCGCGGCGCGCGCGCGACGATCCGCGACTGGGCGCGCGGCTGGCTCGAGCTCGTGGGCCTGCCCGCGACGCGCGGTGAGGCCCTGGCGCGACACGTCCTGCTCGATCGCTTCGATCGGCTGCGCAGGAAAGACGTGGTCGTGAAGAACTGGGCGTACACGTATCGCTTCTTCGGTCGCCGCGTGCCTGCGAACGTCGTGGCGCTGCCCAAGCTGCGCTTCGTGCGACAGGACGAGCAGCTGCGCTCGGTCGAGACGCTCTTCGAGCGCGAGGGCGACGTGGATCTCGGGAGCCTCGATCTGCGCACGCTCGTCGCCGAGATCGCGACGCGCTCGCCAGTGACGGCGCTCCTGCGTGCGCCCTCGTCGTCCAGCTTCCGCTTCTCCGCCTCGACGCTCGCGGTGCTCTCGGATCGCGCGATCCGTGGCGCCGTCGCGGGCCACCTCCTCAAGGACGAGTGGCGCGCAGCCTCGGTGCTGGGCATGGCCATCGCGGATCCCGCGCTCGTCGAGGCCTCGGGCCTGCTCGCCATCGCGGCGCAGCTCCTGCTCGAGATGCACCTCGTCTGCGCGCTCGACGGGCGCGCGCACACCCCCACGGCGCGCGACCTCGTCGACGAAGGGGCGCTCCGCTACGCCGCGCTCCTCGTCGCGACGTTCGACGACGAGCGCGCGCTCCGTGAGCTGTCCGTCTTCGACGACGACCACCGCGTGCTCCTGCAGCGCCGCGCCGAGGCCTTCCGCGCGCGGCTGCCGCGGCAAGCGCTCGCAGCCACCGCACAGCTCCTCTCCCACGCGCTCGCCCACGAGCCCGCGTTCCTGCCTTCTTGATCGGAAACGAGAGACGACATGGCCCTTCCCGTCCCGCCCATCCTCCAGCGCCTCCAGTTGGTCTCGCAGAAGCTCGAGACGAGCTTCCTCGGCAAGTCCGAGACGGTCCGCCTCATGCTCGTCGCGTCGGTGGCGGGTGAGCACATGCTGCTCATCGGCCCGCCGGGTACGGCCAAGAGCGCGGTGATCCGCATGTTCGCGAAGCTCGTCGACGCGAAGTACTTCGAGTACCTGCTCACGCGCTTCACCGAGCCGAACGAGATCTTCGGCCCGATCGACATCACGGCGTTCCGTCAGGGTCAGTACCAGCGCCGCATGGACGGCATGCTGCCCGCCTCCGACATCGTCTTCCTCGACGAGGTCTTCAAGGCCAACAGCGCCATCCTCAACTCGCTGTTGTCGGTGCTGAACGAGCGGCTCTACACGGTGGGCTCGAGCGTGGTGAAGGTCCCGCTCGTCTCGTGCTTCGGCGCCTCGAACGAGGTGCCCAACGACGACGACCTCATGGCCGTCTTCGATCGCTTCCTCATCCGCTACAAGAGCGACAACCTCGACAGCTACCACTTCCAGGAGCTGCTCGTGCGCGGCCTCGAGCACGAGGTCTCGAAGATCACGGGCGAGTTCGATCGTCTCCAGCCCTTCCTCGCGGCGCAGGATCTCCGGGGCCTGCACCTCTTCCTCGCCGAGCGCATGCGGCAGGTGCCCGAGGCCTTCCTCTCCCAGTACAAGGGCCTCGTCTTCCAGATCCGCGCCGAGGGCGTGTCCATCTCGGATCGCCGCGCGGTGAAGATGCTCAAGCTCTTCGTCGCGAGCGCCTTCCTCGACAACCGCCCCGCGCCGGACCCGAGCGACTTCTTCCTCCTCAAGCACACCTGGAACAACCTCGATCAGGCCGAGATCCTCGACGGCATCGTGGGCCCCGTGCTCGAGACCTGGTACCGCGAGCACCCCGAGGCGCGCCGCGTCGGCGCGACGGACGTGGGCATCGGCGCGCTGCTCGAGGAGATCAACCGCATCCGCGATCTGCTCACCGGCGACCGCCCGCTCTCGGACATCCAGCTCTTCAGCCAGCTCAAGGCCCTGAACGAGATCAAGGCGGCCCTCCAGGCGATCAACACGCGCCCCGCCCAGGAGGCGATCGGCCGCGTCGATCAGCTCCTCGGCCACGTCTTCCAGAGCGGCAAGTTCAGCCAGTGAGGTGACCGATGGAACGCGGCTTTCTCCACGG
>JBILLJ010000296.1:0-4401 GCA_044376125.1 Sandaracinaceae bacterium
CGTGATGGACGACCGCCCGCGATGCCCAGCCGATCGCGCCGACACGTCGGAGACGCATGCCGAGATCGAGGTCCTCGCCGGCCGCAGTGCGGAAGGCCGTGCGGAAGCCTCCGACCTCCTCGAAGGCCTGACGGCTCACGGCCGCGTTCGCCGTCACGATCGCCTGCGGCCCGTGAGAGTCGCGGGGCGGCCAGAGCGTCTCTTCGATCGTCATGTAGTGGTTGATGGGCGTCTCGGCCCTCGACACGACGCGACCGTTCACCGGGGCCGCGACCGCGACCGTCGAGCGGGGCATCCGCGCGCTCGCCTCGACAAGCTCGCCGAAGAACGAGGGCTCGCGCTCGCAGCCGCCATCGGTGAAGTAGAGCCACTCGATGGGGCGAGACGTCGTTAGTCGGGCGCCGGCATTGCGGGCGAAGGCCGGGCCCCGATTCTCCGGATACCTCAGGAGGTGGATCGGCAGACTCCTGATCCACGCGGGCGGAGCACCGCCGCCGTTGTCATCGACGACGACGATCTCTGCCGGGCGCGGCCGACACGCCAGCAAGGACTCCACGGTCCTTCGCGCGTCCTCCCAGTCGCGAAAGGTTGGCACCACGACGCGGAGACGATCGGGAGCGAGGCACGGGTACGTGCCCACGACGACGGGTGTGAGCTCGATCGGAATCGACCACGCCCAGGTCATCGGTCGCACCACGACAGATGCCGAGGCGCAGGGGTCCGGCACCACGATGACGT
Organism: Sandaracinaceae bacterium; assembly: GCA_044376125.1. Taxonomy (GTDB): domain Bacteria; phylum Myxococcota_A; class Polyangia; order Polyangiales; family Sandaracinaceae; genus JAFLCL01. The sequence continues at coordinate 739 of JBILLJ010000296.1, forward strand.
CGTCGACATGTGGGGGAGAGACGCCGCTGGAGCGCGACGCTGACAGCGAACGTCGATCGCGACGGGCACCTCGAGCGTGCGCGCCGGCGCTCACGAGGTGGAGCTCCCCGTTGGGCGCGGGGAAAGGCGCCGAGGCGTCCGTCACGGGCACCGACTCGCTGTGTTAGCGTGCGCGCCGCGGAGGTTGGCGCATGGCGTCCTCGTGGCTCGATCCCGTCCTGCATGCCTCGGAGGCCGGCGAGCGCGTGCTCGTGCTCTGCCGCACGAGTGGGTCCGTCCGCGCGGTGCTGCGGGCCATCGGCGCGCGCGCCAGAGAGGGCGGTCGGCAGGGCTTCGCCGGGCTCGAGGTGACGACTCTCCGGGGTTTTCTTCACGCGCAGCTCCCCTCCGCGCTCGAGCCCGCCGCGCCGCCGGAGGACGCCCTGCCACCGGGTCACGAGTGGGCGGCGATGCTGGGCAATCGGCCACGCCTCACGGCGGCTCTCCGCAAGCACGTCGAGCGCGCTCATCTCGCGCGCGCCGCCGGACGCTCGCCCGACGGGCTTCGAGCGCCTCTTCGTGATCTCGTCTCTGCGGGGTGGGCCCACTCGCCGCTCAGCGAGCATGCCGCTCAGCTCCTGGCCGCGACCTCGCCTGGCACCGTGTTCGCGATCGGCTTCGGCCCCGCGCCGTTCGACCGCCTCGTCTCGGTCGGACCGTTCGAGCGGGCGGTGCTCGTGTCGCTCGGTGCGCTCGGGCTCGAGGCCCCCGTGCTGCGTCGGCCGGACGCGCTGCCCGCGCGACGCGTGCCCGACGTGTCCGCGGAGGCGCGCGCGATCGTCGCGGCGGTCCTCGCGTCCGAGGTGGAAACAGGGCGTGTCCTGGTGCTCGTGCCGGATGCCGCGACCGGCGAGCGCGTGCGCTCGGCTCTACTGCGCAATGGTGTCCCGGTCGGGGACGACGGCGTCTCCCCGCTCACGCGTCACGCGCTCGTGGCGCTGATCGCTCCGCTGGTTCCGCTCTTCGCCTCGCATGGAGGCGAGCCCATCGCGCACGACGACCTCCTCCGCCTGCTGATCTCGCCGGTCCTCTCGCACGGTCCGCCGCGCGGGGGCATCGTCCCGGTGCCGGGCGTGGACGCGCAGCGCGCCTCGGTGCGGCAGATGCGTCAGATTCTCGCGGGATGCGGGCGAACGAACGCCCTCCTGTCCGGGTGGCTCGACTCGCTCGATCAGATCGAGGCGCGCGCCGATCGTGATCACGAGGATGCCTCGCCCGACGAGAAGCCGGGCGCTGCAGCGCGTCTGGTCGCGGCGCGCATCGTTCGCGCGCGCGTCGCGACACTGGCGCACCATGCCGGCCGCGGAGGAACCCTCGCCGACCTCGGCCGGCTGATCGTCGATCTCAAGCTCTCCGACCCTGGGGATCGGCACGGCCAGGCGATCGCGCTGGCCCTCGCGGATGAGCCCTTCACGCCGGCCGACCCCGAGTCCTACGAGGAAGCGTTCGAGGGCGCGGTCACGACGGGTCGACTCGAGGAAGGCGTCCAGATCGTTCGCTACTCGGCCTACGACGGACGCGACAGCGAGCTGCTGCTGCTTGCGGGCGTTCACGACAAGGGTCTCGGTGCTGCTCCGCGCCTCGACCCTTGGCGCTCCGAGTCCGACAGCAGGGTGCTCGGTCTGCCGAGCTCGCGCGAGGCCGTCCTCGAGCGAATCGGCCTCGCGCTCGCCGCGGCCGAGCGCTCGAGCCGAGACCCCATCGCGTTCCTGACCTCTCACGATGCGACCGCACGAGCGGTCGCCCCTCCCGTCGACCTCGCGCTCGTCATCGACGACACCGACGCGCGGCACAGCCACGGTCTCGGGTTCGACATCCCGGAGATCACGGACCTCCACGCCCTCATCGAGGGTGATGGCCTTCGGGACGCCTCGACCCTCCAGGTCGACGCCGAGTGGGCGCGTGAGGGCACCGGCGAGGAGGCCTACACCTCCGAGCCCTTCGATCGTGTAGGTCACACCCTGCCGGACTACCTCGACAGACACGAGGCGCGTCTACCGGAGCGACTGAGGCCGTGGCTCGGGGAGGCCGGGGCATATCCGGGAGCGAACGGTGGTCCGGACGATTCCAGCGGACTTCCGCCGACGTTTCGTCTCTCGGCCAGCCGCGCCGCGGCCTTCGCGCAGTGTCTGTGGCACGCGTACGCCGAGTCCGCGCTCGGGCTCCGGGCTCCCGACGAGATCTCCGAGGATCTCGATGCGAGCGAGATCGGCACGGCGATGCACGCGGCCCTCCAGCGGGCGACCGGCGGCGTGCGCTGGATCGTTCCCACTGCGACCGTTGCCGCGGCGCGGGCAGCCTTCCTCGAGAGGCTCGTTCGCGAGACGCACGCAGCGCTCGACGCGCAGGCGAAACTGCGCCCCGCGCAGGTGGAGACCGCGGCGATGGCAGTTGCGCGCCGCGGGCTGGCCGACCGATGGAACCAGCACTGGGCACAGTACGTTCGAGCGCGGATCGCGGGCTTCGACGAGGCCCAAGAGGCCGTGCTCACGGAGCTCTTCGGACGCCTGCGCGGTACCGACGCCTTCGAGCGGGCGCTCGATGCGCTCGGGCCGGGATTCAGCGCCGCGCAGCGCAAGCTGCTCGCCGATGGGCTCATGGACGGGCTGATCGAAGCCCGCGGAGAGCGAGAGCGCCTCCCCGCCGAGACCGTCGTCCAGCGTCTCGGCAAGAAGACCGTGGGCGTCACGCGCGCGCTGCTCGCGGGCGTACCGGTTCCGGCCCTCGATGGGCTCTGCGCCCAGGCGAGCACGGCGGCCGCGTCACTCGAGTATCACCCCGAGGGCGATCTCGAGGTCGTGGGGCTCGAGGTCGCGTTCGGCCGCTCTCGCGCCGACGGTCAGCCCGTGTGGCTACGGCTCGGCGACACACGCGTCGAGGTCCGCGGCTCGATCGACGTCGTCGATCGGCGGCACGGAAGCGCACAGGCGAGTGTCTCGCGCTACCGCATCGGTGACTTCAAGACGGGAGGCAGCGCGGGAACGCGAGATCAGATCGTGCGTTCGCTGGTCCGACCGCAGCTCTCACTCTATGCGCTCGTCCTCGACGAACAGGGCCCCCTGCACGATCACCCCGCTCCCGTCGCGACCGAGGAACTCTACTACGATCAGGTCCGCTCGCTGACCCGCACGGCCGTGCCCTTTGGCGAGAGCGCACTCGAGCACGCGCGAGCCACGCTCGGGCGCACGCTGACCCGGCCGCGCAGAGGGTCCTGGCCGCTCATGCCGCACCCCGATGGCTGTCCGGTTCGTGGAGCGCGCGGTGCCTACTGCGACTTCCAGGAGATCTGTCGACTTCGGGGAACGTTCGCCTGCGGGCTCCGGCAAGACGACGCTCCTCGTGCAGCGCTACCTGCGCCACCTCCGCGACAGCAGCGTCGACCGAGTCGTCGCGATCACCTTCACCCGCAAGGCGGCCGCCTCGATGCGCGAGCGCATCGTCGCCGCGCTGAGGGCGGCGGTCGATCCCGATCACGCCGACCCCGAGACGCGCGCACTGTTTCTCCCGCACGCGCCCGACCCATCGAGGGCGGCGGAAGCTCTGACGCGTCTATCGACCGCTCCGATCTGCACGGTCGATGCGTTCGTTCTCCAGCTCTTGCAGGAGTTCCTGCTGCACGCACGC
>JBILLJ010000149.1:0-21154 GCA_044376125.1 Sandaracinaceae bacterium
GTCTCCTCGACCCAGACCCTCGCGGAGACGAGAGAATTCTCGATGAAGAGGACGGACATCACAAAATGCTCATGGGACGGACTTGCTTAACTGCTACCGACACGGCACTGGACGGCGGGAGCGAGCCCAGGCAGCGTTGCCGGGTGGTCAGAGAACGCGCGTCGCAGGATCCCGCACCGGCCGGACTGCAGGTCTCCACGCTCCGAGTGGCAGGCGAGGAGCTGGTGGTGATCTCGTACGAGTCCGAGAGTGGCCCGGAAGAAGGCCTCACACCCGCCGAGCGCGAGGTCGCCGTGCTCGCCGCAGGCGGCGCCAAGAACGCCGAGATCGCGGCCAAGCGCAAGACGAGCCTCCGCACCGTCTCGAAGCAGCTCGCGGCGGTCCACCGCAAGCTCGGAGTGCATTCGCGCGCGGAGCTCGCGCTCCGCCTCGGTCCTCCACGTCGCTGACGCGATCGCCCAGACCGGATGTCAGGTCGTTCGCGCGCCGCAGTGCGGGCACTCGTCGAGCTCCGCGGTGTGCGGCCCCTGGCAGTAGCGACAGATGCGGTGTCCTGCGCGCGCGCCCGGCACGACCACGAGGCCCAGCCCCGCGTCGAGCAGGCTCCTGGTGCTGACGAGGTCGCGCTCCTCTGCGGGCATCCACACCACCTCGAGCGCGACGAGCTCGTCGACGGTGAGCCGATGCAGCTGTTCGAGGAGCGCGCGCATGCGCTCGGGCGTCGGCGGGCTCACGTCGGCGAGGTTCGCGGAGGCGGCGACGACGAGCGTCACGAGCACGACACCGCTGCCGTGGCGCTCCGCGGAGCCCACGATGCCCGTCGAGCTCGCCTCGACGCGACGGCCGTCCGCTGCGCGGATGACCTCGTGTGTGAAGCTCGCGCGCGCGTCGAGCGCGTGTCTGCGGAACGTCGCCTCGGCCTCGGGCATCGTCCTGGGCTTGCTGTCGTCCGCGCCGACGAGGGCCCACGCGCTCTCGGACGCGAGGAGAGCCTCGACCGTGCCGCGCAGCAGCGCGAGCAGTCCGCGTCGACTCTTGGTGTCACCCGTCTGCGCGAGCGCGACGAGCCGCTTCTGCAGGTACGGGCGTGCGTCGCCGGCGAGCGCGATGCGGACGCGGGTCACGTCGACGCGCGCCCACACGTCGCTCGAGGCAGGAGGAATCGGGCTCACCACGTGCCCCGTACGCCGTGGCCGCGGCCGGCTCGCGACGTACAGCCCGAGCAGGAGCGTGGTGAGGGCCGCGAGCCAACCCGGATCGATGTCAGGCAGCGCTGCCCCCAGACCGCGGGGCGAGCGTGGCGTGGTCCCGCCGCGATGACTCGTGCCCCCGCCTCCGAACGATCCGCCGGAGGACGATCCATGGCTCCCCGACGAGCGCGAGCTCCCCGACGAGTGCGAGCCGTGGAAGTGACTGCCGCCGAAGGAGCCCCCGCTGTGATGCTGCGCCTGCGCGGGTGGCGCGAAGAGCAGGCACGCCACCAGAGCGAGCCAGGGTCGGCGCGCGCAGAGGACTGCTCCGAGCGACGTGTTCACCGCAACGAGAATGCCACGCGACGCGCGGGCGGGCGTCGGGACTTCTCGATGGACACGGGGCACTTCACGCAGCATCGAAGCGCTCGTGCTTGAGGAACGAGGCGGCGGGCGTAGACACCCACCATGACTGCGACCACGGGACCGCTCGCGCGCGAGCTCGCGCTGGGCTTCGACGACGTGCTCGGCCGCCTTCCGGGCCTGCTCCAAGAGGAGGGCTTCGGCATCATCACCGAGATCGACCTGCAGAAGACGTTCGCGACCAAGCTCGGCGTCACCTTCCGCCGCTACAAGATCCTCGGCGCCTGCAACCCAGGCTTCGCGCACCGCGCCGTGTCCGAGCACCCCGAGGTCGGCGTGATGCTCCCTTGCAACGTCGCGGTCTACGAGCTCGAGGGTGGCGGCACGCGGGTCGTCGCGGTCGACCCCCTCGAGCAGATCGCGCGTGGCGAGCACGACCTCGCCGACCTCGCGACCGAGGTGCGACACCGCCTCGAGAAGGTCCTCGCGGGCCTCTGACACACCCGCGGGCCAGGCGGTCGAGGCTCAGGGCGATGTGACGCCGAGGGCCGCGAGGATCGCGTCGTGCTCGGGCGGATCGGCGAGCACCGCGTTCTCGAAGCCCTCGTGGCGACCTTCTTCGACGATGCGGAACACGACGGCTGGGTGCTCGGCGACGAGCCGCTCGCTGAGCGCGATCGGGATCGTGCGATCGGGCCGCGGGTGCACGAGCAGCACCTCGACGTGCGGCGCGTCGGAGAGCGCGTCGCGCGGGATCTGCTCGAGGGGCGGGACGAAGCCCATCGCGCGCGAGACCGCCACGACGACGGCGCGAGAGGGCGCTCGCAGGAGCGAGGGCGGGAGGTAGCTCCCGACCAGCACGCCGTAGTCGCTCGCGGGCGCGAGCAGCACGGCGCGCCGCACACCGAGGCGGTCGAGCGCAGGCAGCGCACCGAGCACCGCGCCACCGCCCATCGAGACGCCCATCACCGCGATCGACGAGGCCGGCAGGCCGCTCGCGGCCTCGAGCGCCTCGAGCGCGCGCACGAGGTCACCGGGCTCGCGATCCGCGAACGTCACCACCGCGCCGTCGCTCGCGGCGTGCGCGCGGCCATCGTAGGCGAGCACGTGCACGCCGCGCCCGTGGAGCTCACGCGCCCAGCCGAGCATGCGATCGCGACCATCGCCGCGGCCGTGCGCGAGCACGACACCGACGCCGCCGGGCGCGCCAGGCCAGTAGCTCGCGCGGAGCGTGAGGCCGTCGTCGGTCGTCACGTCCAGAGAGCGCGCTTCCCCCTCGAGCGAAGGCGTCGGGTGCGCCACACGCGCGAGGCACGGGATGACGACGCACGACACGAGGCCGAGCGCGACGAGCGCGAGCGGCGCATGCGTGCAGAGGATCGAGAGCGCGGCGAGCAACCGAACGCGCGGCGGTGCCCCAGCTCGGCGCAGGCCCGGCCACGCGATGCGCACCGGCACCCCGAGGCCCACGACGAGGTAGGTCAACGCGTCGAGCGTCGCGAGGATCGACGAGCCCGACAGCGCGAGGTGTGCGAGCGGAATCGACAGCGCGAGCGCGGGAACGAAGCGCCGCGGCCGCGCGGGATCGCGCTGCACGATCCACGCAGCGATCACGAGCGACGTGGCCGCGGCGAGCACGGCCGCGAGGCGCGGCTCGAGCGGCGCGTCGTGAGGCAGTGGGCCGAGCAGCGCGCCGACGCCGAAGGGCAGCACCATCGACACGATCACGAGCACGAGCGCAGCGAGCCCGCGGCGAGGAGACGCTCCTTCGCGTGCGGCGTGCTCACTCGGTCCGGCGTCCGTCACAGCGGACGAGCATGCCAGAGCCGCATGGGCCTGCGCGTCAGGGCGGGGCGATGCGTCGGATCCGCTGGTTGTCGGTGTCGGCGACGTAGAGCGCGTCGTCGGGCCCGACCACGAGCCCCGTCGGACCGCGGAACTGCGCCGCCTCGAGCGCGCCATCCATCCACCCCGAGCTCGAGCCCGTGATCGTGCGGGTCGTTCCATCCGCATCGAGCGCGCGGATCGCGTCGTTGCCCGTGTCGGCGACGTACACGGTGCCCCAGCGAGCCGGCGCGAGGCCCTTGATCCAGTCGAAGCGCGCGGACGCGCCGTCCCCATCGACGAAGCCGGTGTTGCCGAAGTTGCCGCACTGGCCCGCGAGGCGCTCGACGCGGGTGTCGGTCACGCGACGCACGCACGAGTCCTGCCCCGCCACGAGCAGACCGCCCGCGATCGGCGCAACGCCCCACGGGTAGTAGAGCGCGCCGGGACGATCCGCGTCCGCGAAGCCCGAGACCGTCGCGAGGCCCGCGTGGGTGGTCACGCTGCCGTCGGCTGCGACGCGGCGCAGCGTGTGGTTGTTCCCATCGACCACCCACAGCGTTCCTTCGTCGTCGAGCGCGAGCTGGCGTGGGCGATCGAAGCGCGCCGTGCTCGCATCGCCGTCGGCCGTGCCGCGCGCACCGCAGACACCGGCGTAGCTGGACACGGCTCCGTCGACGATGCGCCGGATGCACGAGTCGTCCGAGTCCGAGACGAGCCAGCTGCCATCGGATGCGACCACGATCGCGTAGGGGCCGCGCAGCGTCCCCGTGAGCGCGACGGTGCGGACCATCCCCTCCGGCGAGACGCGCCGCACCCGCCCGCTGCCGCGATCGAGCACGAGGAGGTCGCCCGATCCGTCGAACGCGAGCCCGGTCGGATCGGAGAACGACGCGCTCGCCGCGGGGCCGTCGCTCGAGCCTCGCGCGCCGGAGCCCGCGAACGTCGTGACCACGCGCCAGGCCGCCTCGCCCTCGAGCGCGGCACCCGCGTCGCCTGCGACGAGCGCCGCATCGGGCTCTGCCACGCCCCCGTCTCGCTCGAGCGCCACGAAGGCATCGAGCCCAGCGGCGTCGAGCGCGAGCGCGTCGACGGCCGCGGCATCGAGCGGGACGGCGCCGTCCTCGCTCCCGCGCGCGTCCTCGGAGATCGACACGAACGCGTCGGTGGACGCTGCGTCCGCGCGCCCGACGCTCGCGTCGGGCCTGGCGACGTCCACGCCGCCACAGCCCGCGCACACGAGCGTCGCCGAGACGACGAGCCCTGCTCGTCGGATGTCTTGCCTGTTCATCGTCGTTCCTCCTCGCCGTCGCTCAGCGACACACACCGCTGCGGCACACGCTCGGCTCCTCACACGCCTCGCCGTCGGCGCGCAGCCGCACGCAGGTCCCCGTGCCGAGCACGTCGCAGCTCGCGTCCGGGCCGCACTCCGCGACGAACGTGAGATCGCGGAAGCACGTCTCTCCTTCCACCGCGGCGGGCAACGCGCTCGCGGGGGCCTCGCAGGTGCCGCCGCCGCCGCAGTCACTGCCCGTCGCGCAGAGGCGGTAGCTGCTCGGCGAGAAGCCGCAGCGATCGCCCGTCGCCGCCACCTCGCGGCACGTGCCGACCGCGTCGGGCGTGCTCGGCAGCCAGCAGCCCGAGCCCACGTCCGGGCGATCGAAGCAGCAGTAGGCGCGCGCCGGATCGCAGGTGCCGTAGAGCCCCGCGCCGACACCGTCCTCGATGCGCCGACAGGCCTCACCGGGCCCGGCCTCGCGCCGGAACATCCGGCGCTGCGCCTCTCCGCCGACGGGTGCGAGGAACGCGAGGCAGGTTCCGTCGCTCAGCGCACGTGCCATCTCCTCCCCGCAGCTCGCGGTCTCGAGCGTCTCGAGGCACGTGGCGTAGGCCTCGAGATCGAAGGCCACCCGCCCCGCGGCGACCTCCGACACCCAGCTCCCGAACGGCCGGATCGCGAAGGCCTCGGCGAGCACCTCGCGACACTCGGTCTCCGTGAAGTCGGCGTCCTCGGGAGGCAGCCGCGGGCGGAGCGACGCGAGCGGCCACTCGTCCACGCCGTCGCCGCGGATCGGCGCGATCACCCGCTCGCGATCCGCGGCATCGCAGCAGCGGAAGGCCGCAGCGCACGTCGCGGCCGCCACGTCGGCGACGAGCGTCTCGAAGCGTGGCGTCGTGCGCACGCCCGTCGCCGAGGAGCCCGTTGCGCAGAACGCGCGGCAGAGGCGACCCGAGCTCGGCGCATCCGCGACAGGCGCATCCGCGACGAGCCCCGCGTCGAGGAGCGCCGGCACGTCGGTGCTCGACGGAGCGTCCGACGCGCCGGCGTCGTGCGCCGGTGCATCGGCCAGAGCGGTGTCCGTCGGCAGGCTCGTGGCGACCGGCTCGCACGCGGCGAGCGAGAAGAGGAGCCCCGATCCGACACGGATCGTGCGCAGTGCGACTCGCATGTTCGTCCCTCGTCCGGCTCGCGCACGTCGCGCGAGGACGGCGGAGCGATAGCGCGGGACCACGATTTGATTAGCGCTATCTCGACAAGATATCGTTGTGCAACGAGCAACGATCGTGGCGCGCCTGGACGAGATCGCGGCGTTCGTGGAGGTGGTCGAGCGCGGCAGCTTCAAGGCGGCCGCCGCCTCGCTCGGGCTGTCCGTCTCCGTCGTGAGCCGCCGCATCCAGGCGCTCGAGGAGCGGCTGGGCGTCGAGCTCCTGCACCGCACGACGCGGAGGCTGCGGCTGAGCGACGTGGGACGCGAGCTGCACGCCGAGGTGTGCGAGGTGCCGCGCCTGCTGGAAGACGCCGAGGAGCGCGCACGCGCGCGGGCTGCGCGACCGAGCGGCCTCCTGCGCGTGGTGATGCCGGCGTACTTCGCCTCGAGCGGCTTTCACCACCGCGTCGTGCCGGAGTACCTGCGCACGCACCCCGAGGTGGCGCTCACGTTCACGACGGTGGCCGACCCGGCCGAGCACCTCCACGAGGACTGGGACGTCGTGGTCGTCGCGCGCTCGCTCGGCCAGCGCATGCCCGAGACCACGATGGTCGGGCGCAAGATCCACGAGCTCGACGCGGCGCTCTTCGCGTCCCCCGCGTACCTCGCCGCGCGCGGCAAGCCGCGCACGCCGGAGGATCTCCTCGCCCACAACTGCCTGAGCTATCCCGATCGTCGCTGGCGCTTCCGAGATCCCAAGAGCCGCCGCGAGGTGGTGGTCGACGTGCGCGGGACGCTCACGACGAACAGCAACGCCGTGCTCTGGGCCGCGACGATGAACGGCATCGGCATCGCGAGCTCGTTCATGCACTTCTTCGACACGGAGGTCGATCGTGGTCAGGTCGTCACCGTGCTCGACAGCTGGACGCGGCGCGCTCCCATCGGCATCTGGGCCTTCCACCGCGGCGGTCGCTTCGTCCCTCGACGCGCGCGCACGTTCCTCGACATGCTGCGCGCCCACTTCGAGCGGCCCTAGAACGACCTCGCGGGCACGCGGCTCGCGTGAGGTGGCCTGCGCCGGCTCAGCGCACGCCCCGCTCTCCGACCGCGCGCGACGCCCGGCGCTTCCACGCAGCGAGCAGCGCGAGCAGCGGCGCCACGGGCAGCACGAGCCCCTCGCTCGGGCCGCTGCACGGACCGCAGCTGCTGTTGCACGGCGGCGGCGTCGTCATCCCTGCGTCGGCCGCGGGGCACGGCGTGCGCAGCGAGAAGCTCGAGCCGCAGAAGCACACCGTGCAGCTCGTGCCGCAGCGGTAGCCGGTGTTCTCCGCCACGCAGACACCGATGTGATCGAGGTACGGCTGCGCCTCCGTGCACATGTAGGCGACGTCGTGCGGCGGCGCGCCCGGCGGGCACTGGGCGCGCGCGCGCGAGCCGAGCGACACGAGCGCGAGCACGAACACGAGCGACACGAGGGCACGCATGTCCTCGGATCTACGCACCTCGTGAGAGACCGAGCGCGCGCGCGTGCGCTCTCTCTCGCCTGGCGATCCTCACGTGACGCCAGCATTGCCCGGAAGGTCCGCCCGCATCGAGCTTCCGGGCAGCGGTAGAGTCCTCCGCCATGTCGGAGAGCGACACGAGCGCCCTCGTGGCCAGCATCCTCGCCAATGACGCGGGCGCCTCGGCGGCGTTCCTCACGCTCTTCACGCGGCGGCCCGCGACCGACGCGAGCCGTGGGGCGGTGCTGCACGTCCTCCGAGAGGCTCCTCTGCCCGTGATCGCGAGGCTCCGCGTGCGGGCGCCGCACTTCTGGATCGACGAGCTGCCCGCGCTCCTCGCGGCCTCTGTGCGGCCCGAGCTCGACGACTTCGTCGCGGACCTCCTCGGTCAGCTCGCGCGCTGGTCGTTCGCCGCGTGCCGCACCGCCGACGCCGCGAGTGACGGTGCGCTCGGCGCGGCGGTCGCGGCGCGCCTGGACGAAGCGCTCGCGCGCCGGGTCGGGGAGCCCACGCACGACGCAGACTGGCTCGCGCGCACCGAGCCGCTCGCCGAGGGGCTGGTGCTCGCAGCCGAAGGCCCACCGCTCGATCGCGCGTTCGACGCGCTCGTGTCCACGCGCGAGCCGAGGCTCGCTGCGCACGCGTGGATCGCGAGGGCGAAGCACGGGGGGACTCCGACGGAACGAGACGTCGAGATCGTGATGCGCTCGCCCGCAGCGCACTGGGTGCTCGTGTCGTGGCTCCACACGCTCGGTGCGGTCGACCGACTGCCGGCCGGGGCGCTCGTGATCGAGAGACGCATGGAAGCCCACGCCGCGGATTGGCTCGCGCTCGAAGAGGGCCTGGAGCCGCGCGAGATCGTCTGTCTCGAGGCGCGCACGTTCGTGCTGCGGGAAGAGGTCGTGCACGTCGGCCTCTGTCGCTACGTGATGGAGCCGGGCCAGGCACCGCGCCTCGTGTTCGGCGAGGCGGGTCCCCAGACGCACGGCCTCGCCGGCTTCGCGGGAGAAGACGACCAAACCACCACACGTGCCGAGGCCTGGCGTCGGCTCATCGTCCACCACGGCCTGCGCTGATCTCGAACTTCAGCGGCGGACGTCGAGCTCGATCTTCCAGCGCTCGCTGGGCTTCTGGCCGATGGCCTCGAGGCGCAGGGTGCCGAGCTCGGTGACCGCGGCCTGGAGGCGGACGGGGACGATGTCGCCGCTGCGGTGGCCGGCGGAGGGCTCGGCAGGCAGCGTGGCCTCGATCGACGGGAGCTCCTCGAGCTGCTCGATGCGATCGACGACGGTGCCGGGGCGATCGTCGCGGCGCGTGGCGCTCTCGAAGAAGCGGAAGGACACGTGCTCGCCGACGACGAGGCCGAGCTCCTGCGGGGCGGCCTCCGCGTGCGTGCCCTCTTCCATGCCGAAGGGCGCGATGCAGAGCGCCGAGAGCGGCGGCTCCATGCCGGGCACCGCGGGCATCGAGCTCTCGATGCCGACGTAGTAGCTCTTGGCGGTGCCGCCTCGGATGCGCACGCCCTTTCCGCGGCGCACGTACGCGTAGTAGGCGGCGCCTCGCGCGACGGCGAGATCGAGATCCGCGCCCTCGAGCAGGCGCGCGGGCGGCGCGCCGTCGGCCTCGAGCCACTGGTTGAGCACCTCGAGGATGCGCCGCGCGAGCACGTTGGCCTTGAGCACGCCGCCGTTGAAGAGCACCGCCGTCGGGTGGAGGAAGGTGCCCTTCTGCGCGACGAAGCCCGCGAGATCCTCGGTCGCGTCGATCTGCTTGCCGAGGAAGGCCGCGAGGTGTCGCGTGATCGCCGCGTCCTGCGCGTACGGCAGGCCCATCGCGCGAAGGCCCGTCCGCGGGCGGCTCACGGGGCGATCGCTCGAGGCGACCACCGGGAAGAAGCCCTCGACGAGCAGCTCCGCGATCTCCTTGGCCGTGAGCTCCGTGCGGAGCGAGCCACCGATGAGCTTGCTGCCGCGCGTGGGCACCACGATGGGCGCCGCGTCGGGCGCGCCGTCGGCCAGGAGCGTCTCCTTCGCGTTGCGGCACGCGTGCACGAGCGCGCCCACCTGCCACGCGTCGAGCTTGTGACCCTGCTGCTCGAGCTTCTTCTGCACGAAGGCCGCGAGCGCGAGGTCCATGTTGTCGCCGCCGAGCAGGATGTGCTCGCCGACCGCGACGCGAGAGAGCGTGAGGTTGCCGCCCTCCTCGGTCACCGCGATGAGGCTCATGTCGCTCGTGCCGCCGCCGAGATCGACCACGAGGATCACGTCGCCGAGCTTCACCTGCTTGCGCCAGCCGCCGTCGCTGCGCTGCACCCACGCGTAGAGGGCCGCCTGCGGCTCCTCGAGGAGCACCGCGTGATCGAGCCCTGCGAGGCGCGCCGCCTCGCTCGTCAGCTCGCGCGCGCCGGGATCGAACGACGCGGGCACCGTGATGACGACGTCCTGGTCCGCGAGCGGCGCCTCGGGATGCGCGTGATCCCACGCGTCGCGCAGGTGCGCGAGGTAGCGCGTCGAGGCCTCGAGCGGCGAGATGCGCGGGATGTCGCCCTCGTCCTGCATCGCCTTGGGCGGCAGGATCGGCGCGCGTCGATCGACGCCGCCGTGACCGAGCCAGCTCTTGGCGCTCGAGACCAGGCGCATCGGCGTCTTGGCGCCGAGCTGGCGCGCGAGCTCACCGACGGTGAACGCGAGATCGGCCTTCCACGGCAGGGCCAGCGCGCCGGGCGCGAGCTCGCCGGGGTGCGGGAGGTAGAGGAACGAGGGCAGGAGCTTCTTGTCCTCGATCTGCCCGACGCCCACGTGCTGACCGATGTCCTTCACGTGCAGCGCGACCTCTTCGCCTTCGCTGAGGTCGAGGTCGACGTAGGCGAGCGCCGAGTGCGTGGTCCCGAGATCGATGCCGATCGAATAGGAGGCGGTCATGTCAGTCCTGGGGCGCCCTGCGGCGGGGTCTGTGAAGCAGACCCCTGGAGCAGCGAGGAGGAGGAGTCTTCGACGATCGACGAGCCTGGGGGGAGTGGTGGGGGGCTGCCCCCCGCCCGCGCGGCCGAAGGCCGCTGTGAACAGCCTTCATACCTCGACCTCCGCCGGCGCGACGATGGTGGCGTCGTGACCCTCGGTCATCTTGGGGAGCTTCACTTCCTTCACCTTCCAGCCGCGGTGCGCGAGCGTGCCCGTGAAGGGGGCCTCGCCCGTGACGTTGCCCGTGAGGCGCACCTTGTGCGCATCGAAGCCCTTCTCGATCTTGATCTTCGAGCCCTCGTCCTCGGTGCGCACGGGCTCGAGCGGCAGGTGCTCGCGCAGGGCCTTGCGGCAGCCGTCGTGCACGACGCGCGCGGCCGCGCCGATCTGCGCGTCCGAGAAGCTCGAGACGTCCTCCTCGAGGAAGTCGACGAAGCGGCCCTCGCGCTGGAGAAGGGAGAGCAGCTGCAGCGCCGCCTCGGGGCCGGCCTCGCGGAGGATGACCTCCTTCTTCTTCTCGTCCTTCTTGTCCTTGCGCGCGGCCTTCGCGGCGGCCTCGCCGTCGTCGTCGCGCGAGGCCTTGCGCGGCGCCTCGTCGCTCTTGGCGCCCTGCTCGGGCAGCGCGGGCTTGCCCTCCCGAAGGCGGATCACGCCCGCGGCGAACTGCGCGTCGAAGAGCGTGCGGAAGTACGCGGCCCACGCGAGGAAGAAGCGCGTGAAGAAGCCCGGCAGGGACGGCTCGCTCATAGGCGCGCGGGCTTAGCAGCCGCGCCGATCGCGCTCAACAGCCGCGACGGCGATCGACGCCCGGTCTCGGAGGAACGAAGCGGGCCGAGGGGACGTAGAGTTCGTGCCATGCGCCGCCTCGCGCTCGCCGTGCTCGCCGTGCTCCTCGCCGCCCTGCCCTCGAGGCTGGCGCAGGCGCAGCGCTACTTCGCGTTCACGCTGCCCATCGCGCCGGAGGGCGAGACCCTCGGCGCCATCCACGAGGCACCCGTGACGCTCGTGCGCTGGACGGGCGCCGAGGAGGCGCTCTTCCGCTACGAAGACGCCGAGCTGCGGCTCGAGACGCCAGCGCGGTTCGCGTCCGGGGAGCTCCAGGCGCGCGTCGTCGTGGGCGTGGGGCGCGCGAGCGTGGTGCGGTCGGGCCCGTGGCAGATCAGGATGGCGGCGGGCGCCTGGGCACCCGTCCGTGGGCAAGACGCGGGCGCACCGCGCATCACGCTGCCCCACGGGATGCCCACCACCGAAGGTGTGCTCGCAGCGCGCGGCGCAGCGCCGGGGCGACCGGAGGGTCCCTTCGCACACGCTGCGGTCCCGACGCGTGGGCTCGACATGGCTTGCGCGGGACAGCTGACCCTCCGCGCGGGGCCGGAGGCCGATGCGCCTCGCTGGGTGGTGCCCGAAGGAGCGCTCCATCGCGTCTCCGGTCGGCGTGCCCCGTTCCGTGTCGAGGTGCACATCGAGGGCTTCGTCGTCACGGGCTACGTCGATGCGCCGCAGTCGGAGTGCCTCGCGGCGATGGGCGCCTCGGGTGTCGGCGTGGGCTGTGGCGACGGCGTGATGCACGGGCTCGCGGTCCGTGTACCGCGCGGCACGCCCCTCTACGCGAGCTCGGCCTCGACGACGCCGTTTGCGTGGGTGCGGCGCGAGATCGTCGCGCGCGAGCAGCTCGACACCCCGCGCGCCCAGCTCTGCACGAGCGTCGACGGCGCTCCGCTGGCGTGTCGCCCCGAGCCTCCGATGCCGACGGGCACACAGACACTCTTCTTCGATCGCGAGCCCGACGACCACGGTGACTGGAGCTTTGCGGCCGAGGTCCGCGTGCCCTTCGAGACGTTGACGGTGGCGCAGGGCGTCAGTGGTGGTGTCGGCGGCTGCTTCGCCTCGCGCGATTGGCCGGAGTGAGGGCGTTCAGCCGCGGTGCTCGCTCGACTTGATCTCGTCGAGGAGCGCGCTCGTGACCTCCTCGAGGCCTCGCTCCTTCGCGGCCGCCTCGGCGCGCCGCTTCACGAAGAAGCGCACGAAGAAAGGCACCTTCGCGAGGCGAGCTTCGGCTTCCGGGGTCCAGCGCACCTGGCTCATCCCGCGCACGTAGCAGCGACTCGCGCCGCGCTCAACACGTGTATCCTGGGAGCGTGAGCCACATCCGTTCGTGGGTCCCCTCCGTGCTCGGCCTCTCGGGCCTCTCCCTCTCGGCTCTCGTCTCGCTCGCGGCCGCCGGCTGCGGAGGCGACACGCGCGTGTGCGTGCCGGGTGCGTCCGTCGCGTGCGTCGGACCCGGCGCATGCGCGGGTGGCCAGGTCTGCCGCGAGGATGGCGCTGGCTACGGGCCGTGCGAGTGCGGAGGGCCGGGCGTGGATGCAGGCCCCGGCGAGCTCGACGCCTTCGTCACCCCCGGCACCGACGCGTACGTGCCGCCTGGCACCGACGCGTACGTCGAGCCCGGCACCGACGCGTACTTCTTCTCCACCGCGGACGCGTACGTCGTGCCCAGCACCGACGCGTTCGTGCCCGCGGTGGACGCGTACGTCGTGCCCGATGCGGCGTTCAGCTGCGCCATGGCGGGCTCGCCGTGCGTCGTGCCCGGCACGTGTGAGCGAGGCACGATCGACTGCTCGGGCGGCGTCGGACGCTGCACGGGCACCGGCGCCCCCGCCGATCCGGGCGAGCCGTGTCGGCCGATGGCCGGGCCGTGTGATCAGCCCGAGTCCTGCGATGGCTCGGCGCTCACGTGCCCGCGCGATCGCTACCTGACGGGCACCGAGTGCCGCCCCGTCGCGGGCCCGTGCGACGTCGCGGACGTGTGCGACGGACGGGGCCCGGGCTGCGGCCCCGATCGCTTCGACACGAGCGGCAGCACGTGCCGCGTGCCGCTCGATGCGTGTGATCTCCGCGAGCAGTGCACCGGCACGAGCGCGGCATGCCCGCCCGACAGCTACGTGCCCGCGGGCACCACGTGCCGCGAGTCGTTCGACGTTTGCGACGCACCCGAGCAGTGCACGGGCACGAGCGTCACCTGCCCCGTCGATCGCTATGCGCCCGACTCGGTGATCTGCCGACCCGCGCGCGGCGACTGCGATCTCCCCGAGTACTGCTCGGGCACCGAGAGCTTCTGCGGCACCGACATCTACGTGCCCGGCGCCTCCGGCACGGTGTGTCGCCCCGCGGCGCGCGCGTGTGACGACGCCGAGACCTGCACTGGCTTCCAGCCCGACTGCCCCGCCGACATGAACCGCTGCTGACGGGCGCGCGGCGCGCACCGCGCGGCACGCGTTCCGCGACGGATCTCGATCACGCGCTCAGGCGGGCAGGAACGCGCGGATGCGCTTGAGACCGGGCGAGAGCAGGTGCTTGCGGATGGCGCTCGCGGCGGGGCGCACGCCGTCGGGCAGCGGGCGGAACTGCAGCTCGAGGTGATCGTCTTCGGTCTCGAGGCCATTCGCGGTGACGACCGGCGTGATGAGCGAGAGGATGCGACGCACGCGCGGATTGCCCGCGATCTTCGGGTCCTTCATCAGGTCGAGGACGATGCGGTTGTCCTTGGTCTCCACCACCGTCGGCGGCAGCGGCAGGTACTTCGCGAGGTTGCCCGGCTTGGAGAGATCGAGCGCGCCCGACTTGATGAGCGCGGCGACGGGGCCGGTCGAGTCACCGAGCACCTCGGCCCAGATCTCCTCGAGACGGATGTCGATGCGGATCTGATCGGGCGTGATGTGCATGCGGTCGATGTAGACCACCGCCGACGCGCGCAGCGGCGTCTTCATCGCGTCGACCGTCGCGGTCACGCGCAGGCCGGGCGGAACCTCCGTCACGACGGGGTCCTTCACCTTCCCGCTCTTCTCGGCCTGGCTCATCGTCCAGCGGATCGCGTCGAGCGGCACGCCGACGCGCAGGCCGAGGAGGCTCCAGAGCGCACGCGTGATCTCCTGCGGGCGCTTGCGGAGGTACTTTCGCGCCGCGTCCATCGCCTGCTTCTGCATCGACATAGGCCGCGAGCATAGCGGCGCGCGATTGCGATCGGGAAGCGCGATCGATCGGCGCAGCGCGTCAACGCACCACGGGCGCCATGCGGGACACGATCGACGAAGCGCTCGGCGCGGTCACGGGCGTCGGGCTCCCCACGTGGGAGCGGACGAGCAGGCAACCGGCGCCGCCACCGCCACCGTGACCGTCGTAGTCCATGTCGCCCGCGGTCCCATCGGCGTTGCCACCCGAGCCGCCGGTCCCTCCACGGCCACCGCCGCACGAAGCGCCCGTGCCCTCGGTCGCGGCTGGCGCGGTCGTGGCCACCGCGCAGTGTCCTGCCTCGTCCGAAGAGCCGTTCCAGCACGCCGCCGCGCCACCACCGCCACCGCGCAGGTCGAGCATCGACGCTGGGCCCAGCGTGACCTCGAGCCCCTCGAGGAGGATTGCGCCGCCGCTGCCACCGCCGCCGCCCGCGCCCTGCAGGCGCCCGCCGGGCTCGATGCCGCCGCCGAGGCCGCCTGCGCCGTGCGCGAGGATGCGACCGAGCACGGACACGCGCGGCGCCGACAGCTCGACGGCGCCTCCGCCTGCGCCGCCTTCGCCGACGCGACCGCTGCCGTTGCCACCGGCCACGCCCCCGATGAGCGGGATCAGATCACCAGCGCCGCTCGCCGCGCCGCCATCGCCACCGACGGCACCCCCTTCGCCATCGCCGCCGCCACCGCCGACGCCGCAGAAGCCACCACCGCCGCCGCCCGAGTCCGGCGCGTAGGTGTCGGAGCCGCGTGCGCCAGCGGCGCCCACGCCATCGCCGCTCGCGCGCGAGCACGCGCCCGCAGCGCCTCGCGTGCAAGTGACGCTGCTCTCGTCGTTGTTGGAGGCCACGCTGAGGATGCCCGAGCCTGCGATCTCGATCCGATCGCGCGCGACGATCACGAGGCTGCGGCTGCCGATGACGCGCAGCTCGCCCGAGAGCGTGAAGCGGTTGGTCGTCACGACGCAGGTGTCGACGCCCTCGATGGTGATCTCGTGGCCGATCTCGCGCGCGATGCCCGAGAGGCCACCGCTGTCGCACGCCGTGGTGTCCCAGGTCACCACGCTCGTGAGGTTCACGTCGTCGGCGCGGCCTGCGAGATCGACGCTGCCCGTGTTCGAGGGGACGAGCTCGAGGCAGTGCGGCTCGGCGATCGCGTCGCTCGTGCCGCACGCGACGCACGGGGTGCGCGCGCCATCGCACGCGACGAGCGTGGCCCCATCGCAGCGCGGCGTGCAGCTGAACGCGTCGGGTCCCCACGCATCCGGAGCCCACGCATCCGCGCCGAAGGCATCGGGCGCCCACGCGTCGGGCGGAGGCACGAAGGCATCGGGCGCCCACGCGTCGAGGCTCGGGTCGAGCCAGGCGTCGAGGTTCGCATCCGGTGGCCGCGCCGCATCGAGCGAGGCATCGATCGCGGGATCGAGGTACGCGTCGAGGTCGCCGGCGCCCGCGTCGCTGCCGCCGATGTCGCTGCGATCGATCAGACAGCCGCTGCTCGTGAGCGCGAGCAGACCCAACGAGAGCGCATGAAGCGGGCGCATCGTCTCAGCATCACCCAGCCCGAGCGTGCGCGACAACGGGCTCGAGAACGACGAAGGGCCCGGAGCGTTGGCTCCGAGCCCGTGGTCGCGATCAGGAACCGAAGTCAGCGCGGCTCGCTCGCCTTCGCGAGCAGCTGCGCGTTGCACCAGTCGATCTTGCGCTGGAGCTCCTCGTACTGGTTCCCCTCGTAGCGGTCCTTGTACGCCGCGAGGTCCTTCTCGGCCGCGGAGAGGTCCGCCTTCACGGCGGCCTCGTCGATGTCCTTGGGCAGCGCGAACTGGTCCGTCAGCAGCAGCACCTTCGTGGGGCCCGCCTCGACGAAGCCCGCGCTGACCGCGGCCACGTGGTCCTTGTTGCCCGTGCGGTACTTGAGCAGGCCCGGCTTCACCGCCGCCAGCAGCGGAAGGTGCCCAGCGAACACGCCGAACTCGCCGTGCACGCTGGGCGCCGCGACGCTCATCGCCTCGGTCTTGAGGACCAGGCCGAGCGGCGTCGCGACCTCGAGGGTCAGGTGATCGGGGAGAGCCATGATTCACTCCGAGGGTGGACTGTGAGCTTGCGGCACGCGCCTCTCACGAGGTCGCGTCTTGGGGCGCCCTGCGGCGGGGAGCGCAGCTCCCCCTGGAGCAGCGAGGAGGAGGAGTCTTCGACGATCGACGAGCGGGGGGTTGGTGGGGGGCTCGGCCCCCCGCCCTCACGCGCCGGAGGCGCGTTGTGACTAGTCCTTCATCTTCTCGGCCGCCGCCTTCACGTCCGCGATCGTGCCCTTCATGTAGAAGGCCTGCTCGGGGATGTGATCGACGGCGCCGCTGAGGATCTCCTCGAAGCCCGTGATCGAGTCCTCGAGCTTCACGAGCTGGCCGGGGATGCCGGTGAACGCGAAGCCGACGAAGAACGGCTGGCTGAGGAAGCGCTGGATCTTGCGCGCGCGATCGACCGTGCGGCGATCGTCCTCGCTGAGCTCGTCCATGCCGAGGATGGCGATGATGTCCTGCAGATCCTTGTAGCGCTGCAGCGTCTGCTGGACCTGACGCGCGACCCTGTAGTGGCGCTCGCCGATGATCGCGGGCGAGAGCATCGTCGAGGTCGAGTCGAGCGGATCGACGGCCGGGTAGATGCCGAGCGCCGCGATGTCGCGCGACAGAACGGTCGTGGCGTCGAGGTGGGCGAAGGCCGTCGCGGGCGCGGGATCCGTGAGGTCGTCGGCGGGGACGTAGATCGCCTGCACGGACGTGATGGAGCCCTTGTTCGTCGAGGTGATGCGCTCCTGAAGGGCGCCCATCTCGGTGGACAGCGTCGGCTGGTAACCGACGGCGCTCGGGATGCGGCCGAGGAGCGCGGAGACCTCGGAGCCCGCCTGCGTGAAGCGGAAGATGTTGTCGACGAAGAGGAGAACGTCCTGGTTCTGCTCGTCGCGGAAGTACTCGGCGACCGTGAGGGCCGAGAGGGCGACGCGCGCGCGCGCTCCGGGCGGCTCGTTCATCTGGCCGTAGATCAGCGCGGCCTTCGAGATGACGGGGCTGCCGTCGGCGAGCTTGGACTCCTTCATCTCGATCTGGAGGTCCGTGCCCTCGCGCGTGCGCTCACCGACGCCGGCGAAGCAGCTCACGCCGCCGTGCGCCTTCGCGACGTTGTTGATGAGCTCCATGATGAGGACGGTCTTGCCGACGCCGGCGCCGCCGAAGAGGCCGATCTTGCCGCCCTTGCGGTACGGGGCGAGGAGGTCGATGACCTTGATGCCCGTCTCGAAGATCTCGACCTTCGTCGACTGCTCCGTGAAGGTCGGCGCCGTGCGGTGGATCGGCATCGTCTTCTTGGTCGTGACGCGCGGGCCACCGTCGACGGGCTCGCCGACGACGTTGAGGATGCGGCCGAGGACCTCGTCACCGACGGGCATCGCGATCGGCGCGCCCGTGTCGCGGACTTCCATGCCGCGGACGAGGCCGTCCGTCGTGTCCATGGCGACCGCGCGGACCGTGCCCTCGCCGAGGTGCTGCGCGATCTCGAGGGTGAGGTTGTCCTTCTCCTCGGAGATGCCGGGGTTGGTCACCTTGAGCGCGTTGAGGATCGGGGGGAGCGAGCCCGCGGGGAACTCGACGTCCACGACCGGACCGATGACCTGGGTGATGCGACCAACCGTCTGCGTCTGCGTCATGTGATGGCCTCTGTCTTCGCGTGGAGGCTGAGAAGAGCCCGGTTCACGCGGGAAATCCGCATTCGGGGCGTGGAAGGCACCCGAAAATCGCGCGCCGTCTAGCATGGGCTCTCGGGGGTCGCAACGATCGACCAGGCACGCCGCGAAGAGCCTCGCGCGGCCCCTCGGAAGCTTTCGTGCGCGCACGGCGTATCCTCGCCCGCCATGCGCTCGATCTTCCTCCGCACCACTGCCTTCGCCTCGTTCTCACTCCTCGCGGCCTGCGGTCCGAGCCGCCTGTCGGACGCCGATCTGACTCGCCTCTGCGAGCTCACGGTCCGCTGCTCGAGCGGCCTCATTTCGCAGGCGAGCTGCGAGGCGAGCGTCGAGTCCCAGCGAGACACGGCGAACATGCAGGGCTGCGGCGGCCAGTTCGGCGCGGTCGGGCGCTGCGTGATCCGCGCGGACGAGTGCACGAGCGGCTCGCTGCCCGAGGACTGCCAGGACGAGCAGATGCGCCTCGAGACCTGCGTCGCGCGCCGACAGGACGCGGGCAGCGGCCGGACGGACACGGGCTTCGCGCTGCCAGACGCGGCGAGCGGCTGCACCTTCGCGGGCGAGGAATTCGGGGCGTCGCTCTGCAGCGACGGCTGCGACAACGACGAGAACGGCGTCTACGACTGCAACGACAGCGCGTGCTGCGGCTCGGTGGAGTGCGGGGCCGGCACGGTCTGCGGGGGCGGCAGCTGCACGCCCGCCGAGGAGCTCTCGTTCACCTACTGCTCGGACGGCTGCGACAACGACGGCGATGCCGTCTACGACTGCAACGACTCGGGCTGCTGCGAGACGCTGGCCGGCTCGTGCCCGAGCACGACGCTCTGCGGCGAGACGAGCTGCACGCCCACCTCGGAGAGCGAGTACACGTACTGCGTCGACGGCTGCGACAACGACGGCGACGGCGTCTACGACTGCAACGACTCCGGCTGCTGTGCGGCGCTCACGGGCAGCTGCGGTCTGGGCACGCTCTGCGGCGAGCCGGTCGGCGACGTCTCGGCGCGCAACTCGAACGGCTTCCTCGAGCTCTACTACATGGGCGAGTGGCGCTCGGTCTGCGACGATGGCTTCGACATGTCGGACGCGAACGTCGCGTGCCGCATGCTCGGCTACTCGGCTGCCGAGTCGTTCACCACGAGCGTCTCGGGCACGAACGACAACTTCTGGCTCGACGACCTCGCGTGCACGGGCAGCGAGTCGAGCTTCACCGAGTGCACGCACTCGGGCTGGGGCGTCGAGAACTGCTCCGCGACCGAGAGCGTCCAGGTCGTCTGCGTCTTCTGAGCCGTTTCCTTGAGGCTCGCGAGCTCGGGCCCTACGATCCCCCCGATGTCGCGCGCGCTCGTCGAGGCTCTCTCGTCCTCGGCTCCCATCGAGGAGCTCGCGCTGCGCTTCGCGCGCGACGCGTACCCGATGCTCCGGCCGGAGCCGATCCTCCGGCGCTTCGACGAGATGGCCGCCGCGATCGCGCCGCGCATCGAGGGCGAGCGCGAGCTGCGCTCGATCGCGCTCACGATCGGCGAGCACCTCCACGACGAGCTCCAGCTGCGCGGCAACGAGGTCGACTACCACGACCCACGGAACTCGTACCTCCACGAGGTCCTCGAGCGGCGCGTGGGCCTGCCGATCACGCTCGCGGCCGTCTGGCTCGCGGTCGGCCGGCGCCTCGGCGTGCACGTCGATGGCATCGGCTTTCCAGGCCACTTCCTCGTGCGCGTCGGCAAGGAGCGCGGCGTGCTCGTGGATCCGTTCCGCGAAGGGCGCCTCGTCACCCAGGCCGAGATCGAGCGCCTGGCGACGCACCACCTCGGCAGCGTCGAGCGCCTCCGCGCCGAGCACCTCGCGCCCGTCGACACGCGCAGCATGCTCGTGCGCATGCTCGTGAACCTCAAGCACGCCTACGAGCGCCGCGCCGATCACGCGCGCGCGCTCGTCGTGTGCGATCGCCTCGTCGATCTCACGGGCGCGCCGACGTTCCGGCGCGATCGGGGCCTTCACGCGATGGCCCTCGGCGCGAGCGCCGCCGCGCTCGAGGATCTCGACGCGTACCTCGACGCGGGCGCGCCCGAGGGTGACGCCGACAGCGTGCGCGCGAGCCGTGATCGCCTGCTCGCTGCGACCAAGCGGCGGCTCTCGTGAGCAAGCGCGGCGGCCTGACCGTGGGCTCGCTGCGCGGCGTGCCGATGGGCCACGCGCGCCCCGCAGCGCTCGCGCCCCGGGCGCCCGCCGCGGAGGGTGACGAGCAGGCTGCGCCGCGACCGACGCTCGCGCGGGCCCGCGTCTCGCTCTCGCTCGCGCCGACGCGAAGGCGCGGCTGCTGCGGCAGCGGCTGCGTCGGCTGCCCCTACGGCGATTGGCTGCGCCGCGTGCGCGCGCTCGGCGCGAGCCAGCCGTGATTCGCGCCTTCGGTCCGGCGGTGATCACGGCGTCTCGCAGGCGCGGAGGCCTCCCACGACCAGCGGCTCGGACGTGCTCGGCTGCACCGTGGCGAGCACGAGCTGCACGATGCGGCCCGCGCGCGGATCGACGATCACCGAGCGCGCGCTGACGAGCTCCTCGACGTAGCCGCCGACCTCGAAGAGGTCGAGATCGTACGGTGGGACCTGTCGCCCGTCCGAGAGGCGGTGGAAGCCGACGCGTGCAGCGCTGGCCGTGCCGGTCGCTGCGTCCACGATGGCCGCGACACCGAGAGCGTCGGCCCCGAGCGGCTCGACGTTGGGGCGCTGTGCGATGCGCGGACCGAGCACGAGAGAGCCGCGCGGCGAGCCAATGCACTCGAGACCGTTGCAGCCCAGCGTGCCGACCTCGACCACGCCGGGATGGGCGGGATCGTCGTGCGTGTACCAGAGCAAGCCCGCGTCGTACGCGAGATCCAGCCATCCCGAGGCGTGGGGAACGAGCACGCGCTGCGGCGCGCCGGGCGTGCAGAGGCCGTCGCCGCCGCACGTGCCGCTGGCGCAGTCCGACGACGACACGCACGCCTTCTCGCTCAGGTCCCACACGAGGCTCTCGTTGCCGAGGAAGTGCGCGAACGGGCCGGCACCCTCCCCGCGCACGCGAGGCGACGCGAACGCCGAGCCGAGGCCGTCGAATTCGACCACGCTCGCGTCGCGCAGCGAGTAGCGGACGAGCCGATCGTCGGCCGCGAAC
>JBILLJ010000126.1:0-24914 GCA_044376125.1 Sandaracinaceae bacterium
GAGCGCGGTGGGGGCACCGCCCAGGCCGACGAGCGCGACGCCGCGACGCGCCTCGGGCTCGAAGGACACGCTCGCGCTCGCGCCGCTGCCGTCGGCTGAAGCGCTGACCCAGGTCCCGCGCAGCGTCTCGGTGTCGGGGCTCGTCACGACGCCCGCGACCTGCGCGAGATCGCCGGTCGCGCCCAGATCGCCGCCGCCCACCGCGCGCGCGAAGAGGCCGTCGGCGCTGGTCGGCCACGAGGAGACGGTGCCGCTCGAGAGGTCGATGAGCGCGACCTCGAGCGAGTAGATCTCCGCGCGACGCACGCGGTAGGCGACGAGGGCGACGCCGGCCTGCGAGGTCGGGCTCACCGCCACCGAGACCGCGACCTCGGGCGCGACGGTCACGTCGCGGCCGAGCACCACGCGTGGGAGCACGCCCACCTCCGCCGCGTCGAGCAGCTCGAGCAGCTCGGGGCTCGAGGCACAGCTCTCGAGGCGCCCGTTGCCGCAGATCGGTGGCGCGAGCGGGTGCACGCGTGAGTCGGTGTCGTCACAGTCGTCGCCACCGCAGGCGAGGCTCTCGTGACCATCGCGATCGACGTCGCACGCGGAGGCCGCGTCGAGGCCCGCGTCGCCGAGCCCGCGCGCGTCCGCGAGGCCGGGCGGGCCCGCGTCTCGATCCGGCGAGGCGTCATCGGCCTCGAGCTCCGTGCCTCGATGCCGATCGCGGTCGAGCACGAGGGTGCAGGCGGAGGAGGTGAGCACGAGCGCCGCGAGCGCGACGCGCGTCGTTGTCGTGCGTGCGGCGACCATCAGAGCGCTCCTGCCATCGCGAGCGAGACGCCGCCTGGTGTCGGCGCGATCGCGACCTCGACGCTGCCCTCGCCGCCGAGCTCGAGGCCGAGGCCGATCGCGAAGAGCGTCGCGCCGACGAGGGCGAGGCCGAACGACGCGTCGGTGATCACCGTCAGCGTGAAGAGCTCGTCGAGGCGCGGCTCGGGGCACGCCGTGCCGCACTCCGTGGTGAGGCGCGTGTCGAGCGAGAGCGCGAGACCTCCCGCGATGGCGGCGCTCACGAGCGCGAGGCCCGTCGTCACACCGCCGGCGACCGCGAGGTGCAGGCCGGTCTCGTCGTGCGCCCTCCTCCGTGGGTCCTCCGCGTCGGGCAGGGGCGTGCGTCGCGCGACGCGCGGGCGGGGAGTCGCCGCGGGCGCCGCCGACGTGGGTGTGCTGGCGCTCGTGCGCGCCGCGAGCTCGCGCTCGAGGATCGCGATGCGCGCGACGATCTCCGCATGGTTGTCGGCGTCCGGCACGGCCTCGACGTAGGCCCGGAAAGCGCGGAGCGCGTCCTCGTCGCGGCGCAGGCGATCGGCCGAGACCCCGATGTTGTAGAGGAGCTGCGGGCGGCCAGAGAGCTCGTGCGCGCGCACGAAGCGCGTGAGCGCCTCGTCGTAGCGGCCCTCCGCGAAGGCCGCGCGTCCTGCGGCGAAGAGCGCGCGAGCCTCCTCGTCGTGCGCGGCCGGCTCGGCGGCGGTCAGAGCGTCCTCTGCGCGGGCCGGGCGCGTGGAGGTCGCGTGGAGCGTGATCAACGAGAGCGCGAAGAGCGCTGTCCGAACGGCTGACATGAAGGCGCGTATCGCAAGCGTCGCGCCAGCCTCGGCGTCAACGCGCCGCAAGCTCGGCCGCGCGCTCGGCGAGGTAGACCTCGAGGTTCGTGTAGCCCTCGAGGCCGAGACGCGCGTGGGACAGCCCGCTCGTGACCGACGCGTCGTCGCGCGCGGGATCGAGACCGCGCATCGACTCCCACGCGTCGGGCATGCCATCGGCGTCGGTGTCCGCGGGGCGCACTGGCGCGGGCTCGATCTGCAGTGCGTCGCGCGCGGGGTTGGTGTCGAGCGGCGCGTCGTCGAAGCCTCGCGCCGTCACGTAGCCCGCCATGCGGCGATCCATCGCGTCGTGCGGGTGCATGCCCGCACCGAGCGCGAGCTCGTCGGCGAGCGCGAGCCCGCGCGCGGTGCGCGTGACGGCGACGGGTGGAGAGAGCCGGCTCGCGCGAGACCACGCCGGCGGCGCGTCGAACGGCGTCGTGCCTGCGGCGGCGTTCTCTCCGAAGTCGTTGCAGTCGCAGCGGTTCGCGAGCTGCCAGTCGCGCAGCGCGGGGAAGCGGCTGAGCTCGTTCCCCTCGAGGTGCACGGACGTGCCCGGCAGGCTCGGACCCGGCTCCATCACGAAGAGCGCGTGCGGGTGATCGGGGCGCACGAAGAAGAAGAGATCGACGAGGTCCAGCTGCCAGCCGACCTCGCCGTCGTAGTTGCTCACCGTGGTGGCGGTGGTCGGGCGGCGTGGATCCCACACGACGTTCGAGACGAGCTCGAGCTCCGCGATCTGGCCGTGATCACCGTGGTGGTTCTCGCGGCTGAGCTCGGGGAGGCGCCCCGCGATGCGCACGAGGAGGTCGTGGTGGATCGAGACGCGCGTGTTGGGAAAGCCACGCGCGGGATCCGAGTAGTTCACGAGGATGCCGCCGTAGATGACGTCGTGTCCGGTCGTGAGCGTCTCGGAGAGGATGGACCACTGCAGGCTCAGATCGCGGCTGAACGAGATCTGGACCGCCTCGTCCGACGCATTGCCGATGGAGACGTGATCGACGATCACGCTGCGCGCGTGGTGGAAGCGGAGGCCGTCGTCGCCTTCACCTGCGGGCCGAAGGCGGAGGAAGCGCACGATGACGTCCTCGGGGCGCTCGCTCGGGAGGGGGCAGTCCTCCGCCTCGCAGACCTCGTCGCCCTGCAGCAAGAGGCCGCGCAGCGTGACGCCACCGGGAGAGGTCTGCCCCGCGATCGTGACCTCGCCGTGGTGGAGCTCGGGCACGCCCTCGATCACGCCGCTCACGTCGAACACGATCGTGCGCGGGCCGCTCGCATCGAGCGCGTCCTGGAGCGAGCCGGGGCCGCGGGCCGCGAGGTTGGTCACGTGGATCACCCGGCCACCGCGCCCACCCCGCGCGCAGGCGCCGAAGCCCTCGGCGCCGGGAAACGCGGCGGGCTCGACGCCGCAGCGCGCGGCCGGGATCGCGCCGTCGATCGCCGCGAAGGCATCGAGCGGCACCGCCACGTCGTCTCTGCCCGCCGACGCGTCGAGGCCCGAGGCATCGAGGCCCGAGGCATCGAGCGCCAGCGTGTCGAGGGCCGCGTCCACGCGCGCGGCGTCGGCCGAGCCCGGCGGGCCGTCGCACCCGACGAGGCAGGCGGTGGCCACGAGCGTGGTGGTGGCGATCGCCGCGATCCGTTCCGACATGGTGCCTCCTCGTGGTGCGGACACGGACGCCCTGGCCTCGCCCGCCCTCGTCGTCTTCGTCGTCGTCTCCATCGCGTGGAGCAGCGTGCGTGCCACGCGCCTTCGACGTGCGCTTCGGCGAGCCTTGCACTCGGTGTGCTGCACTTCGTGTGCAACGCGGGGGCGTCTTGTGCGGCGCTCGGGCGATCGGCGTGTGCTCGTGCCTGGCACCAGGCCTGCAGCGAGGGCGACGCGATGACGCCCCCGACGCCTCGAACACTCGCTCCGAGCACGCCCGCGCCCACGCCGCGGCAGCAGCTCCAGCGCAACCTGCTGGTGGACTGCCTGGCCGAGCGCACCGACGCGCGGCTCGCGCTCATCCTCGTCGAGCAAGCGGTGGACGCCGCGCAGCTCTCCGCGGTGCCCGGCTGGGGCCGGCTCGGGGCGTTCGTCGACGGGCCGCTCCGTGCGCAGCTCGTGGCCGCGATGCGCAGCGAGGATGCGGAGCACGTGGTCGCGCGGATCCACGGCGTGATCGCTTGCGTCCTCTCGCCGGAGGGCCGTGCGCGCGCGTGACACGCACCGTGGGCCTCGTGCAGCATGGCCTCGCGTGACCCGCACCCTCTCGGTTCGACTGCTCGTGCTCGGGGTGGCGCTCGTCGTCGGGCTCCTCGATGCACGACCGAGCGCCGCGCAGGCCGCCGACGAAGGCGTCTCGCCCGCCGTGCTCGAGCTGCTCCGTGCAGGCGTCGAGGCGCGCGTGCGCGGCGACGACGGCGCGGCGCTCGAAGCGTTTCGCCAGGCCCATGCGCTCGCGCCGAGCCTCGGACGAGCCGCGGCGCAGCTCGGGCTCGTCCACCAGGCCCTGGGCGACTGGCTCGAGGCCGAGCCGCTGCTCGAGGCCGCCCTCGCGAGCGAGGACCCGTGGATCGGCCGCAACCGGAGCGCGATCGAGGGCTCGCTCGAGGTCGTGCGCACGCACCTCGCCACGATCGAGGCACGTGCGCCCGAGGGCGCCTCGGTCTGGCTCGACGACGAGGCGCACGGCGCGCCCGCGCCCCGCACGCTGCGCGTCGTCGAAGGCACGCATCGCCTGCGCGCGAGCCTCGATGGACACGACGACGCGGAGGCGAGCCTCGATGCGCGTGGTGGGCGGACCGAGCTCGTCACGCTCCTGCCGCGCGCGCGGCCCGAGGCCCGCGCGATCGTCCCGACGCAGGCGGCACCCCTCGAGCCGATCGCGACCGCGACCGCGACCTCGACTGGCAGCTCGATCTCGACCGCGGGCCCGGAGGTGAACGCGCTCGTCTGGGTCGGGCTCGCCAGCGCGGTGGTGGGTCTGGGCGCCGCGATCGGAGGGCACCTGCTCGCCGAAGACGCGCGCAGCCAGCGGAGCGCGACGCTGCTCGCCGAGTGCACGTTCGCGACGCCTGCGTGCCTCGCGCGACGAGACGCGCTCTGGGCCGAGCTCGCGCCGTTCGAGGTGGTGGTCAATCTGGCGTGGGGCCTCACCGCGCTCGGCGGCGCGCTCTGGGCCGTCGGTCTCGGACTGACGCTCTCGAGCGAAGGGCCGGGCGTCCACGCACGACTGACAGCGTCGGGCCTGGAGGGCACGTTCTGATGCGGCCTGTCGAGCCTGTCGGTCGCTGCGGCCTCCTCCTCCTGCTGCTCGGCGTGTGGGGGTGCAGCTATCGGCTGCCGGAGCTCCCCTCGATCGACGCCTCTCTCGATGGCGGGGGCTGGCCGAGCAGCTGCGCCGTGCAGCGCGAGGTGGGCTCACCGAGCTGCCCGCTCGGCGCGGCGCACTGCGAGCGCGTGACGATCGTGCTGCCGAGCGAGGCGTGGACGGTCGGGCCCAACAGCTTCGATCCGAGCGCGACGGCCTCCTTCGAGGCGCGCGGCCCCCGCACCATCGCGCTCGACGTGCACGAGGTGGACGTCGCGCGCTTCCGCCGCTTCGCGCGCTCGAGCGGCTTCACCGACCTGCGCGAGGTGCGATATCCGGAGGGCAGCCGGCTGTCGGGGCGAGGCGCCGCCGCGGAGGCCGACGTCGCGGCGAGCCAGCCGCTCTGCACGTTCTCGGAGGATGCCGCGAGCGACACGCTGCCGATCAACTGCGTGAGCTGGGAGACGGCCCTGGCCTTCTGTGCGTTTGACGGAGGACGCCTGCCCACGCTGGCAGAGCTCGAGCTCGTGCGGCGCTGGTGGGCGGTCGAGGGCGTGGATGCGCCCGGCGCGGACGGACGGCTCTATCCGTGGGGCGACGAGGAGCCGCGCGTGCGCTTCGGGACACCGCTTCCAGCGCGCTTCGCAGGCGGTCCGGCGGTGATGGGCGGGCTCGATCCGGACGAGGGCCCGCGCATCGGGTGCCTCTACGGCATCGCGGGCGGCGTCACCGAGTGGCTCGCGGACGCGGCGCCCGGCGCGCTCGACGATCCGTGTTACGCCGATGGCCTGTGCGAAGGACCGGCCGATCATCGGCTGGTCACGACGGGCGCATGGGACGACCTCGACCCCGAGTGGATGCGCTCGAGCGCGAGCGCGGGTCGCTTCCCCTCCGAGCGCATCCCCGGCCAGGGCTTTCGCTGCGCGTACGACGTCGAGTGATCGCGAGCTCTCGCGTTCGGCGCGGCGATCACTCCGCGCCGAGGATCGCCGCGCCGTTGGCGCCCACGCGCTGCGACGCGCTCGCGTCGGGGTCCTCGCGCTCGCGCTCCGACGCGCTGGCTCGAGCCTCGCGTCGAGGTCGCGGTGCGGCTGCGCCGCGCGCTTCGAACGCGGGGCCCGCGTCGAGCGCGGTCGCAGGATCGGCGGAGGCGTCGGGCTCCGCGAAGGCGTCCGGCTCCGCGAAGGCGTCCGGCTCCGCGAAGGCGTCCGGCGCGACGCTCGCGTCGAGCGTGCCCTCGAGGCTCGGGCTCGCGGCGCGATCGGCTGGGCTCGGGGTGCGCAGGAGCGCGACGACGATCGCACCGAACGCCACCGCGCCCGCCGACCACGCGATCCACGCGGGCACCGTCGCCCCCGCGGGGCGCGAAGGCGTGCCGGGCGCCAGCGAGGCTCGCTCGCCCCTCGGCATCGTCTCGGCCGTGGGTGAGACCGCGGGCGGCTCGAGCACCTCGTCCTCGTCGGGAAGGAGCGAGGCCATGCTCGCGCCCGGCAGCACGATCGAGCTGCTCCTGAGCGGCGTGCCCACCGCGCCTTCGAGGGCCTCGAGCATGTCGAGCGCGGAGAGGAAGCGATCCGCGGGCGTTCGCGCGAGCGCGCGCGAGACGACGTCGACGAAGCCGCGCGACACCTCGAGGCCGAGCGCATCGAGCGGCGGCGCGTCGTGGCTCACGATGCGGAGCAGGGTCTGCGCGGTCGAGCTCCCGTCGAAGGGCCGTCGCCCTGCGACCATCTCGAAGAGCATGACGCCCGCGGCCCAGAGGTCTGCGCGCCCGTCGACGTCGGCGCGCCCCTCTGCCTGCTCGGGCGCCATGTAGCCGACGGTGCCGAGCGCGACGCCGCTCGCGGTGAGGGTGGAGAGGGTCGCGTCCGACGCGTCGCCCTCCTCCAGCTTCGAGATGCCGAAGTCGATGATCTTCGGCGTCACCGCGTCGAGCGCGTCGTCGGCCTGGCGGCAGAGCAGGACGTTCGAGGGCTTGATGTCGCGGTGCACGATGCCGGCGACGTGCGCGGCCGAGAGCCCGCGCAGGACGGGCGCGACGACCGTGGCGGCCTGGAGAGGCGTGAGGCGCGTCTGCGAGCGCAGGTAGCGGCGCAGGCTCACGCCGCGCAGGAGCGCCTGCACGATGTAGGGCGCCTTGGTGCTCGGATCGATGCCGGCGTCCAGCACCTCGACGACGTGCGCGTGCTCGAGGCGACCGATCGCCTGCGCCTCGCGGAGGAAGCGCTTGGCGGCTTCGTCGCGGCGCTTGGTGCCGGCGCGCAAGAGCTTCACCGCCACGCGACGCCCGGTCACGTGGTGACGCGCCTCCCACACCTCACCCATGCCGCCGGCGCCGATGCGGCCGAGGAGCTCGTACTTCCCACCGACGAGGGCGCTCTCTCTGGGCTCGACCATGGAGCGCGCTTACTTCTTCCTCGGTCTCGCGATGCCGAGCTCTTCGAGGCGATGGATCAGCGTGCGGCGCGAGACGCCGAGCAGGCGTGCAGCCTCGGTCTGGTTGCCGGCCGTGCTCTGGAGCGCGGCCTCGATGCGCGCGCGGAGCTCCTCGCGTGTCGGCCGAAGGCTCGGATCGACGCTCGAGGTGGGTGGCGCGGGCAGCGCCGTCTCCTCGTTGGCGGCGCTCGATCGTGGGCTCGCGTCGGCGAGGCTGCGGGCGCGGGCGCGCATCTCGTCGAGGGGCAGGTCCCGCGCGTCGATCGCGCCGCCCTCCGAGAGGATCAGGGCCTGCACGAGCACGTTCTTGAGCTCGCGGACGTTGCCCGGCCACGGGTGGGCCAGGAGGGCCCCGAGCGCCGCCGCGGTGATCTTCGGCGCGGGGAGCTGACGCTCCTCCGCGGCGCTCGCGAGGATCGAGCGCGCGAGCTCGGGCAGCTCGTCGAGGCGCTGACGCAGCGGCGGCACGCGCACGGTGAAGCCCGAGAGGCGGAAGTAGAGATCGCTCCGGAACGTGCCGCGCGCGGACTCGGCCTCGAGATCGCGGTTGGTCGCCGACACGAAGCGGACGTCGATCGGCAGCTCGACGCGTCCTCCGACGCGGCGCACCACGCGCTGCTCGAGCGCGCGCAGCAGCTTGCTCTGGAGGCCGAGCGGCAGCTCGCCGATCTCGTCGAGGAAGACCGTGCCGCCCCGCGCGGACTCGAGCAGGCCCACCTTCTGCGCGACCGCGCCGGTGAAGGCGCCCTTCTCGTGGCCGAAGAGCTCGCTCTCGAAGAGCGAGTCGCTCATCGCCGCACAGTTGAGGCGCAAGAGCGGCCGCGACGCGCGAGGCGAGGCGCGGTGGATGGACTCCGCGAGCACTTCCTTGCCCACGCCGGTCTCTCCGAGGAGCAGGACCGAGACGTCGTCCGGGGCCACGCGCGCGAGGATCCGGTGCACGCGCGCCATGGCCACACCCGCGCCCGCGCTCGAGGCTGCGGGCGCCGCGGACGCATCGGGCTGGCCCGGCGGGGTGGGCGCGAGGCGCTCGATGAGACGATCGAGCGCGCGGTGACCGGGCTGGAGCACGACGGGCACGTCGCCGATCTCGAGCACCACGCCGAAGGGCAGCTCGATCGCGACGGACGGCGCGATGGGCGCGCCCGCCAGGCGCGAGCCGTTCTTGCTCTCGAGGTCCGTCACCAGCACGCGGTTCGGCTCGAGCGTGAAGCGCACGTGCAGGCGCGAGATGGAGGGATCGTCGAGCACCAGGTCGGCCGACGAGGCCGAGCGGCCGACGTGGACCTGACCGGAGTCCGGCAGCGGCAGCGCGCGCGGCGTCGCGCCCAGCACGAGCAGCACACGGCTCCCCACGGCCGTGGTGCGCGTGACGGTCGGCGCCTCGGCGGACCCGCGGGAGACTTCGGACATCGCCGGGCATCGTACAACGCGGAGTTGGGTCTCGCCTTCGTGGCGCGGGTTCCGTACTCTGCGCGCGTGCGCGCTCGATCCCGTGCCGCGAGCCCGGTGCTGCCGAACTCTCCGCGTGGGCTCGGTCCGTCCGCCGTGCGGAGCCTCCTCGAGCTCGCGTCGCTCGTGGTCCTCGCGGGGCTCGCGGCCTGCGGGCCGTCGATCCCCGCGCGCTTCGTGCTCGAGCGCGATCTCGGCGAGCTGTCGTACCGCCGCTACCAGCGTGTGCTCGACGTCGAGCTGCCGGTGGAGGGCAACGCCGCGGTGGGGCACACGGCGACGTACGTGCGGCGCTCGGACACCGCGGGCGTGCCGTACGTGAACGCGTTCGTGACCGTCTACGATCATGCGCCCGGCCTGGCCGCCGAGATCCGCGCACACGTCGACAGCCTCGCGAGCTACCGCTCCTCGGTCGTCGACATCGAGGGCGGTCGCGCGTTCGCGCTCGATGGCGGGCCCAACGATCGCTGGTGGCTCTGGGTGTCGGCCAACCGCGTCCTGAAGATCGGCGGCACGGCCGACGAGGCGCTCACGCGGCGCGTGATCTCGGCCTACATGGGCGTGTACCCGAGCGATCTCGACGAGCACGGACGCGCGCGCGACGGCACACCGAGCGCAGGCCGCGCCGCGAGCCGCGAGCCGGCGCGCGAGGAGCTCGATCTCCCGCAGAGCCTGCGTGGCCAGGGCGCCGAGCCGGCCGAAGGGACCTCGGGCAGCGAGGCGAGCCCGTGAGCACGGTCGATCCGCTGCTCGCGCTCGTGCGACCGGAGATCCGCGCGATCAGCGCCTACAAGACGCCGCTCGATCCCCTGCCGATCAAGCTCGACGCGAACGAGAGCCCGTTCGGCCTGCCCGCGGACGTCATGGCGGATCTGGCCGAGCGCGTGCGAGCGCTGCCGCTCGAGCGCTATCCCGATCTCGAGGTGCGCGCGCTCAAGCAGGCCCTGGGGCGCTGGCTCGACACGAGCCCGAGCCGGCTCGTCGTCGGGGTCGGCTCGGACGAGTCGATCGGTGTGCTGCTCACGGCCGTCGCGAGGCCACGGGCGTCGAAGGCGCCGGTGATCGTGGTGCCGGAGCCGACGTTCGTGATGTATGCGCAGACCGCACGCGTGCTCGGCCTCGAGCCCGTGTCGGTGCCGCTCGCCGGTCGGGACTTCGCGCTCGACGTGCCGCGCACGATCGAC
Source organism: Sandaracinaceae bacterium (assembly GCA_044376125.1). Classification (GTDB taxonomy): domain Bacteria; phylum Myxococcota_A; class Polyangia; order Polyangiales; family Sandaracinaceae; genus JAFLCL01. Next base: position 9,997 of record JBILLJ010000126.1, read on the forward strand.
ACGATCCGCGCGCACCAGGCCGTGCTCGCCTTCCTCGCGAGCCCCAACAACCCCACTGGCGTCGCTCACGGCGACGACGCGCTGCTCGCGATCGCGGAGGCGTGCCCGGACACGATGATCGTGGTCGACGAGGCCTATGGGGCGTTCCGGCCGATGATCCTCGGCCGCCGCGCCAGCCACCGCGAGGCGCTGCGCCCACACCTCGCGACGCGCGCGCGCAACGTCGTCTTCCTCGGCACGCTCTCGAAGATCGGCCTCGCGTCGCTGCGCATCGGCTGGGTGGAGGCCTCGGAGGCGCTCGCCCACGAGCTCGACAAGGTGCGCCTGCCCTACGACGTGCCGGGCCCGACGCAGCTGCTCGGCGCGGCCGTGCTCGACGTGCATCGCGCGGCGCTCGACGCGCAGATCGGGGCGATCGTCGCCGAGCGCGATCGCGTCGCGCGCGCGCTCGAGCAGCTCCACGGCGAAGGCGGGCCGCTGCGCCCCATCCCCACCGAGGCGAACTTCTTCCTCTGCGAGGCCGCGAGCGCCGCGGGGGCGCGCGAGGTCCACTCCCACCTCGCAGAGCGTGGCATCCAGGTGCGCGCGTTCCGCGCAGGCACGCTCGAGCGTCACCTCCGCATCACGATCGGCCGACCCACGGAGAACGACGCGCTGCTCGAGGCGCTGTCGGGCCTCGCGCACGGCTCGGGTGCGCGCACACACGCGACGGGCCGGTGACGAGATCCGTGCGCTATCATCGCGCCATGCTCCGGCCGGCCAGCCCAACGCTCGGACCCCGTTCGTTCCGGGCGAGCGCCTATGCGTGGATCGCGATCGGGGTGTGCCTCGGCGCGCTGCCCGCAGCCGCGCAGGACGCGTCGACCGAGACGCAGGCCGCGCCCACCGAGCAGGCCGCGCCCGCCGAGCAGGCCGCGCCCGCCGCGCAGGCCGCGACCGACGAGGCCGCTTCGCCCGATCCGACGGCGGCGACGAGCACGAGCGCACCGAGCGGGGCGCCGACGAGCGCGCCACCGGCCGCCGCGCCCGACGAGCCCGGTGGCGAGCTCGATCCGCGAGCCACCTCGGGGCCACCGTTCGGATCGCGCGGCGCGGTGCACCAGAGCGAGCCGATGGCGATGCGTCGCGTCGGACAGCCCGACGCGATCGATCCCGAACTCCCGGTGGCGCTCTCGTTCTTCGCGAGCCTCGGCGCCGTGATGTCGAGCTCGTACGACGACGCGATCCGCTCGCACGCCTTCGGGCAGAGCTCGCCGACCATCGCGATGGACGGCTCGATCACGTACGGCGTCACGCGCTGGCTCCACCTCGGGGGCCGGCTCGGCACGCGTGGCCGCGGCTGGATCCGGCGCGACGGCGAGTTCGCGATGGCCTCGGGCATCGACCTCCTCGGCATCGCCCACGCGCGCCTGCACCTCGGGCCAGTGATCGACCTCGGCATCGTGCTCGGCGGTGGCGTGGGCATGGCGGCGCTCTCGGTGCACCGGACGACGGTGGTCGGCGTCTCGCCGCGCCTGCACGGGGCGGTGCAGTTCGGGTTCCGTCTCGCGCGCGGCTTCCACCTCTTCCTGCGCGGCGCGTGGGACTACTTCCCGTGGAACGACATCGATCGGTACGGGAGCGACGTCGATCTCGGCGGCCCGTTCGTGGGCCTCGGCTTCGAGGTGAAGACATGAGCGCGCGTGCCTCGCTCCGCACGGGCTCGATGCGACCGGCGATCGGGCGCGCGTCCGTCGCGCTGGCGCTCGCCGCCTCGGCGCTGGCGGCGTGCGGGCCGTTCGACTCGCCCTACGCGTGGTCGGACGACTTCGAAGGGCCGCTCTGCGACGGAGCGCCCTGCGGCTGGTCGCGTCTGGCGGGGCCGGCCGACGGTGCGCGCTGGGGCGAGACGCTGCCGGGCGAGCACGGGCTCGTGCTCAGCGGCAACGGCGTCATCGTCGCGGCCGAGCCCGCGATCTCGCTGGGCGTCAGCACCGTGGACTTCAACATCGCGATCGATCTCATCGCGCGCTGCGACTTCGGCTCGACGCTCACCGTGGAGATCGGCGCGACGGAGAACGTCACCGGAGAGCTCCGCGGCTACTCGCCTGCGACGCTCAACGTGCTCTCGAGCTGGACCGACCCGCGCCCCAACGCCTCGCGCCTGGGCAGTGGCATCGACGAGCTGCGCTCGATCGACACCATCACGTTCTCGAAGTCCGGCGACGGCGTCTGCGAGATCGACTTCGTCGGGCTGCTCGACGAGACCTTCCGCTTCTGAGCGAGAGAGGGACGAGGATGCGCGGCGCGCGACCTCTCGCTCATCGCGACCGAGTGCTTCGACGGCTGAACAGTCCGGAGGACCGATGAGCGAGCCGAGCCTGGACGAGGTGCTCGAGGAGAGCTTCCGCGACGGCGCGCTCTCTCGAGGCGAACGAACGGCGCTGCGCGCGTTCCTCGACGAGCAGCTGCCACGTGCCGAGCAGCGAGGCGCCCTGCGTCGACGTGCGTTCGAGATGGTCGAGGCGCGCCTCGTCGGCGCCGTCGCTCCCGAGGATGCACGCCGCTGGCTCGCGTGGCTCGAGGACGTCGTGCGCCTCTCGATCGCCGAGCCGCCCAGGCCCACGCGCCTCGAGGTGCTCGACAGCCCTGGCGAGCGTGTGTGGCGGCGCATCGTCTCGCTCGCCAACGAGGCCCGCGAGAGCATCGACGTGTGCGTCTTCACGGTCACGCACGACCCGATCACGCGCGCGCTGATCGAGGCGCACCGACGCGGCGTGCGGGTGCGCGTCGTGAGCGACGACGAGAAGTCGGTGGAGCCCGGCTCGGACGTGCGTGTGCTCTCTGACGCGGGGATCGACGTGCGGGTGGATGCCTCGGTCCACCACATGCACCACAAGGTCGCGCTCTTCGACGACGCGATCGTGCTGACGGGCTCGTACAACTGGACCCGCGCGGCCGCGGAGTCGAACCAGGACAACGTGCTCGTCACCGACGATCCGCGGGCGGTGCAGGCCTACCGCGCGATCTTCGAGGCCGAGTGGAACGAAGGCGTGCCGTTCCGCGGGGCGGGCCGGCCGGAGTACGCTCGGCGCCCATGACGCGCTTCTCGTTCGCACCCGTCGCCCCCGATCTGGCGATCGACATCCTCTTCCTCATGGGCGTCACGATGCGCGCCGACGGCAAGGTCGAGGCCGGCGAGCGCAAGGCGATCGACGCGGCCGCGCGCGCGCTCGGCCTGGGCTCGTTCACGATGCCCGCCGATCGGCCCAACCTCTTCCGCCTCGACCGTGCCGTCGAGGATCGATCGCTGCTCTTCGCCTCGGCGGTGTGGATGATCTTCGCCGACGGCCACGTGGACCAGAAGGAGCGCACGCTCTTCTCGGATCTCGCGGCGCGCCTGCACATCGACGAGATGCAGATGCACCACCTCACCAAGCTCGCGCGCGAGTCGTTCGGCGTCACGGGGGCCGACGGCCACACCCGCGACTGGAGCGTCGCGTACTCGATGCTCGTGCAGGCCATCCAGAACCCCTCGGGCTCCGAGCTGGAGTGAGAGGCTCGCGATGAGTCGGCAGCGACGGACCGGAACACCGCGAAGCGAGCGCACAAACGCATGAGCATCGAGGAGATCGTGCGCGTGTTGGGGCTCGCTCCGCACCCCGAGGGTGGCTTCTACCGAGAGACCTACCGCGCGCCGCTGGTGCTGCCGCAAGCGGCGCTCGCCGCCTCGCATGGCGGCCCGCGCGCTGCGTCGACGGCGATCCACTTCCTCGTGCCGCGCGGCTCGTTCTCGGCGCTGCACCGCATCGCCTCGGACGAGGTCTGGCACTTCTACGCGGGCGCCCCGCTCGAGATCGTGGAGATCTCGCCGAGCGGTGCCCTCCGCACGACGCGCCTGGGCAACGCGCTCGCCGAGGGCGAGGTCCCGCAGCACGTCGTGCCCGCGGGCGCGTGGTTCGGCTCGCGCCTCGCGCACGGAACGGAGGCTCGCGGAGATCACGCGCTCGTCGGCTGCACCGTCGCGCCTGGGTTCGACTTCGCGGACTTCGAGCTCGCCGAGCACGACTCGCTCACCGCGCTCTTTCCGGCGCACGCGGCCGTCATCGCGTCGCTCACGCGGGAGGCGCCGTGAGCGCGTCGGTCGCGCGCCTCACGCGCTGGCTCGGTCCGTGGTCCGGTCCCCGCGACATCCCGACCGAGGTGATCCGCGAGGAGGTCGTCGCGAGCTCGCCGCGCGCTGGCGGCACGAGCCTCGATGCGCTCGTGTTCCGGCCGCGCACACGCGCCATCTCCGGCGCCGTGCTGCTCGTGCCGGGCCTGCACTACCTCGGGCCGCGCGATCCACGCTTCGATCGCTTCGCGCGCATCCTCGCGGACGCGGGCTACCTCGTGCTCGCGCCGCTCTTGCCGAGCTACCTGCGCCTCACCGTCGCGCCTTCGGTGCTCGACGAGCTCGAGACCGCGCTCGACGCGCTGCTCGTTCACCCGCTGCGCCCGCGCCACGTGCGGCCCGGCATGATGAGCATCTCCTTCGGCTCGATGCCGGCGCTTCGCGTCGCCGCGCGCCGCGGCGAGGAGCTCGCGAGCGTACTCGTCTTCGGAGGCTTCGCCCACTTCCGGCGTACCTTGCGGTTCGCGCTCCGCGGCGAGGGCGAGCGCGCGAACGATCCGCTCAACGCGCCCGCCGTCGTGACGAACCTCCTGCCCTTCCTCGGCCCCGCGCAGGGCATCGCGGACGAGCGCGAGAAGGAGCAGCTGCGCCTGGCGATGCTCGCGTACTGCGGCCGCACGTGGGGCCGACCGGAGATGAAGGTCGATCGCGCGTACGTGCCGGTGGCCGAGTCGATCGCGCGTGAGCTCGAGGGCCCGCTGCGCGCGCTCTTCCTGCGCGCGTGCCGCGTCGAGCCCGGCATCGAGGCGATCATCGAGGAGGCGCTCGGCCGGGCGGGCGATCACTTCGACTGGATCGATCCACGCCCGCACTTCGCGTCGATCCGGCCGCCCGTGACGCTCGTGCACGGCGTGACCGACGACGTGATCCCCTTCGAGGAGAGCCAGGCCCTGCTCGCGGCGCTCGCGCCGCACACCGAGACCTCGCTCCACCTCACCGGCCTCTACGGCCACACGCACGTCGACGGCGTCGGCCACGGCCCACGCGAGCTCGCCGGCGAGCTCGTCGCGATGACCCGCATCCTCCGCGCGATGGCCTCCCTCTCGCGGTGAGGCTCGGTTCGGGGTGGACACCGCGCCGCCGCCTCGCGAATGCTCGGCAACATGGAGGAATCCCATGGTCGAGACCCGAGCAGCTTCGACTGGGAGCGGCTCACCTGCGTGCATGGGTCCGCGCGCGAGGTGCCGCGATGGTTCGAGCGGCTGCTCGACGAGGACGACGACGTGTCCATGGAGGCGCTCGAGACGCTGAACGATCTCCTGTTCCACCAGGACGACGTGAGCGAGGCGACCGCCGCGTTCGTGCTCGCGTCCGAAGGCGAGCTCCGATCACCCGTCGGCGAGCGACGGTGCGAGGTGTTCTTCGATCTCTTCGCGAGCTTCGCGCACGCAGCGAGGAGCTTCGATCTCGGGCGAGCGAGCGAGCGTGAGGCGGCGCTGGCCGCCGTGCTCCGCAACGAGCCGATCGCGGGGGCACACGGCTCGATGAACACGCTGGCCGCAGCGCGCGCGCAGTGGGCAGCGCTCGAGCGCGCCGTGGCCTGGACCGAGCCCTACCTGACGCTGCGCGACGAGAGCGCGGAATGGGCGTGCCGCTTCCTCGCAGCGATGGGATCGGCCGCGGCAGCGATGCACGATCGGACGAGGGAGGCCTTCGCGCTCGGGCGGCGCGAGCGCTGGGGAGACGAGACCCGCGGGCTCGTGACGGCCGCCGTGGGTGCGACCGGCGACGAAGACGTCATCGGCTTCTTGCGCGCGTGTCTGTCGGACGAGGCGATCGAGGTCGCTGGAGCGGCGGCGACGGAGCTGCTGGCGCGCCTGGGAGCGAGCGCTGCCGACGAGGCCCTGATCACCGCGCTCGCGAACCTGGAGGACGACGTGCCCGACTACTTCGCCCTCGCGAGCTTCGACGAGATCTTCGCCCTGCTTGGAGACCATGCCGACACGCTGCGCGCGAAGATGCAGGAGATCGAGGACGCCTCGTGACGTAGGGACGGCCCCGTGGAACTTCACCGCTCGAGGATCGCGATCGTCGTGATGCGGCTGGGCGTCGCGGGGGGCTCGCCGACGGCGAGCGCCGCGAGCGTCGCGTCGCCCTCGAGCAGGCGGCCGAAGACCGTGTAGCCGCCATCGAGGCTCGGCTGCGGCGCGAAGGTGATGAAGAACTGCGAGCCGTTCGTGTCCGGCCCCGCGTTGGCCATGCCGAGCACGCCGCGCGCGTCGTAGCGCAGCGAGGCCACGGGCTCGTTCACGAACTGGTAGCCCGGGCCGCCGAAGCCCCACGTGCCGGGCGCGCCGCTCACGGTGTTCGGATCACCGCCCTGCGCCATGAAGCCCGCGATCACGCGGTGGAACAGCACTCCGTCGTAGAAGTGGTTGCGCGCGAGGAACACGAACGAGCCCACGGTGATCGGCGTCTGGTCCTCGGTGAGGTCGATCAACATCGAGCCCTCGTCGGTCACCAGGAGCGCCGCGTAGTCGACGCCGTCGATGAGCACGTCCTCGGCGCGCGAGAAGGTCCGCACCGGCGCGTCCGAGAGGTACGGCGTGAGCGACCAGCCCGCGGGCACCGAGAGCGCTGCGTCGGCCGCGGGCATGGAGGCGTCGGCGCTCGGCGGCACGAAGGCGTCGCTGCGCTCGACGCCCGCGTCCGTGGCGGGCGTGTCGCCGCCGCATGCCGAGACAGTGAGCGCGAAGAGCCCGAGGGCCGAGGAGGCGCGAGCGTGCAGAGAGCGCATGGGGCCACGCTAACACGCGCTCGGTGCGCTCGAGGCCCGCAGCCAGAGCGCCGCGAGCCCGATGCCGAGCGGCGCGAGGCCCAGCACCGAGGCGTTCGTTGCACGACGGTTTGCCGGCGCGGACCCCGCTGCCCATGCTCGCGCGATGCGCCGCGCGCTCGTGCTCCCCTCCGCCACGGTCCTCCTCGCGCTGGCTTCGTGCTCGCCGGGGCCGCCGCTCCAGCGCTCGTGCGAGGGCCGCTGGGTCGACACCTGCGATCCGTACGAGTACGCGGAGGTCGCTGCGGTCACGTTCGAGCCCACGGCGCTCTCGCCCGGCGATCCGAGGCAGACGGCCACGGTGCACGTCGAGCTGCGGACCTGCGGCGCCCGAACGCCGAGCACGCCGGCCGTGCAGATCGCGGCGGTCGTGCCCGGCGCGGGCGGGACGCTCCCGTTCGATGCGCAGGGCTTCGACGCCGGCGGCACGGGCGACGACACGCGCGTCTACCAGCTGACCGACGTGCGGGCGTCCGAAGCGGGCGCGACGAGCATCGACGCGACGATCTCGAACCCGTTCGACGGCCGCGTCCCTGCGACGTCGGACATCACGCTCCGCTTCACGCCCGTCATCGGCGGCTGCGAGGGCGGGGCGCTGAGCATCCCGTACCGCACGGGCAATCGACCGAGCCCCTGACGCGTCGCGTCGACTCGCTCGGCGCGCGCGAGGCATCGACGCGCGCCGCGCGTGCGCTGTAGCCTCGCGCGCTCCATCCCCTGCCTGCACCGAGGAGTCACATGACGGACGCACGTGTGGAGAACGAGGAACGAGCCAGTGGCGAGCGCGACGCGATCCCGGCTCGACGCCGTGTCGCGAAGTGGACGGGCGCGATCGCGGGCGGCGCGATGCTCGGCCGCGCGCTCCTCTTCGGCTGCTGCGGCACCTGCTTCTTGAAGGGCACGCGCATCGCGACGCCGCGAGGCCCGCGGCCCATCGAGGATCTCGCGATCGGCGATGCCGTCTTCTCGTACGACACCACGCGCGCCGCGATCGTGGAACGTCCGGTGATCGACGTGCTCCGCAAGAGGAGCCGCGAGATCTTCTCGGTGCGCGCGGGCGAGCTCGCGATCGCCGGCGTGACGGCCGAGCATCCCTTCTGGGACGTGCGCTCGTCGCGCTGGGTGAAGGCCGAAGAGCTCACGCTCGGACACCAGCTCCTCGGCTGGCTCGGCCAGGGCTCGACGAAGGCGATCCCCGTGAGCGAGCTGCGTCGCGAGCGCACCTACGCCGACGTCGACGTCTTCAACATCACCGTCGGCGGCGGCGAGGAGCACAACTACTTCGCCGAGGGCCTCCTCGTGCACAACAAGGCAGCCGAGCGCATCGAGTACGACGGCGGCGTCGCGCGAGACGCCGCCGCCGAGACCGACGGCGGCTGAGCTCCGGGAACGAGCCTCCCGCGAGCTACGGCGCGACGGTCAGCGGCTGCGCGGACTGCACGGGCGGCTGGCCGCGCACCGTGACGATCACGGGCCCGACGCCCGGCGTGCGCGGCAGCGTGAGCTCGAGCTCGTACGCGCTCGCGCGGCGCACGCGCAGGCGCTGACCGTAGAGAGTCACGGTCTGCGCGCTCGGGCGCGTGCCGAAGCCCCAGCCGCGCACGACGAGCGTGCAGCCGGGCCGCGTGCACTGTGGCGCGACCTCCGTGATGCCCACGCCCGGCGGCGTGTCCGCCCGCGTGAACGCAGGCGAGGCGAGCGATCGACCGTCCGGCAGACGCACCGTGATCGGGCCGGTGGCCGCGTCGGCCGGCACCACCACACGGAGCTCGCTGCCGTTGACGAACGTGGAGGGCGAGGCCGCGCGCGCACCCGTGAAGCTCACGGTGAGGCCCTCCTGCACGAAGCCTCCGCCGCGGATCGCGATCGTCTGGCCCGGATACGCCGAAGCGGGCTCGAGCGCGCTCACCGCGAAGTCCGTCAGGACCGTGAAGTCACTCGGCGCCGCGCCCGTGCCCTGGAGGCGCTGCGTGACGGTGATGCGACCGCTCGTGGCGCCCGGCGGCACGAGCACCTCGATCTGCGTGTCGGTGATCGAGCGGATCTCCATGCGACGCCCCGCGAGCGCGACCTCGACGGTCGCCGAGCTCGTGCCGAAGCTCGTGCCGAAGAGGCGGACGACCGAGCCGATCGTGCCGGCCGCGGGCTCGAAGCGCGCGATGAACGGCGGCGTCGTGATCACGAAGGGCTGCGTGGTGCGCGCCGTGCCGGCGTTGAGCACCGTGACCACGAGCGGGCCCGAGCCCGTCTGCGGGATGCGCACGCGGAGCTCCGTCGGGCTCGCCGACAGCACCGGGCACGCGACGCTCTGGAGCGTGACCTGGTTGTCGGCGAGCACCGTGGAGAAGCCGACGCCGCGGATCGTCACCTCGGTGCCCACGGGCCCCGAGATCGGCTCGAGACCGCTCACCGCGACGGGCACGAGCACCGTGAACGGCGTCGCGCTCGTCACCGGCGGAAGACCCGCCACCGTGACCGAGATCGGGCCGGTCACCGCGCCGGTCGGGATCTGCGTCGTGATCTCGGTCGGCGTGACGGCGCGCAGCGTGAGCGGGATCGCGCCGATCGTCGCGCTGACCTGGCGGATGTCGCTGCCGAAGTTCGTGCCGCGGATCCGGAGCTGCGCGCCCACCACGCCCGAGGCCGGCTCGAGCGCAGCGATGGTCGGCGCGGGCATGACCGTGAGGAGCTCGGTCGCGTACGCCCGTCCACCCCCGCGCACGTCCACGAGCAGGCGGCCCGTCGCGGCGGTGGCGGGGAGCTCGACGACGATCTCCGTCGCGGTCGCGCTGATCACGGGGAGCGCGAGGCTCTCGAGGAAGACGCGGTTCGAGCTCGCGCGGGCGCGCGGCGCGAGCACGCCGAAGCCGGTGCCGGTGATCGTGACGCGCGTGCCCGGCGAGGCCACGCGCGGCGTGAAGCTCGTGATCTGCGTGCCGGAGCCGACGGTGAACTGCGTCGTCGAGGTCGCCTCGCCTGCGCCCGCGACGCGCACGACGAACGGACCGGTCGTCGCGCCGCTCGGCACGATCACGGTGAGCTCGGTCGGCGAGGCCGTGCGCACGACGACCGCGACGCCGTTGAGCGTGACGGCGTTGTCGGTGAGGCGCGGTGAGAAGTTCTCGCCCTGGATGCGCACCTCGCTGCCGGCGGCGCCCGCGATCGGCGTGAAGCCAGCGATCGCGGGGGCCGGCACCGACGCGAGCACCCGGAGCTCGGGGCCCATCACGCTCGTGCCGTCCGCGAGGCGCACCTGGATGCGGCCGGTCTGTGCACCGGCGGGGATCGTGACCGACCAGCGGCTCGGCATGCGCGAGCCGACGGGCAGCTCCACCGTGCCGAGGAAGAGTCGCTGATCGGCGCGGAAGAAGCGCCCGAGCACCTGCACGGTCGTGCCCACGGGGCCAGCGGTCGGCTCGAGGCGCTCGATCACCGGCGGTGGCTGCTGGATCTGCGCGCCCGCGGGCGCGGCACCGAGGGCGACGAGCGCGAGGAGGCTCGCGAGCCCGACCGAGAGCAAGCGTGCGGCGCGGGAGGTGCAGGCGATCATCATGGGATTCCTCGTCGGGTGGCCCGGAGTCGCGGGCAGCGACCGGGACCATAGCGGAGGCTCCGACGCACGTCGCGGCCTGCGGATTCGCAACCTTCGTTGCGGACGCCGAGCGGGTCGATATGCTCGCGGCCGCGCATGCGGTTCGGGCCCTTCGAGATCGAGCGCCCGCTCGGTCGGGGCGGGATGGCGGAGACCTTCGTCGCTCGTTATCGAACGACGCAGGGCTTCGAGCGCACGGTCTGCCTCAAGCGCATCCTCGCCGAGCACGCCGCCTCACCGGACTTCGTGAGCGCCTTCCAGGAGGAGGCCAAGCTCGCGATGCGCCTCGTGCACCCGCACATCGCACAGGTCTACGACTTCGGCGACGTCGACGGCACCTGGTGGATGTCGCTCGAGCTCGTGGGCGGCGGTGACCTCCGCACGCTCCTCAAGGAGCTCGGACAGCCCATGCCCGTGGACCTCACGCTGCTGCTCGCGATCGATCTCGCCTCGGCGCTCGAGTACGCACACGGGCTCGTGGTGGACGGGCGCGCCGCGAACCTCGTGCACCGCGACGTGAGCCCGTCGAACGTGCTCATCGACGAGCAGGGCAACTTCAAGCTCGTGGACTTCGGCATCGCGAAGTCGACGCTCTCGAGCAGCGAGACGACGACGGGCAAGATCAAGGGCAAGGCCTCCTACATGGCGCCCGAGCAGGGCCTGGGCCGCAAGCTCGATCGGCGCGCCGATCTGTGGGCGCTCGGCGTCGTCCTCTTCGAGGCGCTGGCCGGCGTGCGGCCCTTCGAGGCCGCGACGGAGCTCGCGACGATCCTGCTCGTCACGCAGGGCGAGCGCCGCGCGCTGAAGGACGTCGCGCCCCACGTGCCCGACGACGTGTGTGCCATCGTCGAGAAGCTCCTCACCGTCGACGCGGACCGCCGCTTCCAGAGCGCGTCGGAGGTGCTCGAGGCGCTCGAGCACCGGCCGCCGCCGCCCACCGCGCGCCGACGCCTCGCGCAGATCCTCCGTCGCATCCAGAGCGGCGACGCACGCGCGGATCCCACGCCGGCCCCGCCCCCAGCGAAGCCCGAGGGCACGCTCGCGATCACCTCGCTCGCGCTCGGCGCGCCCGAAGACGAGCCCGTGCCGTCCGCGCCCGACGACGTGACGCGAACCCGCACCATCTTCGACGGCTCGCTCGAGCGCGCGCTCGGCCAGGGCGCGTTCGACGCGACCCAGCAGCACGACTCCCTCGCGCCCCGATCGAGCCTGGACGCCGCGGTGCCGGTGTCTGCAGCCGCGGCACCGAGCGTCGTCGTGAGCCCCGAGATCAGCCCCGCACGCCAGGAGATCACCGAGACGCGCCCGGCCTTCGCACGACGCGCCCTGCCGTGGTTGGTGCTGGGGGTGGGCCTCGCGGGCCTCACCGTGGGCGCGCTCGTCGCGGCGATCGTGGTGATGCGCGTCGGTCCCGAGGCAACGACACCGCCCACGGCGCGTGTGTCGAGCACCTCGCACGACGCCGGCCTCCTGCCTCGCGAAGACGCCGCGAGCGCCGTGGCGCTCGACGCGTCCACCGACGATGCCTACGCCGAGGACGCCGACACGAACGACGCGCAGGCACACGACGCGCAGGCAGACGATGCGCAAGCAGACGATGCGCAAGCAGACGATGCGCAGGCAGACGATGCGGCCACACGCGTCGCGATCACGAGCGAGGACGGCGGAGCGAGCGAGGTCACCTCGCCGCGCCAGCGAACGGACGAGCCGCGTGCGCCGCGAGAGGGCCGCATCGAGGTGATCGTCGTGCCGTGGGGACGTGTCGTCATCGACGGCACGGACGTCGGCCGCTCGCCCTACCGAGGCACGCTCACGACGGGCCCCCATCGCGTCGAAGGCGTCGCGGGCGAGGAGCGACGCGCGCGCACCGTGCGCGTCACCGGACGTGGCGTGACGCGGGTGCAGATCGCGATCGAGTGAGGCGCGGACGGGCCGCGGCGGGCGCGCTTTTGTTGCCCCCGATCGCGACCTCGACTACGCACGCGCGCGGCATGCCCCTCGCTCCCCGCTCCTTCGTCCCGGCGATGTCGTTCGCGTCGGTCCTCCTGGCCTGTCTCGCGCTCACGGCTCCCATCGCCGCGCAGGACACGGGCGATCCGCCATCCACCGAGGCACCGCCACGCGCCCTCGTGCTCCGCATCGGTGGCGAGTCGCTGCTTGCCTCGGCGCTCGGTCCGACGCTGCGCGAGGCCGTGTTCGGTCACACGCGCGCGCTCGGTCTCGTGCCGCTGCCGACCGATGGCGGTTGCGACGACCTCGACTGCGCGATGGGCTTCCTCGCGACGGGGTCGGCCGACGTCGCGGCCTTCGTCGAGGTCTACGGCTCCAACGGCGTCTGCCAGGGCGTGCAGGCGACCATGGTCGTCTCCGAGACCACGCGCTTCGTCGGCACCGCCGAGGTCGGCTCGGCAGGCGTCGAAGAGGCGATGCGCGTCGCGCTCGGGCAGGCCGTCGCGAGGTTCCGCGGCGAGGCGCGCCCCACGCTGGGCGTCAATGGCACGCCGCCGGGCGCGACCATCCGGGTCGATGGCATCAGCTGGGGCACGGTGCCGCACCACGAGCCGATCGGCCCCGGATCGCACGTGATCGAGGTGCGCGCGCGCGGCTTCCGCACCGATCGCCGCGAGATCACGCTGACGGGCGAGGACCTCACGCTCGAGGTCGCGCTCGTCGCCGGCGAAGACGAAGAGCAGACGCCCACGCCGGTCGGCGGCAGCAGCGACACCACGCCGCTCTGGATCGCGAGCGCGAGCGCGCTCGTGCTCGGCATCACGGGAATGATCATCGGCTTCGCGGGCCTGGCGATGGGTGAGAGCTGCGACGACGCAGCGTGCGCGACCTACTCGCGGCCCGACCTCGTCGCGAGCGGCGCGTGGATCGGCGCTGGCGGCGCGCTCGCGATCGCGGGCGGCGTGATGATCGGTCTCGCGGCGACCGCGACCCCGACGAGCAGCGCGGGCGGTGGCGAGCGCGCGATGCTCACCCTCCGCGCTCCATTCTGAGTTCCTGGGTCGAGGGACCTCTGGCCCCTCGAGCTCCCCCGGGTTCTCCCGTGCTCGCGTGCTCCACACGCTGCGCGCGTGTCCGATCGCCGGCTCGGTCGTCGAAGACTCCTCCTCGCTCCTGCTCCAGGGGTGAGCTGCGCTCACCCCCGGTGATCGGACACCGCGCGCAGGAACGAAGTGACGAGCACGGGGAGAACCCGGCAGGGCGCCCCGATCGATTCTTTCTCGGTCCCTGAGGGCTCACGCCTGGCCGGCTGCGCGCTCGCTCGTCGCGGGGCCGTCGCCGACGTGGTTCGCCTCGGCGGCGAAGGACTCCTCGGTGAACTGTGCGAGCTCGCGGCCGATGCGGCGCAGGAACGCCTGCTTGCTGTGGAACGGCAGGAAGGTCGCCTTGAAGCCGTTCAGCACCATGTGCTTGATCTCCGACAGCGTCATGCCCATCTGCGTGTGGCAGAGCCACAGCTCCTTCGACACCGTGGTGTCGGTGATGAGGCGGTTGTCGGTGTTGATCGTCACTCGGATCCCGAGGTCGTGATAGAGCTTGAGCGGGTGAGACGCGAGGTCGCGCACGGCGCCCGTCTGCACGTTGCTGCTCGGGCAGCACTCCAGCGCGATCCGGTGATCGTTCACGTAGTGCAGGAGATCGCCGTCCTCGCGCAGGCGGCAGCCGTGGCCGATGCGGTGCGCGCCACACTGGTGGATCGCCTGGTGGATGCTCGCGGGCCCGTAGGCCTCGCCCGCGTGGATCGTCACGTTGCAGTTGTTGTCGCGGACGAGCTGGAACGCGGGCAGGTGGTGCTTGGGCGGGTAGTCGTACTCGGCGCCCGCGAGGTCGAACGCGACGACGCCGCGGCCCTTGTACGCCACCGCGAGCTCGGCCATCTCGAGCGAGCTCTCCGGCGAGATGTTGCGGATGCCGCAGAGGATGACGTTCGACTCGATGCCGAAGCGCTCCTTGGCCTGCCAGAGGCCCTCGAGCACCGCCTCGACGACGGCGGTGAGGCGCAGGCCCTTGCGCGTGTGGAGCATCGGCGAGTAGCGGATCTCCATGTAGCGGACGTTCTCCTTGGCCGCGTCCTCACCGAGCTCGCGCGCCGCACGCACGAGCGCGTCCTCGGTCTGGAGGACCTTGAGCGTGACGTCGAAGGCCTTGAGGTACTCGACCAGCGAGCCCGTGTTCTCGCCGAGGTGCATCGCGCGCTTCAGCTCGTCCTCGGTCTTGCCCGGGAGCTCGATGCCACCTTCCTGCGCGAGCTCGAGGATCGTCGAGAGACGAAGGGAGCCATCGAGGTGGACGTGGAGGTCGGTCTTGGGGAGACGCTCGAAGAACGAGAGGGGCAGTGCCATGCCCTCGTGTAGCACGATCGCCCGGCGTCGATCCGCCCCCCCCCC
>JBILLJ010000297.1:0-4392 GCA_044376125.1 Sandaracinaceae bacterium
TGCACCGTCACCGAAGATCCCGGGCGCACGCGCGAGGAGGTGCTGAAGGGGCTCGCGCTCGTCTCGTTGTTCGTCGCCGCGAGCTTCGTGAGCTCGATCGCCAAGCGCGACGCCGTGCTCCGCATCGTCGGGGTCGCCTGCACCGCGGTGGCGGTCGCTGCGCTCGGGCACACGGTGCTGGACGCGCACGCGATCTGGGGCGTCTACGTGCCGATCCACGGCAGCGCGAGCCTCGGCCCCTTCGTGAACCCGAACCACCTCGGCGGGGTGATGGCGATGGGCGCGCTCGTCGCTTTCGGGCTCGCGAGCTCGAGCCGGCACCGCGACCTGCGGCTGCCCTGGACCCTGGCGGGCGTGACGATGCTCGGCGTCATGGCGTTGTCGCTCTCTCGCGGTGCGGTCCTGGCCGTGCTCGTCGGCCTGACGCTCTTCGGCGCGATGACCGCGCGCGGACAAGCGCAGAGCATGCCCTCGACCTCACGCACCGCCTGGGAGCGGTTCCTCCTGCGCCCCGCGACGCTCGCGTCCTTGCCGGTGCTGCTCGGTCTCGTCGTGATCGCGAGCGCGGCGGGGCTCGAGCGCTTCACGCGTGATCTCGGCGACACGGACCACAGCAAGCTCGAGGTCGCGCGTCGTGCACTCGCGCTGGCGGCCACGGGTCCGTGGGTCGGTGTCGGCCGCGGGGCGTTCGCCGTCGCCTACGTGGAGCGCGCCGAGACCGGCCGCGTGCGCTTCGAGTACGCGGAGAGCTTCCCCGCGCAGTGGGCGGTCGACTGGGGGATCGTCGTCGGCCCCGCGATCGCCATCGCCATCGGCTACGTCGTCGTCCGTGCGGTGGTGCAGGCCAATCGCCCGCACCTCTACGGCGGTCTGGCGGGCGTGGTGGCCTATGCGGTGCAGAACCTCGTCGACTTCGGCACGGAGATGCTCGGCAGCGCATCGATCGCGGTCGTGCTGCTGGCCGGTGCCGCGACGGGTCACATGTCCTCGAGCGCCTCGGACCCCGTCGCCGTTCGGCGCTCGGTCGCGCTCGCGCTCACCACGGGCTCGCTCACCCTGATCGCCATTGCCGTGCTCGGCGGCTCCGTCCCGGAGCAGCGCGTCGAGGTCGCGCGCGCGGACCTCGAAGAGGCGCTGAGCCACGACGACCGCACGGGGTTCGCGGAGGCGGTGCGCCAGGCCGCGACGGCGCACCCGCGTGAGCCCGTCTTCCCGCTCCTCGCGGGCGCCGAGGCCGCGCGACACGGCGAGCCGCGCTCGCTCGCGTACCTGAACCGCGCGATGTTGCTCGCGCCTGCGTGGATCTCTCCGCGCCTCGTGGCGGCGCGCTACCTCGCGCGCCACGGCCACTTCGATCAGGGCCTGCTCGAGATGCGCGAAGCGCTCGAGCTCGATGCTTCACTCGCCGCCAGCGACGCGTGCGTGCTCCTCCAGGCGCGGCCCACCGCCGAGACCCTCTTGCGCATGGCGGCGCGCAACGAGCACCGCACCGCGAGCCTCGTCGCGCTCGTCGGCTGCATGCCGCCCGACGCAACGAACGCCGACGAGGTCGACCTCGCCATCCTCGCGTCGGAGCCGAGCCTCGTGGAGCCCCGCGTTCGGCTGATCGAGCGCGCGGTGCGCCGAGGCCAGCTCGAGGACGCGCGGACCCGTGCCGGCGAGTGGGCCGACGGAGAGCCGCCGACAGTGACGCTCGCACGAGGACGCCTCGAGCTCGCCGCCGCCGAGCCCGCCCGAGCGCTCGAGAGCGCCGAGCGCGCCGAGGCCTTCCTCGAGGACCCGTGGCCCGCCGTGGTGCTGCGGGCGCGCGCTCACGCCGCGCTCGGCGATTGGGCCGCGACGCGGGACACGGTCGGTGAGCTCCGTGGCCTTGCAGGCTCGGACGTCGCGCGCCTCGCAGACGCCGAGGTCCTCCTCGGAGAGCTCGAGTCGCAAGGAGGCCACCGCGGTCAGGCGCTCGCCGCCTACGAAGGCGCTTGGCGCGCGTTCGAACGTCTCGATGCGCTGGTGGAGGTCGCACGCCTGGCCCGAGCGCTGGACGACGAGCCGCGTGCGCTCGCCGCACGCCGCACGCTCTGCGAGCGAGACGTGACCGAGTACTGCACACCCGTCCCCTGAGCCCTTCGAATGTTCTTGCCCGCCCGAGACACGAAGCTCACGGTGCGGCTCGCAAGACGGGCGAGTCCGCGTCAGGATGCGCGACCCATGGCTGAGCCGTACACGACCGGGGTGGGAGGGCAGCTGCGATGAGAGCATCGCTGGGCGCGCTCGTGCTCTCGCTCGTGGTGGCCGCGGCCCTCACCCCCGTGGTGCGATGGGGCGCGAAGCGCGCGGGCGTCGTCGACAATCCGGGCGGGCGGCGCGTGCACACCCGCGTGATCCCGCGGCTCGGCGGGCTCGCGGTCGTCGCGGGCTTCTTCGCCCCGCTGGCGGCGCTCGCCTTCACGCAGAGCGACGTCGCGGAGATGTTCTACGCCGATCCGCTGCGCTCGGTGGGCCTGGCCGTCGGCGGTGTGATCATCGCGTCGCTGGGCGCGTGGGACGACATCCGCGGCGTGCGCGCGTGGCACAAGCTCGCCGTCCAGCTGCTCGCGGCCCTCGTCGCCTGGGGGTGCGGCTTCCGCATGGAGCACCTCACGCTCCCGTTCGTCGGAGAGCTCGACCTCGGCGTCTTCGGCCTGCCGTTCACCCTGCTCTGGATCGCCGCGGTGGTGAACGCGATGAACCTCATCGACGGCCTCGACGGTCTCGCTGGCGGCATCGCGTTCTTCGCCTGCCTCACGAATTTCGTCGTCGCCGCGCTGAACGGCAACCCGCTCGTGATGCTGATCGCGGCCGCGCTCGGCGGCGCGATCCTCGGCTTCCTGCTCTACAACTTCAACCCGGCGACCATCTTCATGGGCGACTCGGGGAGCATGTTCCTCGGCTTCGTGCTCGCCACGACCTCGATGATGGGAGCGTCCATCCAGGGCTCGACGACGGTCGCGATCCTCGTGCCGCTCATCTCGCTCGGCGTGCCCATCATGGACACGCTCTTCGCGATGGTCCGCCGCATCGTCGAGCGGCGACCGATCTTCTCGCCCGATCGCGGCCACATCCACCACCGCCTGCTCGACCTCGGCATCACGCACCGCCGCGCGGTGCTCATCCTCTACGCCGTCTCGGTCGTGTTCACCGCGGGCGCCATCACCATCGCGCTCGGACGCAACTGGTCGGTCGGTGTCGCGCTGCTCGTGCTCACGGTGGCGATGCTCGGCCTCGCGCGGTTCGTCGGCTACTTCGAGTACCTCCAGATCCGACGCCGCCAGAAGCAGCACATCCACTCCCGCGGCACCGAGCGCCTGCGTGTCGCGGTGCCTGAGCTGATCCGCGCCCTCGAGGACGTGGACCGCGCAGACATCCCCGCGATGCTCGAGCGCTTCGCGAGCGTGGCGGAGCTGCTCGAGATCGAGCTCGAGCCCGCAGGCGGTGAGCCGATGCGCGCGCTGCCGGCGGTGCGCTGGGCCGCGAACGAAGCCGCCTATCCCAACGGAGCGCGCGAGCCCGTGCGCGCCTCGTTCGAGGTGGCCTCGGCGCGAGCGAAGCTCAAGGTCGCCTGGCTCAGCGACGACGGCGACGTCTCGCCGCAGGCCGACATCCTCTTGCAGATCGCCGCCGACGCCCTCGAGCGCCGCGTGAAGGCGAGCTTGCCGGCCCCCGCCCCCGTCGCGGCCGAGGCGATGGAGCGCGAAGTGGTCGAGCACCTGCGCGATTCCCGCCCCGCCTGACGGATCGCGGAGCGATCACCACGCGCCGCCTCGCCCGTGCGACGGACGGAGAACGACCCGCCAGCCACGGAGGCTCGCGGTTCGTCGGCGTCCTCGAGCTCGCGTCCGTTCGACGCGAAGGACGCGAGCGCTCAGCCGCAGGCGCCGCGGCCGATGTAGGTCGTCGCCGCGCAGGTGCTCATCTCGCGGACGCCGCAGCAGTCGCGGTCGTCACAGTCGACGAAGCGATCCCCGTCGTTGTCGGTCATGTCGTTGCAGGTGGTGGCGTTGTTCTCGCCAGACGCGCGACGCCCGCAACCGGTGTCGGCGCCGCACGTGACGAGATCGCAGCAGTCGAAGTCGTCGCAGTCCGCGAAGCCGTCCGGCTCGTTGTCGCAGCCATCGCCACACGCGCCGGCCGTGTTCTCCATGCCCGCCGTCGCGCACGCCATGGCGAACGCGTCCGCGCGCGGGCCCGCGTCGACCGCGCGACGTCCGCACGCCGTGTCGGCGCCGCAGGTCACGAGGCTGCAGCAGTCGAAGTCGTTGCAGTCCGCGAAGCCGTCGGGCTCGTTGTCGCAGCCATCTCCGCATGCACCGGCCGTGTTCTCCATGCCCGCCGTCGCGCACGTCATGACCGCCGCGT
>JBILLJ010000182.1:0-15574 GCA_044376125.1 Sandaracinaceae bacterium
CCCTCGAGCTCGCGGACCCGTGGGACTTCGAGGAGGTCTTCGCGCGCCTCTTCGACTTCGCCCGCAGCCATCCCTTCGATCTCACGCGGCGAGAGACACGCGCGCGCAGCTTCTTGGCGCGATCGCCAAGAAGCCGCCGATCAAGAACCTGCGCGCGCTCGTTCTTCCCTCGAATCATGAGGAAACGCGCGATCGAGGGTGTCGGCATCGTGCTTGCTGAGGGTTGGCTCTGCGCGTCCCGGCGGATGCCCATGGAGAGGTCAGGCATGAACGACGACGACATCGTCAAGGAGTTCCTGGTCGAGAGTCACGAGAACCTCGATCAGCTGGATCAGCTCCTCGTGGAGCTGGAAGAGAACCCCACCTCGCGAGAGAGGCTCGCGAGCATCTTCCGCACGATCCACACGCTGAAGGGAACGAGCGGGTTCCTCGCGTTCCACAAGCTCGAGGCCATCGCGCACGTGGGCGAGAACCTTCTCAGCAAGCTGCGAGACGGCGAGCTCGCCCTCGACCAGGCGCGCACGAACGCGCTTCTGTCGATGGTCGACTCGATCCGTCAGCTGCTCCGCGCGATCGAGGCGACCGGCAGGGAGGACGAGTCCGACCCCAGCCAGCTCGTGGCGCTGCTCACGGCGCTGACCGAGCCCGGCCCTGCGCCGACCGCCACGAAGTCGATCGCCCCCAAGCGTCCGACGACGGCGCCGGTCGCCAAGCGCGAGTCGGTCGCGCCGATCCGCCGCTCCGTCGCGCCGTTGCCGCTCGCGCCGGCCAACGAGCTCCCCGCGGAGCCTCGCACCGCGGTCGGTGCGGTCGCGCCACGCGTCGACGAGAACGAAGAGCACGGCGAGACCAAGCGCGGCGCGACCGACTCGAGCATCCGCGTCGACGTGCAGCTCCTCGACCGCCTGATGAACCTGGTCGGCGAGCTGGTGCTCGCGCGCAACCAGGTGCTCCAGGTCACCACGAACCTCGAGGACGCGGTGTTCCAGGCCACCTCGCAGCGCCTCAACCTCGTCACGACCGAGCTGCAGGAGGGGATCATGAAGACCCGGATGCAGCCGATCGGCAGCATCTGGAACAAGTACCCGCGCGTCGTCCGCGACCTCTCCGCGCAGTGCGGCAAGCAGATCCGTCTCGAGCTGGAAGGGGCCGACACGGAGCTCGACCGGAGCATCCTCGAGGCGATCAAGGATCCGCTCACCCACGTCGTCCGGAACTCGGCCGACCACGGCATCGAGCGCCCCGAGGCACGCACCGCGCGTGGCAAACCGGCGCAGGGCACCTTGCGCCTGCGCGCGTTCCACGAGGGCGGCAAGGTCAACATCGAGGTCTCCGACGACGGCGGCGGCATCGACGTCGAGCGCGTGCGCGAGAAGGCGATCGTGCGCGGCCTCATCACGCAGGAGCGCGCCGCGGCGATGTCGGAGCGCGAGCTCACCCAGCTCATCTTCCTGCCGGGCTTCTCCACCGCGGACAAGGTCTCGAACGTCTCGGGCCGCGGCGTCGGCATGGACGTCGTGCGCACGAACGTCGAGCGCATCGGCGGCACCATCGACCTCGCGAGCCGACGCGGCCAGGGCACCACGCTGCGGATCCGCATCCCGCTCACGCTCGCCATCGTCCCCGCGCTGGTCGTCGCGGCGGCCGGTGACCGATACGCCATCCCGCAGGTGAACCTGCTCGAGCTGGTGCGCCTCGAGGGCGAGCAGGCCAAGAGCGCGCTCGACGACCTCCACGGCACGAAGGTCCTGCGTCTTCGCGGGCAGCTCCTTCCGCTCGTGCGCCTGCGCGACGTGCTCGGCCTCCCCGAGCACCACGACGATCACGTCAACGTCGTCGTGCTCCAGGCAGACGACCGCGCGTTCGGTGTCGTCGTCGACGACATCAGCGACACCGAGGAGATCGTCGTCAAGCCGCTCGGCAAGGAGCTCAAGGGCCTCGGCGTGTACGCCGGCGCGACGATCATGGGCGACGGTCACATCGCGCTCATCCTCGACGTCCTCGGCATCGCCGAGCGGGCCGGCCTCGTGGACGAGTCGCGCGGCAAGTCGGCCCTCGAGGCCACCGGAGCCGAGGCCGTGCGCGCCTCGAGCACGCAGCGGCTCCTCGTGTTCCGCGCACCGGCTGGCGATCGCAGCGCGATCCCGCTCGACGCGGTCGCGCGCCTCGAAGAGCTGCGTTCCGACTCGATCGAGCGCAGCGGTCGCGACGAGGTCGTGCAGTATCGCGGCGAGCTCCTGCCCATCATCCGACTCCCCGGTCACGGCGGGGGCGATCCGGAGCTCCTCCACGTCGTGGTGTGCGCGCACCGTGGCCGCCTCGTGGGCATCGTGGTCGGGCAGATCGAGGACATCGTCGAGCAGGAGCTCGACCTCTACGGCTCGACGCGCGCGGGCACGCGCACCGGCTGCGCGGTCATCCAGGGCAAGGTCACCTCGATCCTCGACGTGCCCGCGATCGTGCAGAACGCCGACCTCGGCCTCGCTCGCGCCTCGGCCGCCAACGAGCCCACACCCTCGCTGCGGGCACACACCGCGCACGCGGCCTGAGCGACGACCCGACACCCCTCTCGAGGAGCCCCGCATGGCGAGCATCCAGATGTGCACCTTCACCCTCGACCGGTACCTCTTCGGCGTCGACGTACGCCAGGTGCAAGAGGTCCTCCGCTGGCAGCCGATGACGCGTGTCCCGCTCGCGCCTTCGCTGGTCCGCGGTCTCATCAACCTGCGCGGTCAGATCGTGACCGCGTTCGATCTCCGCGAGCGCCTCGATCTCCCGCGCCGCAAGGAGGACGTGCAGCCGGTCAACGTCGTGCTGCGACGCGACGACGGAGCGGTGGCGCTGCTCGTCGACGACATCGGGGACGTCGTCGAGATCGACGAGGCGAAGCTCGAGCGACCTCCCCACACGCTCCGCGGCCCCGCGGCGGAGATCGTGAAGTGGGTGGTGCAGCGCCCCGGGGCGCTCCTCTGCGTGATGGACACGGCGCGCGCCACGGGTGTGGCGGAGTGACCGACGGACGAACGTTCGGGTGGAGGTGACGGCGCATGCGGCGCCGCCACCAGCAGATATCCAGATCTCAAGAGACCGAAACGAGGACGACGATGAGTGAGACGCACGGAACGACCCACGATCACGGAATTGCCAACGCGAAGAACGGGCTGGGCTCCGCCAGGCGCGGGCGACAGCCGCGTGAGGAGTCGGAGAGCTCGGATACGCGGACGCTCAAGGCGCTCCATCGCGTGCAGGCGATCATCGAGTTCGATCTCGACGGCACCATCCGGACCGCGAACACCAACTTCCTCTCCGCAGTCGGGTACTCGCTCTCCGAGGTCCAGGGCTCGCACCACCGCATGTTCGTCGTGCCGGCGGAAGCGAACAGCCCCGAGTACCAGCGCTTCTGGTCGGAGCTCCGCGCGGGTCGGCCCCAGACCGGCGAGTTCAAGCGCGTCGCCAAGGGCGGCCGCGAGATCTGGATCAACGCCTCCTACAATCCCGTCTTCGACGAGTCCGGCGGTATCTCGCACGTCGTGAAGTTCGCGACGGACATCACGGCCGAGAAGAACCGTAGCCTCGAGTCGGCCGTGCAGTCGGCGATGCGCTCGTCGATGCTCGACAACCTCCCCATCAACGTGATGTACGCGGATCGCGACACGACGATCCGCTACCAGAACCCCGCGTCCGCGCAGACCCTCCGCACGCTCCAGCAGTACCTGCCGGTGCGCGTGGACCAGATCGTCGGCCAGAGCATCGACATCTTCCACAAGAGCCCGATGCACCAGCGGCGCCTCCTCGGAGACCCGTCGAACCTGCCCCACAGCGCCAACATCCAGGTCGGGCCCGAGACGCTGCGACTCAACGTGAGCGCGGTGCGTGACGGCTCGGGGGCGCACGTCGGCTCGATGGTCACCTGGGAGGTGGTCACCGAGAGGCTCCAGAACGAGCGCAAGCTCGCCGAGTCGCAGGAGCGCGAGCGCGCCGCCGCGCAGCAGCTCAAGGAGAAGGTCGACTCCATCCTCTCGGTCGTGTCGTCCGCGGCGTCGGGCGATCTCACGCGGAACATCGAGGTGAGTGGCACGGACGCGGTCGGGCGCATGGGCGAGGAGCTCCAGCGCTTCTTCGTGGACCTCCGCAGGAGCATCACCGCCATCGGCGGCAACGCGACGTCGCTCGCCGCGGCCGGTGAAGAGCTCACGGCCGTCAGCCAGCAGATGAGCGCGAACGCCGATGAGACCGCGACGCAGGCCAAGGTCGTGACGAATCTGTCGGGCGACGTGTCGAAGAACCTCCAGACCGTGGCCGCTTCGACCGAGGAGATGACTGCGAGCATCCGCGAGATCGCGAAGAACGCGAGTGAGGCCGCGCGCGTCGCGTCTCAGGCCGTGAAGGCGGCGCAGAGCACGAACGCGACGGTCGCCAAGCTCGGTGAGAGCAGCGCCGACATCGGCAAGGTCATCAAGGTCATCACCTCCATCGCCCAGCAGACCAACCTCCTCGCGCTCAACGCGACGATCGAGGCCGCACGCGCCGGCGAAGCAGGCAAGGGCTTCGCGGTCGTCGCCAACGAGGTGAAGGAGCTCGCGAAGGCCACCGCGAAGGCCACCGAGGACATCAGCCAGAAGATCGAGACGATCCAGACCGACACCCGCGGCGCCGTCGACGCGATCTCGCAGATCGGCAGCATCATCACGCAGATCAGCGACATCCAGACGACCATCGCCAGCGCCGTCGAGGAGCAGACGGCCACCACGAACGAGATGAACCGGAACATCGTCGCTGCCGCCCGTGGCAGCGCCGAGATCTCCGAGAACGTCCAGGGCGTGGCCCAGGCCGCGACGGAGACCACGACCGGCGCCGCCGACACCGACCGCGCCGCGAGCGAGCTCGCCCGCATGGCCTCCGAGCTCCAGGGCCTCGTCGGCCGCTTCAAGGTCTGAGCACCCGACTCGGTGGCTCAGCCGCGAGGGGCCGCACCGGGCTCGGGCACCTGCCCGGCCCGCTCCCCGAGCGGCTGACCGCCGAGACCGCTGCCCGCGGTCACTCCGCCACGAGAGACCGCGGGCGCACGCTTTCTACATCCATCCCCGAGGAGATCATGAGCCACGCACTCGTCGTCGACGACTCTCGCGCCATGCGCGCCATTCTCAGCAAGCAGCTGAAGCAGCTCGGCTTCGAGGTGCTCGAGGCAGAGCACGGTGAGCAGGCCCTGGAGCGCATCGCCAGCGCGCCTGCGAAGCCGGTGCTCGCCCTCGTGGACTGGAACATGCCTCGGATGAACGGGATCGAGTTCATCAAGGCGGTTCGCAACCGACGCGACCTCGACTCGATGCGCGTGATGATGGTCACGACCGAGACCGAGCTCGCGCAGGTGAAGGTGGCTCTGGATGCAGGCGCGAACGAGTACATGATGAAGCCGTTCACACCCGACGCGCTGCTCTCGAAGCTGACCACGATGGGGCTCCCGTGAACCACAAGATCCGCGTCCTCATCGCGGACGACTCGGTCGTGGTGCGTCGCTCGATCGCCAAGGCGCTCGAGAGCGACCCCGACTTCGAGGTCGTCGCGACGCTCGCGAACGGTGTCCAGGCGCTCGCGCGTCTGGAGGTGATCGCGGCGGACGCCGTGGTGCTCGACATCGAGATGCCCGAGCTCGACGGCCTCTCGACACTGCGGCGCATCCGGGCGAAGTGGCCCGTGCTGCCCGTCATCATGTGCTCCACGCTGACGGAGCGCGGGGCTGCGACCACGGTCGAGGCCCTCTCCGCCGGCGCCACCGACTACGTCACCAAGCCCGCGAGCTCTTCCAGCTACGCCGAGGCGCTGGCCGGCTTGAGAGACGAGCTCGTGAGGAAGATTCGGGCCGTGGCAGCGCCTGCCCGGCCGAGCATCCGGCCCGTCACGAAGTCGCTCTCGACACCGCCGGTCCCCGTTCCCGTGCGGGCCTTCACGCCTCGCTCGGGCGTTCGCCCCGACGTGCTCGCCATCGGCTGCTCGACGGGTGGGCCCAATGCCCTCATCGACGTCTGGCGCGGGCTACCGCCCAGCTTCCCGACGCCGATCGTGCTGGTCCAGCACATGCCACCGGTCTTCACCCGCATGCTCGCCGAGCGGCTGACCGCGCTCGGCGGTGTGCCGGTGAAGGAGGGAGTCGAAGGAGAGCTGTTGACGCGCGGCGAGGCCCGCATCGCGCCGGGCGGATTCCACATGGAGCTCGTCCGCAGCGGCGAGCAGGTGCGAGTGCACCTCCACGAAGGACCCGCAGAGAACTCGTGCCGTCCCGCGGCCGACGTGCTCTTTCGGTCCGTCGCGAGGGTCTACGGGGGAGGGGCGTTCGGTCTCGT
Source organism: Sandaracinaceae bacterium (assembly GCA_044376125.1). GTDB lineage: Bacteria > Myxococcota_A > Polyangia > Polyangiales > Sandaracinaceae > JAFLCL01. The sequence goes on from JBILLJ010000182.1 coordinate 6,342, forward strand.
GCTCACGGGCATGGGGCAGGACGCGCTGGTGGGGTCCCGCGCGATCGTCGACGCGGGTGGCGCCGTGATCGCTCAGGACGAGGCGACGAGCGTCGTCTGGGGCATGCCGGGCTTCGTCGCCCGCGCTGGCCTCGCGCGGGACGTGCTGCCGCTCTCGCAGATCGCGCCCGCGGTGCTCCGCACCTTCCACGTCTCTTCCCCGCACCCTCACCGCACGCAGGCCGCATGACCATCCAAGAGTCAGACTTCGTGTTCGTCCGCGACCTCGTGCTGCATCGCTCCGCGATCGTGCTCGAGTCCGGCAAGGAATACCTCGTCGAGGCCCGCCTCGCGCCGGTGGCGCGCGACGCAGGGCTCACGGGAATCCCGCAGCTCGTCGAGACGCTCAAGCGTCAACCGTCGGGCCCGCTGGCCACCCGCGTCGTCGAGGCGATGACGACCAACGAGACCAGCTTCTTCCGCGACAGCCACCCGTTCGACGCGCTCAAGACGCACATCATCCCGACGCTGCTCGAGCGCAATCGGTCGCAGCGCTCCATCCACATCTGGTCGGCGGCCTGCTCCACGGGACAAGAGCCGTACACCATCGCGATGACGCTCAAGGAGCACTTCCCCGAGCTCGACACGTGGAAGGTTCGAATCGTGTGCACCGATCTCGCCGAGTCGGTCCTCGATCGTGCGCGGGCGGGCCGATACCGTCAGCTCGAGGTCAATCGCGGACTGCCGGCGACCTACCTCACGAAGTACTTCGAGCGACACGGTCTCGAGTGGCAGGTCGTCCCTCTGCTCAAGCAGTGGACCGAGTTCCGACAGCTCAACCTGATCGGCGACTGGGGGCCGATGCCGCGGTTCGACATGGTGTTCCTCCGCAACGTGCTCATCTACTTCGACGTGGACACCAAGCGTCGGATCCTCGGTCGGGTTCGACAGCTCATGTCGCCCGGAGGGTGGCTGTTCCTCGGGAGCGCCGAGACCACGATGAACATCGACGAGTCCTTCCGTCGCGTGCTCGCCGACCGAGGCCACGCGTACCAGAACGCCGCGTGAGCAGAGGAACCATGACTGAACAGAACACATCCATCGAGCTCGAGTCGGTCATCGAGGTCACGCAGGCCGTCTGTGAGTGCCTGCTCGGCGACTTCGCCGAACCACGGCCACCCTCCCCGTCGCACGCCCCACCGAGCGAGGGAGAGTTCGTCGCGTGGGTCAGCATCACGGGGGCGTGGTCGGGTGACGTGAAGATCCGTCTCTCGCCCGAGCTCGCCCGCCGCCTCGCCCGCGAGATCCTGCAGATCGATCCGGACTCCACGGACGACGCCGGGGTGCGCGACGTCGCCGGCGAGGTCGCCAACATGATCGGGGGCAACCTCAAGGCGCTCCTGCCTGAGCCCTGCAGGTTGTCGCTCCCGAAGGTCACGAAGGAGGCTCCGGTCGTCGAGGGCGAGCTCACACAGGCCTTCTCGCTCGGTGCCGACACCTTCGAGGTCTCGGTCAAGGCCGCGGCCTGAACCTCCGATACAGTGAACACAGGGTCGAAAGGTACAGGGAGACGGACATGAAGGTGCTCATCGTGGACGACAGCAAGGCAATGCGGATGATCGTCACCCGGACGCTGCGTCAGGCGGGCTACGGCGGGGCCGACATCCGTGAGGCGGAGAACGGCGCACAGGCGCTCGAGGCCATTCGCGCCGACCGGCCGGATCTCGTGCTCTGCGACTGGAACATGCCCGAGATGAGCGGCATCGAGCTGCTCTCGACGCTCAACCAGCAGGGCACGAAGGTCCGCTTCGGGTTCGTGACGTCGGAGGGCACGGACTCGATGCGTGAGCGGGCACGGCACGAGGGAGCGCTCTTCCTCATCGCCAAGCCCTTCAGCGCCGAGACGTTCGGGACGGCGCTCGCGCCGGTGTTGGGACCGCCGTCATGAAGCTCCCCCCCGCGGAGGCCGTCGCCCGGATGCTCACGGACCTTCTGGGGCGACCGTGCAGCGTCAAGCCGACCGCCAAGCCGGGGTTCGCCGATCAGGGGCTCATCGGTGTGCTCGTCGATCGGCCGGGGACGATGAGGGGGCTGACGTTCAGTGACAAGAGCTTCGCCGCGCTCTCGGGGGCCGCGCTCGCGCTCATCCCTCGAGCGGTCGCGGAGGAGGCGGCACGCAAGGGGGCAGTCCCCCAGAGTCTGCTCGAGAATCATCAGGAGATCGTCAACATCAGCACGGCGCTGTTCAATGCCGTGAACGCCGATGTCGATCACCTGAAGCTCAAGGAGATGATGGCGACCGCGCCGACGACGCCCCAGGCCATCCGGACCTTTCTCGTCAAGCCGGCGGCGAGGCTCGATCTGGCGGTCGACATCTCCGGCTACGGCGTCGGCAAGCTCTCGTTCCTCGTCTGAGAGCACGTGGCACTCGGATTGATCGATGCGAGTGCCACGGGCTCGATTCGGCGGGAGGGAGGCTCTCGCCGATTCACTCGGCGAGAGGGAGGGGCTGCGGCCAGACCCTCCGGCAAGAAACGTCAGAGCGTGAGTCAATCCAAGTGACTCATGCTCTGATGATCAGAGGGTGCCCTTGACGAAGCGGTCGAGCACCGAGACGAGCTCGTGGGGACGCTCGTCGTGGATGGAGTGCCCGGTGTCCTTCCACACGAGGACGTGGCCCCGTGCGGACATCTTGGGACCGAGCTCGGACACGCGATCGGCGATGTGGGTGTTGGAGAAGTTGTCGCCGGCGCCCGCCATGAGGAGCAGCTCGCCGCCGACGAGGCCCCAGCCCGGGGTGCCGGTCACCTCTCCGGCGTGATCGATCACCGGATCCTGGTGGCTGAACTTCACCTGTTCGTGGGCGACGATCCAGTGCCAGCGGCGAAAGCGCGGGGAGTAGGTCTCGTGTCGCGCCAGCCAGCTCTCCGCCAGCGCACGCCGCTTGTCCGGCCAGCCGCGGCGATACCACTGCTCGGCCTGGCGAATGACCACCACCCAGATGTGGTCGACGTTCATCCATCGATTGAGGTGATCGCGCCGGCGGTCGGCGTCTTCCCCCTCGTAGCTGCGCTTGTGCGGCTCTCCCGCGGCCACGTTCGGCTGGTTCCACAGACACGCGGGTGACCACGACGACACACGCTGGATCCACGACAGACGTGGATCGACCCACGCGTGGCGCTGCGGCTGGCCCCAGGGCGCGAGCGCCGAGAGGAGCAGGCCGAGATTGCCTCCGAGGCTTCCGCCGCCCACGAGGTCGATGCGCGCAGGGAGGTTGTGCTGCGCGAACACGTGCTGGACGAAGACGTGAATCGTCTCGATCAAGAAGCGCAGCGTGTAGAGCGAAGAGTGCTTGTCGGCACGCCGGGGCTCCTTCGCGTAGGGCAGGGGAAGCGCCCGCACGGGCTCCTCCGCGAAGAGGACGTGCTTGTGGTCGAGCTGCCCCGAGTAGCCGTTCGTCGGCAGATCGAGCGCGAGCACGACGTAGCCCTGGCTCGTGAGGCCGGTGATCACGTGCTCGACCTCCTCGAGGCGCGAGCTGTGGCCGTGGAGCAGGAGCACGTTCTTGCTCGTGGCCGTCGGCGTGCCCGCGAGCACGTAGCGCAGCGGCACCTCGAGGCCCCACACGCGCAGCGTGACGTCGCGCTGCGGGTGATTGGTCACCGAGACGTTCACGGGGCGGAGCGGGAGATCGTCCTCGCCCGAGACGGCGATCCACCCGAGGCCGGGTCGGAGGAGCGCGCGCTCCTTCTCGCTCGCGCGGAGGTACGCGTGGACCTTCTGCGCGCGCTCGATGGCGCGCTTCACGTGATCGGGGCCCGGCGCCGGCAGCGGCGCGCGGCCCTCGATCATCCGCCGCGTCTTGGTCTCGGGCAGCACCGTCGCGGTGTGCGCCGCGGCCTCGACGCGCGCCCAGTCCACCGGGTCCTCGACGTTGCGCGGGCCGAGCTGACGGAAGGACTCACGGCCCGTGACGCAGAGATCGGCGATCGCGCTCCCGAAGGCGTCCTCCCCGGCGGCGAAGTGCGCGGCGGCCGTCGCGAGGCGCTGATCGATCGCCTCGAGGCCACCGAGCTCAGTGCCTCGGATCGTCTCGCGGAAGTATGGGAAGAGCCGTCCGGACTCGTAGTGCGGGATCGAGATCGTGTCGTCGTCGTAGCCGACGACCTCGTCCGCGTGCTTGGTCGGCGCGATGAGCCAGCTCGGTCCCTTCGAAGGCAGCGCGGTGTCGGAGGACTCGCTCGCGACGGGCACGTGGGAGCGCAGCTTGAGCGTCGGCATCCGTCGATCGTCGATCGGTGGGCGGCTCGCTGGCAATGCCGCCGAGCGGTCGAGGCTGCCCCGTGGCACCATCGCGCCGCCATGGCCCGCTCATCGACCCACCGCTTCGTCTCGTCCGTGTCGCTCGCCCTCGCCCTCGCCGGATGTGGTGCCGCAGCGGGCGGCTCCGCGATCCACCCGCGTCTGGGCGAGCGCGGCCTGCTCGCCGCGCGCGGTCAGTTCGGCATCGAGCACGGCGGCGCGCGCCGCGAGCGTGTGGCGACGCCCGCGTGGAGCATCGCGAACTTCACCCCGGACCTCGGCGCCACCCTCGGCGACGCGGAGCACGTCCACCAGGCCCGCCTCGATGGCTCCGCGCGACAGAGCGAGGACGTCTTCGAGCTCGAGCTGGTTCACACGCGTCTTCTGGCCCGGATGTGGGCGCGCACGGTCCCTCTGCCGCGCGCGCTCGAGCAACGAGACCTCGAGACGCTCGCGCCCGGCGTGGTCGAGCGCTCGACGAACCAGCGCTACTGGCTCTTCGACGACGCGGACGGCGCGGGGCCCCGCACCTACCAGACGCGCGTGATCTCGAGCGCGGCATGTCAGCTCGACGGCCTGCCCGCGCACGAGGTCCTCTACGAGGCACGCACCCGCGCCGGCGAGGCCACACACGTGCACCTCGTGCTCTTCCACGCGCTCCGGCCGTGGCTCGCGAGCACCCGCGGCACGACACCGAGCGCGCCCTTCCGACCGCTCGTGGTGCTCGGGCTGAGCTCGCGCCCGGAGCTGCACCCCGAGCTCGCCCCGCAGCTCGCGGACCTCGCGCACCGCGTGCGCGTGTTCGACTCGGACGGCAGCTCGCGCGCGCCCGGGCCCTCGACGTGCGGTGCCCTCCGCTCGGAGCCGCTGCGCGGCACGCGCTATCGCGTCGGCGACTACGTCGTCTATCGATACTCGGGCTCTCTCGTGGGTGAGCCGATGCTGCTGCGCGAGGAGATCACCGACCAGCAGGACGATCACCTCACCATCGAGGTCTCGCTCACGCGCGACGGTCAGACCGTGCGCCGCTGGGCGCAGGAGGTCATCGACACGCCCGAGAACCAGAGTGCCAATCGCATCGAGGCGCTCTGTGTGTTCGACGGCGAGGCCTGCCACGAGCAGCCGGTCGAGACGCTGCCTCAGCTCTACGCCGAGGTGCTCGTCTCGCCCGACGCGCCTCCGACCAACGTCACGGAGACGACGGAGACTCGCCCCATCGGTCCGCTCCAGCTCCAGTGCAACGTGCGCGCAGGCGACACGACGCTCCGCGGGCGTCCGACACGCTTCGAGGAGCTGCGCTGTCCCGAGTTCCTCTGGACCAACGGCAACGCCGCCTTCGTCGACACCGAGACCGGCGACTTCGTCCTCCAGGTCGACATCGCGGAGTTCGGCTCCCCCCTCGGCCCCTGGCGCTGGGGCACCTTCGGCGCGCCCCTCGCCGCCCGCTGATCAGCGGCGGCGGGCCGGCGGGGTGGGGGCCTTCTCGTGGTCGGGCTTCTTCAGGAGGAAGAGGTAGTTGAAGCCGCGGAGGAAGAAGTTCCCCTCTTCGGCGCCACGGTGGTAGTTGCCCTGGGAGAGCGACTTGTGGTGTCGCGTCACGGCGATCACGTCGACGGGCCGGAGGTGCTGGGCGGCGAGGGCGAAGAGCTCGAAGCCGACGCAGGCGATGCCCTTCTGCTTCTCGAAGTAGTCGCAGACGTAGAGGCCGAAGTGGCCTCCCGGCGCGAGCACGCGCGCGCACTCGGCCAGGACCTTGCCCATCTCGACGTAGAAGCGCGGGTCGTAGGCCGAGAGCTTGCCGATGCAGCGTGGATCGTCGGAGTAGTCGATGTGGTCGCCATACGGCGGGTCGACGAACACCAGGCGCGCACTGCCGGTCTCGAGCGGGAGCTTGCGCGCGTCGGCCGCCTCGATGTCGGGGCGGAACGGCTTCACGTCGAAGCCGCGTCCCCGCCGGTTCGTGTCCTTGCAGACGTCGAGCGTCGTGCCCGAGCCACACATCGGATCGACCACGAGGTCGCCCTCACGCGTGTAGCGCTGGATGAGATTCCACGGGATGTACGAGGGCGTCGCGCCGACGTAGCGCGCGTCCCCCTGCATCCCACGGCCATAGTGCTGAGAGGGGTAGTCCCAGAGCGTCGTGGTCTGCAGACGCAGAGGGGGCTTGTCGGGCCGCGCCACCGGCTTGCCGCGGTAGGGCCGCGGGCCCGACGCACGGTCGGGCAGACGTGCCTCGGACGCACGCTCGTCGGGCGAGCGCGGCTCGGGCGGGCGCGGGCCGCGAGGGGGTGAGTCCTTGGGATGGCGGGGAGGCGGGGGCACGATGCGTCGGGATGCGGGGCGTCTCGAGCGGCGTCGGTGATCAGCAGGCCGTGCCGACGTCGAGGCAGACGTAGCTGCCGCCGCTCGGGCCGCGGCAGAGCGCGCAGTACTGGCGGGGGCCGCACGGCGGCGAGCACATCGCGCTCATCGAGCACTCACCGGGCGCCGAGACGCGCGCGCCGGCCGAAGCGGCCTCGCACTCGTTGCCATAGGTCGTGCCGTCACAGCCGCAGACGGGGCTGTAGATGCCGGGGCAGATGTCGGGGCGCACCTGGCACGTACCGGGCGTGTCGCAGCCCGTGCCCGCGCAGTACTCCGTGCGCGCGCAGTCGGTGTTGCTGCGACAGCCACCGCTCGAGCCGCACTCACCGGAGGACGCCACACGCACACCGGCCGCGGCGGCCTCGCACTCGTTGCCATACGTCGTGCCGTCGCAGCCGCAGACGGGCGCGAAGATCTCGGGGCACGCGATCGGACGCATCTGACACGCACCCGCGGTGTCGCAGCCCGCGCCCGCGCACCACTGGGCGGCATCGCAGTCGCGGTTGCTGCTGCACGTCGTGGTGGTGCCGCACTCGCCGCGCGAGGCGACGTTCTGACCCGCGGCGTTCGCGAGACACTCGTTGTCGTACGTCGTGCCGTTGCACGCACAGACGGGATCGAAGACGCGCGGGCAGCCCATGGGGCGCGACATGCACGCGCCGGCCGCGCCGCAGCTCGAGGCCGCGCACCACTCGGTGCCGGCGCAGCCCGCGTTGTCGACGCAGAACGCGCCCGCGTCGGTGCCGGGGGGCACGTAGGCGTCGGCGGTGGGGGAGCCCGTGTCCGCCGTCGGGCCAGCGTCGTCGGTCGGGCCGATGCCCGCGTCGTCGCAGACGAGGGTGCCGCAGGAGCACTCGCCCGGGACCATCTCGTAGCGGCAGCCCGTCATCGGGGGTGGGCACTCGACCATGCAGAACGCGTCGAGGCCGGGCGCGTCGAGGGAGCCGCCTCCGCTGTCGCTCCCCCCGCTGCCGGCGTCCTCGGTGCCCGTGCCACCGCCGCAGGCGGACAGCGCCAGGAGGCTCGTGACGGCGGAGGACAAGAGAAGCGTGCGCGCGAGGCCAAGGTTGGTGTAGTTCATCCCGCGATCATAGACGACGGCCGCGGCGGACCCAAGCCGCGCGACGACGAGAGGCGAGCGATCATGGCGTGGACCCAGGACTCGATCCCCGAGCAGAGCGGCAAGACCTACATCGTCACGGGCGCCAACAGCGGCATCGGTCTCGAGGCCGCCACCGCGCTCGCGGCGCGCAAGGCGCACGTGGTGCTGGCGTGCCGTAGCCCCGAGCGAGCCAGGAGCGCGCTCGAGACGCTGCGCGCGCGTGCGCCCGGTGCGAGCGCAGAGGTGCGCGCGCTCGATCTCTCGAGCCTCGGGAGCGTCAAGCGCTTCGCGGAGGCGTTCGCGAAGGACCACGGACGCCTGCACGGCCTCGTGAACAACGCGGGCCTCATGGCGTTGCCGTACGGCAAGACCGAGGACGGCTTCGAGATGCAGCTCGGCACGAACCACCTCGGCCACTTCGCGCTCACGGGCCTGCTCCTGCCGACCCTGCTCGCGACGCCCGGCTCGCGCGTGGTGAACGTGGCGAGCACCGCGCATCGCTTCGGCAAGATCCACTGGGACGATCTGATGGGGGAGCGCAGCTACGACGCGTGGGCCCGCTACGGGCAGAGCAAGCTCGCCAACCTCCTCTTCACGTACGAGCTCGCCCGGCGGCTCGAGACCAAGCGCCACGAGACCACCTCGCTGGCGTGCCACCCCGGCTACGCCGCGACGGCGCTCCAGCACAAGGGCCCGGCGATGGAGGGCTCGAAGCTCAAGGGCGCGATCATGACCGTGGGCAACACGATCCTCGCGCAGGGCCCCGAGATGGGCGCGCTGCCGACCCTGCGCGCGCTCTGCGATCCCGGTGCCAAGAACGGCGAGTACTACGGCCCACGCGGGCTCTTCGAGATGGTCGGCTATCCCGTGAAGGTCGGCTCGACGAAGGCCGCACAGGACCGCGAGGCGCAGCGCCGCCTCTGGGACGAGAGCGAGAAGCTCACCGGCGTCCGCTTCGACGCCCTCGCCTGATCCCGCGCGAGGGTGCCAGTCGGAGGGTGCCAGTCGGATCCGTGACCGGCAGACGCGAAGACCGCGACGTCTCGCTTCGCCACGCGGTCGGAGCACACCTCGAGGACGGCAGACGAAGACCTCGGCGTGATCGTTCTCGGCGTAGGGCGGGGGCTCGTCCCCCGCCTCGACGGACGGTCGATGCAACCGATGCAACCGGGGGCCTCCGGCAGGTTGCAGGCGAGCTGGCACTGCAGCGGGTACGAGGGCGGGGGACAAGCCCCCGCCCTACCGATCCGGACGGCGTCTGCATCGCCGGAGCTCTCGTCGTCGAAGAAGCGATTGCCAGATCAGGATGAGATCCGCACCCGGACGGCAGACGCGACAGCCGCCACGAGATCTGCGGCGTGGCGTTGCCTCGCGGTCGGAGCACACGTCGAGGACGGCAGACGTGAAGACCGCGACGTCTCGCTTCGCCACACGGTTGGAGCACACCTCGAGGACGGCAGACGCGACAGCCGCCACGCGCTCTGCG
>JBILLJ010000066.1:0-46041 GCA_044376125.1 Sandaracinaceae bacterium
CCGTCGCTTGCCCGCGGCTTGTCGCGCTCGGCCCGCAGGACGTGCTCCTCGTTCACCAGGACGGGGCGCTCGCGCTCGACACCGCTGCCGGCAGCGCGCGCGCGATCGCCGAGGTGCACCGCGACTACCTCAGTGTCTCCCCCGTGGCCGACCGCGCGGGACGTACGCTGCTCGCGAGCGTGAAGCGTGGCGACCGACCGGTGCTGCTTCGCACCTCGATCGAGACGGGCGAGCAGGCGCTCGTCGACGAGGGCCGCGCCGACCTCTTCGGCCTGAGCCCGAGCGGCCGCTGGATCGCGATCGCAGCGCGTGACGCCGACCGATGGAACGAGCTCCACCTGCGCGTGATCGACTCGAGCTCGCGGTCGGGGGGGATCGTCCACGAGCGCCGAGTGACCTCCTCGGGCGCACCGCTCGATGGCGCGATGATCATCGACGACTCGGGTCGAGTCGTAGCCTGGACGGGAGACCAGACGCTGTGGGTCCACCGCGTGGACGCCGACACCTTCTCGGTGCCCACGTCGTCGCTGCGTCACGCGGCGCTCGCGTTCGGGCGACACGACCACCTGGGACGCCCCACGGCCCTGAGGGCGATCGGCAGTGATCCGCTCGCGCTGAGCCTCGCGGTCGATCTCGAGCGCGCCACGAAGCATCGCTACGAATATGTGGGCCTCCTCCGCGCGTGGGCGCTCTCGGGCGATGGCCGCTTCGAGGCCCACGGCTCCGACAGTGGCGTCGTCGTGCACGTGCGCGAGCAGGCCAATGCGATCGAGGGTGGCCGTGCGATCGAGGGTGGCAGTGGCGACGCACCGGCCAGCCGGGCTCGCGGGGGCGACGTCTCGGCGGTGGCCTTCCTCGACGCGATCGAACAGGTGATCACGGCGACGAAGGCCCACGGCGGACTGACACTCTGGTCGCCCTCGGGAGAGCGGCTCGGTGAGCTCGACACGGGCGCAAAGGGCATCCACGCGCTCCACGCGTGCGACGACGGCGCGTCTCTGGTGTACGTGGGAGTCGATGGAGCCCTGGGGGTCTGTCGGCCGCGCGAGGGCGCGATCCAGCGCTGGCCCACGCCGTTCGTGTATGCGTCCGAGCTCGCGCTCGAGCCCGGCGCTCGACGTGCGTTCGTGGTGCACGGGCTCGTCGACGGCCTGCGCGGCAAGTCGTACGGAAACAACCTGCCGCGCGAGAAACAGGACGTGAGCACGGTGTGGGACGTCGAGCGCGGGGCGCTGCTCGCGACGCTCGATCACATCCCCCAGCTCGCGCAGTCGGCGGCGTGGCTCCACGACGGCAGCGGACGCATCTGCCTGCGCCGCGGCCTCGCGGTGCACCTCGTCGCGCTGCCCTCTGGAGCGGCCGGCTACACGACGAGCTTCCCTGCGGGCGTCTCGCCGTTCGGTGCCCCACCCGCTGGGATCTCCGTGCTGGAGCTTCCCTCGCCGCGGCTCGCCCCCGGTGGCCTCGACGTCCTCACTGCAGTGGGCACCGACCTCGTCGTCTACGACCTCCGCACCGCCTCGGTGCGCGCGACGCTCTGTGACGCGCGGGGCGCCAAGATCCTCGCGATGGACGCGCGAGCAGAGCGCTGCGTGCTCGCATCGCGCGATCGCGGCGCGGCGCTCCAGAGCCTGCTCGACGGTCGCGTGATCGCCCCCCTCACTCCCGAGCACGGCGGCGATCGCGTGGCGTTCGCCGCCTTCGGACCGCGCACCGGCGGCGTCGCGTTCGTGACCGAGGGTGGCGCGCTCCAGACGAAGTGGGCCTGACGCGAGCGCGCGCGGAGCTCTTCAGCCGAGGCCGAACAGGGCGCGTAGGCGCGCCTTCTGCGTCTCGGCGCGGCGCGTGAGCGCGTCGAGGGCGACGATCGCCGTGGCCGGGACGCGGCGCGCGAGCACGACGCCGTTGGGCGACTCCCAGACCTCGAGCCCCGCGGCCCGCACGCGCTCCACGGAGACACGGAGCATCACGTGCACGTTCGCGCGCTTGCCGACGTGGCTCTCGCGCGCGGGCGCGAGGTGGACGTGCGTGCGCTCGCCGGGCAGGAGGCCCTCCTTCGCGATCGACGCGACGGCCTCGACGTACGTGCCGTGGAAGATGCGGTCCTCTCCTTCGTAGCGGCGCCAGCTCGCCTCGAGCCCCTCGAGCGTGACCGGCGTGCCCGCGACGGAGTGTCCCTGGCAGCAGCGGATGCGATCGGCGCGCAGCTCGAGCCGACCCTTGGTGTTGGATGCGACCGCGCTCTCGAGCTGGCTGCGTGACAGACGAAGATGCCGCTCGACCTCGCGGACCGGCACCCAGCCCGCGGCGTCCATGGACAGATCCGCTTCGCGGGCGCCGTGGCGCAGGAGATAGGAGAGTGTGCGACTGATCTCGTGACCCATGACGAACCTCGACCACTTCTTCTCCCCGGAGCTTCGTTCCGGGGTTCTTCTGGTGCGTCGTCCCAGCAGCTCGCTCCGGAGTGAACAGCGAATCCGGATCGAACTTCTGAACCGACGTACCAGCGACGCCGAGGGTGTCAGCCGCGGACGCGCTCGACGCTCGGTCTCACCGATGCTCGCTCGGCGCCGCCGATGGGCGCGACCATGCTCGTGGACCCATACATGCAATCAAGTTGCATGTGCGCCCGGTCCACAATAGCGTTGCGCGCATGGGCACGAACCACTGGCCGCGCGAGACCAAGACGGACGATCTTCCACGGCGGCTGCTGCAGGCGGGTGCGGCCGTCTACCTCCTGCTCGGCCTCACGCTGGTGGTGCTCGGTCGGGCCGCGGATGCGGGCGTGCTCATCGCGGAAGGCTGGCACACGGTCGGCGATGGGCTCTTGGGGGTGCTCCTGGTGGCCGCCTCGCGTCTCGCCGCGCGGGGCGTCGACGCAGAGCACCCGTACGGTCGTGGGAAGTTCGAGCACCTCGGCGCCTCGATCCTCGGCGGCGTGCTGCTCGTGCTCGCCGGCGAAGCTGTGATCGACCTCGTGGGCCACGTCGCGAGCGGAGCTCCGCATCGGCCTCGTCTCGGCCCATGGGCGACGGGGATCGTCGTCGCGGTGCCACTGGTGCGAGCTGCGTGGGTGGGTGTGTTCTCGATGATCGCGAAGCGAACCGACTCGGTCGCCGTGCAGGCGGAGGCGCGCCATGCATCGGGTGATGCCCTGGTGACGGCCGTGGCCGCCGCTGCTGCGATCCTCGGCCAGTGGGCGCCATGGGTCGACGTGCTCGGCGCGATCGCGATCGTGCTCGTCGTCGCGTGGATGGGCGGAACCCTCGTTCGCGAGCACGCCCCGTGGCTCGCCGACCGCGCCGTGCTCTCCGAGGAGGAGGTCACCGTCGCGCTCGAGGGACTGGATGGTGTCGTACCCCAGCGCATTCGTTCGCGTGGCACACCGCAGGCGGTGTTCGTCGACGTGCTGCTCCGCCTGCCGCCTGGCGCTTCCGTCCGAGAAGCCGCGATCCTCGGCGAGGCCGTCACGGCCGCGCTGCGCGCGGCGCACCCCAACGTCGTCGAGGTGCTCGTGCAGGTCGTCCCGACCGCCGAGCGACCTCCTGCAGCCGTGATGTCGCGCGTGGAGTCGTGATGCGAAGTGGTCGATGGCTCGGAACGGTCGGCTGGAGCGCGCTCGTGGCGCTCGGCTGCGAGACGACTCCCACGCCGTCCGACGCGAGCGTGAGCACGGCGGATGCATCGCCTGATGCGGGCGGTACCTCGGCCACCGTCGCGGTGATCCTGGGAGACAGCGAGCGTGGTACGGCCGACGGCGTCGGTGACGCCGCTCGATTCCAGGGCATCACGGCGATGTGCGCGCTCCCGGGCGGTCGTGTTGTGCTGAGCGACACCTTCGGCGGGACCCTTCGCCTGCTCGACCTCGCGACTCGAGAGGTGAGCACGCTGGCGGGTCGGGCAGACGAGCCAGGCGTCGTGGATGGCTCACTCGAGGAGGCGCGGTTCAGTGGCCCGCGCGGATTGGGGTGTGCTCCGGACGGCTCCGCGCTCCTCGTGGCCGACGATGGTGCGCTCCGTCGCGTCGACCTGGTGGACCGGACGGTCACGACCGTCGCGGGACGCTCGGGCTCGCCAGGCTACGAGGACGGCTCCGCAGTGCGTGCGCGGCTGGGCTATCTGATTCACGCGATCGTGGTGACGCCCGATGGCCGCACGGCTCTCTTGGCGGATCGCTCGAACGACGTCATCCGGGCCGTGGACCTCGAGAGCTACGAGATCCGTACCGTGAGCGGCACGAGCGCGGGGTGGCAGGGGCCGGGGGGCCTCGCGTTCGACCCCGAGTCGTCGAGCCCCACCGAGGTCTGGGTGGCCGACACGTTCGCCGACCGGATTCGCTCCATCGACATCGGGAGCGGGACGGTGACGGAGATCGCGTCCGTGCCGAGCCCTCAGGGATTGGTGCTGTACGACGGCGCGATCCTCGCCATGGGCTTCGAGCCCAGCATCATGCGCATCGAGCCCGGCACAGGCAGGACCAGCGTGTTCTTCGATGACTTCGGTGGCTCCTTCGCGTCCCCGATCGCGATCGACGGTTCGCTCGTCTACGCGGACCTCGCGCGCGGCAGCATCCGACAGCTCGCACTGGGCACGCGGACCGACACGTCGATCGCCGGCTCGGAACGACCGCGCGGCCATGTCGACGGCAGCGCGAGCGAAGCGCGCTTCGAATTCATCACCGATCTCGCAACGTCGGTCGATGGACACGTGCTGTTCATCGCAGACGCAGGCAACGGCGCACTCAGGCGCGCTCGCTTCGCGGCGGGGGAATCGGCCGTGGTCGACACGGTGACCATCGAGGGTCTCGACACGCCTGCTGGGCTCGCGCTCACGGACGATGGCGATCGGCTCGCGATCAGCGACTACATGACTGGCAGGGTGTACGTGCTCGCGTTGGACCCGATGGGCGAGGTCGTCAGTGAGACCACGATCGCCAGCGGGCTCGAGGGCCCATTGGGCATCAGCTGGGATCTCGATGGCTCACTCTATGTGGCCGAGGCAGAGGCAGCGCGCATCGCACGCATCGCTCCCGACGGAACCGTCTCGGTGCACGCGGGCACGGGCACGGCCGGCACGAACGACGGCCCTGCCCTGGAGGCGAGCTTCACCGCGCCTTCGGGCGTGATCGCGAGCCCCGATGGACTGCTCATCACCGACGAAGGAGCCGGGGCTCTGCGCTTCAGCGACTTCGCGAGCGGCGAGGTCGTGACGTTGACCTCGGGCAGTGCGCCGGGTGAGGTGCACGATGGGACCCTCGCCGACGCGACGTGGGGAGAGCCCGTGCGCGCGGTCGCGCTCGAGGCCGGACGCTGGCTCGTGATCGATCGCGAGGCCGGTGTCGTGCGGTATGTGGAGCGAGGCACACCAGGAGTCGTGAGGACGGTGGTCGGATCTCCACTGCGTACGGGTGGACTCGCGAGCGGAGCCACCGTGCCTCTCGAGCGTGCCGCGCTCGGGGCGGCCTCCGCCATCGTGCGTATCGAAGGGGGTTGGCTGGTCTCGACGGAGACTGCCGTCCATCGGATCGAAGGAGATGTCCTTGCTGCGCGCTGAAGGGCTCCTCTGGCTCTGTCTCTTGCTCGCTGGATGCGGGTCCGGCGCGAATGCCGCCGATGCGGCCTCCGACCTCGACGCCCGGCGCGAGCCGAATCTCGAGCTGATGGTGGGCACGGGGCGTGACGACTACCAGGAGCTCGACGCGAGTGGCACGCTCGTGCTCGAGCGAGGTCCCCAGGGCCTGCAGCACGTCTATGTGAGCGTCCGCGCCCCCGTGGAGGAGGGCCTCCATCGGGTCGAGCTCACCGTCGAGGGCGAAGACCGCGTCCTCTCCGCTCCGACCCGGATGAACGCGCCCTTCCTGGGGATCCCCGCGTCGCCCATGTCCGAGTGCCTGGGGCTCCTCGTGGTGATTCCGAGCCCGGATGGCTACACGGATGGGCGCACAGCCACCCTCCGCGTGGAGGTCGAGTCGCGAGGCGGCGACCGTGGTCTCTTCGAGAGACCCGTCCAGCTCCGCTGGTAGCCGATCGACGCGTCAATCGCCGTAGCTCGGGAGGCGCCGCACGAGCGTGGCCGCATCTTCCAGGCGAGGTCTGGGCCGGGGCGGAAAGGGCGACGCTCCGCCGAGCACCTGCGCACACCAGTAGTGCGTCCGCGATGTGAACGCTTGGAGCCAAGCGTTCGCCTCGGCGCCGCGATGCGACGTGAGACCGCGGTAGGCTCGGAGGGCGGCGGCGATGTCAGCGGCCCAGGGATGTCCCTCGGGCCCGAACATGCCTCCCTCTTTGACCCTGTTCCCGCTCCTCTCGAGGAGCGCCTCCACCTCCAAGAGCCAGCGCGGAGACTCGTGCATCCTTCCCTCCGCGGCGCGCTCTGCGCCGTGCGCGAGGCGCGCAGTGGCCTCCGCGAGCCAGATGTCACCGTTGTTGACCGCCCATCCCCAACCGTCCTTCTTGGTGGCGGCCAGACGCAGTGTCTCGGCAGCGGACTGCCACTCACCTCGCTGCATCTGCTCGACACCGTCGATCCACATGAAGCGCGCCGCCTCGAGCAAGCGTTTCTGATAGCAGCCTTCGAGGTTCCGTTCCGCCATGCGCCGGACCTCGGGATCGCCGAACGTCAGCGCGTGTCCCAGGTAGAGCTCGCACTCGAAGAGCGTGTTCTCGAGCAGCTTGTGGACGTTCATGTGATAGCCGCCGAGCTGGGCCCACCACCGGCCGGCGTCCAGGCGGGGATGCTGCTCGAGAAGCGCTCGGAGTCGGCGAAGCTCCGCGCACATCCGATCGCAGGTGTCACGAATGCCGACCTCGTCACGTTCCCAGTCGTCCCATGCGTCACCCAGCGCCATGAGTGACTGGTTGGCGGCAGTGCGGGCCTGTTGCTGTTCCCGCACGAAGGCGCCCTCGTCGAACTGGCCCGTGAGCGCCGGCTCGTTTCCCTCGACGACGAACCTGATCTCCAGACGAACGATCCCGATCGCGGGATCGTCCCAGTGGGCCGTGCTCACAGCGACGAACTCCACCCCATACACAGCACCTCGGTGGGGGTCGAACCGCACCTCGCCTGCCAGGGCGCCATCGTCCTCGAAGCGGATGCCTGGAGGGAGGCGCACCAACGTGGGGCACTGCAGGAAGCCCTGGCGAGGTAGGGCGTCGGCGGCGGGATGGCGCAGGGAGTGCCCGACGCGCACCGTGCCGAGGTCGACCACGTGATGCGCGACTGCGAGCCCGTTGCGCTCCGCGCAGCGGTAGTGCTCGCTGTAGAGCTCGACGCTCGACCAGCTTCGAGGGCAGCTGTCGCAGCAATGACATCCACCGCTGCGGTAGGTCTGGCTGCAAGGACGCGGCCCGTCGGGCGGGCAGTGGAGCCCAGCGGCGGTCCTTGTACCCATCGATGGGGGAACCGATTCGATCCCTCGGAGATGGGGCGGGAGCGCAGCGAGGGCGTCCGGGCGGCTCGCGATCCGGAGGTCCTCGCGGGTGACCTCGCGACAGTACGCTGCGTCGTCCTGCGGGACGTAGATGAGCGCGTGATCCTCCTCGAGCGCCACCTGGTACGGAGCGATGGTCCCTTCCGGCCAGTGATCCTCGCGGTAGTGCAGCGCGACGATTCTTCCGGGCTTCCAGCCATCCGGACCCATGTTGCACATCACGGAGGACCCGACTCGGAAGCGAAGACTCGATATGCCGCTCTCGCGCTCCTCACGCCGTCCGGGCACGAGACTGTCTCGGACCGATCGACGCTCGGTGAAGGGACTTCGCTGCGGCCATCGCGAGCTGTCGACCCGCCGAGTCCCAGGCCATCGCCGTCGGAGCCTCGTCGAGCTGAAAGACGCTCGATGGCCGCGGCAGGTCCTCGGGCGCGAACACCGCAACCGACCCATCGCGCGCTGCGCTCGCCAGCCGCGGAGTCCCGCTCGGCGCGAAGGCGACCGCCGTCACCAACGCGCCGTGGAAGCGAAGCAGGATGGGCTCAGGCCCGTAGTCGGCGACGAGCGGACAGAGCACGACGTCCTTCGAGCCGCTCGCCGCCAGAAGGCCGCCATCTGGGCTGAAGCCAAGCACCCGGGGGGGCGCCTGGAATCCAGGAAGCCAGACACTTTCGCCCAGATCGACCCGGAGCATCCAGAGTGCCTTGGTCATCGTTCCGCATGCGAGCACATCGCCACGGGGGCTCCAGGCAAGAGACACCGAAGGTGCACCGTGCTCGAACGTGCCGGCCGATTTGCGCTCCTCCAGATCCCAGACTCGAACGCAGCCACGGCTGGCGACACCGAGGAGGCGGCCCTGCGGGCTCCAGCTGAGCGCAGCGATGGCGCCCGGATGGGCGTCCGACTCGAACACCGTCTCGTCCCTCTCGTCCACGACGACGAGACGTCGGGCGGAGGCGATCGCGAGGAGCCCCCCATCGGGAGAGAACGAGACGTGATCGACGAGATTGGAGAGGCCCAGCGCGAGTCGCCGGACCGTTGGGGGCTCCTCGAGCAGGACGATGGCAGCGGGCTCCTCCGCCAGGCCAGCGACCGCGACACGCCGTCCGTCCGGGGCGATCGAGGCTGTGAGGAGGGTGCCGTCGAGTGCGCTGGCACAGGCGGCGACTGCGCCACTCCGGCTGACCCGAGCGAGCGAGCCGACGCAGTCCCCCACGAGGATGTCGTCGCCCAGCCAGGCCAGCGCCTGGATGCGCTCGGCGCACACGGTCGTGACGAGCCTCCGCGTCCGGCGGGTCTCCTGCTCAGCGCCCACGACCGGTGCCCGCTCGGTCACCGATCGACCCGGATCGGAGCTTCTCGCGTGTCGAGCCGTCGGAGGAGCGTCACGAGGCCTCTTCTAGCCTTCATGCAACTGATTTGCAAGAAAGAGGATGCGAGGGCGCCAGAGACGCCTCGAGCAGACACTGCGGCCGAGCCCGAGGCCGAGGAGGCGCGGGACGAACGTCACGGTTCCGTTCCGGGTCCCGGCGCCTCTCCCGAAGCGGCCGACATCATGAGCTCGACGTTGATCATCGCCGCCGCTTGCATGCCACTCGCCGCGGCTGCGATCGCCGCCTGCATGCGCGTGGTGAGGTCACCGGCGGCGAACACGCCAGGTACCGACGTCTGACGACTCATGGGATCGACCTGCACGAACCCCTCACCGTCGAGCGCGACGCCGAGCGCGCGCACCATGTCGACCTGGTGTTGCGGCGGGTGAGCGAAGAGCAGCTCACACGCTACGCGCGTGCCGTTCGAGAGCTCGATCGCTTCGAGGTGATGCTCATGCGCCACGAGCCGACCGATGCGTGCTGTCTCGATGCGTATGCCCGCAGCGACGAGCTGGCCGTGCACGGCTGTCGGGAGCTCGAAGTCGCCGTTGGTGAAGACGCAGACATCGTTGGTCCAACCCCGGAGCTGAACCGCGAACATCTGCAGGTGCGATGCGTGCTCTGCGCGAGCGAGGTAGCCCCATGGGCGGTCGCGGGACTCCCACCCGTGACAATAGGGGCACTGAACGATGGCGTGTCCCCAGAGCTCGCGGAAGCCACCGAGCGGCAACATCTCGTCGATCATTCCCGTGCAGAGCAGGACGCGGCGTGCGCCCACGGTGTCTGTCCCTGCTGCGACGTGAAAGGCATCCCTGGCTCCGTGGACGCTGCCGACGGGAACGTCTTGCACGACGACGCTGGGATACTGGCGCAGTTGCTCTCGAGCGAGGCGCCGGAACTCATCCGGAGTCACTCCATCGCGCGTGACGAAGTTGTGCACGTGCACCGCGGCCGCGTTCCGGCGCGGGCCTGAGTCGCACAGCAACACGCGCTTCCGTGCCCGCCCGAGGGCCAAGGCGGCGGAGAGGCCGGCAGGGCCCCCACCGATGATGACGACGTCGTACGACATGCTGATTCTCCTTCTTCCGTACCCTCTCGTGTGCCGAGGTCATCCGGCGACGCCCGCGAGCACGCTGAGGCCGAGCCCGATGCTGAGGAGCGCTGCGACGACGGTCACGGTGCGCTTGAGCCAGCCCTGACGACGCATCGTCCAGTGGATGGGCCGCGCCAAGAGCGCAGTCAGCGTGACCATCCCGACGACCGTCCCGATCGCGACGAGGAACAGGTAGCCCACCGCGAGTGCGCGCGACTCGATCGTCGTGGCAGCGAGCAGGGCGATGCCTGCTGAGCCCGCGAGGCCATGGACGAGGCCGATCGCGATGGGTCTGGCGGCAGGGCTGTCCTCGATCGGCTCCGCCCCGTCCGACAGGCGCGGGCGACGAGCCTGGGTCAGGTGCCAGAGTCCGAGCGCGATCAGCATGACCGCGACGAGCAGCTCTGCGCCTCGCTCGAAGGCCTCGGGGACCCGTAGGCCCACGACCACGATCATCAGGCCGAGCGCGAGGAAGGCGACGCTGTGGCCCGCGCCCCAGAGCGCCGCTATGCGCGCCGCGCGCCAGATCCCCGGCTCCCGTTGGAGCATCGCGGACACCACGACGACGTGGTCGGCGTCGAGCGCGTGGCGAAGCCCGAGGCCTATCCCCACCAAGAGGACCGACAGACCAGTCACGAGGTCATCGCCGGGCAGGAGTGCATGACCACGCCGCTCGGGAGTGCAGCACGCAAGTCGGACTCCACGATGCGCGCGGAGGCCTTCTCGATGACGAGGTGTCGACGCAGTCCTTCGCTCTGGACCACGAGGCAGACCGTGTGTGGCACGGCGCGCGAGTCACACGACACCCACTCGCAACCATCCAGCACTCGGAACGCGGTGGCAGCGTCACCCGACTGCGCGGCGCACCAGCGGCGGAGCTTCGCGAGCAATCCCGGCGAGAGCGGGTCGCGACGCGGCGGCAACGCTGGCGCGCGACAGGTCGGGCTGGCGCGAAGGAACGCGAATCCGCCGCCACGCGGACTTGCGCCGAGCGCCTCGCCGAGCGGCGCGACGATGAACACCGATCTTCGCATCGACACACCCTAGCCCGCTCGCCTCTCAGATGCGACCCGACTGCAGATGTTTCTGCGATGCATGACGGGTGCCGGTCGCCGTCATCCTGAGGCCCGCAGATGCTGCGCGTTCCTGGCGTGGCGGAAGAGACGATCGCCGAAGACCCTCGGCACCCGGTTCGCGGAGGCGCGGCTCATTGGTGCGGAGGAGGGCGTGACGCTCTCGATCCCCGAGCGAGCCGATCGCCAGCCGTCCGAGCAGCTGGGGCCGCTCGGGCGTGGACGACGCAAGGGCTCGGTCAAGGGCTCGGGCCGTGCTCGTTGACACCAATGTGCTGAGCGAGCTCGCGCGGCAGCGACCGGACCCGAACGTCCTCGCGTGGGCCGAGAAGACGGAGCGCTACGCCCTCAGCGTCATCACGCTCGAGGAGCTCCGCTTCGGAGTGCTCGCCACGAACAGCAAGCGGCTGCGCCGCTGGCTCGACGATCTCGTCGCAGACGCGACCGTGTGGCCGGTCTCTGCCGCGATCGCGGAGCGCGCGGCGACGATGCGAGCGAGCCGAAGGGCGACTGGGCGCCCCGTGACCCAGGCCGACATGCTCATCGCGGCGACTGCAGCCATCCACGGCTCGGTGCTGGCGACACGCAACGAGCGAGACTTCGAGGGCCTCGCAGTCGAGATGGTCAATCCGTTCCGCCCTGCTTGAACAGAATCGCGGAGACAGCGGGTCACCCGCGTGAGTCGGGACCGATCAGGGAGGCCCCCACACCGTGTCGTCGTACGCGGGCTCCGGCAGCGGGTCGGCGATCGCGAGCGAGAGTGCGAGCACGAAGAGCACGGTGCCCGCGAGGCCCATCACGATGCCGGCGGCCGCGAGCATGCGTCCGCCGCGGCGCCCCTCGCGGAACGCGAGCGCGAGCGCGACCGCGCCGAGCAGCACGCCGATCCAGCCGACGGGCGCGCAGCCGAGGCCCCAGAAGCCGAGCACCGCGGCCGAGATCGACCAGTACGACGCGCTCTCCTCGCGCGCGGCGAGCGCGTGGCACGCCGGGCAGAGATCACGGGGGCCGAGCGTGCGCCGGCAGTCCTCGCAGCGATAGTCGCCACATCGCTCGCACGTGAAGCTCGAGGTGTTGACGGGGTGACGCTTGCACGGGCCGCGCTGGGTCGCGGGCGGCGGTTTCTCGAACCACGCCTCGTCCGCGCGCTCGTCGTCGTCGGCGCCCGAGGTCTCCTGAACGCTCACGAGCGCCCTCCCCGGCCCGAGAGCGCCTCCTCGGTCTCATCGCTCGGCAAGACAAGGCTGATCGGGGCCTCGCGCACGATCGCCCACGAGAGCGCCGCGCCGATCACGCCGAAGAAGATCGCGACGGGATAGCAGGCGAGATCTTCGAGTCCGAACATGCCGCCGACGAAGAAGCCGCTGACCTCGCCGGAGATCCACAGCACGGGCCCCAGGGCCGACCACGCACCGTGCGTGCCCCGCTCCGTCGTCATGGCGAGGAGCTTGCGCGTCAGCGCGATCAACATCGCGATCTCGAGCATCCCGCGGTCGAGGATACCGCGGAGCACGCCCGGACGGATGCAGCGACAATCGTCGCGAGAGAGAGCGTGTTTCGTGCACGCGCAAGCGTCGACGGCTCGGCTCGCATCGAGGCCCGCTAGCGAGATCGAGGGCACCGCTCGCGCGAGATGACCGACCTCTCGCGCCCGGAGCGCGCAAGGTCCCGCGCATGATGACGACTCGAGCAGGGATCTCCTCCATCGGCTTGCACCTCCCCTCGCGCGCCATGCGCGTCGAGGAGCTCGCGAGCCTGAGGCACGTCGATCCGGCCAAGCTCACCGTGGGCCTCGGCTGCCGGCAGATGGCGCTGTGCGCGCCGGGCGAAGGCGTCGCCTCGCTCGCGATCGAGGCCGCGCGGCGCGCGCTCTCGCGCTGGCACGGTGACGTGTCGCAGATCGGCCTCCTCGCGGTGGGCACCGAGACCGCGCTCGACATGAGCCGTCCGCTCTCGGCGTGGGTGGCCGAGGGCCTGGGCCTGCGCGGCGCGGTGCGGAGCTACGAGGTCAAGCACGCGTGCTACGGCGGCACGCTCGCGCTGCGTCAGGCGCTCGAGTGGAAGCTCAGCGGCGCGGCGCCGGGCAAGGCCGCCCTCGTGGTGGCGGCCGACGTCGCGCTCTACGCCGAAGGAGATCCTGGCGAGCCGACGCAGGGCGCCGGCGCGGTCGCGATGATCGTCGACGACGACGCGCGCATCGCGGTGATCGATCCGGTGAGCTTCACGCACAGCGAGCCCGCGTTCGACTTCTGGCGACCGGTGGGCCAGCCGTTCCCGAGCGTCGATGGGCCGCTCAGTCTCGACTGCTACAAGCGCGCGACCGAGCGCTGCTTCGCACAGCTGCTCGGCGGCGCGCCGCTCGAGCGCGTGCTCGAGAGCCACGCCGCGCTCGCGTTCCACGTGCCGTTCCCGAAGATGGTGCGCAAGGCGTTCGTCCACCTCGGCGAGAGCCACGGCCTCTCCGCCGAGCGCATCGAGGTTCTCTGGCGCACGAAGGTCGAGCCGACGATGGCGTGGAACCTCGCGAGCGGGAACGCGTACACCGCGGCGCTCTGGATCGCGGTCGCGCGCGCGCTCGCAGGCCGCACGCCCGGCGAGACGATCACCGCGTTCTCATACGGGAGCGGCTTCGGCGCCGAGCTGCTCGTCCTGCGTGCACGCGAGGGCGCGGCGGCTGCGGCGTGGGCCGGTGACGTCGAGCGCGATCTCGCCGCGCGCACGATGCTCGACGCGAGCGCCTACGAGGCCCTGCGCCGCGCCTCGACACACGCGTGAGCGACGAACAACCGACTGCCCACGGCCAGCCCGCAGAGCGGGCGCGCAGATACTCAGGACCGAGAAACAATCGACCGAGACGTGAAGGGACGCGGCGAAGGCCGAGGATGTCCGAGCATCGGACCCCCCTCCCCCGCGGCCCGATTCGAAGGCGGAGGTTCTTTCTCCATCTCTCACCCCGCGACGATGCGCGCGACGGCGATGACGTGGAAGAGGCTGCCTGCGAGCACGAAGCCGTGCCACGTCGCGTGCATCCACTTCTTTCCTTCGACGAGGAAGAAGGGCACGCCCGCGGTGTACGCGACGCCACCGAGCACGAGGTAGACGAGCGTGGCGGTCGGCAGCGCGCTCCAGAGGAACGGCATCGCGAGCGCGCCGACCCAGCCCGCGCCGAGGTAGAGGCCCATCGAGAGGCGTGTCTTGTGGCGCAGCGGCGTCGTCTCCACGACGATGCCCACGAACGCGAGCGACCACGCGATCGCGCAGAGCGAGACGCCCCACCCGCCGCCGATCGCGACGAGCGCGAACGGCGTGTACGTGCCCGCGATCAGCAGGTGGATCGCGGCGTGATCGAGGATCTGCAGCGCCTGCTTCGTGCGCCGACGGCTCGGCGGCACCGCATGGTAGATGGTCGAGCTCACGTAGACCGACACCAGGCTCACGCCGAAGACGGCCGCGACCGTGACGTGCAGCGCGGTGCCGTGCACCACGGCGTAGAGCACGAGGGCCACGAGCGTGACGATCGCCGCGATCGCGCCGAGACCATGCGTCAGCGAGTGGACGAGCTCCTCGATCGGCGTGGGGTGCGTCGCGCGCTCGGCAGCGCGATGCACCATGTCGGCGGGGCTCGTATCAGCAGCGGGGCTCGTGTCGAACGCGGGCTGGCCAGTGGGCTCCGTCATGTTCCTCCAGCGTGAAGGAGGAACGCGCGCGCGTGGGTCATCGCTCACACGCCTGCGTCATCGTTTCGTCATCGCGTGGCGTCCCTCGCAGCGGGCGTGGGACGCGTCGCGCGCCGGCGCGCTCACGAGCTCGTGGCAGGCGCGACAGGCGCGGCCGGGCACGGCAGCGCCTGCGGAGCTTTCGTGCGACGCTCCTCGCATGACCGATCGCATCGTCCGCGACCGCACCCTATGTGCTGGCTCAGCTGCACGAACGAGAACAGGGCCGGGCTCGGTGGTGGCGAGCGGGGCACGACTCTCGTTCGGAGCGCTGCTCTGATGTCCGACGCCGATGACACCTACAGGGGGATGGTCGCGGACGCCGTGCGCGAGCGGGCACGTGCGACTGGCTACGAGCCCGAGGTGCGACGCCCCCTCGTGATCGACGGGGTGATCCGTCCGACGAAGGTCGAGGATCTCGAGGCGGCCGATCTCCTCCACCTCCGTGCGATCTTCTCGGAGCGCCTCGAGGCGCACCTCGCTGGTCGCGGGCGAGCCGTCGAGC
Source organism: Sandaracinaceae bacterium (assembly GCA_044376125.1). Taxonomy (GTDB): domain Bacteria; phylum Myxococcota_A; class Polyangia; order Polyangiales; family Sandaracinaceae; genus JAFLCL01. The sequence continues at coordinate 15,190 of JBILLJ010000066.1, forward strand.
GCGCGCTCGTGCGCGACGCTGAGAGCGGCGAGATCGTGTATCGCCTCTACACGTGGAACCACGGCGCCGCGTACCTGTTCGACGCGGCGCGCGTTCGACTCGTGGCGCACGCGACGCAGCACACGGTGGAGGTGTGGAGCCTGTCGCAGCGGCCACTCTTCTACGAGATGGACCTCGCGCTGCGACGAGGTGATCACGACCTTCGTCAGCCGCTGTCGTTCGAGCACTGGAACGACGACGCGTGGGACGAGGTCCTCGACGCCGAGCCGGGCACCGTGGCCAGCCAGCCATGGCTGCGCGATCTGCTCGGCCTGGACGACTGATCGTCGCCACGTCGTTCGCGGCGATGAGCCGCGACCACGGACACCATGCGGTGGCCGCAGCGGCACGCGAGCACCCTCCTCACCGCCGTCGTCCTCTCGCTCGGAGGCGCGGCGTGTCGCGCCGTTCAGTCGCAGCGCAGCGACGCGAAGCGCAGCTCTGGTGCATCCGTGGTCACGGCCTCCCACGCGATCGCGGCGTGGCCTGCCGCCCGATCGAGCGCGGCGACACCCGAGCCCCGCGTCGGCAGCTCCGTCGCCTCGTCCGGCCGTTCGGCGTCTGCCCAGCCCACCCACAGCGAGCGAGCGGCGCCTTCGGTCGGCGAGGGTGCATGACAGAAGGCGAGCACGTCACTCGCGCCCGGCGTGCCCACGCAGCTCCGCGGCTCGAGCCCTCGAAGGCGTCGAGACTCCATGAACGAATCGAGCGGGCTGTCGCTCACGAGCGCGGCGAGCGGCTCGCGGACGTGGCCAGAGTCGTCGAGCGCGAACGTCTGCGTGGGGTGCCCGCGCAGGATCAGCCGCACGCCACCCTCGATGCGCTCGACCTCGAGCCGCCCGAACAGCCCATCGGTGGCGGGAGGCGTGAACGAGACAGCCTCGCTGCCGGTCGGACCGAGATGGACGAGGCGCCCCCTGCTGAGCGCCTCGTCCACGATGACGACGTGCACTCGACGAGCACGCGCGGCGCGCCCGAGCGGGGCACGAGGACCGCACCGCTGCGGAGGTGATCGCTGAAGCCGGGGCTCGACGTCGTGAACACCTCGAACGTGGATGGGACGTGCACGACGATCGCGCCTTCCGCGCCGACCACGAGCTGTGTGGGGGCTCGACGCGTCCCGAGCACGAGCCCTTCCTCCGGCGCGAGCCGGCAGCCGCGGGGCGACTCGGCCTGCGGAACACGAACCTCTGGCGGCGGGGCGCTGGGCGCCCGAGGCGACTCACGCGTCCCACAACCGACCAGCGCGAACGCCTGGAGGCTGAGCACGAACGAGCGCCGCCTCCACGCGACCCTTCGATCCCGAGCGACGATGGCTCGTTGCTGTGAGGTGCCCTCACTCACCGAGATCGATCGCGTAGGCCGCGCCTTCGTGGCGGTCGTCGCCGCCCACGTTCGACCACGGCGCGCCGACGACGAGGTACGGATTGGCACCTTGGGTGAAGGACACCATCGAGGCGCCGAGCTCGGTGCCTTCTTCGTCGTCCTCGCCGCCGACCGCGGCGGGCACGTAGGTGAGGGTGCCAGTCGCCCAGCGCGCGAAGCGCACACCGCCCGTGTCGGGGCGACCGCTCGTGTCGGCCCACGGCGCGCCCATCGCGACCACGGGCATGCCGCGGTGGCGGGTGATCGCCACCGAGGTGCCCAGGCGCTCGCCTGCCGCGAGGCCCTCGATCACCGCCGCGCCGGCGCTGTCGAACGCGCCACCGGCCACGCCGCCATCGATCACCGATGCGCCTGCGTCGCGTGCGCCCGCGTCGATCGCGGGGCCCGCGTCCATCGACACGCCCGCGTCGGGTGCGCTGCCCGCGCTGCCCTTGAGCGCGGCGAGGCGACCCCCGTCGAAGACGAAGACGCGGCCGATCTCGCCAACACCGTTGCGGAAGGTGCGGGCGCCGACGACGAGCTCCGCGCGGCCGTCGCCGTCGAGATCACCGGCAGCGAGCGCACTGCCCGCGCTCGAGCTCGCGTTGCCGCTCGCGAGCCAGGCGATCACCGGGCGCGGTGTGCCGCAGCTCGCGCCGCCGCCGAAGACGATCGCGACGAGGCCCTCGTCGGCGAACGCGGCCGGCGCACCCGCGCGGCGCTCGCCACGCGGCGCGCCCACGGCGAGATCGTCGCAGCCATCCGCGTCGAGGTCTCCGAGCGAGACCATCGCAGCGCCGAAGTCGTCGTTCTCGCGAAGACCATAGAAGGCCTGATCGGGCTCGCACACCGCGGGCGGCATGCCTCCGCTCAGGTCCCGGTGGCTCACGATCCACACCCCGCCCGCACGCACCCCCCCCGCCGACCAGCCCGAGGAACCGAGCGCCACGTCGAGCGCGCCGTCGCCGTCGAAGTCGAGCGTGGCCATCGAGGTGATCGGGCGGCTCTGCTCGGGGCCGAAGATCGCCAGCGCGGGCGCGCTCGTGCCGGAGGCGCCGCTGCCACCGCGGAAGAGGAGCGCGGCGCCCACGTCCGAGACCTGCGTGCTGAAGTCACAGCCCGCCTCGAGCGCATAGCCGCCCACCTGAGAGGTGGCGCGATCCTCGAGCCGCGCGAGCACGAGGAGATCGTTGGCCCCGTCTGCGTCGTAGTCGCCGGCCGAGAGGAGCTGATCGCCGAGCTGATCGGATTCGCTGTGGCCACCGAAGCCGCGGAGCGTGAAGCTCGGAGACGAGGGCCAGTCCGTCGCCGCGCCCGCGCCCGTGCCGCGATACACGTGCACCGCGCCGAGCTGTGTGCCCCGCAACTCCATGCCGGCCGCGCTCGTGCCCACGAAGCCCTCGAGCGGCGCGCCGACCACGAGATCCATCACGCCATCGTCGTCGAGATCGACGGCCGCGACCGACTGGCCCATGCGGCGTCCGCCGCGCGCGAGGGGCAGTGGGATGGTGGTCAGTGTGGTGCCCACCGCGAGAGAGAGTCGGCCGGTGTCGTGAGCGCCGGTGAGGCCGCCGACGCCGTCGTCCGCCAGGCCGGCATAGACGAGGATTCGCTCGCTCGAGCCACCCGGCGCGACGAGCGGCACCGCGGCCCAGCCGAAGCGCTCTTCGTTGCTCGTGCCCTCGAGGCTCCGCGTCGGCGTCGCGTCCGGCAACATGCCACTTCGGCCCGCGAACACGCGCACCATGCCCGGCCGCGAGAGCATGGAGCCCATGGCGGCCAGGCGCGCGTCGCCCGTGATCAGATCGGGCCGCCCATCGCCGGTCGCGTCGCCAATCGCGACCGAATAGCCGATCTGCAGGTTCGCGGCGTCGCTCGTGACCGTGAGGTTCGCGTCCTCGGGTCGCAGGACGAGGGTGCCAGTCGCCGCCGCGCGGCCCGAGAAGACGCGCACGGCGCCCGTCTGGTCCTGACTGGCATCCATGGCATTGCGGCCATCGAAGAGGGGCTGTCCGATGGCGAGCTCGTCGCGGCCGTCTCCATCCAGATCACCGAAGGCGAGCGCGCGGCCGAGGCGCGAGCTGCGTGCCATGTCGGCGCCGGGCGCGGCCACGTAGAGCATGGGAGTCGTCTCGAGCCCACCGCGCATCGTGTCGGTGCCGGCGCGGCCCCGGTACACCGCGACGGAGCCGTCGTCTCCCACCGCGGCGTCGGGGCGCGCGGCGTACACGGCGACGTCGCAGAGATCGTCTCCGTCGAAGTCACCGCTCGCGATCCAGGTGCCGAAGCGGAGCTCGTTGTGGGCAGTCCGCATCCCGTCGGCGAGGAAGACCTCTCCGTGGATCGTCTGGGTCGGCGCCGCGAGGATCGTGCCGTCCACGTTCGAGTGCACGAAGATCGAGCCCTGGTTCGAGAGGCGCGGCGTGCGATCGCGATCCTCCGAGTCCGCGGCCCCCACGACGATGTCCCGGTCGGCGTCGCCGTCGAGATCACAGGTCGCGAGCGAGAGGCCGAATCGATCACCGCCGACGACGCCCGTGAGGATCTGCGCGGGCGTGTCCGAGAACACCTGTCCCGCTGCGCCGCGATACACGTACACGGCGCCCGCGTTTCCACCCGTGTTGTCGGCCTGCCAGGCGCCGACGAGGAGCTCGTCGAGCATGTCGCCGTCGAGATCGCCCACCGCGAGCGCGATGCCGAAGTTGTCGTCGCGCGCCTCGCCCACGAGCACGCGCGCGGGCACGGGCTCGAGGCCCGCGCTCGTGCCGCGGAACACGAGCACCGCGCCGCCGCGCACCGGGCCGAGGCTCGAGAGTGGCATCGCGACGATCGCGTCGACGTTGCCGTCGCGGTCCACGTCGTGCGCGTAGAGGCGCGTGAGATCCGAACGATCGCCGACGTAGGTCGCGCTCGAGGCCAGCCGGCGCGCGGTGCGCGCGCGGATCGTCGCGGTCTGCGCGGTGAACCGATCGGTGACGGTCACGTCGCTCCGGCCCGGCATCGCGCCGAGGAGCGCGCCGTCCATCACACCGACCGACGCGCTGCCCGAGGCGAGATCGAACACGCCGCTGCCGCCCTCGATGGCGGGAACGAGGCGCGCATCCTCGGGGATCGCGACGAGCTCGTGCACGAGGCGCAGGCCCGCGCCGCTCGTCACCGTGACGATCGCGTCCGCCGTCGCGCCGGTGCCGCTGTCCGTCGCGCGCACGACGTCGTCACCCATCATGCTGCCCGCGGTGTACGTGCCGCTCGCGTCGACCGAGCCCCCGGCGCCCTCGCGCACGAGCGCGAAGCTCGCGGTGCCTGCGCCGCCCGAGGTCGTGAAGCGCAGCGTCGCGCCCGGCGCGAGCTCCACGCGAGAGGGCGTGATCGCGAAGGCCTCGGTCGTCGTGATCGTCGCGCGTGCCTCGCCCAGACAGCGCGTGTCGCTGAGGACGACCTCGTCGGTGCCCATCGTCTCACCCGCGACGAAGACGCCCGAGCGCTCGTCGATGCGGCCGCCCGTGGGGCTCGCCGCCGCGAGCGAGAACACGTAGCGGCCGGTGCCGCCGCTCGCGTCGAGGATCACGACGCCGCCGGGCGCCACGCTCGCGGACACCGGCGTGATCTCGAGCGGCGTCTCGCAAGGCGTGCTCGCCATGCCCGCGTCCTCGTCGGTGCGGGTGATCGAGCCATCGCAGCCAGCGACGACGAGCAGCGTGACGAAGAGGACGAACGGCGTTCCGAGCCGGAGCGAGCGCGCCATTCTCCGAGGGTACAGGCAGAGCTCGCGCGTGATCTCGTCTTGACTCCGTCGTCGCGCTCCGGCGTCCTAGGTGAGTGAAGCCCTCGGTTCGCCGTCCCGAGCTGAGGAACGCCCTGCGCCGTCGATCGGTGCGGTGCGCTCCGGTGCTCGGCGCATGCGTGGTGGCCTCGAGCGCGGCCGCGCTCGCGGGCTGCTTGCCCGAAGAGACGGTGATCGGTCCCTCGATCGACGCGATCGTGGAGAGCGAGCTGGTCACGCTCGACGATGGCACGCGCATCTCGGCGCTCGATGCGGTGCCCCTCTCGGACGGCAGCCTCCTCGTCGACGGAATGGCCGGCGATCAGGCCGTGCTCGTGCTCGCGCCCGCGGACGGGCGGAGCCCCGAGATCCTCGGCGAGGGCGGCGAGATCGGCGCCGTGCGATCGATCGCCAGCGCCGGCGCGGTGACCCTCGTGGTGGGCGAGCGCGGCGTCGTGGCGATCGAGAACGGCGCGCTCTTCCGCGTGCCGATCGAGCCGATGCTCGAGACCATGGAGGTGCGTGCGCTCGCGCCCCTCACGCGCGCGGACGGCACGCTCGACTTCCTCGTCGCGACGGACGCGGGCCTGTTCGTCGTCGTGGGCGACCAGGCCTCGCCGATCGAGATCGAGGGCGCGCCGCTCGTCGCGACGCACCTCGCGCCGCGGCCGCGCGCGGGTGACGTGCTCTCGGCGTGGGCCGCCGACGAGAGCGGCCTCGTGCGCATCACGCTCGGAGAAGGCCCGACGGATCCGCCCGCGCTCGCGCGCCTGGCGCGCCTCGGCGAGATCGAGGCGCTCGCGAGCGACGACGAGGGGCGCCCCTGGTGGGTGGAGGACGGCGTGCTCTTCTCGATGACGCGCGATCAGCGCGTGATCCTGCGCGCGCTCCCGATGCCCGCCGGCGTCGCGCCGAGCGGCCTCACCGCGATCGCGGGCTCGGGCGAGCTCTGGGTCCACGGTGCGCTCGAGGGCGAGAGCTCGAGCAGCGCGCTCTTCCACTTCGATGGGCACGTGTTCCGTAGCGTGACGGGCGCGATCGACGGCATGACGATCCGCTGCGCGACGGCCTCGGAGTGCCTCGGCTTCGACGGGACCGGCGAGCTGGCGCGCATCGCGGTGCGACACGGCGCGAGCCTCGAGGGCCTGCTCGAGGGCGCGTCGCTGCACGAGCCGGTGACGATCCACGTGGCCGCCGAGGCCGAGGACGCGATCACGTCGATCACGGCGGACGTGAGCGGCACGGTCGTGCCCGTCGAGGCGGGCGAGCTCGTGATCGATCCCGCGGTGGTGGGCTTCGGTCCGCGCACGCTGCACGTGACGATCGGCTGGAGCGACGGAACGCTGCCGCGCACGCTCACACGCTCGTTCGAGGTCGAGGCGGCCGCGACGTGGACCGACGACATCGAGCCGCTCTACCGCGCGCACTGCGCGGACTGTCACGGCGCCGCGGGCCCCTCCGCGCGTCGCCTCGACTCGCGCGAGGGCTGGATGCGCGAGGTCGATCGACTCCTTCCGGCGATCACGAGCGGCGCGATGCCGCTCGGTCGCCCGCGGCTGCCGGAGGCCAGCGTGACGCTCGTGCGCACGTGGGCGGCCGCAGGGTTCCCTTAGTCGGCCACGACTCGTCTCCGGGTCGGCGTGAGCCCTCCTCGTCTCGCATCTCCGTGAGGTACCGATGAGCGACACCTCTCTCCAACGAGCTCCCGATCGCGCGCCACGCGCAGCGCCCGGAGGCGTGGCCCTGCGCGTCCTCGGCGGCGCCGCGACGCTGACTGCGGTGCTGATCGCGCCCTCCGCGGCCACCTCTCCGCTCGGTCGCTCGCTGGGCGGGTCGGTGGGCGGCGAGCTCGTGGGCGCCTCGGTCGCGCAGTGCGACGAGCCGAGCTGCAGGCCCGAGTCACCGCGGCTCGATCGTGCGTCGTATGCGCGCGCGCTGTCGCTCGATCTGCGCGGCACGATCCCGTCGGTGGAGGAGCTCGCGGCCATCGAGAGCGCGAGCGGCGACGGCGTGCCCGACGAGACGCTCGATGCGTGGCTCGAGGGTGAGGGCTTCGCGGAGCGCGCCGTGCGCCACCACCGCGATCTCCTCTGGAACAACGTCGCGAACGTGCGCTTCGTGCACTTCCTCCAGCGCCTCGGACAGAGCGCCGCGAGCCTCGGAGGCACGCGCCGCTGGTACCGCAGCTCCACCGCGCGAGAGATCCGACCCAACGACGCGCAGTGCGACGATCGCGAGGACACGCTGCTCGCCGACGGCCGCGCGCGTGTCGACGCGATGGGCATGGACGGCTGGGTGAACGTGCATCCCTACTGGGAGGCGGACCCCGACGTGACGATCCCCGTGTGCGCGCTCGACGCGCAGACGAACCGCTACTCGCCCTCGGGCCGCGACTGCAGCACGCGCGAGGCCGCCAACGATCCGGGCTGCGGCTGCGGACCGAACCTCGTGTGGTGCGACACGCAGCCGGTGCAGGACGCGATCGTCAGCGCGTTCAACGAGGACGTGGAGCTGCGGATCGCCGCGGCGCTCGCGGCCGACGAGCCCTACACCGAGATCTTCACGAGCCGCCGCGCGTTCGTGAACGGCCCGATCGTGCACCACCTCCGCCACCAGGCGCGCTGGTACAACTCGGTGCCGCTCCTGCCGATGCCGTACGACCTCGAGCAGCTGCCCGATCTGCCGTACACGGCCACCGACACGTGGGTGGAGATCGAGCTGCCGGACATGCACGCGGGCGTGCTCACGAGCCCCGCGTACCTCCTGCGCTTCCAGACGAATCGCTCGCGCGCGAGCCACTTCTACGACGCGTTCCTCTGCGCGCCCTTCACGCCGCCCGCGGGAGGCCTGCCGGTCGCGAGCGAGGCCGAGCAGCGCGAGCTCGATCTCCAGCTCCGCGCGGGCTGCCGCTACTGCCACGCGATCCTCGAGCCGGCGGGCGCGCACTGGGGCCGCTGGGGCATGCAGGCCGGTGGCTACCTCGACCCAGGGCCCTTCCCGCCGTTCCTCCAGGAGTGCGCGGACTGTGCGCGCGGGGAGGAGACGTGCAGCGACACGTGCCGCCTCAACTACGTGACGCGCGCGCTCTCGAGCCAGGAGGAGCCGTACATCGGCATGATGCGCGTGTACGAGTTCCTGCGCCCCGAGCACATGGACCACGTGGAGGAGGGCCCCGCAGGCCTCATCCGCGACGGCCTCGCCGACGGACGCTTCACCGAGTGCACGGTGCGCCGCACGACGGAGTGGCTCATCGGGCGCCCGATCACCGACGGTGACGCGGCCGAGCTCGCGCGCTTCGAGGACAGCTTCGTGGGCGCGGGCCTGCGCCTCACACCGCTCGTGCGCGCCGTCGTGACGAGCGATCTCTACCGGAGGGCGCGATGAGGGTCTTTCGTCGCGCCTTCGGCGCCGTCGGGGGGAGCCGGCAGCTCCCCCCCATTCCCCCCTGCTCGTCCGCTCCCCGAGCCTCGCTCCCTCGCTGCTCCAGGGGTAGCTTCGCTCCCCCGCCGCACGGCGCCCCTCGACCACGCGCGCTGCTCAGCGTGGGCTCGTGTGTGGCGGCGCTCTGTCTCGCGGTGGGCTGTGACGATCGCCGCGTCGTCCTCGACGAGGTGCCCGCCGACTACGGCGATCCCACGCACGTCGATCTCGGCACGGGGCCCGCGCGCGCGCGGCACCGCATGGACGTCGATCAGCTCGACGCGAGCCTCTTGGCCGCGACGGGCCTCCGCTGGGAGGTCTCCGGCGTGAACCAGCTGACGCGCTTCCGCGCGACGCTCGGCGTGCCGAACTACGCGACCTCGACGCACGAGGATCTCGAGCCGAGCCCGCTCTTCCTCAAGTTCGTCGACGACGCGGCGCGCTCGGTCTGCACGCGCCTGCTCGACGCCGAGACTGCGGAGGGCGCGACCGATCACGTGTTCCTCGTGCACGCGGACCTCGACGATCGCCTGCCGGCCGATCAGGCCCGCATCGATCAGAACCTCTCGATGCTGCTCGCGCGCTTCCACTCGCGCACGGTGGAGCCCGGCAGCGAAGAGCTCGATCCGTGGCGGAGCCTTTGGTCGAGCTCGCTCGCGCTGACGGCGAACGAGATGGGCGAGACCGACGCCGAGACGGCGTGGCGCACGGTGTGCGTCGCGCTCATCGACCACCCAGATTTCTATCTCTATTGAGGACGCTGCCATGACCACGAAACGTCGCCGCTTCCTCCAGCAAGCCGCCGCCGCGGGCGTGGGTGCCGCCGGTCTCTCCGCGCTCGGCGCGAGCTCACGAGGCCTGCTCCAGCTCGCGCGTGCCGCGGGCGAGGCCGATCGCCACTTCGTCTTCGCGTACTTCTCGGGTGGCTGGGACATCCTGCTCGGCCTCGATCCGCGCGACCCCGAGGTCTTCACGGACGAAGACGAGATCATCCAGAACAACCGCATCCAGCTCGGCTACTCGACGCTCGGCCGCACCGACGTCGTGCGCACTCGCATCGGCGGTGAGGACGCGCTCCTCGGGCCGTACGTCGGCGCGCTCGCCGATCACGCGGACAAGCTCGCGATCATCCGCGGCATGAGCATGGAGACGCTGACGCACGAGGTCGGTCGCCGTCGCTTCATCACGGGCAAGCCTCCCGCGGGCCTGCTCGCGCGCGGCAGCTCGAACGCGACGTGGCTCGCGGGCGAGCTCGGCGGCTCGAACCACATCCCGAACCTCGCGGTGCGCGTCGAGTCGTACAACGCCGATCAGCCGGCGTACGCCTCTGCGCTCAACGTGCAGAGCTCGGACGACCTCGTGCAGATCCTCCGCGCGCAGGACCCGCGCCTGGACGCCGCGCAGGCCGATCTGCTCGATGACTTCCTCGCGAGCGAGGCGCGCTGCGGCCGCGTGCGCCACTCGCCCGCGCTGCGGAGCGCGCGAGAGTCCTGGGAGCGCATGCAGGGCATGCTCGGACAGGATCTCTCGAAGCTCTTCGACTACACGACCACGCTGAGCTCGCTCTACGCGGGCGACACGCCCGAGGAGACGGCGCGGCGCGACGCGATGGGCGCGCTGCGCCGCCACTTCTTCGACGCCGACAACCCGACGGGCCTCGATCGCACGAGCTCCATGACGCAGGCCGCGATCACCGCGACCGCGCTCACACGCGGCATCTCGCGCGTCGTGAGCTTCGAGGCGGCGCGCGGCCTCGACACCCACTTCACCGACTGGCGCACCGATCACGGCAACCGACAGATGCAGGGCTGGGACGCGATCGCGCGCTTGGTCAGCTACCTCGAGGCCACGCCGTACACGAGCGGTGAGGGCACCTGGCTCGATCACACGACGATCCTCTGCTTCAGCGAGTTCATGCGCACGCCGATGATCAACGAGCGCGGCGGCCGCGATCACTGGCTGACGAACGCGTGTCTGCTCGTCGGCGGCGGCATCGCCCCGGGCGTGATCGGCGCCTCGAGCGACTTCGGCATGGCGCCCACGCCCACGAACCTCGAGACGGGCGCGCGCGACGACACGAACGGTCAGGTGATCCTGCCGGATCACGTGCTCCGCACGCTGCTCGTCCAGGCCGGCGTGGAGGACGACGTCGCCGATCTCCGCGTGCCGCCCATCGCGCGCCTCATGACCTGACGTGCGCGCGAGCGAGCAACGGCCTCGCGTGGAGGGCGCGCCCTTCGCCATGGACCTCGCATGCTCCACGGGGCGCGACTGCCCCGACTTCCTCCGCCGCCGCCCGCGCTGAGCCCTCGGGACCTCCGCTTCAATCGGAGTGCGACAGCGCCAGGAGCAGGCCTCGGCGCGTCTGGCGGTCGACGAGCAGGTAGCTCTGGTCGGTGCAGGAGTGTCGATCGAACCATGCGCCCCACGGGAGGCGGGAGCCGAGCGCAACGACCGTGTCGGTGCTCGCGCCGACGGTGGACTCGAGCAGCGCCCGCGCGTGAGACGCGGCCTCGTCGGCCGAGTGATCGTCGTGGAAGTGACGGTACATGCCATACCCGTACAGCGTGCGCGCCAGCGTGCCCTCCACGAGGAAGGGATCGATCCACGTGAACGCCGCCTCGCGCAGACCGGTCTCGAGCGCAGGCTGGCTCGCGTGGAACGCGCGGAGGCGGTGGCGCAGCGCGCTTCGCCCGAGCAGGCGCGCGGCGAGCTCGGATGGCAGATATGGCAGCGCGTGCACGAGGCCGAGCAGTCGGTCGAGCTCCGCGTCGGGCGCCAGCGTGAAGCTCACGGCGAAGACACCGAGCTCCTTGGGCTCGATGTTCGAGTAGCGCGCGATCTCGCGGAGGTAGCCGTGATCGTCGATGGACACGGGGCGGTGCGCCGAGACCGCGCTCTCCCAGCGCACGCCGAACGCGTCGATCGATCTCGGGGTGTCGGGGCCGTGGACGATCGGTCGCATGCGCTCACATCAAGACGCCGTTGGCGTCGGGCTTCTCGAGCGGGGGGTGATCGTGGTCGCCGAGGCGGGCGCGCGCGTTCGCTTCCATGGTGCGGGAGAGCGCCAGGAGCGGCAGGCCGTTCCAGAAGGTCGTGAACGGATCCTCGAGCACGCGGCCGAGCTCGTTCACGAAGAGGAACGAGCCCGCGACGAGCATGTTGAGCGGCACGACCCAGAGATCGAGGTCGTCGTGCAGCGTCAGCGGGAAGACGAGACCGAACGACAGCGTGAGGTAGTGCGCGATGAGCCCATAGGCCGGGGGCATCGGCGTGCGCTTGATGCGCTCGGCGCCGCCCTGGTTGTCGAGCAGATCGGCGATCGAGCGATCCATCGTGGTGAGCGCGAGCTCGGGCAGGCGCCCCTCGCGCGCCTCCCTCGCGAGCGTGCGGTGGATGCGATCCACGAGCGCGTGCGGCAGGCTCGGCTCCTTCGCGAGCGCCTCGCGCTCGGCGCTCGTGAAGAGGCCGGGCGAGTCGAGGAGGCGGAGGATCTCGGGATCCTTCAGCGTCGGCTCGTCACGAAGGCTCGTGCGCAGCGAGTGGATGTAGGCCGAGAGCAGGAGCACGAGGTGCCGCTGGGTCTCGCTCGCGCGTGGGCCGTCCCACGGCAGGTAGGACGCGATCTGCGTGGAGAGCATGCGTGTCGCGTTGACGAGGCCTCCCCAGAGGCGCCGCCCCTCCCACCAGCGCGCATAGGCGTTGTTCGTGCGGAAGCCGACGAAGAAGGCCAGGCCCGAGCCCAGGATCGCGAGCGGCGTGGGGCTCACCTCGAGCACGCCCGAGAGCACCTCGAAGTGGCGCAGGCCCACGAACACCAGGCCCACCACGCCGAAGAAGACGAGCGGGCCACGCTGCCAGTTGAGGAGACTGAGCGGACTGCGCCGCTGTCCGACGATCATCGGGAGTCAGTCACTTCAGCGGGCGCTGGACGTGCTCCTTGCCGTCGAAGCGGAGGAGCGTGGGCTTGTTCTCGACCTTCGTGTGGATCTCGACGGGGCGGCGCCAGATGCGCACGAGGGACTTCATGACCTCTCGGGCCCAGTCGACGCGGAGGTCGATGCCCATGTGCTCGTGCCTCAAGAGGAGCTCGCCGCGGTTTCCGTGATTGGCATCCTCGACGAAGATGAAGGGCTGTCCGGCGTTCGTGATCTGGAAGAGGAGCTTCTCCTTCACTTCCTTGAACTTGCGCGTCTCGATCTCGAAGCGGTCGTTCCTGGCGTTGTAGCCGAACGAATAGAGCTTCTGCTCGGCGACGAATTCCGGCGTGAGGAACTCGTCGATGAAGGTCACGTCGTTGTAGAGCGAGCGGACCTCGAAGATCTTCTTGCGGCCCAGGCCCGTGCGGCGGTTCCAGGTGCGGCGCGCCTCGAGATCGTCGCAGTCCTCCCACTCCTTGCCGAACTGCCCCTTGTCCCAGCGCTCCTCGACGTAGCGATAGAGCTCGACGCCGAGCTTGTAGGGATTGAGCCGGCCCTGGCCCGTCTCCATGACACCCGCGTTGCGCTCGGCGTACTCGATGATCTCGCCGTCGTCGCAGATCTTCTCCGTCATGAGCCGTGAGTGCCAGTACGAGTTGTGGTTCACGAGACCGGCGGCGGCGTAGCGGTGCGTCTCCTCGACCGTGATGTCGTGCACCTCGCCGCGTCCGTGCTCGAGCGCGACGACCTCGTCGTCCCAAGACTCGCGCTTCCACTGCGCGTGGGAGTCCACGTAGCGAGCCAGCGCGGCGGTCTTGCGCTCGAGCCCGAACCCGATCCTCCGCGCGAACTCGGCAGCGGACCGACCCGCGGCGTGAACGTGCCAGATGCCTTTGGGCCCCATGCGACGGCGCGTGAGAATCCCGTAGTTGAGGAGCAGGAGCTGGACCTCACGGCCCAGGCGCTCGCTCGCCGTGGAGAGGATGACCCCCTGCGCTCCGGCGTGACCGTCACAGTCGAAGAGGGCGCGTAGGAAGGCACGAACCACGGGCTCCGGAGAGCGGAGGATGACCTCCGGCACGTGCTTGCCTCGCGCGCTCGGCCCGTGCGTGAGCCCGAGTCCCTCGACGAGGAAATCGGCGACCTGCTCGGAGCTCGCGGAGACGGAATCGCGCTGCCCATCACGCCGCGTCCTGGGCGCGAGCCCGAAGAGCCTCGACACGAGCTCCGCGAAGCGAGCGGCTTGCGGCGCATCACCGGTCGTGAGCCCGAACGTGCGCTTCACGCGCGAGATGTGACCGTCACCCACGAGGTAGCCGAGGAAGGCGCCGAGATCCTCGTCGACGACCTCGGGCGTGCGCACCGCCGTGCGCCTGGCAGGGAGTGTGTCGAGGGCGTTCGAGGGCGCGTCGTACGCGAGCAGCGACTGGCGGATCTCGGCGTCCTTGCGGGTCCGGCGGCCCGCGCGGTGACGCAGCACGGTCCAGACCGAGGTGCCTGCTTCGCTCGCGACGTCGTCGAGCGTGATGCGTGCCCTCTCGGGCGCTCGCACACGCACGGGCACGGTCGGCCACAGATCGCAGCCGCCGCTCACGCGCACACGGTCGCCCACCGCGAGCTCGTCGAGGCGGGCCCAGGCGCCGTTCGCGCGGAGCACACGGTGGTTGTTCGAGCCCGTCACCACGAGGCCGCGGCGCGTGCGCAGCGTGACCGTCGCGTGATCCGCGATGACGTGTTGATCGAGGACACGACGGCGTGACTCGCCGTCGGAGACCGCGGCGACGCGACCCGCGGTGATCTCCCGCATCGGAACGAGCCCCTCGGCCGTGAACACGAGCGTGTCCGGGTCCACGCAAGCCCAGCCTTCGTTCATGATCTTGGTCTGCATCTGAGGCCAGAAGTAGTAGGCCTCGGCGCGGATGGCCCAGAGCACGTCGCGCTCCCAGCGCTCGAGCGGCGCGTGGTCGAGGAGGAAGCCGAGCACGTCGCGGTCGGCGCTCGCGGGGAAGCGCGCGGCCTTGGCCTTCTCCTCCTCGGCCTTCTTCTTCTGGGCCTCGACGAACTCGCGCGGGTTGAGGAAGTCCTCCATGTACTCGCGCTCGACCCGGATCTTGCCGATGTCCTCTTCCTCGGTCTCGCCCTCGAGGAAGCTGAGCTCTCGCTTCACGTCCTTGGGCTTCTGCGGGAGGAACGGCTTGCCGGGATCGATGAGGTTCTCGAGCGAGAGGCAGGTGTCGACGAACTCCTCGATCTTCTCGATGCCGATGCGATCGGCCCAGCGGCGGATCGTCGTGCCGTGGTTGGCCATCGAGTCGATCCACTTGCGCACGGGCTCGCCGGTCTCGGCCTCCTTCCCCTGGTTCGTGGCGCGGAAGTAGAAGTTGTTCTTGAAGAAGTCGACGTGCGCGAACACGTGCGCCATGACGAGCTTCTGATCGACGATGGAGTTGCCCTCGAGCAGGTAGGCGATCGACGGGGTGTTGTTGATCACCATCTCGTAGATCTTCGAGAGGCCGTACTCGTAGCTCTTGCTGAGCTGCTCGTACTCCATGCCGAAGCGCCAGTGCGGGTAGCGCACCGGGAAGCCTCCGTAGGCCGCGAGCTCGTTCATCTGGTCGTAGCTGACGACCTCGAAGAGCGTCGGGAAGAAGTCGAGGCCGTAGCCCTTGGCGTGCGCCTCGACCTCCTTCGAGATGTCGCGGAGATAGCCAGGGAGCTCGTTCGAGAGCGAGTGTCGCGCCATTGCGTGAAGCATCGCACGAGGCGCGCGCGCGGTTCCACGGTCACCGCCCTGTCGGTGCGGTGAGGAGCGCTCACGGGCTCGGGAAGACGACCTCGCACGCGCTCGGGTGCTCGGCCGCGTCGGGCGTCAGGCCGCAGCCGAGCTGTCCCGCGTCGTTCGCGCCCCAGCAGAACACGCGCCCCGCGGCGCTGCGCGCGCACGAGGTCTCGTTGGCGCTCGCGACCTCGGACACCGGGACGGGGATGCCCGAGACCGCGGCCTCGAGCGCGTTCACGCTGT
Organism: Sandaracinaceae bacterium; assembly: GCA_044376125.1. Classification (GTDB taxonomy): domain Bacteria; phylum Myxococcota_A; class Polyangia; order Polyangiales; family Sandaracinaceae; genus JAFLCL01. The sequence continues at coordinate 30,719 of JBILLJ010000066.1, forward strand.
GATCGGCGCCGGGGTGCCCCGCCTGCCCACGATCGGTCGCGCCCCAGCAGACCACCGAGCCGTCCGTGACGACGGCGCACTCGGTGAGGCCATAGCCCGTCGAGAGCGACACGAGGGTGCGCCCGCGCGCGTCGTCCACCTCGCGCGCCTCGCCGCGACAGGGCGACGAGATCGCGTCCACGCAAGGATCGCTGTCGGTCGAGGCGAGCTGTCCCGCGGCGCCGCCGCCCCAGCAGCGCGCGTGACCTCCGACGAGCGCGCATGCGTGGACGATGCCCGCGCTCAGCTGCGTCGCGCCCTCGGTGCCGGCGATGACGACGCCCTCGGGGTGCGCGACGGGGCCCGAGGACCACGTCGTCTCGGGGCCCACGGCGCCGGCCTCGTTCGTGCCCACGCAGAGGACGGGCGAGCCATCGGGCGGCGCCGCGCACGTGAAGTAGCCGCCGCCCGCGAGATCGATCGCGTCGTCGAAGAGCGGAGAGGCGATCGAGAGCTCCTCGAGGTCGCGCGCGGGGGCGCGGGCGTCGGCGCCGAGCCGGTTGTCGATCACGCCGCCGCGAGCGTTCTGGCCCCAGCATCGCGCGCCGCTCGAGGTCTGCGCGCACGTGTGCAGACGACCGGCCGCGATGCGGGTCGCGCCCGCCACGTCCCGCACGAGGCCGGCGACGTAGCCACCGCGGCCGGTGTTGCCGAGCACACCATCGCCCACGCGACCCCAGCAGTACGCGAGCCCTTCGCGCGTGATGGCGCAGGAGTGCTGCGCCCCGCACGCGATCTCGATCACGTCGGTGAGCTCGCCGACGCTCGTGCGCACGGCGCGCAGCGGACGCGTCGCGCAGAGCCCACCGCACGCATCGCCCGGCGGTCCGGTGAAGTCGTCGGTGCCGTCGCCGAGGCGTCCACCACCGGAGGCCCCCCAGCAGAACACACGCCCATCGGGCGCGAGGCTGCATGCGTGGTCCTCACCCGTGCAGAGCCCGCGACGCTCGGGGGCCGTGAGCGAGCCCGCGTCGAGGCTCGCGTCCGCGACGCGCGGCGCATCGAGAGGCGCATCGTCGCGCGGTGCATCGTCGAGCGGAGCATCGGGCGCGCTCGCGTCGAGCGTGCCCGCGTCCTCGCGCGGCAAGGCCACACAGACCGGCACCCCCGAGACGTCGTCGCACGTCGAGCCCACGAGGCACTCGCCGCCGCTCTGCGTGCAGGGTGTGGAGCAGATCTCGCCCGCGCACACGAGGCCATCGCCACAGTCGCTCGCGCAGCGGTCCTCGCTCGGCAGGGTGCACGCCCCCATGCCCACGGGCCCCACGCAGAACGCACGCGGATCGAGGCAATCGGTGGCCGTCGTGCACTCGGCGCGACAGCGGCCGAAGCGACAGCGCAGCGCGTCGCGGCACTGCGTGTCGGACTCGCAGCGCGTGCCGATCGACACGCGCGTCTCGCAGCCCGCGGCGACACCGAGGATCAACAAGATCCCGAACGAGAGTCCCGACCTCGCCATGACGACGGCGATCGTAGTACGTGCGCGCCGGTCGCGCCGTCAGTCGAGCGGGACGAGGACCGCGCGGGTGTGCGGTTCCGCGTCCGGATCCACGCGCAGCTGCCCGGACTCGTTGTTGCCCCAGCAGTGGAGCCGATCATCGATCGTGACCGCGCACGCCGTCGCGCCGCCCACACGCACGAGGCGCACACCCTCGAGCGGGTTGCCCGGGGAGACCTCGATCGGCTCGGGCCGCTCGACACGGCTCGTCGAGCCCGCGACGCCGTCTTCGGAGTTGCCCCAGCAGTGCACCTGTCCGGTCGTCGTCAGGCCGCAGACCGTGCTCGACTGCGCGCCGGACGCGATCGACCGAAAGGCCGGCGACGTGACGGGCGATGCGCGCGGATCGCACTGCTGGACGCCGCCGGGACACGTGGCGGTGAGCGCGTCGATCGGCCCGCGCCCGAGCGATCCCTCGCCGCCATGGCCCCAGCAGTGCGCCGCCTCGCCGACGAGCGCGCAGTAGAACGAAGGACCAGCCACGATCGCCGAAGGTGTCGATGTCACCCCCATGACGCGAAGCGGGCTCGTGTGGAGGGTGTCGAGCGCGCTCGTGTCGCCCACGGCCCCCGACGCGTTCTGGCCGACGCAAGAGACGCCATCGGCACGTCCCGCGCACGTGCTCTGGTCCGCCATCGCGATCGACGCCGCGCCAGCGAACGCCGTGGCCTCGAGCGCGCCCGGGGCGAAGGCGGGATCGGCTGCGCCCGTGCCGAGCTTGCCGTACTCGACCGGGTCGTATCGACCGCCCCAGCAGTAGACCGTTCCGTCTCCTCGCCGAGCACATGCGTGACGCAGACCGATCGCCGCGCTCTGGATGTCCGAGAGCGGGACGTCGCTGCGATCGGTGACCAGATCGGCGCGGGCATCCCAGCTGCCGATCGCTCCGTCGTAGTCGCGACCCAGCTCGCCGCTGCTGCCCCAACCCCACGAGTAGAGCTGTCCGCTCGAGGTTCGCGCGAGCGTCGCGCGCTCACCGCAGGAGAGGGCGACGATGTCGTCGAGCGGGCTGTCGTCCTGCTGCACCACCGTGACGAGCTCCGTGGTGCACGGCACCGGGACGCCGAAGGGCATGCACGCACGCGCGCCGCCGACGCCCGCCACGAGCGGCGCGCCGCCGCCCAGCTCGCCGGCAGGGCCCGTGCCCCAGCACACGACCGTGCCGTCGCCGCGGGCGACGCAGACATGGTAGCGGCTCACGCAGAGGTCGCGGATCGCGCCGGTACCGCTGGCCGCATCGAGCGAGACGGCCGCATCGGAAGGCGTCGCCGCATCGTCACTCGCTGCGTCGAGGCCGCCCACGTCGTCCGTGGCGCGCGCGTCGAGCCCTGCGTCCACGGGCGTCGACTCGACCGGGACGCACACGAGGCCCCCGACGCGCGTCTCGCAGCGCGCACCGAGGGCGCACGTGCCCGAGGCGCTGCAGCGCTCTGCGCAGATGCTGCCGGCGCACGCCCGCTCGGGCGCCAGACACGGGTCGTCGGCCGAGCAGGACTCGGAGGGCTCCGCGCACACACCAGCGTTGCAGACGAGCCCCGCGCTGCAGTCGACGTTCGTCAGGCACTCGGCGCGACAGCGACCGTAGAGACAACGCAGCGCGCCGCACTCGCTGCTGTAGATGCAGGACGCGCCGAGCGACACGCGCGCCTCGCAGCCGAGCGCAGCGAGCCCCGCGACGACGAGCACGAGCGCTGCGAGGAGTCGCTTCATGGGCGGATTCGCGAGAAGTCCACGGCCTGTGCGCGCGGATGCGGCAAGGCCACGGTGGCGGTGCCACCGTCGGGCACGCCGCCATCGACGACCGGATCGCGCGAGTCCGTCGTGCCGTTGCCGAGCTGTCCGAAGTCGTTCTCGCCCCAGCAGTGGACGGCGTCCGTCGCCGTGCGCGCACAGCAGAACGCCGCGCCACACACCACGTCCTCGACGTCCTCGAGCGGCGCGTCCGCGTCCGTCTGCACGAACGAGGTGAGCGCGCCGACATCGGCCGGCGCATCGAGGCCCGCCTGGCCCCAGCCGTTCCATCCCCAGCAGATGACGCGACGCCCCTCGGTCACGGCGCACATCGTCTCGGCCTGTCCGCGCGAGAGGCGGACGAGCGTCTCGCCGATCACGCCCACGCCGCGATCGACGGCCTCGGCCGAGGCGCGACACGCGAAGAACGGAGAGCCTGCGAAGCACGTGGGCACGTCGGTGTCGGCCAGCACGAGGTGCGTCTGTGCGCCCCAGCAGTGCGCGGTTCCGTCGGCGATCGCACATGCGAAGACGGCGCCGGCCGAGAGGTCGTCGAGCACCGTGGGAAGGCCCGGCACGAGGTTGCCCGTGGGGTCGGGGCCGCCGCGACCGAGGCCCGTGACGTCACCCTCGTTGCGACCGACGCAGCGCACGCCTTCGCTCCCGACTCCGCACGTGAAGAGCCCACCGAGCGCGAGCTCCCACGCCGCTGCGAAGCGCTCGGCGGCGCGCGGCGTGAACGTCGAAGGGCCCGCCGAGCCGAGCCGACCGTCTTCCTCGCCGCCACGCTCGTTCGCGCCCCAGCAGACGAGCTCGCCGTCGACGCGCGCACACGCGTGGAAGCGGCCCACCTCGATCGACGTCGCGCGCGCGGCGACCGCTCGGTCGGCATGCGAGCCGGTGCCCATGTGACCGAGCACGCCGGAGCCGCTCGTGTCGGCGCCCCAGCACCACACCGATCCGTCACCCAGGAGCGCGCACGTGTTGTCGGCACCGCACGCGATGGCCGTGACGCCCGTGAGCGTCGTGGTGCCCGCGCCCGTGTCGGCCAGGACGGGATTCTCGGGGTGATCGCTGCAGTCCCACGGGCCGCAGAGACCGCCGTGATCTCGTCTCAGCGATTTCGGCGAGTCACCGAGCTGCGAGCTGTGGTTGCCGCCCCAGCAGTAGACCTTCTCGTCGCGGATCGCGCACGCGTGCGCGGAGCCCGCGCAGAGCCGCAGCGGTCGCTCCCAGCCCGCGACGGGCGGCCCTGCGTCGCTCTGCACGAAGGCATCGGGCGGCTCGGGCGCATCGGGCGGCTCGGGCGCATCGAGCGGCTCGGGCGCATCGAGCGACTCGGGCGCATCGGGCGCACCGGCGTCGGAGCTCACGGCGATGCAGACGGAGCCGCTCGCGGTCTCGGCGCACACGGAGCCGCCGCGACATCCCGCGACGGGCGTGCACGGGATCGCGCACATCGAGCCCGTGCAGACCAGGCCATCGGGACAGCTCGCCTCGCACGTGTCGGTGACGAGCGTGCACACACCCGGCTCACCGATGCAGATCGCGCCGCTCGCGCAGTCGTTGGCCGTGGTGCACTGGGCGCGGCAGCGGCCGAAGCGGCAGCGGAGCCCGTCGGCGCACGACGCGTCCTCCGCGCATCGTGTCCCGATCGAGACACGCCCCTCGCATCCGAGCAGCTGGGCGAGGCACAGGACCCCGACGATCAAGGGGAGCGACGCGAGCGACCACCCGGAGCGAAGCGACACGCAGGCGATGGTAGCAGGCGTGGGTGGGCGCGACGTCGCTCAGCGCACGGTCGCGTGCGCGACGGACACGAACGAGCCCTCGCGGATCGTGCCCAGGGCCACGAGCAGACGCTGTGCATCCGAGGCGACGCTCGCCGCGCCCAGCGTGGCGGACACGGGTCGATCTCGGACCGTGATCTCGGGAGCGGCATCGAGCGCGCCGTAGTCGCAGCGGATCTCGATCGTGCGGAGCACGTCGGCGACCCGATCGACGTCGCGCCACGCGACGAGCGCCACGCGATCGCGGGGCTCGAAGCGCAGCCCGGACCACGACGCGTCCGAGAGGAGCGCGCGCGCGGGCTCGTCCGCCGCGGGGAGCCTCGAGGCGTCGGGCAGGTCCACCACCCGGTCCTCGTCGAGCGCGCGCTCGCGTGCCGAGAGCGCAGGAGCGGACGGCGCGCGCCGTGACGCGGCGTCGCGCGGGTCCGTCGTGACGCTGGGCACGAGCTCCGGCGGGGGCTCGGAGCCGCGCACCGTCTCGAGCACACGGCCGAGCAAGCGTCGCGCGAGCGCGAGCGGCCCGGCCTCCGTTCGGCCTCGTCCGTCGTTCATCCCGCGAATGGATCACGGGCCGATCACAGCGTCGAATTTTCGGCCGTCTCGCGCCGGGGCGCCTCTGGTCGATTCCTGGCGGTGGTCGGGGTGATGACCGAGAGTCGGCCTCCCGAGCGATGTCTGCCTCGACGTCTCGCCTCCGACCGATCCTCGCCGCCCTGTTCGCGCTCGCCGCGATCGGTGGCTGTGCACGCGACGATCGCTACGAGCTGCTGTCGGTCGAGGCGCTCGAGACCTCGCGGCTCGACGCGGGCCGCACGATCACGATCACGGGCGAGGGCTTCCCCGTGGGTCGCGAGGTGGAGGTGCTCGTGCGCGGCGTGCTGCATGCGCCGCTCGGTGCACGACGACGCGTGCTCCACACGCTCGTCGGCCGCACGGTCACGCCCGAGCACCTCGAGCTCACCGTGAGCGACGCCGACGTCGCCACGCTCGGCGGCCGCGGCACCTTCGTCGGCTCGCTCGAGGTCGTCGTGCACGGCGCCTCCGTCGATGGCCTCTCCGCGCGCGTCGTCGGTGTGCTCGACGACGTCACCCTGGACGTCGTGCCGAGCGAGCGCCGCGGCCTCGTGCACGATCGCGGGCGCGACGAGGGCGAGGAGCTCGCCTCGGTGCTGGGGCTCGAGATCTCGCCCGACGAAGACGCGGCCATCGACGACGAGGCGAGCGCAGACGACGACGCGCTCGACGAAGAAGCCGACCCGAGCGCAGCGGGCCCGCGGGGCGCGCGCGTGCTCGCGGTCGATCCGAACGGTCCCGCCGCGCGGCTCGGTCTCGAGACCTCGGGCTTGTCGGCGGGCGCCCGCATCGTCGCGATCGACGGCCTGCGCGTGCTCGACCCGCGCGAGGCACGCCTCGATCCCCGCGCTTCGCGCACCACGCTCGGTCTGCTCCGATCCGATGGCCGCGAGGCCACGCTCGTCGTGGACCTCGACGCTGCGCGTGGGCGGCCGACCGATCGTTCGACACGCCACGATCAGCTCGCGATCGTCGTGCTCGTGGCCGCCTTCCTCTTCGGGGCGTGGCCTTGGTCTTCGCCGCGTGCAGCGCGGCACGCGTCGCGCGCGCCACGCGAGGCCAAGCCCCTGGCCGCGATCCTCACCGCCGCGCTGGCGCTCGTGGTGGTGCTCGCCGCCTCGACGCTCTGGGCCGGCTCGGTCTCCGAGACGGTGATCCCCGCGTGGCTCGCCGTGGCGCTCTTCCTCCGCGCGAGCGCCACGCTCGCGACGTCCGAGAGCACGGGCTCGGAACGAGAGGGCTCGCGCCCGTCCGTGGTGCGCCGGCTCCCGGGCGTCCTCTGGCGCCTCGTCCGGCGCGAGAGCTGGATCTCGCTCGTCAGCGCGCTCGCGACCACCGTCGCGATCGGCGTCTTCGTCACGGCGCGCGGCAGCGCGGAGAGCGCGTCGCTGCCGGTGCTCGGCGGCCCGCTCGCGAGCGCGCCCTGGATGCCGATGTCGTGGGCGCTCGTGCGTGCGCCCTTCGGCCCCTTCGCGCTCGCGGCGATCCTCGCGGCGGCGAGCGCGACGAGCGCGGGCATCGCGAGCCCTCGCACGCGGAGCGAGCGTCTGCTCCGTGGCCTCGACGATCTCGGGCTCGCGGCGCTCGCGAGCGTCTTCGTGCGCGTGACCCTCGCGGACCCGTCCTCGACCGACCTCGCCACGCGCGCCACCGCGCTCGTCGCCACGATCGCGCTCTTCCTCGCGCTGCTCAGCGCACGCAGCCTCGCTCCGGGCGCACGCTGGGGCCCCTCGGTGGCGAGCGCGATCGCGAGCGTCGCGACGCTGCTCGTCGCGGCCGCGTGGCTCGGCCTCGGGCCGAGCGCGACGGACGGGGCGAGCGAGCAGGCCGTGGCCGAGGTCGTGCTCGTGTCGGTCGGCCTCGTGATCGTGCGCGTCGCCTCGCTCGGTCGAGAGAGGGCCCCTGGCGGAATTGCGCCGCCAGGGCTCCGCCGTTCCGCCAGCGAAGGGCCGAATTCCCCGACGATCGTGGCCTGAGACCCCGGCGCGGGGCGTGCAGCAGGGGGTGGGCATGACCCAACCCCTCCTCCGTCACGCCCTCGTTCTCTCCTCCTCGCTCGCGCTCGCCACCAGCTGTGCGCACGCGGGCCTGCCACCGCCGCGTCTCGTCCTGGCCGCGCGGTACACCGAGCACGCGAGCGGCACGCGCGAGTCGGCCGCGTCCGCGACGCTCGCCGTGCCCCTCGATGCACGCCCCCGCACGACCGCGCCGCTCCCCGAGCCGGCGCTCGCGATCCCGATCGAGGACGCGCAGCTCTTCGAGCGGCCCTACCGCGGCGAGCCCACGATCGACGAGGTGCTCACGCACGCGATGCAGAGCGCGAGCTTCGATCCCGCACGCGCACGCGACGCCCGTGAGCGCGCGCGGCTCTCGGGCCTCTTGCCGCTCGTGCGCGCCGACGTCCGGCGCGGCAGCGGCTGGGATCTCCGCACGCAGCAAGGGAGCGCGCTCGACGGCGCGGTGCTCGCGAGCGACGACTCGTGGAGCGTCGTCGGCTCCGTCACGCTGCGCCTCGATCGCCTCCTCTTCGCACACGAAGAGAGCAGCCTGCTCTCCGAGGAGCGACGCCTCGAAGAGGCGCGCATGCGCCTGGTCGCCGAGATCGTGCGCCTCTACCACGAGCGTCGACGCCTCCAGCTCGAGCGAGACCGACGCGGACAGAGCGATCTGCCGACCGAGGCGCGCATCGCCGAGCTCGGCGCGATGCTCGACGTCCTGAGCGGCGGCGGGATGTCCCAGCGGCGCTGAGCGGGCCCTCGCCGCGTGACGTGCACCGAGCGCGCGACGCGGATCAGAGAAGGAGCGTGGGAGATCCGACCGATCCCGCGATCGCCCGACGTGCGGCGATCGCGTCCTTCTCGAGCTGCGCGACGAGGGCCTCGACGCCCGCGAAGCGCTGCTCGTCTCGCAGGCGGGCCACGAGGCCGACGCGCAGCGTCTGGTCGTAGAGGTCGGCCGCGACGTCGAAGAGGTGCACCTCGATCGAGCGCCCCGCGGCGAACGTCGGTCGCGTGCCGACGTTCATCATGCCGCCCACACAAGGGCCCGGGCCGCCCTTCTCCATCACGCGGGCCACGACGGCGTACACGCCATCGGGCGGCAGCATCACGCGCACACCGTCGAGGTTCGCGGTCGGGAAGCCGATCGTGCGACCGCGCTGGTGCCCCTTCACCACGAGGCCCTCGAGCTCGTGGGGGCGGCCGAGCAGCTCGCTCGTGCGCGCGACGTCTCCCGCGCGCAGCGCCTCGCGCACCGTCGTCGAGGACACGCGCGCGATGTCGCGCGAGCCGACGGCGTCGAGCACCTCCACCTCGAAGCCACGCCGCGCGCCCACGGCGCGGAGCAGCGCCGCGTCGCCGGCACGGCCGCGCCCGAAGCGATAGTCCGGGCCGATCATCACCGCGCAGGCCCCGAGCCGCTGCACGAGCTCTTCCTCGACGAAGGCCTCGGGCTCGAGCAGCGCGTAGGGCGCGTCGAAGCGCGCGACCGCGACGTCGTCGGCACCTGCGGATCGCAGCAGCTCCACGCGACGCGCGATCGTGGTGAGCGGCTCGGGCGCGCGCTCGGGCGCCAGGAGCGCGAGCGGATGCGGGTCGAACGTCAGCGCGACGACGCGCGCGCCGTGGTGACGCGCGGCGAGCGCGCGCGCCCGCGCGAGCAGCGCGACGTGACCGAGGTGGACTCCGTCGTGGTTGCCGGGGACGACGACGGAGGCGCGAGCGCGCGAGGTGGGAGGAGACGAGCCCATGCAGGCGGGGGCGAAGGGAGCGAGAGGGCGGGAGCGGTCCCGCGAGGACGCCGGAGTATGCGCGATCGTGACGAAGGATGGCCGTCCGGCGACGTCGCGGAGGCCGAACCATGACATGCACGCGATGCGAGGGCGTGTACATCCCGTGTACACCGTGCGCGCCGCCCCACAGCGCCTCGCAGCGCGCCCCGCCTTCGTCGTGGGGGGCGAGGGGACGCTGCCGCTGGCACACGCGGTGCGATGCGTGGGTGTCGACGCGGTGGGCAGCACCCCGCGCGCGGCCCGGAGGTTGGTGCGATGATGCGCCGCCGAGGGCTCGTGACTCGGAGGCTCGTGCGCCTCTCTGGAGACGCGAAAGGGGTTCCGTGGAGGACTTCTTCTTCCTGACCGTGGGCTTCGCGATCTGCGCGGCGCCCTTCGTGGGCATCGGCTTCCTCATCACGTTGCTGCGGCGGCCCGAAGACAAGGAAGCGCGTGAGCGCCTCGACGCGCTCGAGCAACAGCTCGCGTGGGTGCGCACCGAGGGCACCAAGCTCGGGCAGCGCCTCGTGCAGGTCGAGCAGCGCAACCAGGCGCTCGAGGCGCTCCTGGCTCGTCACGAGAAGGAGCTGGCCGAAGCGAAGGCGGCGGGCACGCTCGTCCGGGCAGCGGCGCCCGAGGGTGTGACGCCGGCTCACGCCGCAGCGCAGCAAGCCCTCGAGGGCGAGGGCGCGGAGGGCGCGCGTGAGACCGAGCCATCGCAGACGACCGAGGCGAACGAGACCGCGGTCGCGCAGGTCGCGGCGGCGAGCGCGGCGCGCATGGCCCCGGAGGTCGCGAGCGCCGCGGCGACGGACACGGCCGCGACGGACACGGCCTCGACGGACACGGCCTCGATGGATGCCGCCGCGACGGACGTGGCCACCAAGGACGTCGTCGCGCGCACGACCGAGGCCTCGGCGAGCGCCGTCGCAGAGGGAGATGGCTCGGCCGCCACGTCGGCGAGCGCGACCGCTCCGCAGGTGCCGGCCGCAGCGCAGCCGCCGGTGGGTGCGGCCTCTTCGGGCGCGCCGCCGATCGCGCCGCCGCCCGCCTCGCCGCCTCCTCCGCCCACGGGCGCGCCGCCCGAGGCGCAGGCCGACGAAGGCTGGGAGCGATGGATCGGCGTGCGCGGCGCCGCGGCGCTCGGTGCGTCGGTGCTCGTCGTCGCGGCGCTCTACTTCTTCCAGTACTCGATCGAGCACGGCTGGATCGGCCCCTTCGCGCGCGTGCTGATCGGGCTCACGGCGGGCCTCGCGTGCGTGGTGGGCAGCGAGCCCCTGCGCCGACGCTACGCGGGCACGACGATCGCGGTGACGCTCGCGAACTGGCTCGCGGGCGCAGGCATCGCGATCCTCTACGCGTCCTCGTGGGCCGCCAGCGGCCTCTACCACCTCGTGCCGACGCTCGTGTCGGGCGCGGCGATGGTGGCCATCACGGGCGCGTGCGCAGGGCTGTCGGTCTTCCGCGACTCGCTCGCGATCGCGGTGCTCGGCCTCTTCGGTGGCTTCCTCACGCCGATCGCGCTCTCCACCGGTGAAGACCGCCCCATCTCGCTCTTCACGTACCTCTTCCTCCTCGACGCCGCGCTCCTCTACCTCGCGCAGCGCAAGCGGTGGCCCTCGCTCGCGGGCCTCGCGCTCGGCTTCACCGCGCTCTACCAGCTCGCGTGGATCTTCGGCCGCATGGAGGAGGCCACGACCTGGATCGGCCTCGTCATCACGCTCGCCTTCGCGGTGCTCTTCGCCGGCGTGACGATGCTCCTGCCCACCGAGGACGACGAAGAGGGTCGCGAGGTTGCGACGAACCGCATCGTGCGGGTGGCTGCGGTGCTCGTGCCCTTCGCGCTCGCGATCGCGTTCGCCACGCAGCGCGGCCCGATGTCCGGCTTCGGCGCGACGCTGACGCTCGTGTGCGTGCTCTCGCTCGGCGCGCTCCTCGTGGCCGTGCGCGATCGGCTCGGCTGGCTCGCCCCCGCGGCCGCCTCCGCCGCGGTGGGCCTCTATCTCGTGTTCCTCGTGCGCCACCACGACGAAGGCTTCGTGCCCTGGCACGCGGCGGTCCTGGCGCTCGCACCGGCGCTCCTCTTCCACCTCGGCGCCGAGCTCGGCGCGCGTGGCGTGCGCCTGGGACCGCTCGATCTGTCGGAGGCGCAGGGCCTGTCGGTCGCGAGCCTCGTCAGCGCGGGTGGCGCGACGGGCCTCGTGGCGCTCTTCGCGCTCGAGCACGCCGCGCACCACCTCGTGTGGGCGCTCGTCGTGGTGGTGCTCTCGTTGCTCGTGCTCCGCGTGGTGGCGCAGACGAAGTGGTCCTTCGTCGCGGTGATCGCGGCGCTCGCACACGGCGCGATCTGGGCGCTCTGGGGGCTCGTGTGGGCCGAGCGCAGCGAGCCGATCCGCCTGGCGACCGTCGCGCTCCTGGGCGTCGTGCACCTCGGCCTCTACCAGGCGCTCGCGCTCTGGTCGCACCGCGAAGCGCCCACCGCGGACGAGGAGGCGCGCGGTGCCCGAGCGCTCGTCGGTGCACGAGGCCTGCTCGAGATGGCCGCCGCGCTCGGCGCCGCGGTGCTGCTCCTGTCGCTGACCGTCGCGAGCGACCTCCGCACGGTGCATCTGCCGCTCCACGTGGCGATCACCCTCGTGCTCGGCCTCTTCGTGATGATGCCGGCGATGCGCGAGGCGAGCCGCCACGCGCCGCACCACGGCGTGCTCGCGCTCGTGGCGATCGTGCTCGTGGCGATCGTGCAGACGAGCGTGGAGCACGCGGGCCTGGCGGGGCGAGACCTCGACGCCGTGCGCGCCGTCCGCTTCGGCGCGAGCGCGATCGGCGTGGTGCTCTTCACGGTGCTGCCGACGCTCTCGCGTCGCCTCGCCGAGACGCGCTGGGCGTGGCGCGCGGCGGCCATCGCCCCGATGCTCTGGTTCGAGGCCCTGCACCACGGCTGGGTCTGGGCCTTCGGCACGCGCTTGGTCGGTGCGCTCCCGGTGCTGCTCGCCCTCCTCACGCTCTCGCTCGTGGCGCTCGCACGCACGCGCAACGAGGGCGACCCCGGCGTGCGCACGAGCGCGCTCGTGTGGCTCTCGGGCGCCACCATGCTCTTCGTCACGGTGGCGATCCCGCTGCAGCTCGATCGCGAGTGGATCACGATCGGCTGGGCGCTCGAGGCCGCAGCGCTCCTCACGCTCTATCGCCGCCTCGATCACCCGGGCCTCAAGTGGGTCTCGATGCTGCTCTTCGCGTTCGTCGGCTCGCGCCTGCTCCTCAACCCGTACGTGCTCGGCTACTACGAGCGCGGGCCGTGGCGCATCGTGAACTGGCTCTCGTACACGTACCTCGTGCCGGCGGCGTGCCTCGTGGCGGGCGGCGCGCTCCTTCGCGACCTCGAGAACGAACGCCTGCGCGACTGGGAGCGCACCTTCACGCCACCGAACGTCGCGCGTCCCTTCACCGCGATCCTCTACGCGATGGCGCTCGTGGTGGTCTTCGCGTGGCTCAACCTCACGATCGTCGACTGGTATGCGACCGGCCCCGCGCTGAGCATCCCGACCGATCGCCTGCCCGCCCGCGACCTCACCATCTCGATCGCGTGGGCGCTCTACGGCCTCGTGGTGCTCGCGCTCGGCATGTGGCGCGAGAGCACGCCGATGCGTCTCACGAGCCTGCTCCTCGTGCTCCTCACCGCCGCCAAGGTCTTCCTCTACGACCTCTCGAACCTGCGCGATCTCTACCGAGTGGCGGCGCTCGTCGGCCTGGCCTTCTCGCTCATCACCATCTCCCTCGCGTACCAACGCTTCGTGTTCCGCTCTTCGAAGCGGAAGGAGAGCGCATGATCCGGTTGTCCTCTCGAGCGGCCGCGCGGCCCCTCCCCGACGCTCGCACGCTCACCGCGCTCGTGGTGCTCGTCACGTCGCTGCTCTCTGCAGCCCCCGCGCTCGCGCAGCGCTCGATCGTGCTCTTCCCGAACCAGGCGCGCATCGAGGAGCCACCGGGGGCGAGCGGGCTCGTTCGCCTTCCGCTCGGGCCGGAGGTGCTCGCGGGCGCAGCGGCGGATCTCGGCGACGTGCGCGTGCACGACGCGGCCGGCGACGAGGTGCCCTACGCGATCGATCGCGGTGATCAGCCCTACCCGAGCTCCACGCGTGGCGAGAGCCGCGTCGTGGTGGCCTTCGATGCACGCGAAGAGACCCACACCGTCGCCGGCACCACGACCTCGACCGAGACCTATCGCCTCCGGCCTCCGACGGGCCCGAGCCACGGCGGCACGTGGGAGCTCGTGATCGAGCCCGAGGCGGGCGAGCTCGTGCGGCAGGTCGTCGTGCGCGCCGAGCCGCCGTTCGGCGAGAGCCGCGAGGTGACGCGCACCTCGATCTTCCGCTTCGCACGCTACGGCAACGAGCGCCTCGCGATCCCGCTGCCGGGCGTGTGGGACGAGCCGCTCGCGGTCGAGCTCCGCGGCGAGGGCCTGCCCATCCACCCGCGCTTTCTCCTGCGCGAGGTCGAGCGCAACGTCACCGAGCCGGCGACGGTGGAGGTGCCGCTCACCATCCGCGAGAGCCGCCGCGAAGGCACGCGCACCCTGGTGGTCGTGGAGCGGCCGCGTGGCTACCGCACGGCCTCGATCACGCTCGGCTCCTCGACCGCGTCGTTCGTCCGCAACGTCGAGGTGCGCGCGCCCACGCCCGGCGGCTCGGTGCCGCTCGGCTCGGGTGGCCTCGTGCGCGTCGCGGGGCTCGAGATCCCCGAGCTGCGCACGGTGCGCCTCTGGGAGGGAGGCGGCGATGTCCTCGAGATCGCGATCGAGGACGGCGACAGCCCGGCGCTGGCCGATCTCACCGTGACCGCCGCGCTCCGCGTGCCCGCCCTGCTCTTCGATCCCGGGCGCGCGAGCGCGCTCCGCTGGGGCGGCCACCGCGCACGCGCACCGCACTACGATCTCATGAGCACCGACGTCGCGAGCCTCGTGCGCGGCCGTGCGCTCGTCACCGCGGGCCTCGGTCCCATCGAGCCCAATCCCGAGCACGACGACACGCCTGCGCTCTCGTTCGCGATGCGCGCCGGTCAGCCCGTCGCGCTCGAGCGCTACACGCACCGCGCGCCGCTCGAGGTGCCCCAGAGCCGCGACGGGCTCTCTCGCTTCGCCGTGCCCGCCGACGTGTGGGCCGCCGCGCGCGAGGATCTCGGTGATCTGCGGGTGATCGACGCCGAGGGGCGACAGTGGCCGTACCTCTTCACGTCGGCCCCCGGCAACGACGAGCTCGAAGCGAGCGTGGAGTCGCCCACCCCTCGCGAAGACGAGCCGCGTCACACGATCCACCACGTGCGCCTGCCGGCGCGCGCCGTCTCGCCGACGACCGTGCGCGTCGAGCTCGCGCCGCAGCTCGTGGCGCGCAGCGTGAGCGCGCGTGGAAGGAACGAGCGCGGCGAGGAGGTCGAGCTCGGCGTGGGTAGCTTCCTCAGCAACGAGGACGCTCCCGCGCGGCTCGAGCTGTCGCTCTTCGGCGAGCGCATCACCGAGCTCTGGCTCGACGTGGACAACGGCGACGAGGCGCCGCTCGCGATCGAGCGCGTGACGCTCGTGCAGTCCGCGCACGAGGTGCAGCTGGTGGCGAGCGCAGGCGACTACCAGCTCGTCGTGGGCGACCTCGAGGCGAGCGCGCCGGCCTACGATCTCGGCAGCGCGTGGGAGCTCCTGGGCGTGCTCGAGGCAGAGGACGCGGTGCTGGGCGCGCTCGTGGCCAACCCGGGCTTCCACGAGCCCACGTTCTTCGAGCGATCCGGCTGGGAGACGATCGTGCTGAGCGTGGTGCTCGGCCTCGTCGTGCTCGTGCTCTTCGGCCTCACGCTGCGGATCGCGCGGAGCGAGAGCGGGCCGGCGCCCAGCGAGGTCACGGCGCCGAGGCGCGACGGCAAGGCGAACGACGCGAAG
>JBILLJ010000298.1:0-4366 GCA_044376125.1 Sandaracinaceae bacterium
GGACGTGACGCGTCGGTAGCGACTCGATCCCGATCCCGAAGCCGTCCTGGTCGCGATGCGCGACGGGACACGTGTGCCCGCCGACCGAACGGTCGAGCGGGGTAGACGTGTTTCCGTCAGCGCGATGCGCGCGAAGGGGAGTCGAGAGGGGAGCGAGGCCAGGAGAGGTGTGCTCGCCGAGGTTCGCGCGTCGCGTCGCGCGCGAGCAAGCGAGCGATCCAAGGTGAGGTCCGACACCGCCCCCCGTCGCCGAGGTTCGTGCGTCGCGCGCGAGCAAGCGATCCAGGTGAGGTCCGACACCTCCTCACGGAGGCTCGTGCCAGCGGGTGACCGGCGCCAGCGCGCCTCGAGCGCGTGCCGCTTCGAGCGCCTCGAGCCCTTCGCGCCACGCCGGCGCCAGCTCGTGCTCCGGCACGAGCTCCAATGCGGCGCGGAGCTCGACGATCGCTTCGTCGTAGCGGCCCGCGAGCATGGCCTCGTTCGACCGACGTGCGTGGCTGCCAGCCACGGCCTCGCGATAGGTGGCGTCGTTCGCGTCGAGCTCGAGCGCCCGCGCGTAGGCCGCGTCGGACTCACCGAGGCGCGCCACGCGCTGGAGCGCCACGCCCCGGTTGTAGTGCCAGTTCGCAACGGTGTCGTCGCGGGCGATCGCCTCGTCGTAGCGCGTCACGGCTCGCGCCGGGTCGCCCTCGAGGAGCGAGTACGCCTCGTCCGCAAGGTCCTGTGCGAGCCCGCGGACGTTGACGAACGCACGGACCGGCGCGCTCGCGAGCACGACACATACGAGGCCGAGCGCGACCGTCCCGCCGAGGGTCACCGCGCGCTGCCGCGGCTCGGACCACGAGAGGCCCGCGAGCATGCCGAGCACCCAACCACCCGCATGCGCGGCGTTGCCGACCGCGAGCACGCCCGTGTACGTCGTCACGCAGCAGATGACGAACCAGACGACGAACGTCTGCGCGGTCGCCGCATCCACCACGTCCTCGAACGCCACACCTCTCCTGCTCGCGACCCACGCGAAGCCGAACAGGCCGTAGCCCACACCGCTCAGCCCGACACCTCCCGAGAACAGCGCGTGCTCGAGCGCCGCCGACGCGATCGCAGCGCCGAGCACGAGCGCAGCGGTGACGCGGGCACCACAGCGCGCCTCGATCGCGCCCCCGAGGACCACGGTCCAGTAGGCGTTGAACGCGAGGTGCAGCAATCCGACGTGCGGAAGAGCCGAGGTGAGCAGGCGCCACGGCTCCGGACCGACCGCACGCGGGCTCATCGTCAGCGCATCGACCGAGAGCCCGCTCTCCCAGAGCAACGTCGTCGCGATCGCCGCCAGCACGAGGGCGGTGGTGATGGGACGTCGCGCGAGCTCGGCCACCGACGGCAAACGGATCGTCATCGCCCGCGAGGGTAACGTGCCCGAAGCGCAGCGGGCCCGTCATGCGGGCGCGAAGCGCGCAGCGAGACGCGCGGCGCCAAACGCTCAGCGAGACGGCGCGAAGCGCGCAGCGAGACGCGCGGTGCCAAACGCTCCGCGAGACGGCGCGCAACGCTCAGCGAGACGCGGGGTGCGCAACGCTCAGCGAGACGGCGCGCAACGCTCAGCGAGACGCGGGGCGCGAAACGCTCGGCGTGCCTCGCGCCCCGCGCGCGATGGCCTCGACGAGGCCGGTCTCCCGCGTGCTCGACCGACCGAGCGCCGCGGCGAGGAGCTCGGCCCGACCGACCACCAGCGCGCTGCGTCGCGCGCGTGTGATGGCGGTGTAGACGATCTCCCGGCTGGAGAGCTGCGTGTCGGCGGGCGGGAGCACGAAGAGGATCTCGTCGTGCTCGCTGCCCTGCGCCTTGTGCACCGTGACCGCGTGCGAGCGCTCCACGAGGTGCGCGACGGCCGCGAGGGGACGGGTGCGGTACGCAGGCCCACGCCGGAAGGACACGTGCATCTCGCCGCGCGCGTCGCGCCACGCGACCCCCGAGTCGCCGTTCCAGAGGTCCTCGTCGTAGTCGTTGTGCACCGCGAGCACGGGCTCCCCCGGAAGCACTCGTCGCGCGCGGGAGATCTCGCCGCGCCAGCGCGCCACCGCGGCAGACACGTAGGCGTCGAGGTCCTCGGCCGTGCGCCGCGTGACGGTCAGGATGCGTGCGCGCGACAGCTGCACGAGCGCCTCACGAACGACGGCTGGCGCTTCGGCACCGCTCGTGTCGAGACCGGAGCTGTCCACCCCCTCGAGCGCGCCGAGCGCGTCGACCAAGAGGTGCCGCGCGATCCACGCATCGAGCACGCGCGGAAGCTCCGCCGCCTCGAGATGCCACGCGCCGCCCCGCCCGACGACCGAGCCACCGCTGGGCGTGTCTGCCGAGCCAGGCACACGTGCTCGCTCGAGCGCGCGGAAGGGGACATCGACGGCCACCGCCGCGCCCAGGCACGCGCGCGCCACCGAGAGCACGTGCGCACCGTCCGGGTCGTTCGGATCCATGCGGTGGCTCTTCGAGAGCGCCTGCACCGACACGCCGGCGGGACGTGCACGCACGAGATCACGCAGCACGGCGCCAGGGTCGACCGAGGGCAGCTGATCCGGATCGCCCAGCAGCACGAGGGTCGCGTCCGGTGCGACCGCCTCGAGGAGGTGCGCGAACAGCGAGGAGTCGATCATCGACACCTCGTCGACGAGCACGAGCCGCTGCGCGAGAGGGTTGTGGCGGTTCGCGCGGAAGCCGCCACTGCCCGAGCGGCCCAGGCCGCGGCGATAGCCGAGCAGTCGATGGAGCGTGGATGGGCTCGTGAGACAGCCCTGCACCGTCGCGTCGATCGGGTCGGCGCTGCGAGAGAGCGCGCTCCGCACCGCATCGCCGAGGCGATCGGCGGCCTTTCCCGTCGGTGCCGCGAGCGCGACGCGGCGGATCTCGTCGGCGACGCGCTCGAGGCCTCCCTCTGCATGAGCGCGCCGCGCGAGGGCACGGAGCAGCGACACGACGACCGACGTCTTGCCGGTGCCCGGACCGCCCGTGAGGACGATCGTGCGCTCCGACAGCATCGCGGCGACAGCCGCCTCCTGCTCGTCGGTGAGCTGCATCGGCCCACGCGGACCCTCGAGTGGCGCGCTGCGCAGCGAGGCGACGAGCGCGAGCGCACCCTCGTGAGCGCGGACCGCCCCCGCTCGCGCGGCGAGGTCGCGCGCGATCGTCCACTCCGTCGCAGCCCAACGACGGAGCGCGACGCGACCCGCGTCGTGGACGAGCGGCGCACGTGGATCGTCGACCGCACCGACGAGCGGCGCCAGGGCCGCCAGGGGCGCCTCGAGCGGGTCGGCGCTGCGCTCGCTCGTGCGAGCCGACGCACCTGCCGTCGACCTCGGCGCGGCGAACGGCAGCTCGAGCTGCGCGCCGCGCGCGAGCGACTCGGCGAGCTCCGCGACGTTCGCGACCGGGTCGCTGCCCGAGCCGAGTCGGAGCTGCGTCGAGCCTCGACGCACCGCCTCGAGCACCGCGAGCACGAGGCCCAGCGCCTCCACGCGACGCGCCGTCGGCGCCAGACGTGCGAGCTCCCAGGCGAGCGTGACGTCGTCTCGTTCGAGCGCGCCTCCCGCGAGCGCACGGCCCGCCAACGCCTCGGCCGTGCGCTCGGTCAGAGGATCGCCCGTCGCGAGACCGCCCAGCCCCGGGATCGCGCCCGAGCGCGCGGCCTGCGCGACGACGCCGAGCACGCTGGGGGCGACCAGCGACCCACGATCCACTTCGTCGCGGCTCACGTGCCCTCCTCGTCGATGCGAGGCGCGAGCGGCTCGCGGCGAGGCGGCAGCGGCGCCCCGAGCAGCGCGTCCTCGCGACGGGCCGCGTCCTCCCACGCGAGCACCTCCTCGAGCCCTGGACGCAGGGCCAGCACGCCGGTCGTGGCTCCGGCGGCGAGGCCGCGCACGAAGACGTAGAGCAGCCCGCCGAAGCGCGCGTGAAGGCCCGCGACGTCCTCGTGCGCGCCGCTCCGTGCGAGCACCCGCAGCGCCGCGAGCGTGTAGAGCGCGATCTGCACGCGGTAGTCCTCCTCGACGTGCGCGCGCATCGCGGTCTCGTCGTAGGCGTCGAGGCGGTCGGTCTTCCAGTCGAGCACGTAGATTCGGCCCTCGTGCTCGAAGAGGAGGTCGATCACGCCACGCACGAAGCCACGCTCGACGACGAGCCCTCGATCGTGGGCTCCGAGCGCCTCGATCGTGGGATGCGCGCGCTCGGGCACGGGAAAGAGGAACGGCATCTCGACCGCGCGACGACCCACCGCCGCGACCCCGGCGGCGAGCGCGACGAGCGACGTCGCGACGGGCACCGTGAGCGCGCGCGTGGCGAGCTCGAGCGCGAGCGCGCGTTCGTCGTCGTCGCCCGC
>JBILLJ010000183.1:0-15472 GCA_044376125.1 Sandaracinaceae bacterium
CGCCGCCCTACACGATCGAGCCCGTCTGCGGGCCCGCGCCGCGTGCGCGGTGCGTGCGCGCGCACGTCGATGGCACCGAGATCACCGCGTTCGAGGTGTTCGACGCGGCGCGCCCGCGCACCGTGCTGCGCACGCTCGACGAGACGCGCTTTCCCCCCGGCCGAGGCTACGTGCTCGTGGCGCCGGGCGGTCGCTTCGTTCGCTTCTACGACGGGGAGACCGTGAGGCTCGTGCCCATCCCGCGCGGCGAGCCGATCGAGATGGGCGCGTGGGTCGAGCTCTCGGGTGGCTGGGTCTTCACGGATGCCGAGGATCCGACGCAGCTCCGCTACGTCGGCTTCGACGGTCGCACGGCACAGACGACCCTGCCGGCGGAGGATGGGCTCGCGCTGACGATCGTCGATGCCACACACGTGCTCGTCGAGCTTCCGACGGAGGTGCGCGTCGTGTCGGTGCCCACGCTGCAGCTCGAGCGCACGATCGCGCTCGGCGAGCCGAGTGCGCCGTATGTGTGTCTCGGGGACAACCTGGTGGCCGACGACGGCGATCAGGTCGAGGGGGGCTGTCCGCTGCGCGGGCTGGGCGAGGCCGAGTGGTACTCGCTAGAGGTCTCGCGCGACCGCACGTTCTGGGTCGACGCGAGGCTCGGCGACGAGGTCCGGGTGCACCGCACCGCCGATGGGGCCGAGCTCGTCGTTCGCCTCACCACCTCGGGCGTGCTCGTGGCGGGCCCCGACGGTGTGTTCGAGGGCTCGGGCGACGTGCTCGATCACGTCGTGGTGCGCGAGCCGGGCGCGGTGCGGACCGCGCCGATCACGGCGGGCGCCGAGGCTCGTGCGCGCTTCGAGCGACCGGGGCTCGTGGCGGCCTTCTTCTCCGGGGCCGCCCTGCCGACGCCGTGAGGCCGTCGCCGCAAGCGGCCTGAACACCCGTGTTTTCCGCGGCGTCGCGCGGGATTCGAGTTTGACAGGGGAGGGGCCTCGGCGATAATCGCGGCCACCCTTCGTGGGGCTCGAGCGCCGTGCGAGGGGAGCTGTGTAGCGATTGTTCGCGCCTTGCGTCGCGAACGTGGCCCGCCTGCGCACACGTCGGCGAGCCCTCTTTTTCTCGAGGAGACTCCATGCGTCGCGTGTCTCAACGCGCTTCTTTGGTCCTGTCGCTGCTCGCGGCGTCCGTGCTCTGGGCCTCGGCCGCACCGTCGACGGCGAGCGCACAGACCCTGCTCTCGGGCAACGGTCTCACCTCCGGCGGCATGGACCTCCAGCTGTTCCGTCCTGCGATGGACTCGAAGGGCTACCTGTCGGTCAACGGCACCGACATCCTGGGCCACCTCGACTTCTCGTTCGGCCTGATCGTGAACGGCGGCTTCGGCCTCATCCCGTTCAACGGGTTCTACAACGACTCGGCGGTGCAGGCCCCCATGGCCGCGCGCTGTCCGAGCGGCGTCTTCTGTGGCCGCGCCGTCGACTCCGTGTTCTCGGGCATCCTGCACGCGAACCTCGGCCTCGCGAACCTGCTCGAGGTCGGCCTCCAGATCCCGATCGGCTTCTCGAGCGGCCCGAACCTCACGATCCCGGGCATCCTCAACGACTACGACCTCGGCACCGAGGGCGGCCGCGCCGGCAACGGCATCGGCTATCAGGGCTTCGGCAACCTCGTCGTGCACGGCAAGCTCCGCATCCTGCGCGCGGAGCGGAACGGCGGCTTCGGGCTCGGCGTCGGCCTCCAGGTCGAGTTCCCGACGGGCAACGCCCAGCGCTTCATCGGCGACAACACCATCGGCCTCTTCCCGATGATCCTGGCCGAGTACCGCGTCGATCGCTACGTCCGCTTCGGCCTCCAGGTGGGCAGCCGCCTCATGTTCGGTGGCACGCCGACGATCCCGGTCGGTGGCACGACGACGCCGACGGGCTCGAACGCGATCTGCGGCCGCCCCGACTCCGACACGATGATGACGGGCTTCCAGCCGGGCACGCCGCAGTGCGCGCTCAGCGGCGGTTCGCAGGTGACGTACGGCCCGATGCTCACGTACGGCCTCGCCGGCGGCTTCCGCCTCGGCGACTCGCCCATCGAGCTCACGGCCGAGATCTACGGCGCGAGCATCTTCCAGTCGATCGGCGCCACGGGCGGCAACTCGCTCGAGGCGATGGGCGGCCTGAAGATCTTCGTCGAGCGCAACAGCTACCTCGTGCTCTCGGGCGGCGGCGCGATCCCGATCAGCGGCCTGCTCTCCGCGGACGTGCGCGGCATGGTCGGCTTCATCTTCGAGCCGTCGATCGGCGACCGCGACGGCGACGGCTACCGCGACGACACCGACCAGTGCCCCGACGAGCCCGAGGACTTCGACAACTTCGGTGACGAGGACGGCTGCCCGGATCCGGACAACGATCGCGACGGCATCCTCGACGTGGACGACGAGTGCCCGATGGTCCCCGAGGACCGCGACGGCGACAGCGACGAAGACGGCTGCCCCGAGGGCAACGAGGGTGATCGCGACGGCGACGGCATCCTCGACGCGGACGACCAGTGCCCCGACGATCCGGAGGATCGCGACGGCTTCCAGGACGAGGACGGCTGCCCGGACCCGGACAACGATCAGGACGGCATCCTCGACACGGACGATCTCTGCCCGAACGACCCCGAAGATCGCGACGGCTTCCAGGACGAGGACGGCTGTCCGGATCCGGACAACGACGCGGACCGCATCCTCGACCGCGACGACAGCTGCCCCAACGATCCCGAGACCTACAACGGCACCGAGGACGAAGACGGCTGCCCGGATCGCGGCTCGGTCATCGTGACCGACGAGGGCATCATCATCCTCGAGAAGATCTACTTCGAGACGGACAGCGCGGTCATCATGGAGCGCAGCTATCCGATCGTGGACGCCGTCGCGACGACGCTCATCAACAACCCGCAGATCCTCTTCATCGAGATCCAGGGCCACGCCGACGAGCGCTCGAGCGACGAGTACAACATCCGCCTCACGACGGACCGTGCGGCCGCGGTGCTCGAGGCCCTCGTGCAGCGTGGCGTCGCACGCGACCGCATGCGCAGCGGTGGCTACGGCGAGCGCTGCCCGCTCGATCCGCGCCACACGCCCGAGGCGTGGGAGCAGAACCGCCGCGTCGAGTTCAAGATCATCCGCACGACGGATGGCCCGACCGGCGTCGAGGTCGCGTGCCCCGCGGGTCGAGACCTCATCCCGCCCGGCTGAGCTCGCTCGTCCGAGGGTCCATGTGGACCCTCCCCGCGAGGCGGGGCCCACCCGGCCCATTCACTCACGCGAATGCTGCGCGCGGGGCCCCAGCCCCGCTCGCATGCCTACCGACGCGTCCCCCGCTTCAGCGTGCTTGATCCCGAGCCCTCACCTTGCGATGCTCGGCGAGCGCGCGCGAGCTTGCGTGCGAGGCACGACGAGGACGTGCCCACTAGCGATTCGACCATGACGATCGTTCGGTTCTCGGCTGCGCTGCGCGACGGGCTGCTCAGTCTCCCCCAGGACTGCAAGGCGATGTTGCGGCTCGCCGAGGATCCAGACCTCGACGACGACAGCCGCGTCCTCGCGTGCGGTGCGCTCCTGCACGTGCTCTCGGGCACCAACGCCATCCCCGGCGCCAAGGGAACGCTCGCGTTCGCTGACGACGTGATCGTGCTGCGCCTCGCGGTCGATCGCATGGAGAAGGCCTCTCCGGACGTCGTGAAGGCGCATCGGGAGGACGATCCCGAGGTGTTCGACGCGATGAGCGATCAGCTCGAGGCGACGCGCGAGCACCTCGGCGAGCTCATGGTGGTGCTCGACCGTGCGGTCGATGCGCTGCCGAAGCTCCAGTTCGAAGGGCACAACGCGAGCGGCTGCGCGCACGACGAAGAGAGCATCACGTGGCTCTACGACTCGGTGCACGAGGCCATCGTCGAGCGCCTCGAGCTCAAGGAAGAAGACGTCACGCGCGCCGTCAAGGGCGCGGGCGAGCTCCGCGCGTACCTCAAGCAGCGCGTCTGACCGCCTTCACTCGGCGGCGTCGAGCAGCGCCTCGTCGCGCAGCGTCGCGTCCTCGCCGCCGTAGGGAGCGAGGGCGATCACGCCGCGCACCACGCGCTCGAGGCTCCGACCGACCTCTCGCGAGGCGCACGGCACGAGGACCGCGCGGCGCCGCGCGATCTCGTGCACGTCGAGGAGCTCGCTCGCGGCCCACGCGCGCAGGGCCACGTCGGCGGCCGTGTCCTCGCGCGCGGCCACGCGGAGCGCGAGGGCCTCACCGTCGGCGACCAGCTCGACTCGGAGATCCTCGAGCACGCGCGCGTTCGTGTCGTCGGCGGCCAGCGACACGTGCAGCCGCACGTCGAGCGCGTCGTATGCCCCGCGACCGAGCAGGCGCACCGACACGTGCGGCGCGCCGAGATCGACGCGGAGCGACTCCATCGCGGAAGAGAGCACGCGGATGGCCTGTGTGGGCATCTCTCCGAACCGCGCGCGAGCGCCCGAGGCGACGATCGCGACGAGGAGCGCGCCGAGCGCGCGTGCGGCCGAGTCGGCGCCGATCACGACGCTCGCCGCGAGCGCGAGGGTCGGGACGCCGAGGCGCGACGGCTCGACCCAGGCCGAGGGGAGCAGCCAGTCGAGCCAGCGCTCCCGACGCGCGCCGACGATCTCGCTGCTCGAGACGGGCGAGAGCGAGAGCAGCCGCGGACGGGGCGGGTGCTGCGTCGCGGCCTGCCACGAGACGGTGACGAGCACGCCCGCAGCCACGAGCGTGTAGGACGCATCGAGCCCGAGCGCGTAGGTCGCGGCACCCACCGCGGCCAGGGCCGCGCAGGCCAGCGCGTGGAGCCAGCGCGGCGTCGACACGAGCCAGCGCGCCACGCGGCGGCTGCGGCGCGCGCGTGCCTCGAGGTCACCGCGCTTGAGGAGCGCGGCGAGGGCGATCGCGAGGGCGAGCCCGAGCCACGTCGTGCGATCACCGGCTGGCTCGCCCGCGCTCGAGGCGGGCTCCAGGCTCGACGGCGCCTCGGGGCTCGCTGCGGCGCGCGCGCTCGGCTCGTCGGGCGCCTCGCTGGCTCCGTCGACCGGGTGGGGCCAGGCGGCGCGGGGCACGCGCACGACGGTCTCCCAGTCGCTCGTTCGCGGCAGGTGCGCGCGGCGGTGCGTGATCGCGAGGCGCGCGTCCTCGAGCGGGCTCACCTCGATCTCGATGGGCGCGGTGATCTCGTCGTCGGGCTGCTGTGTGCTGCCTTCGGGGACGATCCAGCGGATCTCGACGCCGTCGAGGCCGTAGTGCCAGGCGGGGAAGATCCACCGCGCCTCGAGCGTGTCGGCGTCGAGCGCGCTCGTCTCGCCGAGCGCGGTGCTCCACGCGAGGTCCACCTCGTACTCGCCCCGCCGCGGTGCCGCGCGGCGCGCGAAGCGGAGCGAGACGCGTCCGCCGTCGCGCGCGGTCACCTCGACGGGCAGCGCGATGCCGCTCGCGTCGCGGAAGGTGAGCGGGCGATCGGGATCGAGCACCGCGTCCCGATCGAGGCCCTCGATCTCGAGGCCCTCGAGCCAACCGCCATCGACACGCACGCGGATCGTCATCGCGACGTGCGCGCGTCCGTCGGGCAGCAGCTCGACGTCTGCGTGGGCGGTACGCACCGTCGCCGCCGTCCACGCGGACGCGAGGCTCGGCGCGAGGCCTTGCGCGAGGGCGAGCGCCAGGACGAGGACGAAGCGGAGACCGTGGGCGGAGAGCCCGCGCATGGGCCGACCCTAGCGATCGCTCGATCGCGCCGCGAGTTTTCGGCGGCGCGCGGGAATCAGCCCGGGCGCACCCACGACGGCATGAAGAGGAGCACGAACGCCAGGAGCGTCGCCGCGGCCACCCAGCGCCGCTTGGGCGAGAGCGTCGCGTCGTCCGTCGGCGGATGCTCGTGACCCGTCATGCGCCCGAGCACGGTCAGCACGACGAACCACACGAGCCAGTGAAGGCCGCTCATCCACTCGGTCGCCACCTCGCTCCACGGTCGCTGGGCCAGGAGCGCCGGGATGCCGAAGAACGCACCCGTGAGCAGCGCGACGAGCGGCAGCGACGCGCGGAACACGCGGGCGTAGCGATCCTGATCCTTGCCGAGGAGGGCGTACGCGATGTGCCCGCCGTCGAGCTGACCGACGGGCACGAGGTTGATCATCGTGACGAGCAGGCCCGCCCAGCCCGCGAAGGCCGTCGGGCTCAGCATGATGTCGTGGCCGTCGGGGATCGGGCCCTTGAGCGCGTAGAGCAGGCCCAGGTAGAGGATCGAGCGGCCCTCGATGATGAAGCTGCCCGTCTCCGGCAGGGGCTGCACCGGCGAGGTGGCCAGGCCGTAGGCGAGCACCGGCAGCGTGACGGCCAGGCCCGCGAGCGGGCCCGAGGCGCCGACGTCGAGGAGCGCGTCGCGTCGGCCGATGCGGCCGCGCATGCGGATGACCGCGCCCATCGTGCCGAGCAGCGAGAGCGGCATCGGGATGAAGTACGGCGGCGAGATGTCCACGCGGTGCAGGCGCCCCGCGATGTAGTGACCGAGCTCGTGCGAGAGCAGGATCGCCATGAGCGGCAGCGCGAAGTCCCAGCCCGCCGCCAGCGCCTCGAGCGCGGGGACGAGGCCTCGATCGAAGGCCGCGAGCGGATCGAGCCCGTGCATCTCGGCGCCGACGAACGACGTCGTGAGCAGCGTGGCCGCGAACAAGAGGATCGGCGTCCGCCACGCGGCGAGGCTGTTCGGATCGGGCGTCGGTCGCTCGGGCTCCTCGCGTCGCTCGGCGGTTGGCTCGCGGTCTGGCTCGCGGGGCTCGGGGGGCACCGTCACGGGGCCTCGCGGAGCGCGCGCTCGAAGGCCGCCAGCTGCACCTCGAGGCGCGCGTCGATCGTCCCGAGATCGCTCGAGATCCAGCAGCCGCCGCGCACCACCGTCTCGTCGGCCACGATCGTGGGCGCTGCGGGCTCGAGGATCTCTCCGCGCGCGAGCGCCGCGCGCAGGGCCTCGGCGTCCTCGGGGTGCACGCGGAGCTCGACCTGCTTGGCGCGCTTGACCCGCGCGAGCTCGGCGCGAACAGCCGGGACGACGCGCTCGGGCGCATCGGTGAGCGTCGCGTGCAGCACACGCTCGGCGATCTTGGTCACCAGCGCGACGACCGTGCGCTCGGCGTCTTCGATGCTGCGCGCGCGGGCCTCGAGGGCGCGGGCCTCGAGCGCGGCGACGCTCGCTCGCCCCTCGCGGCGACCGCGCTCTTCGGCCTCGGCGCGAAGGCTCGCCGCCTCGCGCTCGGCCTGCGCCCGGATGCGCTCGGCCTGCTCGGTCGCCTCGGCGACGATGGCCTTCGCGCGCGCCTCGGCGCTCACGATCGACGCCTTGGTCACCTCGGCCCGTGCACGGATCACGCGCGCCACGGCCGCGCCTCCATGCGCACACGCTCCTCGCGGGCACGCGCGTCTCGGTGCTCGCTCGCCGCGAGGCGGCGCAGGTGATCCTGCAGGCCGCGCGGTGCGCGGTAGCCGCGCCGTGGCACGGGCAGGGCGCTCGCGCGCACACGCGCCGCCGGGGTCGCGAGCGGCGCGAGCAGGGCGGCCGCGCGCGGGTGTTGCGGCAGCTCCTCGAGCGGGCGCTCGGCGGCGGCGCTCGCGAGGCGTGTGAGCGCGCGCTCCCGCTGCGCGTGTGGATCGGCGTCCGCCTTTGCGAGGCCCAGCGCCTCGAGGCGTGCGCGCGCCGCGCTCGCGAGCTCGTCCGAGAGCGCGAGACGCCCGAGCGGATCCTCGCTGCCGCCGAGCGCGAACGCTGCGAGGAGGAGGCCGGCGATCGTCTCGGTGCGCGCCACGCGCATCGACTATCACGACCTCGCGCGCCCGCACACGGCCCTCGTGGGCAGGCCCCGATCTCGGCGTGTCGCGGGCCGTGCCCTATACTGTCGGGCGATGTCTCCGCTCATCGGCCAGCCGGTGCCGCGCCCTCGTGGAGGGCAGCGCCTCAGAGGGCACGGGCTCAGAGGGCACATGCCCGCCTGGCTCGCGGCCTCGCTGGTGGGGCTCGCGCTCGTGCTGCCGACGCTGCGCGCAGAGGCGCAGTGCGAGGAGCCCGCGTGGGGCCCGCTCGAGGTGACGCCGGCCGTCGGCGCGCCCGGCGTCACGACCGACGCGTGGGTGATGGTGCGCTACCGCGAGGGCTACTTCGGCCCCGAGGGGCCCGGCGAGGATCCGAGCACGCTCGTGACACTCTCTCGCTGCGGCAGCTGCGGCGCCAGCTGCGACTCGCCGGAGCCCGTGAGCGGCAGCGTGCAGGTGTTCGGAGACGATCTCTTCTTCGTCCCCGATGCGCCGCTCGATCCGCGCACGCAGTACGAAGGCGAGGCGCGTGGCCTCGAGTCCGGGCTGACGATGCGGTTCTGCACCGGCAGCGCGGCGGACAGCGCGCCGCCTTCCTTCGGGAGCCAGTCGGTCACGTGGAGCTCCGAAGAGGTCGGTCCGAGCTGTGAGCTGCCCGATGGGGGCTTTCGCGTCGGCATCTTCACGCAGTCGGCCGCAGACGATGGACCGGGCGGATCGCTCGAGTACCTCCTCTTCCTCACGCGCGCCGATGGGCTCGAGGCCCCGGTGCTTGTGGATCGCGTCCGCAACTTCGCGGCCGGCGAGATCACGCTGCGCCTGTTCCTCGATGGCGAGCAGGCCGCCTCCCCGGTGTGCGTGCGCCTGGCGGTGGTGGATGGCGTGGGCAACGTGACGATGAGCGACGACGAGGTCTGCTTCGACCCGGTCTCGAAGATCACGTTCCAGGGCTGCGCCGCGCATCCGGGCCTCTCGCGCCGCTCCTCGGGCGCGATGGCGCTCGTCTTCGGTCTCGGCGCCTTGCTCTCGCGGCGTCGTGCCTCGCGGCGGAGGCGGTGGCAGCGGTGAGGTCGCGCGGTGTGCGCTCGCTCGCGGCCGTGGGTGCGCTCGCGGTCGGGCTCGGCGCTTCGTCGCTGGGCGCCGGCTGCGCGTCGTTCCCGCGGGTGATGGCGTACGAGCGCGTGCGCTCGCCTGCGATGCGCGACGTCTGGATGGAGGTCGCGATCCTCACGCCCGACGACCTCCGGCCCAACGAAGCGCTGCCGATCGTGGTCTTCCTCCACGGCGGCGGCGATGGCCCCGACAGCCTCGACCGCTCCGGCATCGCGGGCGATCTCGTGCGTGGCTGGAGCGACGGCACCGTGCCGCGCGCGGTGATCGTCGCGCCCGAAGGAGACCTGGGCTTCTGGGCCAACTGGTACGACGGCAGCCGCCGCTACGAGGACTACGTCGTCGACGAGGTGCTGCCGCGCGTGGCGCGTCGCTTCCACACCGCGCCGTGCCCCGAGGGCTGCCACGTGATGGGCGTCTCGATGGGCGCCGAAGGTGCGCTCCGCTTCGCGCTCCACCGCCGCGGCACGTGGGCGAGCGTCACGGCGATCAGCGGCCCGAGCTACGACACGCAGCGTCGCCTGGAATTCCTTCGCGATCCGCTGATCAACATCATCATCCCGACCTGGCACGTGTTCGGTCCGCCCGAGCCCCTCTCGCGCGTGCGCGCCGACGACCCGTGGGTGCAGTGGCAGAGCGACGAGGACGTCGGCGCCGCGCTGCACCTCACGTGGGGCACCGAGGATCGCGACTTCGTGCGCGAAGGCAGCGAGCGCTTCCACGAGCACCTCGAGGCCCGCGGCGTCACGCACACCGCCGAGCCCTTCGCGGGCGGCCACAACTGGGTCTCCTGGCGCCCCGTCATCGTCGCCGTGATCCGCCGCGCCCTCGGCGATGGGGACGGTCCTCCATAGTTCCAAATCGAGGGCGGAGGCGTTCTGCCCCGTGCCAGCGTCGATCGACGCCTGCGCGTAACGATCGAACGCGGCGCAGCGCAGCGGACGAATCTGCTCCACCTGTCCCCTCGCATGCGGCGCTGGAGATCGTCGGGGAAGCGGCTCGAGGATCGCTCGAGCCCCGCCGCGGCGCATCGGAATCACGCCGTGGGGGAGGGGGCCTCGGCCTTGCGGGCGGCGCGGCGCTTCCACCAGCGCCAGCCGAGGAAGACCACGACGACGAGCAGGATCGCAGTGAGCGTGGGCACGAGGATCGCGAGCACCGCGATCGCGGCGGCGCTGACGTCCTCCATGATGCTGAGCACCGGGTTCGCGATGCCCGCCGTGAGCGAGGTGCTGAGGCCGCGCGTGGCGGCCTTGGCCGCGTGGGGCGCGAGCGCCGTCGGCGCGCCGACGATGATGCCGAGCACCATCGCCCAGAGCGGCTCGTCGATCTGCCACATCACCGACGCGGCGAGCAGCGAGCCCGCCACGGGGCGCACGAGCGTGCCGCCCACGTCGAGCGCGTGATCGACCGCGGGGATCTTGTCGCCCGCGATCTCGAGCACGGCGGCGATGCCGAAGCACACGAGCGCCGGCGTCGAGCCGACGAAGCTGTAGCTCTCGCCGAGCGAGAGGATGCCGATGCGCGACAGCACGCCTGCGAGCAGGAGCGGCAGGAACGCGCGCAGGCCCGCCGAGGCCGCGAGCGAGATGGCGAGCGCGATCGTGGGGATCCAGGACAGCGCCAGACGCGCATCGTCCCAGCTGACCTCGGAAGCGAGCTCCTGCATCGTGGTTCCTGGTTCCTTCCTTCGACCCGCGAGACGCTCGTCGCCGCGGTGCGAACGCGCCTTCGACGGCCTTCCGCGCGCAGAGATTATGCCACGGATCTACGCCGCCGCTGCACCGCCTCTTCCACCTCGCTCGCGAGCGCCCCGCGAGCCCGCGAGCGCGCGGAGGCGCGTGCTATACCGACGCCGCATCCGATGAGCGACAAGCGCCGCATCCTGCTGGTGGAAGACGATCCCGCGCTCGCCCTGGGCCTCGTCGACGCGCTCGAGTTCGAGGGCTTCGAGGTCACGCACGCACGCACCGGCCACGACGGCGTGCAGTTCGCGACCAAGGAGCGACCCGACGCGATCATCCTCGACCTCATGCTCCCGGACACGAATGGCTACCGCGTGTGCGAGCTCGTCCGCGGACACGCGCCGCTCGTGCCCATCCTGATGCTCACCGCACGGAGCCAGGAGGCCGACAAGATCCGCGGCCTCGACGCGGGCGCCGACGACTACGTCACCAAGCCCTTCTCGATCGGCGAGCTCGTCGCGCGCCTCCGCGCGATCTTCCGCCGCGTCGAGCGGAGCCCGCGCCTCGAGGAGAGCTTCGCGATCGGCGAGGCGCGCATCGATCCGGGCGCCCAGACGCTCACGCTCGGTCGCGAGAAGTCCCAGCTCTCGTTCTACGAGGCGCAGGTGCTCAAGTACCTCCACGAGCGCGCCGGGCAGGTGGTCTCGCGAGACGAGCTGCTCGATCGCGTGTGGGGCGTGGAGTCGAGCCCCACCAACCGCTCCGTCGACAACTTCATCGTGAAGCTGCGCAAGAAGATCGAGCCCCAGCCCGACAAGCCGCGGCACATCCTCACGGTGTACGGCATGGGCTACAAGCTCGTGGTGTGACGACGGTGAACGCGTGACGAGCGGCAGGGCGAGCGGGCCGACCGGGCCGACGGCGACGCTGCGCTTCCACGCGGGCACGATCGAGCTGCGCGGCCTGCCGGCGACGGCGCCGAGCCCGCTGCCCGAGCGCTGCGTGCTCGATCCGCGCACGAGCACGTTCCGCGCGCCGGCGAGCGACTACGCGGACCTGATGCGCGCGCTGCGCGACCAGAAGATCGAGGTGCTCGACGAGGCGCGGGCCTACACCGAGCTCACCAACGGCCCGCTCGTGCACCGAGAGCCGCGGCCCTACCAGTCCGAGGCCATCGCCGCGTGGAAGAAGGCGCGCGGCGCGGGCGTGGTGGTGCTCCCCACGGGCGCGGGCAAGACGCACGTCGCGGTGATGGCCATCGACGACAAGCGCCGCTCCACGCTCGTCGTGGCGCCGACGCTCGATCTCGTGCGGCAGTGGCACGATCTCCTCGCGGCCACGTTCGGCATGGAGATCGGGCTCGTCGGCGGGGGCGAGCACGACGTGAAGCCCATCACGATCACGACGTACGACTCGGCGTACCTCCACCTCGAGCACCTCGGCAATCGCTTCGGGCTCGTCGTCTTCGACGAGTGTCATCACCTGCCCTCGGCCACGTACGCGCTCGCTGCGCGACACGCGATCGCGCCCTTCCGGCTCGGCCTCACTGCCACGCCCGAGCGCATGGACGGGCGCGAGTCGCTGCTCGACGACCTCATCGGCCCGACCGTGTACCGCCGCGACATCGTCGAGCTCGCGGGCGCCTACCTCGCCGAGTACGAGACCGTGCACGTGTCGGTGTCGCTCTCCGAGAGCGAGCGACAGGAGTACGAGGCCGAGCGCGCGGTCTATCGCTCGTTCCTCTCGCGCAACGCGATCCGGATGTCGGACCCGAAGGGGTGGTCGCAGTTCATCATGCTGAGCGCGCGCAGCGCCGACGGCCGCCGCGCGATGGCCGCGTACCGGCGCCAGCGCGAGCTCGCCTTCTCCGCGCCCGCGAAGCTCGACTACGTCGAGCGCCTCCTCTGGGAGCACCGACACGATCGCGCGCTCCTCTTCACGCAGGACAACGCGACCTGCTACGCGCTCTCGCGCCGCTTCCTCATCCCGGCGATCACGCACCAGACGAAGATCAAGGAGCGGAGCGCGATCCTGCGCGGCCTCGCCGACGGCACCTACGGCGCGGTCGTCACCTCGAAGGTGCTGAACGAAGGCGTCGACGTGCCCGACGCCAACGTCGCGATCGTCGTGTCCGGCAGCGGCTCGGTGCGCGAGCACGTGCAGCGCCTCGGCCGCATCCTCCGCAAGCGCGACGGCAAGTTCGCGCTGCTCTACGAGATCGTCACGGCGCAGACCGCCGAGGCCTATACGAGCGAGCGGCGTCGCGATCACGCCGCGTACAGGTGAGCGCGTGCTGCCCGTCGATCTCGTGCAGTCCCGGAGGCAGAAGGACCGGCTCGTCGTCACGCCGCTCGGCGATCGTGTGCTCCGCGCGCGCGAGCTCGCGGCCGAGCTCGTCGAGATCGCCGAGGCCCACGTCGGGCGCACGCGAGAGGAGCTCGAGGCGGCCTGGCGCGCGGTCGACGTGCCGCCGCGCGACGTGCGCCTGCGCGATGGCCTCGTCGCGCTGATCGAGGACGCGCTCGCGCTCGATGCGCGCGAGGACGTCGACGCCGTCGCGCTGCGCGCGGAGGTCTTCACGCGCGCGACCCAGCGACGGCGCGGGGAGGGCGCCTTCGATCGGGCGGCCGTGCTCGCGGAGATCGCGGCCGAGCGCCAGGTGAGCGTCGAGGCGATCGAGCAGGATCTCTACGCGGATCTGCGCGGCGCCCAGGTGCTGCGCGCGCCCGAGGCGCGGGCGGGGCAAGCCGTGGCGCTCGTGCCGGGCGGGGCGCGCGGCATCGTCGATGGCTACGACCTCGCGCAGGCGCAGGCCGTGCTCCTTCGCGCGACGCGCGTCGTCGTCACGCTGAAGGCCGCCCCGGCGCTCGCGCTCCGCGCGCTCCTTCGCAAGCTCAAGTTCCACCGCCTGCTCTTCGCGTGCGAGCGAGACGGCGAGCACACGATCCTCACGATCGACGGTCCTTCGGCGCTCTTCGAGTCGACGACGCGCTACGGCCTCGCGCTCGCGGTCGCCCTGCCGAGCGTGCTCGCGTGCGCGCCCGAGCGCGTCGAAGCGGATCTCCGCTGGGGCAAGGAGCGGCTGCCGCTGCGCTTCGTGATCGAGCCGCCGAGCCCGCTCCTGGGCGCGAGGGACGAGGCCGCCACGCCGAGCGAGCCCGCGCTGCCGGACGAGGTCGCGGCGCTGCTCACGAAGCTCCGCGCCAAGAACGAGCGCTTCGAGGCGAGCGTCGCGGACGCGCTGCTCGACATCCCGGGCGTGGGCCTCACGGTCCCCGATCTCACGCTGACCGAGCGGCGCACGCGTCGCGTCGTGCACGTCGAGGTGCTCGGGCACTGGAGCCGCGACGCGGTGTGGAAGCGTGTCGAGCTCGCGGAGCAGGGGCTGCCGGAGCCGGTGCTGTTCTGCGCGAGCGAGCGGCTGCGCGTGAGCGAGGCCGTGCTCCCCGAGACCACGGGCGCCGCGCTCTACATGTACAAGGGCGCGCTCTCGGCGACGGTGGTGCTCGAGCGCGCCGAGCGCCTGGTCGCCCAAGCGCCCAAGCCGAAGAAGAAGGCCAAGCCACGCTGAGAGAGAGAATCCACCCGCGCCCGTGCCCGCGGGTGAAACAGCGAAGGGGGCTCGTCCGTTCGTGCGATGCTCCCTCGCCTCGGAGGCTCACCCGTGCAGGATCCCAACGCGCCCTTCGGTCAGCCGCCCACCACGCCTCCGGCGCTGCCGCCCTCGGGCTTCCACCCGGCGGGCAACGGTTCACCTGCCATCGGCGATCCTGCCGAAGACATCCTGGGCTGGGTCGGCCTCGCGCTCGGAGCGGTCGCGTGGCTCGCCTGCTGCTGCTCGATCATCCCGTTCGTCGGCATGATCGGGAACATCCTGGCGCTCCTGCTCGCGATCGCGGCGATCGTGCTGGGCGGCGTCTCGGTCTACAACGCCAAGCGAGAAGGGCGCTCGATCGTGATCGGTGTGATCGCGATCGCCCTCGGCGCGACGCGACTCGGCATCGTCGCCGCGATCATCGTCCTCGCCCTCGTGCTGCTCGCGCTCGGGATGGGCGGGAGCTTCCTCGCCGCGCTGCAGCAGCAGATGTAGCCGCCTCTGGACTTTCTTCGCGGGCGAGCAGATCGCCGCGACCCTCCGACCGTCTCAGCGCGGTCTCGGAGGTGTCGCTCATGACGGATCATCTCGCAGGTCGACCGACGACTCGCGCTCGGGGCCATCGGACCACGGCGCTCTTCTGCACCTTGGGGATGGTGGGGGCCCTCTCGGGCTGCGGTGCCTCCCCGGGCGCCGGCGCCCACGAGCCCGCGCTCGCCGACGCCGCGCGGCCCATCGAGATCGGATCGACCGAGCGCGGTGAGCTCACGCCACCGTGCGATCGGCTCGTCTTCGGCTTCCGCCCCGCCGAGCGCGGCACCTACGAGCTCTCGGCGCGTTCCGAGGTGCCCGTGTCGCTGCGTCTCTTCGCGACGAGCCCGGACCTCTACGTCGCGACGGGCAGCCGCGACGGCGACGTGAGCCGCGTGTCGGCCGAGCTCGACGCCGACGTCGAGTACGCCGTGACGATGACCCCGCGCGAGTGCAGGCCCGCTCCCTACGAGGTGACGCTCGCGCGGCGCTGAGAGATGGAGAAAGGATCTCCGTCTTCGAGTCGGGCCGCGGGGGAGGTCCGATGCTCAGACATCCTCGGCCTTCGGCCTGCGGAACTCGCCCTGGACCCCCCCACCCCCACGTCCCTTCACGTCTCGAATCGATTGCTTCTCGGTCCCTGAGGTGCCTCAGAGCGTGAGTCACTTGCATTGACTCACGCTCTGACGTTTCTTGCCGGAGGGTCTGGCCGCAGCCCC
>JBILLJ010000067.1:0-45835 GCA_044376125.1 Sandaracinaceae bacterium
CCTCTCGTGGGGCAGCAGGCGAGAGGACTCTCGTGGTCGGAGACGATTTCGACCGCGTGGACGCCTACGCGAAGCGTCCGGCAGGTCCGCAGGGAGAGGCCGGGGGCGAGACATGCAGGTTCGCGCCGCGAGGCAGCCGCCGCCGTGGCGGTTGTCGCGTCTGCGCATGGCTGCGGCGTGCGTGCGCTGGCGACTCCCCTCGATCCTGCCGGACGCTTTCGCGGTCGCGTGATCGCCAATCACGAGGCACAGGTGCTCGGAGACGGTGCTCGCCGCCATGACGCGACTCGGAGGCAGGCTCGAGACTCACGCGACGTGTGCGAGCTTCTTGGTCGCCAGGAGGGCACGGATCGCGCGGATGCGACCGTCGGCGCCGACCTCGAGCAGGAGCACGGAGCGCGAGGCCTGGCGCTTGCGCTCGGGAACCATGTCGAGGACGAGCGCGGGCTGGCCGTTGATCCAGGCGATGCGGCTCGTGCGCACGACGAGGTGCTTGGCCGTCTCGATCTGCGTGACCGCGATGCGCTCCTTGCCGCTCACGCGCACGACGACCGCGTGGAACTCGCCGGCGGCGTCGGTCTCGAGCACGCAGTCGTCCGAGAGCAGACGCGTCACGGCCTCGAGCTCGCCGGAGCCGACCGCCTCGAGGAGCTTGCCGAGCGCGCGCATCGTGCGCTCTCGCTTGTCGGCCTCGGGCGCGCGCAGATCGTCTTCGCGGATCGTGAGCTTGCCGCGCGCGCGGTGGTGGATGACGCGCACGTTGCCGGCGCTGGTGCCGAGCATCGCGGCCGTCTCCTCGACGTCGAGGCCCACCACGTCGCGCAGGACGAGCACCGTGCGCTCGCGCGGCGCGAGCGCCTCGAGCGCGCAGAGGAAGGCGTAGCTCGCGCTCTCGGAGAGCGAGTAGCGCGCCTCGGGACCGGGCGAGAGATCGGGCGCTTCTTCGGGCAGATCGAGGCGTGTGCGCACGCCGTCTTCGAGCGGCTCCGGGAGCCACGGGCCGAAGTACTTGCGCGCCTTGCGCCGCCGCAGCGCGTCCTTGCCGAGGTTCACCGCGACGCGTGTGAGCCACGGCGCGATGGGGGCGTCGCGATCCGGTGGCGGAGTCGCGAGCGCGCGCACGAAGGTCTCCTGCACCACGTCCTCGGCGTCGGTGGCCGTGCCCGTGATGCGGTAGGCAATCGAGAAGAGCGCGCGCGCTTCCTTGCGGAACGCGGCCTCGATCGACGCGCGATCGGGTGTCTGCGCGGCGCGCTCTGGGAGTGCAGCGGTCATGCGCTCGGTGAGGTGGAGCCTGCCACGGATCGCGCTGCGCTCGTTCGCGTCACGAGCTTGCTCGCCTCGAGCGCGCTCGCGAGCACGGCATCGAGGAGCAGGCCTCGCGCACCGACCCAGTCACCCACGAGGTAGACGCCGTGCGCGCCGCGCGACATCGACTCGACGCGCACGGATGGCCGCGCCGCGAGGCCTCGAGGTGCATCGACGCGCGCGCCGCACGCGAGCGCGGCGGGCGCATGACGCTCCACGACGACGCGCGCGCGCCAGCCGGGGATCGCGCGATCGAGCGCGGTCTCGATCACCAGGCGATCCTCGCGGGGCCGCGGCGCGCGATCGCCGAGGTAGAGCGCCGCGTGCACCATCGCGGCGCCTTCGGGCGCGAGGCTCGCCGTGGCCGAGTGCACCGAGACGTAGGTCGGCGCGACGGTCCCGAACGCGCCTCGCACAGCGCCGTCGGGGAGGCGATCGAGCCCGAGATCGAGGCATGCGAGGCGCAGACCCGGGCCGCTCGGCGCGATCGCGCGCACCACCTCCTCGCCGTGCGCCGCGAGGAGGCTCGACGCGAGCGGAGGCGGCCCGGCGATCACGACGTCCTTCGCATGCACGCGACCCTCCTCGCGCACGGCGACGAAGTCGCGGTCGGTCTTCTCGAGGCCGATGACGCGCGCGCGCAGCTCGATCGCGACGCCCGCGTCCCTGGCCCGGGCCGCGAGATCGTCGACGATCGCGGCCCAGCCGCCATCGACGTAGCGCACGCCGCCGATCGTCGCGGCGCGCAGCTGCGCGAGCACCACGCTCGCGGACGCGTGAGCGGGATCGGCGCCGTAGGTGGCGACGCGCGCGAGCATCTCGAGCATCGCGCGCACGCGAGGCGTGAGGCCGCGACGTTCGAGCCACGCGCCGAAGGTCAGCGACGCATCGCCGCCACCGCCGACGAGCGAGGGCAAGAGTCCGCCGAGCGAGAGGCGATCACGCGCGTCGAGGTAGCTCGTGCCGAAGAACGAGCCCACCCCGCCGGGAAGGACGTGCAGCCGCTCGCCGTCGTCGACGTAGGTGCCGGTGGGCGCGACGAGCGGGGCGCTTGGGCAGACACCGAGGGAGGCGAGCATCGCGCGCGAGGGCTCGAAGATCGCGTGAGGCCCCTGGTTCAGCGTGAAGCCCGCCTCGCGCTCGCTCGCGCCGCGGCCCCCGAGGCGCGCGCTCGCCTCGAGCAGCGTCACCCGCCGCCCAGCCTCGGCCAGCGAGAGCGCGCACGCGAGCCCGCCGATGCCGCCGCCGATCACCACCACGTCCGTCCACATCTCGGATGTCATCGAGCACCTCCGAGACGCTCCACGCACGGGCACACCCGCGCGTTACGCGGCGACGGCACGCCGGCAGGCGGCTACCCGTAGAAGTGCCGGAAGGCGAGCGCCCCGTAGAGCAGCAGAGCACAGAGGGAACCGAGCAGCGCCATCGCGCGTCGCCTCCAGGCCCGCTCGTCCTTGCGGAAGGCCAGCCATCCCGCGCCGAAGCCGAGGGCGCAGAAGAGAGTCATCTCGAGGAACATCATCGCGTTCATGATCGTGGCCTTCGTCGGAGAGAGCGGTCAGGGTCGCGTGGCCTCCCAGGCCACGAAGGACGCATGGATCTGGTTGGCCGTGGCCCAGCGGGCCTCGCCGCGCGCGATGCGCTCCTCGACAGCAGCGAGGAAGCGCTCGAGCACCTCGAAGTCGAGCGAGCGCCCGTAGCTCCACACCCAGTAGAGCTGTGCGGGGCGCGTCGGATCGCGCATCGCGATCGTCTCGTCGAGCTCGGCCACGACGATCGCGACGTCGTCGTCACCGAGGACGCAGGTGCCGGCAGGCCCGCTCCCCATCTCCTCGACGGAGCAGTCGATCGTGCCGCGCCCGGGCAGCACGACGACGCGGCCCGCGTCGTCCTCGCGAAGCCACGTCGCGCCGCTCGCGACGCGCCAGGCGTGCGCCGTCTCGGCGATCGCCTGTGGATACGGGTCGTGACACACGACGGGATCGAACGGGCTGCGGCACACGGTCGTGCGGTAGTCCACGGGGCGCTCGGCCGGGGGAACGGGCATGAGGCAGTACACGGTCGCCGCGGTCGTGAACGAGAAGCCCGCCTCGGCGACGCCGCCGGCCCAATCGAACGCGGCGCAGATCCCCGACACGTGCTCGATGGGCCCGACGAGCGACTCGAGGGCACCGCGCTGCCGCACGAGGTCACGCACGAACGCGTCGTAGGTCGCGCTCGACGAGGCCCCCAGCGCCGCGTGCAGACCCACTTCGTGTCCACGCGCGCGCAGCCGCGGCAGGCTCGGGCTCGCGCGGCGCGCGTCCGCCATCACGGTGACGTCGCGAGGCTCGAGCGTGAGGAACGCGCCGTGCGCCTCGAAGCGCGCAGCGTGGTCCTCGAACGTACGCCACCAGGCCTCGTCGAAGCTGCCGTTCTCGAGGTGCACCGTGATCGCGATCTCCACGGGCGAGGGCCCGGGCAGAGGCGTGTCGGGGAGGCTCGTGGCATCTGGTGCGCTGCTCGAGGCGTCGGGATCCATCGACGGTGCATCCGCTGCGAGCAACGCCGCATCCGTGGGCACGGGCGCGTCGTCGACGGCGAACGCATCGATTCCCTCGCTCGGGGCATCGTCGGACGTCGTGGCGTCCTGGCGGGCGACGCTCGCGTCCCTCGGTGCGTCGATGGAGTCACACGCCGGCAGACAGGTGGTGCCCAACAGGATCGCGAAGGCTCGGGAGGTGCGCATGGCCCGTTCGTTCGCAGGCCGCGTGCCATCGCTCGCTCAGCCGCCGAAGGGACGGGCCCCGTCGGGCACGGGGCCGACGTCGCGCGCCAGCCTCGCGTCCTCGCCAGCAACTGCGTCGCGCGGCACGAGCGCGTCGAAGGGAGGTGGCCTCGGCGCGTCCGGCACGCCTGCGTCCGTCGTCGCGAGCACGCCCGCGTCGAGCGGCTCGGCACCGAAGAGACACTGCTCCATCGCCTGCCGCGCCAGCGGGACGTCCGCACTGCACACCTGCCCGGGATCTCCGAGACCCACCGCGATGCCGCCCACGCTCGAGCGGCTCGAGGCGCAGTACGCCACGCCGTCGCAATGGCGTTCCTCACACGGCAGACCGACGCAGGCCTCCGAGGCCATCCCGATGACGATGACGCAGACGGGATCGTTCGTGGCCGGGAAGGTCATGCCCGCGAGCGGCACGTCGATCGAGCCGACAGGGGTGGGCGCGGGCAGCGCCACGCACCGCGAAGAGAGCAGCGTGCAGCTCGTCCTTCCGCTGCGACAGGCACCGCACGCAGTGGACGCTGGCGCAGCCCAGACCTCGACCTGCACCGAGGCGAGCTCGAGGTCGTCGCGATCGCCGAACCGACACGAGGGTGCGAAGTCGACCTGACGAGGTGTGGGCGCTGGGCGTGCGCAGCCGACCCACGAGCCTGCGCACGCGAGCGCGACGACGATGGTGGCGCGCAGCGCGCGCACGCGGTCAGAAGCGCACGACGACATCAGGCTCTCCAGTGGGAACGAGACCGATCAGGAGCCCCGCGCCGACGGCGATGACGGCGGCCGAGACGCCGACGACGGACCAGAAGACGGGATCCTCCGCGATGGGCACGGGGCGCGCGATGCCCCACCACTCTCCGACGGCCGCGCGGATCGCGTCTGCGCGTGCGTGCGGGCCGGTCGCGCTGGCGCGCGAGAGCACACGAGCGAGGGTGCGATCGACGACGAGGGCGTGACCGACCTCGGCGCTCGACCACGAGAGCACGACGATCGGCTCCTCGAGGATCGAGGCGAGGGCGTCGTGCAGCGCGGGGTCGTCGAACGAGAGGCCGTCCGAGAGCGCGCGCTCGACGTCGGCCAGGGCATCGGACGCGCTCGCGCGCGAGAGCTGCGCCTCGTGGCTGCGTCGGTCCATCACGATGAGTCGCGCGAGGTGGCTCGTGTACCCGAGCGCCTCGACCACCACGACGTGCTCGCCGGGCAGGACGTCGACCGAGCACGGGCTCGCGGTGCAGCGCGAGGCGCGCCCGTCCACGAAGAGGCGCAGTCGTGGCGCGGACGCGGTGACCTCGAGCGGCACGCGAGCGAGCGACGCGACGTCCGCGCGCGCGGCATCGACGAGCTGTCGGTAGTCGGGGCTGCCCGCGTCGACACCCGGCAGCCCCGCGACGAGCGCGTGGTGCACGAGCCCGCGTGCGGTGGCGAGCTCGCCCAGACCGAAGGCGCAGCGGGCCTCGAGCGACGCGCGACGGCCCGCGCGCACGACGTCCCCGCGCGCGAGCAGCTGCTCCTCCGACAGCGCGGCGACGTGTCCTCGACACGCAGGAAAGTCGGCCTCCGACCACGCGACCTCGGCGGCCTCGAGCGCACGCTCGATGCTCGGGTCGTCGGCGGGCGGCCGGAGCGAGAGGACCTCGCTGCGGAACTCGATCGACGACGACGCCTCGGCCGCTTCGAGCAGCTCGGCGGGCGCAGGGCCCACGGTGACCACGACGCCACGCAGCTCGTCCACGGGGATCTGCGCAGACACGACGGACGGCCCGAGCCACGCGAGCGTGAGCGACACGAGGGTCACAGAGATGATTGCGGAGCCCGGCCGGCTCTTGCGACCCTGTGCGCGATGAAGAGCGCGCAGCGCTATCGCCTGGTTCGCACGCTCGGCACGGGCGGCATGGCCCAGGTCTTCTCGGCCGTCGCGGAAGGGCACGGCGTGGAGCGTCGCGTCGCGATCAAGCGGATGCTCGGCGCGATCGCCGACGACGCGGCGCGCGCGATGTTCCTCGACGAGGCGCGGATCGCGAGCCAGCTCCATCACGGCAGCATCGTCCAGGTGCTCGACTACGGCGTCGTCGAGCAGGATCCGTTCATGGTGCTCGAGCTCGTCGACGGGCTCGACGTGGGACGGGCCGCGCGGGTGGGCCGGTCGAACGGCGTGCCGATCTCGGAGGGCGTGGCGCTCCATGTCTGCGCGGAGCTCGCGCATGCGCTCGCGTACGTACATGCCAGGTCCGATGATGCGGGGAGATCGCTCGGGATTGTCCATCGTGACGTGAGCCCGGGAAACGTGCTGTGCTCGTGGGAAGGGGACGTGAAGCTCTCCGACTTCGGCATCGCGCTCGCGCTCTCGCGTGCCGAGAAGACGGCCGCGGGCGTGGTGAAGGGCAAGCCCGGGTACATGGCGCCCGAGCAAGGGCTGGGCCGCGAGGTGACGGGAGCCGCGGATGTCTTCGCCTTGGGCAACACCCTCCATGCGTTGCTCACTGGCGCGCCGGTGCGCAGCGGAGAGGAGCTCCCGTGGTGGCTGACCGAAGGCCGGCCTCCGCCGGTCAGCGGGAAGCTTCCCGATGATCTCCGCGCGCTCGTGACCGAGATGGTCGCGATCTCGCCCGCCGCGCGCCCCACCGCCGCGCAGGTGGCCACGCGCTGCGAGGCGCTCCTGCGCTCACGGCTCGAGGCCGGTCCGCGCTCCGCGCTGCGGGCATGGCTCGCCCAGATCCGCGAGCGCCTCGAGCCCGACGCAGCGCTCGATCAACTCTTCGACGTCGCGATCGTGCCCGCATCGACCGAGGAGACGACGCGCTCGGGCGCGGCGCGCTTCGACGTCGTGCGCCTCGCAGCGCCCACGCGAGAGGCCCCGCGCGAGCACGCGACCGACCCGACGGTGGCCGCGAAGCCCGTCGAGGTGATCGCCGCGGCCAGGGCCCCCACCAGCGGTTCGCGTTCGCGCATGTGGGCCAGCGCCGGCCTCGTGGCGATCGCGCTCGTGGCGGTCGGCATCACGGTCTCGTTCCAGTCGCGCGCCCCGAGCGTGACGGCCCCACCGAGGCAGGCCCCTGAGGGCGCGTCCCTCACCCCCGTCGAGCCTCCCCCCGCGCCGCCCGCCGAGCCGCCCGCCGTGCCCACGCCGAGCACGGTCGCCGCCGAGCCTCCGCCGATCGACGTGTCGCCGAGTGACGTGACCGCTCCTGCCTCGAGCGCGCCGAGTCCATCGAGCCGCGCGAGCGTGCCGCCGCGCACCGTCGCGTCGCCGCGCCGAGCCTCCGCGCCCGAGGAGACGAGCCCCGCCACGGAGCCGGCCGCGCCCGTGTTTGGCTGGCTCCGCGTCGGCTCCGCGGAGCTCGCCGGGGCCGCGCTCGAGATCGACGGGGTGCGTGCGGGCTATCTCCCGGCGCTGCGTCGCGTGCCCGCAGGGCCACACCGAGTCGTCGTGCGGAGCGTCGAGGGTGAGGCGATCGCCCTCGAGCGCGAGGTGCTGATCGCGCCCGAGCACACACAGTCGAGCCCGCTCGTCGTGCGCTGAGAGATGGAGAAAGAACCTCCGTCTTCGAATCGGGCCGCGGGGGAGGGGGTCCGATGCTCAGACATCCTCGGCCTTCGGCCTGCGGAACTCGCCCTGGACCCCCCACCCCCGCGTCCCTTCACGTCTCGAGTCGATGCTTTCCGGGTCCCTGAGCGCAGGTGCTTCGGCGCGCGAGATCGCGGATCTCGAGGCCGCCGGCGC
Source organism: Sandaracinaceae bacterium (assembly GCA_044376125.1). GTDB lineage: Bacteria > Myxococcota_A > Polyangia > Polyangiales > Sandaracinaceae > JAFLCL01. The sequence continues at coordinate 7,791 of JBILLJ010000067.1, forward strand.
CGGGCACGAGCTCGGCGTGGTATCGGCTCACCGTCGGGTCGACGAGACGGATGGTGCAGTCGGGCGCCGAGCCGAGCGTCACGCGCTGTTCGTTGTCTGGAGACACGAGCGGTTCGCTCGGCTGCCCCGGCACGCGCGGCGTGATCCTCAGCCTGCCCAGGCCAGCCCACGGGGGGCTGACCATTCGCATCGTCCGCTCCTCGAGCATCGCGCTCGACTATCGCACGGCGCAGCGCCGGCACGCGTCGCGACGTGTCTCAACCCAGGCGGAAGACGGTGCCGTAGCAGTCGATGATCGAGTGATCGAGCACGACCTCGCGGTCGGTCTCGACGACGCGGACCCAGAGCCGCCAGCCCGGCGCCGACGCGGCCCGCGCGCGGTGGAGTGAGAGACCGTCGGTGCGCACGATGGTCGCGGGGGGCTGGCTCGCGTCGCGCGGTGCGCGTGCGCGGATGGCCGCGTCGAGGCCATCGAAGTCGGGGATCAGCTCCGGCATCGTGAGTGTGACGGGCTCGGTCACGAACATCGTCGCGCAGTGATCGGACGACTGGTACGCGAGGTAGCGGGGCGGCACGCGGTCGCTCGTGAGGCGCGCCTTCATGTCGTGGAGGAGGTTGTGTCCGAGCGCCTCGACGACGGGCCCGCGCGCGACGATGCTGCCATCGACGTGCCAGTGCTGGCTGTCGACTGGTACGTCGCCGGGCTCGAAGTACTGGATCTTCGAGTCGACGTAGACGTAGCGCTTGTCGCCCACGACGAGCTCCTTCATCGCCTCGAGCACGCGCCGGGTGAGCGGGCCCGCGAGCCCGATCGCTTCCTCGAGCGGACACCAGCAGAAGACGACGCCGTCGGAGCGCACGTCTTCCTGCGTCGGCACCGGGAGCTGTCGCTCCACCACGTAGACGTTCGGGAAGGTCGCCTCGAAGCTCGCGATCGGGCGCGAGCCGTCCGCCGGGTAAGTCGCGATCGTGGTCGGCGCCATCTCGTCGACGATCGGCTGCGGTGCGCGCGGCTTGGCCGGTGCACGGCGTCGCGTCGAGCCGTGGTAGGCGCCCTCGCCGGTGAACGGGGCCACCTTCTGGGTCTCGCGCGTGTGCTCGGTGCGGAGGTGCGTGAGGCTGCGCTGGGTGAGGCTGGTGTCGGTGGTCATGGGACCTCTCAGAGCATGAGCCACTTGGATTGACTCATGCTCTGACGTTTCTTGCCGGAGGGTCTGGCCGCAGACCCTCCCTCTCGCCGAGTGAATCGGCGAGAGCCTCCCTCCCGCCGATTCGAGCACGTGCCACTCGCATCGATCGATCCAAGTGACACGTGCTCTCAGGGACAATCGCCCGCCTCGCCAAGGCGCTTCTTCGGGGAGCCTGCCGGCGGGGGCGAAGCGCGCAGCAGATCAGAAGTCGAACATCGCCTGGAAGTACTGGAGCTTGCAGCGCGGATCCGCGGAGCGGCGAAGCACCTCCGGGACCCGATCCATCAGGTGCTCGTCCGCGTTGCCGCGAGGAGTGGTCTCCGCGTAGCGCTTCGTGATGCCCGCCGCGGTGTTGTAGGCGACGTGATCGACCGGCACGCCGTGTCGATCGAGCACCTTCGGCAGCGGCGCCCAGTCCTGCTCGACGAAGAAGCTCTCGGCGCCCCAGCGCAGGTAGAAGCCGAGCTTCTCCATGCGCGCAAGCCACGGCGGATCGCCGATCTGCCAGAAGCCGCGACCGCAGAGCACGTGCTGGGAGTGCCCGATCGCGCGGCCCTCTGCGAGGATGTGATCGCGCGCGTAGTGCTCGGTGATCGCGCCGAGGAGGAGGCGCGAGATCTTCTGCCCGCGCTGCTCCTTGGACACGACGAAGTTCGCGATGTGGTGATAGCCGCGCGGCTTGAAGCGCGTGACCTCGGGGAACCAGAAGCGGTCGAACCACTTGTGGCTGGGGTCGTCGCGATCGGGCTGCGCGAAGTCGACCGTCTCGTCGATCGTCGAGTGGCGCAGGTTGTTGTAGCGGCCAGTGAAGAAGAAGATCGTGTCCTTGCTCCGGCCGACGAGGATGGTCGCGAGGATCTCGCTGCGATCGCCCACGGGACGAGAGAGCACGAAGCGGTGGCCCGTCACGCCCCAGGTGTGGGCGACGCCGTGCGGCGAGATGATCTCGAGCTGCACGCGGCGCACGACGGCCGCCGGGATGTATCCGCCCCGATCGTCGCGCGCGTCCTCGAGGGACCGACAGAGGAGCGAGGAGATCGCCCTCGCGATCTCGGGCACCGCGCTCGAGACGATGCCGAGCTCGAGGTCGTCCTCGAGGCTCACGTAGTTCGGCAGGCTCGGCGCCACCGACCCCGCGTAGCGCACGTAGGCCGCGCGCAGCACCGAGGTGGGCACGAAGCGATCGCCCTCCTCGAGGTTCACGTACTTCTCGAGCGTGCGACCCCCGACACCGGCGCGGCCATCGCGCCAGCGCGTGATGCCGTCCTGGATCTTCGCCTCGAGGCCCGCGTCGCGACGACCGGTGAGCGAGATCTTCGGCGAGTGACCAGGGTCGTCGTAGGTCGTGCCGAAGTCGGTGACGAGCGTTCGGTCCGCGCCCGCAGCGAGGAGGAGGTCGACGATCTCGAGGTGCCCGCGGCGCTTGGCGAGGATGAGCGCCGAGTAGCCGTCCTCGTTCTGTGCGTCGAGGTCGGCGCCGACCTTCACGAGCACGCTCGCGAGCTCGGTGCGCCCTTCACACGCCGCGCGGATGAGCGGCGTGTTGCCGTCGACGTTCTTCGCGTCGAGGTCCGCACCCGCCTCGATCAGCGTGACCGCGACGTCGTGGTAGCCCTCGCTGACGGCCCAGATCAGCGGCGTCTCGTTCCGCTCCGCGAGGCGCAGCTCGAGCCCGTCGCGAGGGAGCTTCTCGAGGACCTCGTGCAGCTTGTCGGGCCGCGCCACGAGGTCAGTCTACACGTCCGAGGCTCAGTCCCGAGGACGCTGCGAGCATGGAAGCCCTCTACAAGATTCTCCCAGCCACCCTCTGGGCGACGGCGACCGACACCGTCCCGTGGGCCGATGTCGACACGCGCGACGGCTTCTTCCACATGAGCGCACGCGCGCAGCTCGAGGAGACCGCGCGGCGACACTTCGCGGGCCAGACGGACCTCGTGGTCCTCGCGATCGACCCCGCGCTCCTCTATCCCGACACCTTGCGCTGGGAGCCCTCGCGCGGCGGCGCGCTCTTTCCCCACGTGTACGGCACCGTGCCACGCGCCGCGGTGATCCACGTGACGCACCTCGACCACGTCGACGCCGACTTCACGATCGCCAGCCTCGAGCCCCGCGAGCCCGGCTCGGCCTGATGCTTCTCGTGGCCAGCCCGAAGCTTCGGCGTCAGAGGAGGCCGTCGATGCGGTAGGTGACCTTCACGGTCAGCGTGCGCTCGCTCGTCAGCACGGGCTCGTAGACCATGTCCTCGCGCCACACGAGGAAGAGGTCCGAGCCCGGCGCGTAGCGCCAGCGGATGCGCAGCATGCCGATCGCGCGGCGGCTCTCCTGATCGACGCGCGCGACGAGGTCGGCCTGGAGCGTGGTGAGCGGCGTGACGCGCACGAGGCCGTTCACCGCGTACGTGAAGAACGGGTCCGCGCCGCGCAGCGCCACGCGGTAGACGTCGGCCGAGAGCACCACGCGGAGCTCCGGCAGCGGGCTCCAGGCGATCTGCGCGTAGCCGTTGTGCCTCTCGCCGCCGAAATAGGCGTTGCTGAGGCCGTACGAGGCGTAGACGTACGGGTTGAAGTTGTCGGGCGTCGCGAGCGAGACGTAGCTCGAGACACCCTCGTACGTGCCAGCCGGCACGACGACACCGGGCACGGGCTCGAAGTCCCGCTGCACCGTGTCCTCGACGTACGCGGCGTAGAGGATGAGGTCCCAGCCCGCGTCGCTCTCGAGGTCGAGCGAGACCGAGCCCGTGGTCGTGAGCAGCCGGTCGAGCTCGGGGCTCGTCTCGAGCACGCCGGTCGCGAGCAACGTGAGACGGCGCAGGAAGAACTGGCTCGGGCGCGCGACGAGCGGCACCTCGACGAGCGCGCGCGGCACGCCGCGTCGTCGCACGAAGCCGAGCGAAGGAGCGAAGCCCGCGTCCTGGTAGAGGAAGTACGCGCGGGGCTGCGTCCACTCACCGAGGTAGCGGACCTGTCCGAAGGCCGCGACGCCCTCGCCCGTGCCGATGGGCTCGGAGGTGCGCGGATCCTCGTCGGGACCGTCGCGGCTCGTGCCGAGCACGAAGGCCGAGAGCTCGAGGCGCTCGTCGAGCGTGCGCCAGAGCGCGTCGGCGCCGACCGTCGTCTGGTTGCCCGGCTCGCCGTCGTGGACGCGCTCCTCGAGGAAGGGTTGGCGACCGACCACGATCGCGCCGACGTACGACGCGCCGCCGTCGAGGCGCACACGCACCCGGCCCGCCAGCGAGTTCACGTTGCGGCCTTCCTCGTCGGTCACCGCGTCGAGCAGACCGAAGCTCACGGGCCCCTCGCGGCCGTAGAGCTTCACGCCGGCCAGCACCGGGATCGGCCGTGCGCCGTCGTCCAGGCCGATGCGTCGCGAGTAGAACGGCTGGAGGATGCCCGAGACGCCGAAGTCGAAGACGTCCAGGCCCGTGAGGAAGAACGGTCGGCGCTCGGGATAGAAGAGCGGGAAGCGATCGAGGTTCACGAGCGCGTCGTCGAGATCGACCTGCGCGAAGTCGGTGAGCACCGTCGTCTCGAGCCACGTGTCGTTCACGAGGCGCATCTGCGCCTCGCCGCCGGCCGAGAGCCGCAGCGCGTCGGGCCGCGTTCCATCGGCGCCCGCGCCGCGGTGCTCGACCAGCGCGTAGGGCGTGAGGTTGTACGGCGCACCGCCGCCGAGGCCGGTCACGCCGCGGATCTCGCCGTAGTGCAGCGCCGACCACGGGCCGAACTCCGCAGGCATGCGCGACCAGTCGTAGGTCGCGATGCGCGCGGCGTGATCGCGCGAGACGTTGAGGCCGATCGTGCGCTCGACACCGGGCGCCACGTCGGAGAGGCCGAGCGCGACCGCGGGGATGCGCACCTCCGCGATCCAGCGATCGGGCAGGACCACGACCGACGACTCCCACACCATGTCGACCTCGCGCCGGAACAAGCGGCCGTTGTCGATCGCGAGGTAATCGAGCTGCGTGCCGGCGGGGTTGAGCGAGAAGCCGAGCGTCGTGCGGCGATCACGGCGGGCGTCGATCTTCAGCGTGACGACGTCGTCGGAGTACATGTCGGTGCCGTCGCGCGTGCGCTCGATCTGCCGCGGCGCCTGGTCGGGCGCGTAGAACATCTCGAGGCCGAAGTAGATCGCGCCGTCGTCGAAGAGGACGCGGAAGCGCGTGTCCACCGGCGGGCGTCGATCGGGGTGCGGCACCCGCTCGCGGAACCCGCTCGCGTACGGCGCACGCGCCCACGCGGCCTCGTCGAGGTGCCCGTCGATCGCGATGGCGACGCCTTCGGTCGAGACGGCGTCGATCGACGGAGGCGCCGCGGGGATCGGCAGCGACTCGGCGTCCTGCGCCTCGAGCGATGCGCACGCGAGCGCGGTGACGAGCGCGGCCGCGCACGCGAGCAGCGCGCGGACGACGCGCGAGGGGCTTTCGTGGCTCACGAGCGCCCAGGCGCCGAGGACCGTCTCCTTTCGCACGGCGCGATGCTGACACGAGCCGTCGCGCGCGCGAGCCATGTACGCTGTCTCGATGACGAACCGCCCCGCGTTGCGCGCTGCCCTCGTGGTCTCCGGCCTCACGCTCACCGGCTGCGGAGGCACCGCGACGCTGCGCGACCGCGAGCCCGCCAACGACACGACGACCACGGGCTCGTCGAACGACGCGACCCACGACGTGTCCAACGACACGACGGCGAGCGGTCCGTCGTGTGAGCCGAACGCGGAGCCCACGACCGCGGAGTGCTGCAACCAGCAAGGCGCTCGCACGTGGGACGCCGCGACCGGGACCTGCCTCTGGACGGCGGTGCCCGGTCCATTCGTCCCGCCCACGCTGGTCGGCTGAACGAATGGTCGTTCTCTCAGGAACGAGAGATCGCTCGACCCGGAAGACTCAGCGCTTGTCGCCGAGCTTCTTGCCCATCTCCTCGCCGAGCTGCTTCGCGCGCGCCGTGGCCGTCTCGACCGCGTTGATGAGCGTCGTGCGCAGGCCACCCGCCTCGAGCGAGGACAGCCCCGCGATCGCGGTGCCGCCAGGGCTCGTGACCATGTCCTTGAGCTTGCCGGGGTGCTCTCCCGTCTCGAGGAGGAGCTTCGCGGAGCCGAACAAGGTCTGTGCGGCCAGGAGCTGCGCGGACTCGCGGTGCAGGCCCACCTTCACGCCCGCGTCCGCGAGCGCCTCGATGATGAGGAAGATGTACGCGGGGCCCGAGCCCGAGAGGCCCGTGACGGCGTCGAGCAGGTACTCGTCGAGCACGACCGTGACGCCCACGCTGTCGAAGAGCGCGCGAGCGAGCGCGACGTCGTCGTCGTTCGCGTGCGTGCCTGCGGCGATCGCGGTGGCGCCCGCATCGACGATCGCCGGCGTGTTGGGCATCGTGCGCACCACGCGCGTGCCCGGCGGCAGGAAGCCCTCGATCGCCACGATCGGGATGCCCGCGGCGATCGACACGACGAGCGCGTCGACCTTCACGCCATTGCGCACCTCGGGGAGCAAGCGATCGAAGACCTGCGGCTTGGTCGCGAGCACGATGACGTCGGCCGCGCGCGCGGCCTCCTCGTTGGACGTCATCACGCGCACGCCGTGCTTCTGCTTCAGCTCCTCGAGGCGCGGCTTGCGCACGTCGGTGCAGATCACCTGCTCGGGGGCGAGCACACCGGAGGCCAGGAGGCCCTTGATCAGCGCGCCGGCCATGTTGCCCGCACCGAGGAAGGCCACCGTCTTGTCGAGCTTGGAGGGAGGGAGCGACGTCATGCGGCGGCAGGCATGACGCACTCGCAGCGCTTCGTACAGCCGCCCCATGTCCAGGCGCCGTCGTTCGCCATCGCCGCGAGCACACGCACCACGCGATCACGCGCCGACGCGACGGACGCCACGGCCTCTTGCGGGACGTGACCCGCGCGGGCCCCGACACGAGGAGCAAACAATGCAGGACCGTCCCGGTTTGTGCAAGAATGCAGGACCGTCCCGGTTTCTCGGGAGCTCGCGAGCGCACACCCGCGACGGCTCACCTCGCGTTCGCGACCACTCACGCACCTCGCGCGCGCCCCGAGGAATGGCCTGCCTCAGGCTCACCGTAGAACCTCCCATGACGGCCGAGCTCGATCACACCGCAGCGCTGCCCGCGCGCGCACGACGCCCCGCGGTGCTCGCCTGCGCGCTCACCGCCGCCGTGCTCGCTCCGCTCGTGGACTGGCTCCTCGTCGAGGAGGTGCTCACGGACCACGAGGATCCGGCGCTCGGGCACGTGCTCGTGTACGCGGTGTGGACGCCGCTGATGGCCGGCGTGCTCGGCGGCCTCGTCGCCTTCGTCGCGCTCGGGCTGCGAGCCTCCGCGTGGGCGCGCGTGGCCTCGACGATCGGCCTCGCGGCCGCGGCGGGTGTGGTGCAGTTCGGTCTGCTCTTTCTCGGCTCGCTGCCTGCCGACGTCGCGGCGCGAGGCCTCGCGGGGCTCGAGTGCATCGGCGGCGGCCTGATGTTCGGCACGATGGGCTCGATCGTCAGCGCGCCGATGGGCGCGGTGTTCGGAATGCTCTTCGTGATCGCGACGGGCCCCGCCGCGTGGTGCGACGAGCGGCCCTCGCACGACGGCCCTGCGTGGTGCTGGCTGTTCGGCGCCTCCATCCTGACGCTCGCGACGGGCATCGCGCTCGCGCTGCTCTACGCGCTCGAGGGCCCGTACTGTCAGGCGCTCTTCGTGGTCGCGCTGCCCTCGCTCGGCCTCGCGCCGCCGCCCGGCTCGGACCTCGCGTGGACGCGCTTTCTCCTCGCATCGCCCCTCGCGCTCGGCGCGCTCGTGTTCGCGCTGCGCAGCCTCTGGCTGCACGTCGCGCTCGTTCGCTGTGCGATCGCCCTGCGTCACGACCGCCACCCGCGGTGGAAGATCACGACCGAGCCCTCCCGTGACGCGATCGTGCCGGTCTTCGCGAGCGATCGCCTCCGCGACACGGTCGTGATCGTCGCGCGCGAGCAGCTCGACGCCTACCGCGGACATCCGGTCCCGATCGCCTCGATCTCGACGGGGTGAGGTCGGCCCCGACCCCGCGACGGCTCACCCGCTCGCCGCGACCGCTCGTCGAGGATCCGCTCGCGCGCGGAATCTCCTCGGTCACCCTGTCCGTCCAGGCCCGGATGCTGTCGCACCTCGACGACGCCACGACCCTCGCCGCCCGCACGCGGCGCACGGCCGTGCTCGCGTGTGCCCTCACCGCGACCGTGCTCGCGCCGTGCGTGGACCTCTTCCTCTTCCAGGGCGGGATGACGAACGGCCTCGATCCCGAGCTCGACGCGATCGTCGCGTACGTGCTCTGGTCGCCCGTGATGGCCGGCGCGCTCGGTGGGCTCGTCGCGCACCTCACCTTTCGCGTCGGCGCTCGGTGGCGCGTGCCCGCGACCGTCGGCTTCGGAGCCGCGGCCGGTGTGCTGCACCTCGGCCTCTTGCTGCTCGCGACGCTTCCAACCGAAGTGGCCACGCGTGGTGCGGGGGGCCTCGACGTGATCGGCATGGCCGGCGTGATCGGCGCCTTCGGGAGCATCGTGAGCGCGCCCATGGGCGCGGCCTTCGGCGCGCTCTTCCTCGTCACGACGTGGCCCGCGACGAGATCGCTCGAGGCCCCTTCGCACGATGGCCCCGCGTGGGTCGCGGGCGCGAGCGCGCTGCAGCTCACGCTCGCGGCGGGCATCGCCCTCGCGCTGCTCCACGCCGCGGAGGGCCCTTACTGTCAGGCTCTCTTCGTCGTGGCCCTGCCCTCGCTCGGCGTGCACCTGCCCGAGGGCTCCGACCTCGCGTGGACGCGCCATCTCCTCGCGAGCCCGCTCGTGATCGGTGCGCTCCTCGCGTTCGCGCGCGGCCTCTGGCTCGAGCTCGTCCTCTCGCGCTGTGCGCACGCGCTGCGGCGCGACGTCCATCCGCGGTGGAGGAAGACGGCGACCGAAGCGAGCCCCCAGAGCGTGGTGCCACTGCTCGCGCTCGAGCGCGGCCGGAAGCTCTTCGAGGTGGTCGCGCGCGACGAAGCGGGCCCGTACCGCGGCGCGAGCCCCGCCCTCACCGCGATCGCGGAGGACGCATGACGCAGACCGCGAGCCTCGAGCCCGACACGCTCGCGCTGCGCACGCGAACGCCCGTGATCGTCGCGGCGGCGCTCGCGGGCGCGTTCCTCTGCCCGCTCGTGGACGAGCTGGTGCTCGGCCAGCTCGTGTCTGGCGACGCGTACCGGCTGGGCGAGCTGTGCTCGCTCGCGGCCTGGGCCGCGGTGCTCGGCGCAGTGCTCGCGGCCCTCGTCGTCCACGCGGGCCTCCGGCCCGCCCGTGGCGCAGGCCACGTGATCGGCTTCGCAGCGCTCGCGGGCGCGTGTCACCCCGTGCTCCTCCTCGGCGTCGCGGTGCTCGACGAGCTCGGCCGCGTGGGCCTCGACGAGCTCGGCCGCTGGCTGCTCGCACCGTTCGTCCTGCTCCTGGTCGGCTCGATCGTGAGCGTGCCCGCGGGCCTCGTCTTCGGAGCGATCTTCGCGGCCGGTGTCTCGCCCGCGCACGGTGCGTTGCTCGCGCCGAGCCACGAGAGCCCCGCGATCGGCTGGCGCGGCGGCGCACGGCTGCTCGTGGGCGCGAGCGCGCTCGCGGTGCTGCTCGCGCTCGGGCTCGAGGGCCGCTACTGCCAGACGATCTTCTACACGATCCTCCCGACGCTCGGCCTCCGCGCCGCGCCCGGCACCGACCTCGCGTGGACGGGCCTCGTCGTGCTCCCTGCGCCGCTCGTCGTCCTCGCCGCGCTGTTCTTCCTCCGCGCGCGCGCGATCGAGCGATCGCTCGAGCACACTGCACGAATGCTCACGGCCGACGGCCACCCGACGTGGACCCTGCTCGAGGCGCCCGACGAGGCGCAGGCGCTTCCCCTGCGCGAGCGGGATCGCCTCGGAACCAAGGCGATCTGTGTGCGGACCGAGGGCCTGCCCTACCGCGCGCGCCCGACGGTCCTCGCGCGCCTCGACCCGGCCACGTGACGGCCACGTGACGCCCGGGATCGGCTCCGAACGGTCTTTCTCGACGCGCGGCGCGTTTTCAGCGATACGATTCGCACCATGCGTCGCTCGACTTCCGTCCTCTGTGCCTCGTTGCTCGCCCTCGCGGGCTGCTCGTTCGTGGTCGACTTCGATCGATCGCGCGTGGGCCCCGACGCTGGACGCGACGCGGGAGCGGACATGGACGCGGGCCCGAGCGACGACACCGGCCACGACGCGTTCGTGGTCATCGGCGAAGACACCGGTCCCTCGCCCGACGACACCGGCCCCGCCGACGACGTCTTCGCCGAGCCCGACGCCTTCGTCGCCCCCGACGCGTTCTCGCCCATCGACGCGTTCTCGCCCATCGACGCGCACGTCACGCCCGACGCACACGTCACGCCCGACGCCTTCGAGCCCGCCGACGCGTTCGAGCCGCCCGACGCCTTCGAGCCGCCCGACGCCTTCGAGCCGCCCGACGCCTTCGTCGCGCCCGACGCCTTCGAGGAGCCCGACGCCTTCATGAAGTGAAGGCGCCCGGTCAGGGCAGGACGCAGCGGAGCCGATCGAGCGAGCGCGGGCAGTAGACCGCGACCGCGTCGCGTCGATCCGTCTCGCTCAGCGCCGCAGGGTCGTAGTAGCTCCAGCGCGCGCCGCAGCTCGGATAGCCCATGATCGAGTCGGCATCCCAGCCCGAGATCGGATCGAACGCGGTGCGGGCGCTGCACACACACGCGCCGACGTAGTCCTCCGTGTTCCACGCGTGCACGAAGCCCAGGAGGTGCCCGACCTCGTGGAGCGCGGTCCGGCCGAGCGTCTCGGCGCTCTCGAAGAGGCGCGCGCGCTCCCAGTAACAGGTGTTGAGCTCGAGGTCCTGACCTCGGAGGCCGTCGCGATACGGCAGCATCGCCTGCGCGAGCACGCGGGTCGGCAGGCAGCTCGCGCGCACGACCACACGCGCATCGACGCCGCGCTCGGCGCAGCGCTCGGGCTCGATCTGGCGGAACACGACGCCCGTCACCTCGGACCAGCGCGACATCGCGGTGGCCACCGCCTCTTCGACGATCGCGCGATCGGCGCCGAAGTCGGGAGAGACACACCACGTCACCTCGCCTCGCACCTCGCGCGGGTAGATCGCGTGCGGCCAGCCCGTGGTCGCGACCACGAGGTGCGTGTCGGGGCGCGGCGGTCCCTCGTCGGCGGGCAGCCGCTCGGCGTAGAAGCGCCGCGCATCCTCGATGCTCGCGAACGCGAGATCACCTTCGAGCACCAGGCCTTCGCCATCGCGGCCCGCGGGCGCGAGGCCCTCGCACGTGAGGCCCGCGACCGAGCTCGCCGAGCTCTGGAGGCGCGTCTCGCACGCGACGAGCGCGAGCGCACCGAGCGCCACGGGGCCGACTCTCCTCCAGGACCGTCGCGCTGCCCTCATCGCTGCCTCAGTCGTCCGCGGCGTGTGCCGCCGCTCAGGCGTCGCTCGAGCCGAGCGGCAGCGCGTCGGCGCGGTAGAGCTCGAGCACCTTCTGGATGTCGACGTCCATGCGGCGATCGGCGCTCACCATGCCCACGTGCTCGCGCACGGCCTCGTGCATCTGCCGGCTCGCGGGGTGGCAATTCTCGGGCTTTCGGAGGTCCACGGCCTGACAGACCGTGAGGAGGTGGATCGCCGCGATCGTCTCGACGAGATCGAGCACGCGCACCGACTCGCGGGCCGAGATCGTGCCCATCGAGACCTTGTCCTGGTTGTAGCTCTCGGTGCTCCTCGAGAAGACGGACGCTGGCATCGACATCTTGAGGGCCTCGGCCGCGAGCGCCGAGGCGCTGATCTCCATGGCCTTGAAGCCGTGATGCGTCGCCTTGTCGGGCCCCGTGCGCGCGTTGAGGTTCGCGGGCAAGCCCGCGTTCGTGGCGGGGTTGCAGAGCATGCCCACCTGCCGATCGAGCAGATCGCCCACGTTCGCGACGACGTTCTTGAGCGTGTCGGTCACGAGGCAGGCGTGGCCGCCGTAGAAGTTGCCGCCGTGGAGGATGCGGCCCTCGGGGAAGCCGTCGGTCGGTCCTTCGATGATCGGGTTGTCGTTCACGCCGTGGATCTCGGTCTCGAGCATCGTGCGCATCCACGGCAGGCAATCGAGGATGAGGCCCGCGACGTGCGGTGCGCAGCGGATCGAGTAGCGATCCTGCACGCGCGCCGGCGTGTTCTTCTCCCACACGCGCTCGCGGATCCAGCGCGCGAGCGTGCGCTGTCCCGGGTGCGGCTTGAGCTCGAAGATCCGATCGTCGAAGTGGCCCGGCACGCCGTGAAGGACGTCCGACGCCATCGCCGTGAGCACCGCCGTCATGCGCGCGAGCTTCTTGGCGCGCACCCACGAGAGAGCCCCGAGCGCGCTCATCACGCTCGTGCCGTTCATGATCGCGAGCGACTCCTTGGGGCGCAGGACGAGCGGCTCGACGCCGAGCACTGCGTGCGCCTCCGGCGCCGAGACGACGCGACCATCCACCCACGCCTCGCGCTCGCCCGCGAGCAGGGCCGCCACGTAGCTGAGCGGTGTGAGATCGCCCGACGCGCCGACCGAGCCCTCTTCGGGGATGCACGGGACGATGCGCCGATCGACCAGGAGACAGAGCCGATCGAGCAGCTCCTGCCGCACCGCGCTCGCACCGAGCGAGAGCGAGCTCGCGCGCACCGCGACGATCGCGGCGGCCTCGCGCGGCCCGAAGAGCTCGCCCGTGCCGCAGCCGTGGTAGCGCACGAGGTTGATGGGCATGCGCGCGGCGACGTCGGGCGAGACCTGGAACTCGACCGACGCGCCGAAGCCCGTCGTCACGCCGTAGATGGTGCGTCCGCTCGCGAGCGCGTCCTCCACGAGCTGGCTCGCGCTCGCGATGCGCGCGCGCACGTGCGGATCGGGATCGATCGCGATCGTGGCGCGCCCATCGGCGATGGCCGCGACGTTCTCGATGGTGAGCGGGGTCTTTCCGAGCAGGACGACGGTCCGTTGTGCCGCGGTGGTCATGGCCGCGCGAACTTAGCGTGCGTCGCTGGTCCGTGCCGCAGGCCGGTGTATCCTCGTCGACGCCCATGACCTGGCACGAGCTCCACAAGCGTTTCGACCCGCTGCTCGCGATCCGGGGGTCCGACCACGCGAGCTGGCGCGCTGAGCGAAAGGCGAGCCCGGCAGGCCGGATCGTGAGAACGCTGGCCGCTCTCGAGGGCACATCCGGAACCAAGTGGTTGTTGGTTGGGACGGTCGGCACAGGAAAGACCACCGAGCTCTTCCGCATCGCAGAGGCGCGGGCGCGTGACGACTTCGTCATCCTGGTCGATCTCGCGGATCACTTCGACAAGGTCGTCGGCGATCCCGAGGGTCTTCAGCGCGTGGAACCGTGGGAGGTTGTCTTCGTGGCCGCGCTCGCGCTACTTCGTGCTGCCAGCGAGCAACTCGGGGAAGATCTGCCCGCAGAAAGGGTCGCACTCGAGGAGGCGTGGAAGCGTGCTGCAGGACGAGCTTCCGACTCTCGTGCGGCACCCGCGATCGATCTGGCGAAGCTCGTAGGTTCGGTCGCCGTCGCGGTGTCGAGCATGCTCGGGGGACCATCGCTCGCTCCTCTCGCCGCCATCTCTGGCGCCGTCTGGAACGCACCCATCGGTGTGAAACGAGATCGAGTGCTCCTCGATCAAGAGGAAGAGGCTCGAACGCTGCTCAATTGCTTCAATCGCATCGCAGGCGGCATCCAGTCTCGCACCAAGCGAGTTCTCCTCGTCCTCGATGGGTTGGACCGCTTGCGCGACCGCGATCACGCGGAGCGCTTGTTCGTGCAGTCGAGTTTGTTCGGGCGTCTCGCCACATCGCTGGTGATGACGGCGCCGATGGGCTTCCGCCACTCCCTCACCCCACGTGGCATCGCGGAGCACGACATCCAGACCCTCGTGCTCGAGAACGAGCCCGTTCTCGATCGGGACGCACCCGACGACCCGAGGCGGGAGGGTGCGGGTGTCGCGTTCTTCCTCCAGGTCTTCAAGCTACGTGTGGCGGACCTGGGGCGAGTCTTGCTCGCCGATCGTCACGTCCACCAGCTCGCCTACTACTCCGGTGGCCGCGCGAGAGAGTTCATGCGGTTGGTTCGCCAGGTCGCGCTCGAACACATCTTCGAGAATGCCGATGCGAGCCGAGACGAACTGATCGATCGTGTGCTACGCGAGCACCGCCTCGGCATCGAACGTGGTCTGCACGTCAGCCACATCGATATCCTCAGGTCGGTGAAGAACGATCCACTCCATCGCTGTCCAGATGGTGACCTCGTGTGGGAGTTGGTCCGGAGCGAGGTGCTGCTTCCTTACCCCGACGGCTCTCCGTGGTACTACCCACATCCCGTGTTGCTCCTCGGCCGGCTCCTCGAATGACGGCCGAGACGACCGACCAGTGGCTCGAACGCAACGGGCCGCGCATTCTCGCCACCATCGCACCGCGTCCGTGGGCGGTTCGGGCTGCGGAAGCCATCAAGCTGGCAGGCGAGAGCGCCATGGTCATCACGGTCGATCAGGCATTCGACCCGATGATTGGGCACCTGGTCCGCGCCCTCATTCGCTCCGGTATGGAGCCCACCCTCTGCAGCACCTGGCGTGAAGTGACAGAGGTCGTGAACAATGGCGTTGTCGTCTTCGGAGGTTCTGAGGACGAGTTGGCGCTTGCTAACCAAGCGCGTGGCGTGATCGAGACCAAACGTCTCAAACTCGTGCTCTGGGTGGAGGACGCTTCGCATCTCAGTCGGTCGAACAATGATTTGGCTGATTGGGTGTCCCACACGGTGGTCTGCGACGCGGAGCCATTGCCCTTCCTAGTTCGCAACGCGATCATTCAGGAAGAGGAGCTCAGCTGGGACGGCGAGGATCTTCCAGAGATCACGCGCGCCCTGGAGGCCGCGAGCGGCTCCCCCCCGGTGGTCATCGACGCGGGTCTTCCATTCGGACAGCTCTTGCAAGCTGTGGAGAGCTCAAGGCAGTCGTGGCTCATTCTCGGCGACACCGTCCGAGCCACGCGATGGTCGGGGCGTGTCGAGTTCGCGCTGCGAATTGCTTCCCGCCACAGGCGGCTAGTATTTACCGAGTCGGATGGAACCTACGCGGCACGAATACGCGAGTGGCGTACATCGCCTATGCACCACCGACTGGTGGAAGCAGTGTATGACCTCGAACCCGGGATAGCCGTTCTCGACCCAGGCCAACAACCACCGTGGGCTGCCATTGGTCTCGATGCCTTGTTCTTGCGGCGAGCAGCACGGCTTCATGGCTTGACGCCGAGGCGTCGAGGGCGCGGGTGGTCATCGGCGGCGGATGACTACGAGAAGCGCCACGTCGTCGACGGCGAGTTGGTGCGGCTCGCCCTTCACGACGGCTTGTTGGACGCCGCCGCATGGCTGGCCGCACGCCTCGACCTCGAACCGTCACTCCGTGCGGAGATCGCGTGGCGCGCCCAAAGCGTCCTACAGCCCCGACAACCGTGGGTCGAACTCAGCGACGTTCAGCGATGGGACGGATTCCCGACTCTCGGCGCGAACGCAACACTACTTGCCAGTATTGCCTTCTTCGTGGAGATGGGTTCCTACGAGCGCGCACTTTTCACCGCAGCGTCGGACGTACTGGAACCGCTGGACATCGATGCTGACGAAGCACAACCACTCCACGTGGCGCGACTTCACGCCGCGATCGCTCGCGGGCTCGGACCGCTCATCCGCGACGTCGTGCTCGCCTACAGTGTCGCTCGACCCGAAGACGAACTCGACCAACTCCTTGCATCGGCGCTGACCGGAGGAGCCAAGGACGGAATACCACCTCGAGGGCCGGCGCAGCAGATCCAACAAGCACGAGAGCACCGCGCCGCGCACGGGCTCGGGCCCTACTACGAGGCACGTGTGTGTTGGGCGGAATCCGAAGTGCGACTCAAGGACGGAGCGTGGGCGTTAGCGCTCGACGCCTCGCAGTCAGTGGTGGAAGTCTTTGATTCGCTGGGATGGGGACCTCATCCCATGCGAGCTCGGGCGTTCCTGAACGCAGGTCGTGCTCACGCCGCGCAGGCCAATCACGAGTCGGCTTTGCTCGCATTCGAGAAGGCGGAGCAGGAGTTCGTGAGCGCAACGAAGCTCACGCGCCACCCTCTCGCGTGCGCTGCGCGACTGGACCGCGCGCTCACACTTCGAGTGCTGGGTCGCGCCGATGATGGCGATGTCGAGGCCGCACGATCTGAAGCCCTGAGTGTCTTTCCGTACGGGCATCCGGAGTTCGTTCGCGCAGAGAACCTGCCGCGTTCGAGGAACGAGTAGCCAACGGCGCCGAGCTTCGTGCGACGCTGCCGCGCATGACACGTCCTGCCATCGTGCTTGCCACGCTCGCGCTCCTCGCGCTTCCGTCTTCAGCCTCGGCCGACATCGTCGAGCCCGGCTTCGTCGAGTCGTGCACGCTCGCGATCGTCCAGCCCGCGCACCCCAACGAGGTCTGCATTGCGTGCGATACGTTCCACGGCGCGCCGACACGGTGCGACGGGCAATTCGCGGCCGAGGGCTACACGCAGGTGTGTCGCTCGCGCGGTGCGTCCGTCTGGACGCAGATCGGCTGTCGCGACGGCGCCGCACCACCCGCCACCACCGAGCCCGCGCCGCCTGCCACCACCGAGCCCGCGCCGCCGGCCACGACCGAGCCCACGCCCCCGGCCACGGCCACGGCCACGCCGACGACGCCGCCCGCGACCACCGAGCCCGCGCCGCCCACGACGGCCACACCGAGCCCTGCGCCCGCCGAGACGAGCTCGGGCTGCAGCGCGGGCACGCGCGCGCCCTCCGCATCCGCGGCGGCGCTGGCACTGGCCGCGCTGGCCCTGATCAGCGCGCGAACACGCTCGCGAGCAGCTCGAGGCCGAGCGCACCGACGAGGAAGCGCTCGTTGCGCCGCGCGGTGAGCTTCGCGACCCAGTCGGTGAGGCCACCGTCACCGAGAGGCATCAGTCGCTCCGGCGCCTCGCGGGGCGCGACGTACACACCGAAGCAGACGCCGCGGTAGTAGCCGCTCTTCGCGATGCGCGCGCCGTCGATCACGACGGGCACGCTCGGCCACCGCGACACGAGCGCATCTCGGACCCGCGCCGCGAGCGCCGCGTGGCTCGAATCGGGTGAGAGACGCACCGCGCGCGGGCCGAGCGCGAAGCCCTCTGCCTCGAGGCGCTCGAGGAGCGTGAGCTGCACGAGCAGCGCGGTGCGGAGCGCGTCCTCCTCGAAGCGACGCCCTCCCGGGTCGCGGCCCGCGCTCGTCGTGACGAAGAGCTCGAAGTGCGCGGTGAACTCGGGGCGCTCGAGGGCCTGCGCGCGCGTCACGCGGGCCGTGGCGGTGAGGTGCACCGCGGGACCGCGCGGATCGCGTCGGCGCCGCGACGCGCTCTCGAGGGCGAGCACGTTCGAGGGATCGGAGATCGCCTCGGTCTGCCGCACCGTCGACACGATCTTGTGCTGCGACGCCGTGGCGACGCTCGAGCTCGTGCCGAGCGGGGCGAGCGGCGCGAGCTCGAGCGCCTCGAAGCCGTGCTCGCCCGCCGCGCGCAGGGTGTGGAGCCGCAGCGCGCCGAGCACGAACGGATCGCAGCGAGAGGGCCTGACGAAGCGGTCGCGCTCGAACTGCGCGAGCACCTCGGCGGGGCTGCGCTGCGCGGCGCGCCCCTTCGCGATCTCGAGCGCGAGCGAGGTGTGATCGGCCCCCGAGAGGGCGAGCATGCCGGGCACCACGTCGGCGCCGAGCGCGTGCGCGATGCGCTCGCGGATCGTCTTCATGGAGAGCCCGACGCGCCGCGGGCCTCGGCCTGACAAGCGGGTCGCTTCGTGGCTCGGGCCGCGATCATTCCGCGAGGAAGTCGCAGACGCCGCCGGGGCACTGGCTCGGCACGCGGATCACGGGGCTGCCCTCGAAGGCGCTCTCGAGGAAGCCCTGGATCTGCTCCATCGCGGCCTGCCCGGACACGTTGCCCGTGTTCGCCGCGAAGCCGTGCACGGAGCCGAGGTCGGTCGCCTCCGCGCGGAACTGCGTGATGGCGCTGTGGCCGACCACGTCACCGCTCGCCTCCTCGAGGCCATGGATCGGCGCGAGCGGCGCGCCGACCATCTCCGCGCCCGTCACGATCGCGAGGTACTCGGTGCCCGCGTTCGGAACGACGTTGTCGCCCATGCTCTCCTGCACGAGGAACACGTCGCCGTCCTCACGCGCCATCTCCGCGAAGCTCGCGCCATCGAGCGCGTCGATCTCGGTCTGCGCGATCGCGAGGCCCAGGGCCGCGCCGATCTCGCCGCCGTTGTTGCGACGGATGCTGAAGGCCGCGATCGCGTAGAGCACCGAGTCCTGCACCCACTGCGCCCAGCCGCACGCAGGCACGTTGAGCACGGCGTGGTGGATCTCCGGATCGACCGAGGTGACCACGAGGCCCGTGATGCCACCGAGCGAGCCACCGACCCACTGCACGCCGTCCAGGCCCGGGCGACGCCCGACGTGCGGGTTCACCTCGCCACCGAGCGTCTCGGCCGAGAGCACGTCGCCGAGCGGTCCGCCGAGCGCACGCTCGATCGCGACGGCCTGCGCGATGGCCTGCATGAGCGGCCCGACCGCACGGCGGATGCCGACGAAGAGCCGATCGCCCAGCGCCATGATCGTCTGGAGCAGCACGTCGCCGTGGAAGCCGGTGAGCTCCATGCCCACCTTGGCGATTCCTTCCGCCGCGAGGGCCTCGTCGAAGGTCCCGTCGTTCGCGCTGCCTCCCGCGCCGTGTCCGAAGAGCACCGTGCGGTAGTCGCCCGTGCCGCGCGGGATGACGACGCGGAACGGCGACTCGTCGGTGCCGCTGGCGCGCGGCGTGCCGTCCGCATCGAGCACGAGATCACGCGAATCGTCGATGAAATCGGGCAATCCCGTCATGTGCCCACGCACGATGGTCGCGATGTCGCCGCTCTCGCGGTGGGTCACGTCGTCGATCACGAACTCGATCTCGCCGCGCTCGAGCGCCGCGAGGGTCGCGTCGCGGATCGCGAGCAGGAGGTGACGCGGATCGTCCTGGCTGCGCGTCGTGAAGTCCCACGCGCGCAGGACGTGCGCGGGATCGACGCCGACCTCGCGCAGGAGCGCCGCCGTCGGCGCGTGGTAGCCGGCGAGCTCGGCCTCCGCCTCGCTCGCGGGCGCCTCGAGGCCGAGCGCGATGCGCGTGCTGTGGGGCACGGGCACCGCGTCGCCGGTGCGCGTGCGCACCGTGTCCGTGAGGACCGCGACGTAGTCCGTCGCCGGATCGAGCAGGACGAGCGGATCGCCGAGCACGAGCGTCTGGCCCATCTCGCCACGCAGCTGGTCGATCGTCTCGAGGCGCAGCGGCACTTCCTGCCCGTAGTCGGGGTGATCGGGCGAGGCCACGTAGAGCCGCAGCGCGCCACCCACGTGGGTCGGCGGAGTCGCGACCGTGGCGGGGTCGAGGAAGGAGCCCAGGCCCGTGAGCACGCTCGTGGCGCGCGAGAAGCCGTCCGCGGCCCACACGTTCGCCTCGTCCTCGGCATTCATCGACGCAGCGCTCACCTCGACGCGCACTCCGGTCGCGGTGCTCGCGTCGGCGACGAGGAAGCTGCTCGAGGGCCACGGCAAGAGGCAGTGGATGTCCTCGAGGGCGTTGCAGTCCGCGGTGATCGGCGCGCGCACACCGGCCTCTCGTGGCGTGACGGGAAAGCTCGGCGCCGGCGGCGCGCTCGTGCAGGAGGCGACGGTGCACGAGATCGCGGAGAGCGCGAGCAGGCACGGAGCCCACGCGGTGAAGCGGCGAGGGACGAAGCGCGGCATGGCTGCGAGGATACGCGCAGCGGCGTGGCGATCGCGAGGTCGGGGTGGTCATCGTCCGCTCACGGCCTCACCATCTCGCCGTGCCTGCCGTGCGCGTCGGATCTTTCTCGTGGGCTTGCCTCGTCGGGCTCGTGCTCGTCGCAGGCTGTGGAGGGAACATGAGCTCGGCCGATCCGTGGGCGATCCCTGCCGATCCGGAGATCGTGCGCTGCGAGAGCGGCGAGCGCGCCACGCGTGTGGCGCTGCGCGAGGCGTTGCTGGCGGCGCGTGTGGTCTACGTCGGCGAGTCGCACGATCAGGCGGCGCACCACGCGGTGCAGCGCGAGGTGATCGCGACCCTGCTCGAGGCAGATCCGTCGCTCGCGATCGGCCTCGAGATGGTGCAGCGCCCCTACCAGGCGCCGCTAAACGGCTATGTCGCGGGCGAGCTCGACGAGGCCGCGCTGCTCGCGGGCATCGAGTGGTCCGAGCGCTGGCGGCTCGACTTCGCACTCTACCGGCCGATCTTCGAGCTCGCGCGCCAGCACCGCGCACGCCTCGTCGCGCTCAACGCACGCCGCGAGCTCACGCGAGCGATCGCCCGCGGGGGCGAGGAGAGCCTCGATCCCACGCTCCGCGCCGAGCTGCCCGCCGACATGGTGCGCGACGACGCCGAGCACCGCGCGTTCGTGCTCTCGCTCTTCGGCGAGCACCACGCCGACATGGATCCCGCGATGCTCGAGCGCATGCTGCTCGCGCAGCTCGTCTGGGACGAGACGATGGGGCTCACGGTCGCCGAGACGATGCAGGCCGAGGGCGCACCGCACCGCATGGTCGTGCTCGCCGGCCGCGCCCACGTGGAGCGAGGCCTCGGCATCCCGCGCCGCGCCGAGCGCCGAGGCGCGGGCCCGCACGTCATCGTCCTGCCCGCGAGCGCCGAGGAACGCACCGAGCTCCGCGGCGCCTGCGACTTCGCGTGGATCGTGAACTGATCCAGCATCGACGCGGGTCTCTGCTACGCCTGCCGGCATGAAGGTCATGAACAAGCGCGCGCTCGTGACGGGCGCATCGAGCGGGCTCGGCGAGGCGATCGCGCGGAGGCTCGCGGCCGACGGAGCGAAGGTCGCGATCACGGCGCGGCGCAAGGAGCGGCTCGAGGGGCTCGCGAAGGAGCTCGGCGCGCAGGCGATCGTGGCCGATCACACGAACGAGGCCGACAACGCGCGCGCGATCGACGAGGCCGTGAGCGCGCTCGGGGGCCTCGACGTGCTCGTGCTCAACGCGGGCGTCATCGGCTTCGACGGCGCGCTCGACGCCAAGCCCGCGGAGTTCCGGCGCCTCATGGAGGTCAACGTCTTCGCGACCTACGACGTGCTGCGCCTCGCGGTGCCTCACCTCGTGAAGAGCGCCGAGTCGGGGCGAGACGCGGCCGTGCTCGCGACCTCGAGCGTGGCGTCGCTGCGGCCCTACCCGGGTCTCCTCGGGTACTGCACGAGCAAGGCGGCCGTCGACATGCTCGTCCAGAGCGCGGCGATCGAGCTCGCACCGAAGAAGGTGCGCGTCAACGCGATCAACCCCGGCGTCGTGGTGACCGAGCTGCACACCACGGCCGGCCTCGACTCGGCGCAGTACGCCGCCTTCCTCGAGCGCAGCAAGGGAACGCACCCGCTCGGCCGCCCCGGCAGCGCCGACGAGGTCGCCGCGCTCGCGTGCTTCCTCGTCTCCGACGAGGCCGGCTGGATCACGGGGCAGCTGAGCTCGATCGACGGCGGCCGCGCCCTCACCTCGCTCCGCTGATCGACGCGAAGGCTGCGACGAGGGCACGGACGCCGCGTGCGTGCGGGGCTTCCGTCGCGCGGTCGTCGGCCCCAGCAACGCGGGAGTGAAGGTCGCGATCGTCGGCGCCGGAATGGCCGGGCTCGCTGCGGCGCGCGCGCTCTCGGAGCGTGGTGTGCGCGTGGTGCTCTTCGACAAGGGTCGCGGCGTCGGTGGGCGGTGCGCGAGCCGTGGGCGCGATCTCGGGGGCTTCGATCACGGGGCACAGCGCTTCTCCGCGCGCGGCGCGCGCTTCGCGGAGCTCGTGCGCGGCTGGGCAGAGGCGGGCCGCATCGTCGCCGCGAACGCCCCTCGATGCGAAGAGACGTGGTGGCTCCCCACGCCTTCGGTGAACGCGCTGCCGACGTGGCTCGCAGAGGGCCTCGAGATCCGCACGAGCACGCGCGTCCAGTCGCTCGCGCGACGCGACCGGGCGTGGTGGCTCGCGCTCGAGGGCGCCGAGGACGCGGGCCCCTTCGACGTCGTCGTGCTCACCGCGCCCGCGCCGCAGAGCCACGCGCTGCTCGCCCCCCACGGCGTGTTCCTCGAGGCGCTCGAGTCGATCACCTACGATCCGTGCTGGGCGCTCACGCTCGCGTGCGACGCGGGCTCGGCGAGCGCGCTCGAGGACGTGGTCTTCACCGAGGACGACGCCGACCCGATCATCACGCTCCTCGCCCGTGAGGGTCGGAAGCCCGGTCGCACGCCGGAGGGGCCGCTCGTGCGCCTCGTCGTGCACGCCTCGGTCGCGTTCTCGCGCCGTCACCTCGAGTCCGACGCCGACGAGGTGGCGCAGCGCCTCGTGCTCGCGCTCCGAGGCCGCGAGGGGCTCGCGGCGGTGCACGTGCGCTTCGTCCACGCGCACCGCTGGCGCTTCGCGCGCGTGTCCCGCGCGCTCGGTGTGCCGTGCCTCTTCGATCGCTCGCGCGGCCTCGGCCTCGCCGGAGATGGGCTGCTCGGGCCGCGCATCGAAGCGGCGTGGACGAGCGGCGAGGCGATCGCCGACGCGATCGTCGCGTGACGGTGCCTTCGTGCCCGAAGGCCACACGATCCATCGCCTGGCGCAGCAGCTGCGCGCGTCGCTCTCGGGGCCCGTGGAGGTGTCCTCGCCGCAAGGCCGCTTCACCGAGGCCTCGCAGCTGGATGGGCTCGCGCTCTCGGGCGCGCACGCGATCGGCAAGCACCTCTTCCTCGACTTCGACGAGCTCCGCCTCCACGTACACCTCGGGCTCTTCGGACGCTTTCGCAAGCGACGTCAGGACGATGGACCACGCGCCTCGGCGCGCCTTCGCCTGCGGACCGCGGACGTGACGTGGGAGCTCACGGGGCCCACGGCGTGTCACCTCGTGGACCCGGACGCGTACCGCGCGCTGCGGAGGCGGCTCGGGGCCGACCCGCTCGCCGAGGCGCCGCGTCCGCTCGAGACGTGGCGTCGTGTCCACGCATCCAAGCGGCCGATCGGCGCGCTGCTGCTCGATCAGTCCATCTTCGCCGGCATCGGCAACGTCTACCGCGCCGAGCTGCTCTTCCTCGTCGGTCTCGATCCAGCCACACCGGGGCGTCTCGTGCCCAAGGCCACGTTCGATCGGCTGTGGCGCATCGCGCGCTCACTGCTCGCAGCAGGCGCACGCTCGGGTCGCATCGTCACCGTGCCGCTGCGCGAGCGTCGAGAGGCCCCGCGCAGCCGTCGCGAGCAGCTCTACGTCTATGGCCGCACGCGATGCAGGCGCTGCAACGGACCCGTCGCGCGCAGCACGATGGCCGCAAGGACGCTACATCACTGCCCGGCCTGTCAGCCTCCACGCGATCCGGCTCCAGACGCAGGAGGGACTCGCGTCGGCGCCTGATCACGAGGTCGATGCGCTCGCGACTGCTCCTCGCCGTGACGAGCGTCGCGTCTGCGCCTCAGCGCGAGGTCAATGTGCTCGCCACTCCTCGCCGTGGCGAGCGTCGCGTCTGCGCCTGATCGCGAGGTCGATGTGCTCGCGACTCCCCTCGGTCCTGCCGGGCGCATTCGCGGATCCGTGATCGCCTCCCTGGCTCCGCTGCGTGCCCGGCATCGAGCCTCGGGTGCTCGTGGCTTGGTGGACCTGCCCGTTGTTGCGGGCTCCCCGTTCGCGTGTGCCGAACCCAGCATGGCCCGCGCTGGGGCTCGGGGCTCCAGGTCCTCCCAACGACACGACCCTCACTCCGGGCGCTCCCGCCCGACGAAGGTGCTGATCCATGCGAACCATCGCTCCCTTGTCCCTCGCTTGCCTCCTCGCGCTCGCTGGCTGCGGCGGCGGCGCGTCGTCCGACTCCTCGACCACGTCGGCGAGCTCGAGCGGCTCGGAGTCCGCGCCGGCCACGATCGTCGCGACCGCGCAGAGCGCGGGCTCGTTCCAGACGCTCGTCGCCGCCGTGCAGGCCGCCGGTCTCGTCGACACGCTCAACGGCCCCGGACCCTTCACCGTCTTCGCTCCGACCGACGAGGCCTTCGCTGCGCTGCCCGCCGGGACCGTGGAGAACCTCCTCCTCCCCGAGAACCGTGAGCAGCTCCGCGCCGTGCTCACGTACCACGTGGTCTCGGGCGACGTGCGCGCGGCGCAGGTCACGGGGATGACGTCGGCCACGAGCGTGCAGGGCTCGCCGATCTCGATCGCCGTCGAAGGTGGCGCGGTGCGCCTCAACGGCAGCGCGACCGTCACGCAGACCGACATCGCGTGCTCGAACGGCGTGATCCACGTGATCGATCACGTGATCCTGCCGCCGAGCTGATCGCACGGGATCGGGGCCGAGGCGCGCGCGACCTGACCCTGTCGGCGCGACGACCTCGGCCCAGCGCAGCCCGAGCTTCCGAATCGTCGCGCCGCGCGGCGATGCTCGGAAGCGAGATCAGTAGAGCTCGGGGTCGCAGCCGGTGAGCAGGGTCAACACCGCGGCGGGGTCGGCCTCGATCCGTACGCACGCTGCGGGGCAGAGCACGACGCGATCGGCTTCGAGAAGGAACGACGCGTCGTTGCACGCACCCGCGTCGGCAGCGCGGAGCAGGACCTCGCTCGCGCCTCCGCTCTCGTAGCGCACGGCGAGCGTCGCGAGATCGAGCGTCATGCCCATCGGTGGCTCGGGCAGCTCGAGCGCGCAGCTGACGGCCGCGCGCTCGATCGCGGCCTTCGCGATCGCGCGGAACACCGCGTCGAAGCCCGGCGCATCGCAGAGCGGATAGCGAAGCCCACCGGTTCGGATCGCCATCTCCTGGAGCGCGCGCGGGTTCGCGAAGCTCCCCGAGCACGAGCCCGTGACGAGCGGATCCGTCGGCGCGTACGGCGCGCTCGCCGGCGTGTTGGGCGTGAGGCCGACGAACCCGTGGTAGACGAAGCGGTAGTCGCCAGCCGTGCCCCACAGCGCGGGCTCGCGCGCGCGTGGCGGCCTTCGCTGCGCGAGGACGCGCTCAAGGTCTTCGTCCACTTCACCGACGCCACGAGCGGCACGGGCGCCTCGATCGTGGGTTACGAGGGCACCTTCGACGAGGTGCTCGTCGTCGTACGAGTCGAGCGCGGGCTTGAACATCGCGTCGTCTCCGCTGCCGAGACCGATCGGGTTGCGCACGAGACGGCCCGAGGCCTCGAGCATCGGCAGCGGTGTCGTGCCGTTCCAGATCACCTGGTAGTCGATGGCCGCGTCCTCCATCGCGATGCGGAAGGTCGTCTCCATCGCGTCGCGCACCGCATCGCGCGCCACGCCCATCGACGGAGACTCGTCCGGCAGCACGATCGCGTCGATCGGCCGGCGGATCTCGACCGCGCGCGCCTCCGTCGCCGCACAGACCGCGTCGAGGGCCGCGTCCGGCAGCGGCGCGTCGCTCACGGGCGCGTCGGGCAGCGGCGCATCCCCGGACGCGCTCGCGTCGAGGCGCGCGTCGTCGCGCGCCACACAGCGACGATCCACGCAGCTCCGGCCCGCGCCGCACTCGGCGCTCGAGCGACACGTCGCGCCGGTCGGCGCGGGATCGCACGCCACCGACGACAGCGCCGCGACGAGCGCGATCGGGACCGCGCCGAGGAGCCTCGCGTCCAGAGCGCGAGTCGAGCCGACCGAACCACGTGAGGCTGCGTGCATGGGTCCTCGTCAGCGCGCGCGCTTCGAGGCGCGGCGCCCGAGCACGAGCGCGAGCAGACCGAGCGCGAGCAGCACGGAACGAGCGCGATCGTGCTCGCCCGAGCCGGGCACGCTGCAGCCGCAGCCTTCGCTCGTGGCGCCTGCGCGCGTGCCCGCGTCGCGTCGTGGGCCCGAGTCCATGCCGCTCGCGCCGCCCGCGTCGCCCTCGCCGTTCGCGATGCACGCGCCCTCGACACAGCGCGCCTCGGTGCCGCAGTCCACGCCGAAGCACGGATCGGCCTCGCACACGCCCTCGCGGCAGCGCTCGCTCGCCTCGCACGTGACGAGATCGCAAGGCGCCACGCAGCGGCCGCCCGAGCAGACGAGGCCCGTGCCGCACGTCACCGCTGCGCAGCGGTCGGCCACGCACGCGCCCAGATCGCAGCGCTGTCCGAGCGGACACGTCACGCCTGCGCACGCATCGACACAGCTGCCGCCGCTGCAGACCTCGCCGGCCGCGCACGTCACCGTCTCGCAGCCCGGCTCGACGCAGCGGCCCGCCGTGGGCGAGCCCATGCGCGCGTCGCACACCGTGCCCGCCTCGCAGAGCGAGGTGGAGGGCAGATCGAGGCACGTGCATGCGGGCCCGCAGATCGTCAGCGCGCCCGGCCGATCGGCGATGCACACCTGCATGGCGGGGCAGACCACGCCCTGACACGGATCGAGGCAGGAGCCGCCCGCGCAGATCTCGCCGCGCGGACAGACGACGCCTTCACACGGCTCGACGCACGCGCCGCCACGGCAGATCGTGCCGTCGGGGCAGGGCTCGGTGCGCATCGCGCACGCGCTCTCGGTGCAGAAGCCGCCCGCGCTGCAGGTGAAGCCGTCCGAGCAGCCACCCTCGAAGCACTCGTTCGCGCAGAGGCCGCTCGCCGGATCGCAGCGCGTGCCTTCGGGGCACGCGGCCATCGGCTGGCAGTCGAGATCCTCGGTCGCGTCGCACGGCTCGAACGCGCCCGGGTGGATGCGCGGATCCATGTCGTTGCAGTCGCTGCCGCCGCAGCTCGCCGCGCGGTGACCGTCGCCGTCGGCGTCGATGCAGATCGCGGTGTCGTCCTC
Organism: Sandaracinaceae bacterium; assembly: GCA_044376125.1. Classification (GTDB taxonomy): domain Bacteria; phylum Myxococcota_A; class Polyangia; order Polyangiales; family Sandaracinaceae; genus JAFLCL01. Next base: position 34,800 of record JBILLJ010000067.1, read on the forward strand.
GTTCAGGCCCGCCACGGCGTCGAGCTCGTCCTCGCTCGAGTGGAACGCGCACTCCGGGCCGGGGTTGCCGTTGTTGCCGCCCTGGATCGACACGTAGCGAAACGAGAGGCCGCACGGCAGCGCCCACACCGTCGCGAGCGCGTCGGCCACCGCCTCGCCTGCGCTCGCGTCGCGAAGGAACGTCGCGAGGTCGGCGCGGTCGCGCTCGCTCGCGCCGGCCGCGGTCGGGTTTCGCGTCCAGCCCTGCGTGTACGCGCGGATCAGGCGCGCCGGGTTCCACGCGAGCGGGTCCGGCGCCTCCGGCGTCGCGGTGCGCGTCGTGTCCGGATCGTTCGAGAGCCACACCGTGTACTCGAAGGCCTCGCACGGCAGCGGCGCGTGATCGGTGATCGGGAAGAGCACGACGCGGTTCGCCTCGCCGCCGAGGTCGTAGATGCGCCCACGCGTGGGCTCGTAGTTGCCCGCCTCGCCGTCGGCGACCTGCGAGCCGTCCGGCCGCGTGCGCACGATCTGCGTCCAGTACCAGTCGAGCGAGTTCGCCTGGAACGCCGGATCGTTGCCGCCCGGCGGCGAGGAGCCGATCGCCCCGCACGTGTACCCGCTGAGGATGGTCGGCGTGTGCGTCACGCCGATGCAGCCGTTGACGCCGCGCACGTAGCTCGCGAAGGTCAGCTGCGGCGCGTAGAGGCCGTCTCGCGTGGTGAAGATGTCCTCGACGACACCGTCGGGGCGCGCGCCACGGAGCACGCCCAGACACGCGTCACCGGTCGCGTCGACGCAGGTCGCCTGCGCCGCTGCGCTCGAGGCACCGAGGGAGAGAGAGGACGCGAGCAGGCCCAGGCCGACGAGCGTGCGAAGCGAGGACGTCATCGCTCCATGGTGCCCGCGCGCCGCGCGCCGCGGAAGGTCCGATCATGCGGTCGCGCGTGCCATCCGCGCGTCGCTCGCGGGTCGTGCTCCGCCGAGCGTCGTCACGATCGCCTCGGCCACACCGCGCGCCGAGGCGGGGTTCTGCCCGGTGACGAGGCGCTCGGACACGATCACCTGTGCGGCCCAGTTCGGCGCCGGCACGTGCACCGCGCCGCGCGAGGTGAGCGCGTCCGCGAGGAGGAACGGCACGACGTCCGCCAGGCCCACCGCGCGCTCTTCCTCGTTGGTGAAGGCCGCGACGCGCTTGCCCTCGACGAGCGGACGACCGCTCGAGAGCGTCACGTTCACGAGGGCCGCAGGGCCATGGCAGACGGCGCCCACCACACCACCGGCCTCGTAGATCCGCGCCGCAACCGCCGCGAGCGTCGGCTCGTCCGGGAAGTCCCACATCGTGCCGTGACCACCGGCGTAGAAGATCGCGTCGTACGCCGAGGGATCGATGTCCTTCGGCGCGAGGCTCGCGTGCAGGCGCGCCACGAGCGCCGCGTCGTCGAGGAAGGCGGCGTTGACGGGATCGGCGCGATCGACGCCGTCCAGGGGCACCTCGCCGCCCTTGACCGACGCGAAGTCCACGTCCCAGCCGGCCGCGCGGAAGACGGCGTGCGGGTGGGTGAGCTCGGGCAGGTACGCGCCCGTCTTCTGTCCGGTCGAGCCCTTCTGCGCGTGGCTCGTGAGGACGACGAGGATCTTGTGGGTGGGGGCGTTCTTCGAGGTCGTCATGGTCGGGCTCCTTGTCGGCTCGTCGGTCGGTCCGTCGAGCACCGAGAGAGCCTGGCCCCGAGCGCGCTCGCTCGGTAGCCTCTCGTGGAATGAATGAGTCGTTCCTCGAGGGAATGAATCGATCGCGGCCGGGGTGCCCCTCGTGACGAGCGCGACGCCGCTGCCCGAGGCCTCGCTGCCGACGATCCTCGCCTTCGTTCGCACCTTCGAGGGCGGCTCGTTCACGAGCGCGGCCAAGCGCCTGCACGTCACGCCCGCGGCCGTGAGCCGCTCCGTCGCGCGCCTCGAGGCGCAGCTCGGTGTGCGCCTCTTCCGCCGCACCACGCGCCACCTCAAGGCCACGCCGGAGGGCGAGCGCTACCACGCGCGCTGCGTCACGGCGCTCGCTGCGCTCGCCGAGGCCGAGGCGGAGCTGCGTGGCAAGAGCGGCCCGCCGCGCGGCCGCGTGCGGCTGAGCCTGCCGACGACGCTGGGCCTGCACCACGTCGTGCCGTCGCTCGAGGGCTTCTCGGTGGCGCACCCCGGCATCGAGCTCGACGTCCAGATTGGCAACCACACGATCGACTTCGTGCGCGAGGGCTACGACCTCGCGGTGCGCCTGGGCCGCATCGAGGACGCCTCGCTCGTCGCGCGGCGCCTGGGCGACGCGAGCCTCGGTGTCTTCGCGAGCCCGAGCTACCTCGCGCGACGAGGTCGGCCGCGCACGCTCGAGGCGCTGGCCGATCACGAGTGTCTCCCCTTCGTGCTCCCGCGCTCGGGCCGCATCCTGCCGTGGCTCTTCGCGGGCCCGGCGACCGAGCTCACTCCGCGCGCCGCCGTGCGCTGCCTCGAGGATCCGCAGGGCCTCGTCGCGCTCGCGCACGCGGGCCTGGGCCTCTGTCAGATCTACCACTTCATGGTGAAGGACCTCGTGCGCGAGGGCGCGCTCGTCGAGGTGCTCGAGCGCCACGCCGGCCGCACCCGCCCCTTCTCGCTCGTCTACCCCAAGGCCACGCTCCCGCCCCACGTCCGCGCCGTCGTGGACTGGATCGTGACCCACAAGCTGACCTGACCGGCCTGCGAGCCTGACGAGCGCCCTGGCCGTGCCGTGTCGGTCAGCGAGCCGGTCGCTTCGGTGTCGCGGGCTTGGCCTCGGCCCCCACCTCGCCGAGGTAGTGGGCGAGCTCCTTGGCGACCTTCTTGGCGACGGTGCCCCGCGCGGCGATCGCGCGAACCGCCTCCACGACGCGCGCCTCTCCGAACGCGTCCACGAGGGCCGCGATCACCTCCGGCGCCCCTCGCGGGATCTGCTCGAGGAGACCGACCGCGAGCTCGAAGGCACCTTCGAGCGAAGCGTGCGCGACGAGCGCGCGCTCGATGGCCGGCCGCGGTGAGAACCAGCTCTTTCCTTCGAGGTGCTCGGCCCAGTACGCGACGAGCGCGCGCAGCGTGTCGAGCGACGGATCGCGCGTCTCGGCCGCCGCCCCTTCGGTGCGGCGCAGCGCCTCGAGGAGGCCTGGATCGATCACCACCGGCGCGGCGATCGCGAGCGCCTGCAGCCGTGACGCCGCAGCACCACGCGCGAGAGAGAGGGCCGCTGCGTGCGCCGCGCTCGCGTCGACGCCCTCGAGCGCGTCGAAGCCCGCGCGCGCCGCGGTGCGCGTGGCGGCGGTCGGGCTCGCGAGCCCGGTCGCGATCGTCGCGACGGCCTCCGCGCCGCCGATGCTCCCGAGCGCAGCGTAGAGCAGCGGTGCAGACGGCGGCGGCTCGGCGAGCGCCGCGCAGAGCGGTGCGATCGCGTCGGCCCCACAGGCCGCGAGGCCTTCGATCCAGTGCGCGTCGTGCTCCGCCGACGAGTAGCCGTAGGTCTGCTCGAACGTGCGCTTGTGTGTGCTGGCGGCGGCCTTCTTGAGGGCGGTGTAGGCGCCCTTGGGCCACGCCGCGACGCGCGCCACGAGACGAGACGCACGCGCGGATCCACCGATGTGCCCGAGGAGCACGGCGTCGGGCCACGCCGCGTCGTCGAGGACCGCGAGGAGCGAGGGCTCGACGAGGCGCAGCGCCCGGCCCGCGAGCGGGACGATGCCGAGGATCTTCGCGCGCGGTGCGTGCTTCACGAGCGGGGCGTGGAATCGCCTCGGGAGCTCGACCCCATCCCGCGCGTGCACCGCGCCGACGAGCACGAAGGGCAGCTCGAGACAGACCACGCGGTCGGCGGCGTGGAGCGCGAGCGCGTGATCGCCGAGCGCGATCGCCTCCTCGAGCGAGACGCGCGACGCGAGCTCCGACACCCGCAGGCCGAACGCCTCGGTGTGTCCGACGGGGAGGAGGATCGCGTCCTGCCAGAGCGAGGCTGTCGTCTCGTCCATGTGCCCCCTATGCTCCGCAGCGTGAGCCTGGGCGTCCACGTGTATCCGCTGGCCGAGCTGAAGCGCACCGATCGCGAGGGCGTCTGTCATGCGCGGAACGCAGGGCTCTATCTGCCGCTCGCCTTCGATCGACCTCTCCACGCGCAGGGGGACGAGCGGCCGTTGCCCGGAGGCCTCCTGGGGAGCGCTGTGCGCGTGGCCGCGGAGCTCGACGCCGTGCGCGAGCCGCTCGGCATCCACGACGACCCTCGGGCCGACGCAGGGGATCCGCTGCGGAGCGCCTGGCACACGATGCGCACCGCGGCGGCGCTCTCGCTCGCGGGCGCGACGGCGATCTGGCTCCAGTGATCATGGCCTCCGTGCGCGCGCCTTCGCTCCTCTGCCTCCTCGCCTTCACGGCGTGCGATCCGCCACGCCAGGCGCGCGCGACGATCGCGGGTGAGGCGGCACCAGCACAGGAGGCACCCGCGGCGCCGCGGCTGGTGCGCGAGGATCGGAGCGATCTGCCGATCGCGGGGCTCACGGCGGAGCTCGCGACGCTCTTCGCCCGGGGCGATGCGCGCTTCGAGGAGCCGTTCACCGAGGCGCAGGGCCTGGGGCCTCTCTACATCCAGCGCTCGTGCGTGAGTTGTCACGAGGACGATCTGCGCGGGCCCGGCGTGGTGCAGCGCTTCGCGGTGCCGGGGCCCGCGGGCGAGCCGCTGCCGTTCGGCGACACCGTGCGGCCGCGCCTGGCCGCTGGCGCGCACACGCCCATCACCGCGCCCGAAGGCGCGCGCGTCACGACGCGCCTCCCACCCGCCGTGATCGGTCGCGGCGCGCTCGAGGCGATCCCCGACGCGCAGCTCCTCGCGTGGGCCGAGGTGCAGGCGAGCGCAGGTGGGCCGATCTCGGGCCGCGTCGCGCGACGGCACGACGAGGGCGCGGTCGTCACGCCCAGCGTGTTCGGCGCGGACGCACCGACGCTCGGTCGCTTCGGACACAAGGCCCGCACGGCGACGCTCGAGGACTTCGTCGCCGACGCGCTCCTGGGCGACATGGGCCTCACCTCGCCGTCACGCACGAGCGAGCTCGCGGGCCCCGACGAGCTCCACGACGACGCCCGCGTCGGCCTGGACGTCGACGCCGAGACCGTGGCCCAGCTCGCGGCCTACGTGCGCCTCCTCGCGATCCCCGCGCGCGCCACGCCCGACGCACGCGGCGAGCGGCTCTTCTCCGAGATCGGCTGCGCGGACTGCCACGTGCCGCGCGCACGCACGCGCGCCGATCATCCCATCGAGGCCCTGCGCGATCGCGAGGTCTCGCTCTACACGGACGTGCTCCTGCACGACATGGGCGCGGGCCTCGAGGACGGCATCGAGGAGGCCGGCGCGAGCGGCCGCGAGTGGCGCACGGCACCGCTCGTGGGCCTGCGCTTCGTGCGCGGCTTCCTCCACGACGGCCGCGCGGGGAACGTCGCCGACGCGATCGCGGCGCACGCCTCCGAGGGCTCCGAGGCGAGCGAGGTGATCGCGCGCTTCGAGGCGCTCGACGACGACGAACGAGACGCGCTCGTGCGCTTCGTGGAGGGCCTGTGAGCGCGAGCCGACGACGAACGAGCACGGCCGAGAAGGCGACGCTCGTGCTCCTCGCGGGCCTCGCGGCTGCGTGTGGAGAGACGCGCGAGGCACCGGCGACGCGCGAGGCACCGGCGAGCGAGGCGCCCGAGCGCGAGGCACCAGCGACGCGCGAGGCACCGGCGAGCGAGACGCCACGCGAGCGTGCGACGCGCGAGGTCGATCGGTACGTGGACGCCGAGGCCCGTGCGCTCCTACGCGCGGCCGAGGGCCTGTGCGCCGAGGGTGCGGGCGCCCAGGAGCGGCGCGGGCGCTGGCGTGAGGCGCGCGTGCACTACGAGCGCATCGAGGGCGCGATCGCGGTGCTCTTCCCCGAGACCGATGCCGACGTCGACGGACGCTACGAGCACGTCGTGGAGCTGCGCGAGGATCGCGACGCGCTCGACGGCGAGGGCTTCATCGGCATGCACGCGATCGAGCGCGTGCTCTTCGCGGAGGAGATCCCCGAGCCCGTGCGTGCGTTCGAGGGCGCGCTCGTGCACCACGCGCCCGCCGCGCCGCTCGAGCCCGCGAGCGAGGGGCGCTTCCGCGCGGGCCTCTGCGCGAGGCTCGTGCGCGACCTGGCGGCGATGGAGGCGGCGCTCGATCCCGTGGCGCTCGACCCGGAGACGGCGTGGCGCGGCGTGCTCGGCTCGATCGAGGAGCAGGCCGAGAAGGTGCGCCTCGGGACGACGGGGCAGAGCGAGTCGCGCTACGCGCAGCACACGCTCGCGGACATGCGTGCGAACCTCGAGGGCGGCCGCGCCGTGCTCGAGGCCTTCGCGACCGAGCTCGAAGCCTTGCCGGACGGTCCCGAGCGCTCGAGGAGGCTCCGCGAAGGCTTCGCGCGGCTCGACGAAGCGTATCGAGCTCATCGGGGCGACGACCTCCCCGAGCCGCCGCCGGGCTTCGATCCCGATCACCCGAGCACCGAGAGCGAGTACGGGCGCCTCTTCGTGCTCCTCGCGCACGAGAGCGATCCCGACGCCGAAGGCGCGCTCGCCCACGAGGTGCGCGAGGCCGGTCTCGCGATGGGCATCGCGGAACTCGGGCGATGAAGGCGGCGCTCGGCGTGCTCGGCGTGACCGGCGCGATCGCTGCGTTGCTCGTGCTCCTCGGTGCCCAGCTCGCGCGGTCCCCGAGCGCTCCCGCACCGAGCTCGACGGCCCCCTCGACCTCGAGCGCGACCTCGAGCACGACCTCGTCGGCGAGCGCGCCCTCGAGCGCGACCTCGTCGGCGAGCGCGAGCGCGTCCTCTGCGACGACCTCGTTCGTCGCGTTCTCGAGCGCGTTCGAGGACTTCCGCACGTGGGAGCGCATCCCCGTCGAGGGCGCGATGCTCCCGGTGGGCGCGGCGCCGGGGCCGACCGCCGTCTACGTGAACGCGCGCGCGCCCGAGGGCAGCGCGCGCTGGCCCGTGGGCACCATCCTCGTGAAGACGATCGAGCACGAAGCGCTCGAGGACTGGGTGATCCACGCGATGGTGAAGCGCGGCATCCCCTACAACCGCGACGGCGCGATCGGCTGGGAGTTCTTCGAGCTCGGCTTCGAGCCCGGCAGCGAGCGCCCACACGTCGTGTGGCGCGGCACCGGCCCACCGAGCGGCCACGGCTACGCCGCGCAGGGCCGCGACGCCGGCACCGCAGAGGTGCCCCTCGTCTGCAACGACTGCCACGCCGTCGCCTGGCAGAGCGACGGCGCGCTCACCCCCGAGCTCGCCTTCACGCGCCGCTGAAGGCACGGTGAGCGCAGCGCGGACGCCATCGTCTCGCCACATCTGCGCCGCGAAAGGTCCGCGAGCGCGCTGCGCCGGCGCCTCGATGGCACGCCAACGTGGCGCATGGAGACGTCTCCCTGGGCCGAGCCACCGTCGATGGAGAGCGAGCCGTATCGAGCCGCCGCGACAGCGCGGTCGATGCACAGGGCCCGACACGCGCCCTTGTCGGGGCGCGAGCTCGCAGCGGCGGGGGCCATGGCGATCGTCGTCGATCTCGCGCTCTTCGGGGCCGACGGCTTCGGCACCGGGGGCTTCGGCCTCGCGGCGCTCTTCTCGGCCGTGCCCACGCTGCTCTTCGTCGCGCGGTCGCGGTGGCGGCGATCGCCGCGACTCACCGGCATCGTCGCGCTGCTCGGTCTCGTCGCCGTGCGCAGCGCGATCCACCCGACGGCGCTCACCACCGTCGCTGGCTTCGCGCTGCTCGTCCCCTTCGTCGCGGCCGTGCGTGGACGTCGGCTCTTCGTCGTCGACGCAGCGCTCTCGTCCTTCGCCAGCCTGGGCAAGCTGCCGACACGGCTCTGGGCCGCCTGGGGTGGCGCCGCGGCGATCGCACCGCGCTCGCGACTCGGCGTCGTGGCCATCGTGCCGCTGCTCGTACCCCTGGCCCTCTCCGTCCTCTTCGTCGGCATCTTCTCGCTCGCGAACCCGGTGCTCGGCGGCTGGGTCGCTGCGGGCTTGCAGGCGCTCGTGCGCCTCGAGCCGCCGCCCTTCGGTCGACTGTTCACCGCGGTGATCGCGCTCGGCAGCGCGATCACGCTCCTGCGTCCCGCGCTCCGGCTGCCTCGAGGAGGCGAGCGTGCGGAGTGTACGAGCGAGGCGTCCGACGCGAGCCTCGCCCTCGCGCGCAACGTGCTCGTCAGTCTGAACCTCGTCTTCGCCGCGCACCATGCGCTCGATGCGGCGTATCTGTGGAGCGGGCGCGCACCCGCGGGCATGACGACCCAGGCGTACGCACACGCGGGCGCCCTCTGGCTCACCGTCGCACTCGCGCTGCTCACGCTCGTCGTGGGGATCCTCTTCCGCGGCTCACTCGCACACGACGCGCGCGCCAGCTCCGTTCGCGCGCTCGCGCACGCGTGGATCTTCCAAGGGCTCTTGCTGGCCGCCGGCACGTACCGACGCATCGGGATCCACATCGCGCACACGGGCCTCTCGAACCTCCGCATCGTGGGCATCCTCGGCACCACACTGGTGGTGGTCGGAGTGATCCTCGTCGCGGTGAAGCTCCAGCAGCGCCGGAGCTTCGCGTGGATCGTGCGCCGCCAGCTCGACGCGCTCGCGCTGGTGTTCGTGCTCTTCGCGGCGGCGCCGACGCACTGGATCGCGGCACAGGTCAACGTGTCGCGCGTGCTCGATGGCGAGGCCGGACCGCTCTTGCACCTGGGGCCGCAGTCGCGCGAGGCGGAGAGCGTGGTGGCGCTCGTCCCGCTCCTCCAGCATCCGGATCCGCGCGTGCGCCAAGGCGTGGCGGCCCTGCTCGGCGAGGCGCGCCAGCGTCTACGGCGCCAGCTCGACAGGGAGGTCGGGTGGCGACGACGCGACCTCCTGCGCACGCGGACGCTCCTGGCGCTGGACGCGTCGGAGAACGAGATCGCGAGCGCACTCGGCGGCGTGGAGCCAGCCGTCGCACGCCTGGGGCTCGCCCGCTTGGCCGACGACGCCGCGCACGACCGCACGGGCTCCGCCACCAAGGCGATGTGACTCCCATCGAGGCGCGCTGGTAGCGTGGTCAGGTGTCACGTCGCGAGCGGACTCTCTGGGCGTGGGCGGCGGGGATCTGCGCCCTCGTCTTCGCTTCGATCCTGCCCGCAGCGAGCGTCGCAACCGCGCTGAGGGAGAGGGGCCTGCTGGGCGCGACCACGCTCGTCATCGTCGGTGCGGCGAGCCTCGGGGTGCTGGTCACGGCAGCGCGGCGGCCCGCGCGTTGGCGCGTGTGGTCGGTCCTCGCGCTGGCGGCCGCGGTCACGGGCCTCGTGGTCTCGACGCTCGACAACCTCTCCGAACGAGTGCACGTCGTCGAGTACGCCGCTCTGGCGCTGCTGGTCGAGGGCGCGCTCCGCGATCGACTTGGCGCGAGCCGTCCGCTCGAGCCGCAGGCGTGGGGTCTCGCGGCCCTCGCCGCGTCAGCGTGCGGCCTCGTGGACGAGGCGCTCCAAGGGCTCGTGCCTGCGCGAGTGTGTGATCTTCGCGACGTCGTGCTCGATGGAGGCTCGGGGGCCACCGCGCTCGCCTTCGCTGTCGCATACCGCGCGGCGCGGACACGCGACGTGCGCGGGTGACTCCACTTCGCGCTCAGAAACCGGGACGGTCCTGCATTGTTGCAGAAACCGGGACGGTCCTGCATTGTTGCAGAAACCGGGACGGTCCTGCATTGTCGCGTGGTCGCGTGCTTCCCGCGCGACGTAAGCGCCTGGTTCGCGCCGCGGCGCAGAGGGCCGTGGCGCACGTCGCGTCTCGCATCATCGCGAGGTTCGTGTGCTGGCCACGCCCCTCGGGCCTGCCGGGCGCATTCGCGTCGGCGTGATCGAGAGCTGCGACGCGCTCGTGCTCGGCAGCAGTGCTGGCCTGCGTCGCCGCGTCCTCGTGCATGGCCAACGAGCGTCACTTGCTCACAGGCTTCTTCGAGAACGACACGAAGCGTCCGGCAGGTCCGCCTTCTTCGAGGACGACACGACGCGTCCGGCAGGTCCGCGGGGAGGGCATCGCGGCGTATGGATCTGGTTCGCGCCGCGAGGCTGCAGAGGGCCGTGGCGCACGTCGCGTCTCGCATCGGCGCGGCGAGGAACGTGTCTCGCTCCGCTGCGCTGCGACGGACGTGTCTGCAGCGGAGGGCGGTGGCGCATGTCGCGTCTCGCATCATCGCGAGGTTCGTGTGCTGGCCACTCCCCTCGGGCCTGCCGGGCGCATTCGCGTCGGCGTGATCGAGAGCTGCGAGGCGCTCGTGCTCGGCAGCGGTGCTGGCCTGCGTCGCCGCGTCCTCGTGCATGGCCAACGAGCGCCGCGGACTCACAGGCTTCTTCGAGAACGACACGAAGCGTCCGCCAGGTCCGCCTTCTTCGAGGACGACACGACGCGTCCGGCAGGTCCGCGGGGAGGGCATCGCGACGTATGGATCTGGTTCGCGCCGCGACGCTGCAGAGGGCCGTGGCGCACGTCGCGTCTCGCATCGACGCGGCGAGGAACGTGTCTCGCTCCGCTGCGCTGCGACGGACGTGTCTGCAGCGGAGCGCCGTGGCGCACGTCGCGTCTCGCATCATCGCGAGGTTCGTGTGCTGGCCACGCCCCTCGGGCCTGCCGGGCGCGTTCGCGTCGGCGTGATCGAGAGCTGCGAGGCGCTCGTGCTCGGCAGTGGCGCTGGCCTGCGTCGCCGCGTCCTCGTGCATGGCCAACGAGCGTCACTTGCTCACAGGCTTCTTCGAGGACGACACGAAGCGTCCGCCAGGTCCGCCTTCTTCGAGGACGACACGAAGCGTCCGGCAGGTCCGCGGGGAGGGCATCGCGACGTATGGGTCTGGTTCGCGCCGCGACGCTGCAGAGGGCCGTGGCGCACGTCGCGTCTCGCGTCGTCGCGGCGAGGAACGTGTCTCGCTCCGCTGCGCTGCGACGGACGTGTCTGCAGCGGAGGGCGGTGGCGCATGTCGCGTCTCGCATCATCGCGAGGTTCGT
>JBILLJ010000011.1:0-106891 GCA_044376125.1 Sandaracinaceae bacterium
GTCCCGAGCGCACGAAATGCAGGAGATTCGAGCCTCCGCTGGCGGATTGGCGGGCGCCTGGCGGCGCAATTCCGCCAGGGGGGCCAACGCGCACTCGGTGCACGGCCGGTCTGACGGAGTCCTTCCAGGCTCCGACTCCGCCCCCGAGCGAGCGAGGTCCGACACCGATCCCGCGCGAGGTCCGACAGCGATCCCACGAGAGGTCCGACACCCGACCAGGCCGCGCGTGCGGCGGGTCGCTTCGGCTATCCTCGGGTGGATGTCGCCGCGCCGGCTCGCGTCTTCTTCGCTCGCGATCGTGCTGCTCGCCCTCACGGCCTGCAGCGCGATCGTCGCGCCTGATCCGAGCCGCCTGGGCGGTCGCGACGCTGGTGCCTCCTCGATGGACGCGCCTCTCGATCCGGGCCGCGATGCCTTCGTTCCACCCGGCACCGACACGGGCCTCGTCGTCGCCGACGATGCAGCGAGTCTCGAGCCCGACGCGTTCGTGCCCCCGACGTGCGGCGAGCCTTGCACCGAGGGCCGCGTCTGCGTCGGCACCTCGTGCGTCTGCCCCGATGGCGCATGCTGCCCTGGCTGCGGCACCGATCAGATCTGCGTGGCGGGCCGCTGCGAGGACTGTGGTCGCTCCGACGAGCCGTGCTGCGCTGGCAGTGGCTGCGAGAGCGGCACCACCTGCGAGGCCGACACCTGCACACCCTGCGGCGAGCCTGGACAGATCTGCTGCGCGGGCGCGTGCCTTCCCGACGTCACCTGCGCCCCTGAGGGTCGGTGCGTCTCGGACTGCGGAATCGTCGGCCGAGCTTGCTGCGAAGGCGGCGTCTGCTTCGAAGGCGCATGCCGCGGCGGTGATCCGTTCGGCGGCGGCATGACGTGTGAGGCCTGCGGCGAGCGTGGCCAGGCCTGTTGCGACGGCAGCTGCAGCGCCAGTCTCGTCTGCGCCGGCGGCACCTGCACCGGATGCGGCCGAGACGGTGAGCCGTGCTGCGGCGACCGCTGCGAGAGTGGCTTGCTCTGCAACGGCAGCCGGCGCTGCGAGGCTTGCGGCGCTCGCTTCCAGGCCTGCTGCGCCGGCGGCGTGTGTCGAGAAGGCAGCTGCGCCGCGGGCGCGCGCTGCCTCTGATCCCCGAGACCCGAGCCTCGCGCCTGTGACGCTACGCGCTTGCGCGTCGCGCGCGCCTCGGTCACGACCGCGCCGCCATGAAGAACACCTCCTTCGCTCTCGCCCTCGTCCTCGTCTGCGCGCTCGCCGGCCTCATCGGCTGCGGCGGCGCTTCCTCCGGCGGCGAGACCGCCTCGTCCGAGGAGCACTCCGGCGGCGAGGGCCACCACGGCGAGCACGGAGCCCATCACGGTGAGGGGCACCACGGCGGCGAAGGCCACCACGCGATGTCGCCCGCGCTCACGTCGCTCCACGACGTGCTCGCACCCACGTGGCACGCCGAGCCCGGAGCGACGCGCGCGGGCCTCGCGTGCACCAACGCGGCGCAGCTCGAGGAGCGCGCGCGAGCGGTCGCTGCCGACCCGGCGCCGGAGGGTCAGGACGCGGCTGCCTGGGCCGAGCTCACCACACAGCTCACCACCACGGCCGCCGCGCTGACGTCCGAATGCACCGCCAGCGGTCCGGCCGTCGAGGAGCGCCTCAGCACGTTCCACGACGCGTTCCACGCGATCGTCGAGCGCTGATCGGCTCGCGGGCCCACGCGGTCGCGAGCGCTCCGAGCTCTTCGACGCAGATCGGACGCGCCACGCCCGACGCGTCGAGCGGCGTGAGGGTTCGCCCGCGTAGCCGCCACCGTTCGGGCGCGCGGCGATGGGGCCCGTGCGTATCGTCCGGCCGGGTCGAACGCGATGCCCTCGATGCCCGTGACCTCCGAGAAGGACAGACCGGTCCCGTCGCGATCGAACACGCACCGGCCCGGGTGCTCGAAGCTCGCGATCGCAAACTGTCACCGCGCGGGCGGCCGCGCCAATCGTGAGCGCGGCGCTCGGCGCCTCACTCGTCGTCGAGGATCTCGTGAACGTCCGCCGCGCCCAGAGGCAGGGGCTGGTGGCCCTCGTACGCAGCGCGCTTGGGGTCGGTGACGTAGCAGCGCACGGTCTCGCTGGCCTCGCGCGCCTCGTTCGCGAGCTCGAGCTCCCAGCGCGCGTCGAGCATCACACACGCCCAGCGGTGCCCCCGCAGCTGCGCGCGCGCCTCGTCCTTCGTCGTCGCGATGGCCACGAGCACGGCCTCCTGCTCGAACGCTCGCGCGATCGATCGCGCTTCGGTCGCTCGGCCCCCGGCCACGAGCACGGCGCGCAACGCGCGTCGTGCAGGCTGCGTCTCGCTCGTTCGTCGCGGGCGTTGCTTCTTGCCGAGGGTGGTGCGGGTCGGAGAGGCGGCCATGTACATGCGGGGGCCATCGCAAACGCGAGGCCAGCCCGGAGACCCCTGTTTTCTCGGGCATTCGTGCGACCTGTGGCCTCGGCCCGAGAGCCTCGAGGCTACGGCCGTCCGCCGCGGACCACGCGTTCGTCGGCGATGTCCGCTGCGTCGTGAGCGTCGTCTCGCGATGCCCGCGATCCCGACGCGCTGCGTCGTTGCAGGGCCCCGAGCGCTCGGTTAGAGCGCGCCGCATGAACCTCTTCGAGCACCTCGAGAAGCACCAGTACGGCGAGGTCCACGTGCGCCGCGATGCGGCGTCGGGCCTCATGGCGATCGTGGCCATCCACGACACGCGCCTCGGTCCTTCGCTCGGCGGCTGTCGCTTCATCCCGTACGCGCACGAGGAGCTCGCGCTGATCGACGCCCTGCGCCTGGCGCGGGGCATGAGCTACAAGGCGGCCATCACGGGCCTGCCGCTCGGCGGCGGCAAGAGCGTGATCATGCGCCCCGCCAAGGCCTTCGATCGCACCGCGCTCTTCACGGCGTTCGGTCGCTTCGTGGACGGCCTCGGCGGCCGCTACATCACGGCCGAGGACTCGGGCACGAGCGTCGAGGACATGGTCGTCATCCGCAGCCAGACCAAGCACGTCACGGGTCTTCCGCCCAAGGACGGTGGCGGCGGCGATCCTTCGCCCTTCACCGCGCTCGGCGTGCGCCGCGGCATGGAGGCCTGCGTCCGCCACGTCTACGGCCGCGACCTCGCGGGCATCAAGGTCGCCATCCAGGGCGTCGGCCACGTCGGCTACTACCTCGCCAAGGAGCTGCACGCGCTCGGCGCGAAGCTCACGATCTCCGACATCGACGCCTCCCGCACCAACCGCGTGCGCGAGGAGCTCGGCGCCACCGTGGTGCCCAACGATCAGATCTTCGCGCAGGACGTCGACGTGCTCGCGCCGTGCGCGCTCGGCGCGATCCTCGACGACGCGACGCTCCCGCAGATCCGCGCGAAGATCATCGCGGGCGCCGCGAACAACCAGCTCGCCGAGGCACGCCACGGCGACGCGCTCCACGCGCGCGGCGTGGTCTATGCGCCGGACTACGCGATCAACGCGGGCGGCCTCGTCAACGTGCACGCCGAGCACCACGGGCACGCGACCGGCAAGGGCTACGACGAGAAGGCCTCGCGCGAGAAGGTCCTCGCGATCCACGACACGATCCTCGAGATCGTCGAGCGCGCGAAGGCCACGAACGTCCCGAGCTACCGCGTCGCCGATCTCATCGTCGAGGAGCGCCTCGCGAAGATCCCCTCGACCGCCGCGGTCTGAGCCTCGCAGCGCCCGACGGGCTCTCTTCGCGCTGCCTCGTGCCCCTGGCTTCCGTCAGCGGGCGCGCCGTCGCCCCGTGCGCGAGCGCGAGGTCGATGTGCTCGCCGCTCCCCTCGAGCCGGGTGCATTTGCGAAGACGTGATCGTGATCTGCGGGGCGCACGTGCTCGGTGACCGTGCTCGTCCGCGTCGCGCGGCTTGCCAGCGGGCGCGCCGTGCCTCGCGTTGCTTCCGTGCGCGAGCGCGCGGTCGACGTGCTCGCCGCTCCCCACGAGCCTGCCGGGCGCATTCGCGAAGGCGTGATCGTGATCTGCGCGGCGCACGTGCTCGGTGACCGTGCTCGTCCGCGTCGCGCGGCTTTGGGCACTGGCCACCGAGCAACGAGGGCTCGCCCGCGTCGCGCGGCTTGGGCATGGCCGCCGTGCCCCGAGCTCGAAGGCATCGATCGCGGGCGGCTGTCTTCGAGGAGGCCGCGAAGCGCCCGGCAGGTCCGAGGGGAGGTGCCCGTCGCGCGACGGTGTGGCTCGCGTCGCGAGGCTGCGAACGCCGAGGCGTCTGTCGCGTCTTCGTGGCTCGTGTGCTTCGTGTGGTGCCCCGAGCTCGAAGGCAACGATCGCGCGCGGCTGTCTTCGAGGAGGCCGCGAAGCGCCCGGCAGCTCAGAGGGGAGGTGCCCGTCGCGTGAGGGTGTGGCTCGCGTCGCGAGGCTGCGAACGCCGAGGCGTCTGTCGCGTCTTGGTGGCTCGTGTGCTTCGCGTGGTGCCCCGAGCTCGAAGGCATCGATCGCGCGGCTGTCTTCGAGGAGGCCGCGAAGCGCCCGGCAGGTCCGAGGGGAGGTGCCCGTCGCGTGAGGGTGTGGCTCGCGTCGCGAGGCTGCGAGCGGCGAGGCGTCTGTCGCGTCTCGGTGGCTCGTGTGCTTCGTGTGGTGCCCGAGCCCGAAGGGCTCTCTGCGCGCTGCGGGTGCCCTTGGCCTCAGCCTCGGATGAGCTCCGCGATGCGCTTCGCGAGCAGCTCGGGCACTTCTTCCTGGAGGAAGTGCCCGGCCTGCGTCCGGTCGACGAAGACCGGTCGCAGCTCGCGCTCGTGACGATCGACCGCGCGGCCGAGGATCGGATCGCGCACGCCCCACACGAGGCCGATGGGCCGCGTGAAGCCCGTCACGAAGCGGCCGATCGCGTCGAGCAGCGGCACCGACGGATGCGCCTCGGCGTTGGGCACCATGCGCGCCAGGCCCACGGGCGCGGCGCGATCGAGCGGCGAGCGCAGCGGATGCCAGTACGCGCGCGAGACCTCGCCGCGGATCGAGCTCCGGTCGCCCTGCACACCGCCGAGCGAGAAGAGCGGAAAGCCCAGGCCGCGGAAGACGAGATCCGACACGACCGGCGCCTGCGAGAAGCGGTGGAACGCCTTGGGCCGGAAGGGCCGCGCGGGCGCGATCACCGACGTGTTCGCGAAGAGCATCGCCGCCACGCTGCCGGGCTCGTTCGCCTCGAGGCGCATCGCGACGCCCGCGCCGATCGGGCCACCCCAGTCCTGGCCGACCACGATCACGCGCTTTCTCGCCGGCGTCCTGGCGAGCAGGCCCTCGGCCAGCTCGTGCATGCGCGCGAGGTGCATCGCGAGCGAGTGCGCGCGCGGCGAGCGCGGCTTGTCGGAGAGACCGAGCCCCACGAGATCGGGCGCGATCACGCGCGTCGTGCGGAGTGCCGCGTCCGCGGCGTCTGCGCCCGCGCCGAGGTGTCGGATCACGTCGCGCCACAAGAACGACCACGTGGGGTTGCCGTGGAAGAGCAAGACGGCCGTCTCGGCGTCCTCGGCGCGCGCGCCCTCGTCGATGAAGTGGATCGTGTCGCCGGACACCTTCGCGACCGCGCGGCGGTAGGGGAGCCTGGTGGCGAGGTAGGGCGGCAGGAGCGGCGCCGGGTCGATGCGCATGGCGCGGAGCTTAGCGCCGAGCCCGATGAACGCCGTGGGCCGACCGCGCTACCATGGCGCGCCATGCGTGGGCTCCGCCTCCGGTCCGACAGCGTCGCGCTCGCGCTCGCGCTCACACTGCCACTCGGCGCGTGTGGTGGCCCGCAGCTGCGCGAGGGCGCGTTCCTCGGTCGCTCCGACGGTGCGCCCTCGATGCACTGCCTGCCCGAGACCGACGTCACCGACGACGCGTACTCGGAGCACATGCGCCGCGGCCTCGCGCTGGCCGAGGCCTCGTTCGACGTGACCGCGCCCACGCCGCCTGCGAGCCGCGCCGCGGGAGACCTCACCGACTGGAGCAACGGCCCGCTGCGCAGCTGGCTCGAGCAGAAGTCCCGCGCCATCACGGCCGCGCGCGCCGAGCTCGACCTCGCGGCCGAGGAGGATCATCGACAGCGCATCCTGGGCGGCGCAGTCGTCGGCCTCATGTACGAGGACGTCGCGCGCGTGCTCCGCGCCGTGCCCGCGCCCGTCGATCTCGACAGCGAGCCCGAGATCCTCCGCATCTACCAGGACCTCGTGCGCTCGCAGGCCCGGCCCTTCCTCGAGCTCTCGCGCTCGGCCTACCGCGCGTGCTCGCTCAACGCGGATCGCCCGCCCGGCATGCGCCACTTCTCGACGTTCTGCCGCGAGCGCCTCGACCACCTGCCGGAAGGCGAGGCTCCTGCCGCCGGCACCACCGAGATCGAGATCGTCCGCGACTGAGAGATGGAGAAGGAATCCCACCCGTGCCGGTGCCCGTGCCCGCGCCCGTGCCCGACGCGCCCGCTCCGCGGGCTGGCACGAGAGCCGTCGATTCCCTCTCGATCCCTCACTCGCGCCGTTCGGCGCGGCGGGCGATCGCTTCGCGGATCGCGGGCGCGAACGAGCTGCCCGGGTGATCGGCCATGAGGTCGGTGAAGCGTCGCTCGATCTCTCCGTCGGGCGCGTCGGTGAGCACCATCGCGAGGATGGTGTAGGCCTCGCGCTCCTCGGTGAGCACGCCCTCCGGGAAGCGCGTGCGGTGCTGCTCGAGCAGATCGAGAGCCTCGCGCGGATCCTCCTCCATCTGGATCCGAGCCTCGTGCACGAGCCGCATCTCCTGGGCGAGCGCGTCGCCCGCGCCGTCGGCGGGCGCTGGCTCCTGGCGCGCCTCGCGCGCCGCACGATCGGCCGCGAGGTTCGGCACGGCGGGGAGGTTCGGCACGAAGGTCTCGCCCGCGTCCGGCACGACCTCCTCGATCGGCGCCACGAGCGACGCGGTCTCGCGGGTCGGCTCCGGCTCGCGCATCCGCAGCACGAGCATGGCGAACGTCACGAGCACGCCCACGAGGAGCACGATCGTCAGCGGGGAGACGCCGCTCGGCGCGGAAGGACGCTCGTTCACGGGGCGCCGTCTTACCAGATGCGCGCGAGGGACGAGAGGGATCGACGAAGCGTGGGTGCGGGCGCTACCTTCGCGCCGATGCGTGGCTCGACCGACGTGTGCGGCTGCTTCCCGACCGGGCGTCACTATCCCGGCATCGCGGATCGCATGCGCTCCGCGACGACGCGCGTGGCCGGCATGGCGCACGGCTTCGCGCCCGACGCGATCTGGTCCGAGGAGCCCTTCGTGGTGCTCGACTTCGAGACCACCGGCCTCGACGCGGAGACCGATCGCATCATCGAGATCGGCGCGGCCTGCTTCCGCCACGGCAAGCTCGAGAGCTCGAAGTTCTGGCTCGTGCACCCGGGCATCCCGATCCCGCCCGAGACCACCGAGATCACCGGCATCGACGACTCGATGGTCGCGGGCCAGCCGCCCTTCGAGGTCGCGATCCGCGACGTGATCTCGCACCTCGAGGGCCGCATCCCCGTCGCCTACAACCACTTCTTCGACTCGCGCTTCCTCTGGGCCGAGACGCGACGCGCGGGCCTGCCCACGCGCGGGCCCGGCGCCGACGGCAAGGAGATCGCGCCTGCGTTCTCGGACGACGGCGTGTGGATCGACCCGCTCGTCTGGGCGCGCGAGCTCCAGAAGAACGACAAGGGCCACAAGCTCGTCGACGTCTGCGCGCGCCTCGGGATCCCGCTCGAGAGCGCCCACCGCGCGAGCCACGACGCCGAGGCCGCCGGCCACGTGCTGCTCGCGCTCGCCTCGCAGATGCCGCGTCGCTACGCCGAGCTCCTGCGCGTGCAGCAGCGCTACGCCGCCACGCAGGATCTCGACATGGCCGGCTGGCGCGCGAAGCGATAGCCCGTCCGCGTTCGACCGCGCGAGGCGTCGCGCGTAGAGTCGCGTCCTTCGCGCATGGGCCTGCTCTTCTTCGCGCTCTTCAACAGCATCCTGGGCCTCTCGGTGCTGTTCCCGGTGCTCGGCCCGCTCGGCCGCTCGCTCGCGCTGAGCGAGGGCGAGATCGGCCTCGTGTCCACGGGCTACGCGCTCATGCAGCTCCTCTTCGCGCCCTATTGGGGCCGCCTCAGCGAGATGCGTGGCCGAAAGCCGGTGCTCTTGCTCGGCATCGTCGGGTACGCGATCGGCTTCGGCGCGTTCGGTGTGTCGGCCAGGCTGGGGCAGGCAGGCGTGCTCCCCCACGAGGTGCTCGTCGTGGCGCTGGTCGGCTCGCGGATCGTCGGTGGCGCGCTCAGCTCGGCCACGCTGCCGACGGCGCAGGCGTACGCGGCCGATCTCTCCGAGGCCAAGGATCGCACGGCGGCGATGGGGCTGGTGGGCGCGGCGTTCGGGCTCGCGATCATCTTCGGCCCTGCGATCGGTGCGGGTGTCGCCCACTTCTTCGGCTTCCTCGCCCCGATCTGGCTCTCCGTCGCGCTCGCAGTCACCAACGCCGCCTTGGTGGCGAAGCTGCTGCCCGAGCCCGCACGCAAGACTGTCTCCGCCCGCGCGCCCGCGCTGCTGCCCATCGCCCGCAAGGTGCCCGCGCTCCTGGCGGTCGGCTTCGTGGCGACGCTGTCGTCGGTGACGATGGAGCAGACCATCGCCTTCGCGTTCGAGGATCGCCTGGGGCTCTCGCACGAAGAGACGCCGATGTGGGTGGGCGCGGGCCTGGTCGTGTACGGCGTGGTCGCGGTCTTCGCGCAAGGATTCCTCGTGCGTCGCTACAGGTTCGCGCCGCGCACGCTCGTGCTCGTCGGTCTGCCGATCTCGATGCTCGGCATGGGCATGCTCGTCTTCGCAGAGACCTTCCCCGTGCTCGTCGCTGCGCTGACGATCCAGGGCCTGGGCCAGGGCTTGGTCTTGCCCGGCGTCACGAGCGCGCTCTCGCTCCGTGTGGGCGACGGCGAGCAAGGGGCGGTCGCTGGCGTGAACGCGAGCGCGCAGGGCCTCGCGCGCTTCCTCGGTCCGCTCGTGGGCTCGCAGCTCTATCAGATCTCCGGAGTGCTCCCCTACGGCATCGCGACCGTCCTCTTGTTCGCCGTGTTCGGATTCGTGGTCGTGTCGCGGGACGTCGCGCGCACCCAGGAGCGCGCGGTGAGCGCGACGTGAAGCGCTTCGCGGTCATCGGCCATCCGATCGCGCACAGCCTCTCGCCGGCGATGCACGGCGCGGCGATCGCGGCGCTCGGGCTCGAGGCGAGCTACGAGGCGCGTGACGTGGCGCCCGACGCGCTGGCCGAGTTCGTCACCGCCCTGCGCGAGGGCCGCTTCGCCGGGGCGAACGTCACGATCCCGCACAAGGTCGCGATCGCGTCGCTCTGTGATCGCCTCGAGGACGACGCGCGCACGATCGGCGCCGTGAACACGCTCCTCGTGGAGGGCGGCAAGATCGTCGGCACGAACACCGACGTCGCAGGCCTCTCTTCGTCGCTCGGCTCCCACGCGGCGCGCATCGCGCGAGGCGACGTGGTGATCCTCGGCGCGGGCGGTGCGGCGCGGGCGGCGCTCGCCGTGGCGCGTCGCCTCGATGCGCGCACGATCACCGTCGCCGCGCGCGATCGCGACAAGGCCGCAGTGCTCGTGAACGGCGATCCCACCGCGCGCGCGCTCGCGCTCCGGGACCGCTCGGCGCTCGTGCAGGCGATGTCGTCGGCGGCCCTGGTGATCCAGGCCTCGAGCGCGACGATGGGACCGGACGCGGCGCGCTTCGTCGAGGCGCTCCCGCTCGAGGCGCTGCCGTCCACCGCCGTCGTCACGGATCTCGTCTACCGCCCGCGTCGGACCGCCTTGCTCGCGGCCGCCGAGGCGCGCGGCCTCGTCGCGATCGACGGCACCGAGATGCTCGTGCGGCAGGGCGCGGCTGCGCTCGCGCGCTGGCTCGATCGACCGCTCGCCCAGATGCCGATCGAGGCGATGCGGGCCGCCGTGAGCGACGCGCTCGATCGCGCCGAGCGCGGCAGCGTCGCTTGACGCGGTCTGCCACGCCTCGACACCATCGCCCCACGTGATCGACCTCGCCCGACTCGCTCGGCTCGGCCCCCTGCTCCTGCCGCTCTGCGTGATCGCGGTCGCGGGCTGCCGGCGAGGCGCGACGCAGCTCGTGCCCGTCGTGCGCTCCGATCTCGCACCGGAGCAGCGTCGCTGCGTGCTCGCCGAGGCCGGCCCCGTCGTGGTGGGCGAGAGCTTCCGCGCGACCGCGACGAGCCTCTTCTACGTCGAGGACACGGGCTCGCCGCGCGTGACGATCCCGTTCTCGTTCGGCCTCTCACCACCGGGCGGTGATCCCGCGAGCCGCGTGGCGCTGCGGGTGAGCGCGCTCTCGTCGTGCGCCGACCCGGACGACCTCGATGCGCGCACGGTGACGCGCACGGTGCGGAGCGGCTTCGTGCGCGACCAGAGCATCGCGCTGCCGATCCAGCTCTCGTCCTCGTGCGTCGGCGTGGTGTGCCCCGACACGCAGACCTGCGAGGACGCGGTCTGCGTCGCGATCCCCGACATCGATCCCCAGACCCTCACGCCCGTGACCCCCGGCAGCGAGCTGGGCGACGCGGGCGTCGCGAGCGACGCAGGTGCTGGCGGGGTCGATGCGGGCACGACGAGCCCGACCGGCACGCTGCCCGCGACGCTCTCTCCGCAGTGGGGCCTCTCCTCGGGCACCATGTTCGACTATCCCGGCCGGCTCTCGCTGATCGGGCTCGCAGGAGAAGACGCGATCGTCGCGGGGACCACCGAGCTCGGCGGCACCTTCGCGGGCACCGCCTTCCCGGCCTCGACCGTGCTGATCGCGCGCGTTCGCCCCGACGGGACGACGCGCTGGATCCACCCGCTCTCGACCGCCGCGACCGGGCTCGATCTCCAGTCGTTCGGCGCGTACTCGGCCGTGCTCGCCGCGCCGGGCGGGACTCCGCGCCTCTTCGTGTGCGGCTCGGTCGCCGAAGGCGGCCTGACGGACGCCGACACGGGGACGCGCTGGGACGCGCGCGAGACGGGCACCTTCGCGCCGAGCGATGCGTGGTTCGCGAGCTTCGATCCCGACACCGGCGCGCTCGGCCGCGTGACCACGCTGCACTCGCTGAGCAGCGGCGACGTGAGCACGAGCTGTCGCCCGTTCTCGACGAACGGCCGCGACGTGCGGCTCGTGGTCGGCTCGTACAACACGTTCGGCACCGTCACCTCGATCGAGCACGACGGCGGCTCGATCCCGCTCCCGGGCGCGCTGGTCTCCGGGTTCAGCACGATCCTCGCGATCGATCCCGCGTTCGACGAGGGGCCCGCGGGCGTCTTCGCGACGCTGCTCGGGGTCTTCCCCGGCGCAGGTCAGTTCCACGTGGCGAGCGACGGTGCGGGTGGCCTCGTCGTCGCGGGCAGTGGCACCGACGAGCCCGGCGCGCCGCTGGCTGCAGGCGCACCGCGCACCGAGCCCACGCTCGTCGTCGCGCGCCTCGCGGCGGACGGCTCGGTGACGTGGCGCAACCGGATCCTGGGCTCGCGTGTCTACGTCAACGTCCACGGCTTCGCGGTGAGCGCGGGGCGCGTCACGGTCTCGGCGCAGTCCACCGGGTCGATGACGAGTGGTCCCTACCAGCTGCAGGTCGGTGAGACCGGCATGATGGAGACCTTGCCGTGGACTGGGGACGCGCTCGGCCGGGCGACCGTGACCCTCGCCTCGTTCGATCTCCGCGACGGATCGCTGCTCGCGTCGTCCCGCCTTCCCGAGAACAGCTGGCACCGCATCGAGCTCGCCGACGCGGACGGCGACTGCCTCGTGCTCGGCGAGCTCTACGCGGGCGATGACGTCGGCTTCGGTCCCTACACGCCGATGGGCGACGCCGACATGTCGCTCTTGCGCCTGAGCTCCGCGCTCACGATCGAGCAGCACCTCGAGTGGACGAGCGACGGCATGACCCGAGACGAGCTCGGCCCCGCGCTCCTCACGCCCGGCGGAGTGCTCTACGTCGCAGGCTCGACGGCGCTCGATGCCACCGCGACGCTTTCCGCCGGCATCGTCGTGAGGGGTGAGTTCCTCACACGGCTCTGACACTCGGGCGGCGCTTTGCGGCTACGCTCGCCGCTCCATGCCCGCCTCGTCCTTCCGTGCGTCGCGAGCCCTCGTCGCGCTCGCGTCGCTCGTCGTCGCCGCGCTGATCGGCTGCGGCGGTGGTGATCCACCCGGCCGCGACGCCGGCCCAGGCCGCGACGCGCCGCTCCCCTACGACGCCGGCCCCGGCGGTGGCGGCGAGAGCGCCGAGCAGCTCTACGGCCGCCTCTGCGCCTCGTGCCACGGCGTGCTCGGGGAGGGCGGCCTCGGGCCCACGCTCGTCGACTCGCCTCGCTCGGTCGACGAGCTGACGACGATCATCGACGAGCGCATGCCGCAGGGCGCACCGCAGCGCTGCGACGGCGCGTGCCCACGCGTGCTCGCCGAGTACATCCTCACGACGTTCACCTCGAGCTCGCTCTCGTGCGAGGCCGGTGTGCCGCCCTCGCCGCGACGCCTGCGCCTGCTCTCGCGCCGCGAGTACCGCGCGACGGTGCGCGACCTGCTCGATCTGCCCGACGATCCGGCGGGCCCGAGCACCTGCAACCTCCGCACGTTCCGCTACACGCCCGGTCGCACCGTCACGAGCGTGCACCTCGCGGGCTCGTTCAACGGCTGGTCTCCCGCGGCGTGGCCGATGACGCGCCAGGCCGACGGCAGCTACACGATCGAGCGCGAGATCCCCAACGGCACGCACCAGTACAAGTTCGTGGTCGACGGCACCGAGTGGGTGCTCGACCCCACGAACCCGATGCGCGCCGACGACGGCTTCGGTGGGCAGAACTCCGTGATCACCGTGGACTGCGCCGACACGGGAGGCACGACGGTGATCGATCCCGCGGCGTCGTTGCCCGTCGAGACGCGCCCCGAGGGCTTCTTCTTCGACACCGACGCCCAGGGCAGCGTGGTCACGAGCGTGCACGTGCGCGAGCAGCTCAAGGCCGCGCGCGTCTCGGTGGAGGCGGCGCGCCCGCACCTCGCGCGCCTCGTGGGCTGTGACGTGGCGGCCGATCGCTCCGGCTGCGTCGCGAGCTTCGTGCGCAGCTTCGGGCGTCGCGCGTTCCGCAGGCCGCTCACCGACACCGAGCGCGCCCGCTACGAGGCCCTCGCCACGAGCACGACCGACGCGAACGCGGGCGTGGAGCTCGCGATGCGCGCGATGCTCGTCTCACCGGCGTTCCTCTACCGGAGCGAGATGGGCACGGCCGGCACCGACGGCACCTACGCGCTCTCGCCCTTCGAGATCGCGACTGCGCTCAGCTACCAGCTCTGGGGCACGATGCCCGACGACGCGCTCCTCGACGCCGCCGAGCGCGGCGAGCTCGTGGACCTCGCGAGCCGCGAGCGCGAGGCGCGGAGACTGCTCGCGGATCCGCGCGCGCGCGTGCGCGTCGGGGACTTCGCCGAGATGTGGCTCGGCATCGAAGAGGTCGCGCAGAAAGCCAAGAGCAGCAGCGTCTACCCGAGCTGGTCGATCGATCTCGGTGAAGACATGCGCGAGGAGTCGCGCCGCTTCGTCACGCACGTGATCTTCGACTCGAGCCACGGCGTGGACGAGCTCTGGACGAGCGACACCACGTTCGTGAACGAGCGCCTCGCGACGCACTACGGCATCGCCGGCGTGAGCGGCGACGCGTTCGTGCGCGCGACCCTGCCGGCGGGCCAGCGCTCGGGCCTGCTCGGTCACGGCGCGATCCTCGCGACCACCGCGCACTCCGACCAGAGCTCGCCCATCCGACGCGGCCTCTTCGTGCGCCAGCGCCTGCTCTGCCAGACCTTCCCGCTGCCTCCCGCCGACGCGGGCGGCGTGCCCGACGTCGATCCGAGCGCGACCACGCGCGAGCGCTTCGCGCAGCACACCGCGAGCGAGCGCTGCGCGGGCTGTCACCGCTACATCGATCCGATCGGCTTCGGCTTCGAGGCCTTCGACGGAGTCGGCGCCTTCCGCACGACCGAGGCCGGCATGCCGATCGACACGAGCGGAGGCCTGAACGACGTCGAGGGCCTCGGCACCGGCTCGATGGCGCCGTTCTCCACGATGCCCGAGCTCGGCGCGATCCTCGCGTCCGCCGAGCAGCCCGCCGAGTGCTTCGTGCGCCAGTACTTCCGCTTCGCGCGCGGCTACCACGAAGGCGTCGCCGACCGCTGCACGATCGACGCGCTCATCGCGCGCTACCGCAGCCACCAGGATCTGCGCGAGCTCTTGATCGACGTGATCCTCAGCCCCGACTTCGCGCGCCGCGCGGCCCCCGAGGTGTCGCCATGAGCCGGTCTTCACGCTTCGCGAGTGGGACGTTCACCCGCCGCAACCTCCTGCGCGGCCTCGGCACCGCGGCGGCGGCGTGGCCCGTCGCGCATCTGCTCGGGCGCCCGAGCCCCGCGCGCGCGCTCGGCGAGGCGCGACGCTTCCTCGTCTTCTACTTCCCCGACGGCATCGCGGGCCGCAGCCAGGACGGCGAGCCGAGCCTCTTCCCGGCGCAGATGGACGGCGGCGGCGTGCGCCTCTCCGAGATCCTCGAGCCGCTCCGCGGCATGGAGGATCGCTGCGTGTTCCTCAACGGGCTCTCGATGGGCCCGGCCGACGAGGGCAGCCACCCCGGCGGCGCCAAGAAGCTCCTCACGGCCGTCGACGGCGGCTACGGCACCTCGATCGATCAGGTGCTCGCAGGCAGCGTCGGCGCGGGCCACCCGACGCGACACCTCTACTGCGGCGTGCAGGCGAACATCGGCGGCGCCTCGGGCGACAAGCTCATCAGCTACGTGAGCCCCGGCATCACGACCTCGCCCGACGACGACCCGCTCCGCATCCGCGATCGCATCTTCACCGGCGCCGGCATGCCCATGGGCGGCGGCGATCCGAACGCGGCCGATCGCGCGATCCTCGACGTCGTGCGCGACGACGTGACCGATCTGCGCGCCGCGCTCGGCACGAGCGAGCGCGTGAAGCTCGATCTCCACCTCGACGCGCTCCACGAGGTCGACGCGAGCCTCACCTCGATGGGCATGATGATGGGCACCTGCACGAGCCCCGACCTCGGCGTCGGCTCGCTCGACGCGACGGCGCTCTACGCGCCCGAGAGCTTCGCCGCCCTCCTTCGTGCGCAGATCGATCTCACGGTGAGCGCGATGGCCTGCGGCCTCACGCGCGTCGGCGTGATCCAGTGCAGCCACCACACGAGCGAGCTCATCATGAGCCGCATCATGGGCGCGCCCATGTACACGCCCGGCTACGACATGCGCAGCCACCAGGCCTCGCACTACGGCGCGCGCCACGACCGCTCGGGCGAGAACACGCTCTTCAACCGCTACGTGCAGCAGCGCGTGTGGTGGGTGAGCCAGTTCCGCTACCTCCTCGATCAGCTCGCGTCCCGCCCCGAGGCGGACGGCACGATGCTCGACTACTCCGTCGTCCTGCTCTGCAGCGAGGTGAGCGACGGCAACACGCACCTCCACGGCGACATGCCCTTCGTGCTCGCTGGCGGCGGTGGCGGAAGCATCGCGGGCGGCCGCGTGATGGAGCTCGGCGGCCGAAGACACGGCGACCTCCTCGTCTCCATCTGCCAGGCCATGGGCCACTCGATCGATCGCTTCGGCGACGCCTCGGGCGGCCCCATCCCCGGCCTCGCCGTCTGACCATTCCGGGACGGTCCTGCAAAGTTGCAGAAACCGGGACGGTCCTGCAAAGTTGCAGAAACCGGGACGGTCCTGCAGAGTCGCCTCGAGTCGCCTTCCTTCCGGCTCGCGCGGCGTTGCTCGACACCCTCGTCCTCGGTCGACCGCTGCGTCAGGTCTCGGAGACGTCCACGTGGTAGCGGACCTTCACACCATCCGCGTCGGCGCGTGTCGCCTTGGCGGGTCGTGGACGCTTCTTCGCCGCGAGGCGCGCGGTGATGGCCGTCGCCGCCTCGTCGTAGGCGGCTGCGTCCGCGAGCGCGGCGCCGTAGTGGCGGCTCACGACGCTCGTGTCGAGACCGAGCGCCCGCGCGATGTCGATCTGCTGTCCCGCGTACTCGTGCACCCACACCCAGATCGCCAGCTTCTTCACGGCGGAGGCGCGGCGGCCGCGGGGGTGCTCGTCGAGCTCGATCGGTTCCACGCCGCGGTGGAGGAGCACGGCGTCGATCACTTGCCGCACGGTCGGTCGGCCGAGCGCGCCCGCGCGTCGCTCGCTGCCCCGTCGTGAGAGCGCCGCCTCGACGCGTGTCGCGTCGCTTCGCACCTTGTCCGCGAACGCCTCGTCGCCGAGCACGCCGTCGGTGATGCGGTGCCCGTCGCCCAGGGCACGGCGAACGGCGGCCGCCTCGCTCGCATCGAGCGCGCCGCTCAGCTCCGGACGGCGCGGCTCGGCGCGACCCTCGTCGACGAACTCGTCGAATCGCGCGGCGGCCTTCTTCGGATCCGCGTCGAAGCGACCGAGCACGTACCCGACCCGCAGCCACTCGGGCGCCTCGTCACGCCCGACGTAGGCGCGATGGCTCGACCAGGCGCTCGTGCGCGCGGACCGCGAGACGCGCGCGCGCACGGGGTTGTTGTGCACGTAGCGCACGAGCTGGAGCAGGTAGGTGTCCTCGTCGACGAGGAGCGTGCGCGGCCGCCCTGCGAACACCGGCCCCTGCGCCTTCTTGCCCCGTCGCCCGTTCACCCACTTCGCGAAGCCCGTGTGCACCGACTTGGTGAAGCGCTCGAGCGTGATCTGCCCCTGCACCGCGACGAGGTGCACGTGCGTCGACATCAGGCAGTACGCGAGCACCGTGACGTCGGCCTTGGTCGCGGCGGCGCCGAGCAGCTCGAGGTACGCGTCACGAGCACCCTCTTCGTCGAGGAGGGGTTCGTCGCGGACGAAGCGGGAGACCAGGTGGAAGACGCCGCCGGGGGCGTCGAGTCGAGCGGTGCGCGGCATGACGACCGGTTACGCGGCCTGGGACGCGAATGCAACGATGCAGGACCGTCCCGGTTTCTGCAAGAATGCAGGACCGTCCCGGTTTATGCAATTATGCAGGACCGTCCCGGTTTCAGCCGACGCCGAGGGCCTCGACGAGGGAGGCGGCCTCGCTGCGCGCGCGCTCGACGGCGGCGGCGTGCTCGGTGCCTGCGGCGAGGAGGGTGGGGTCGATCGGCTCGTGGCTCGCGTGGCCTTCGGTGCGCACCGAGTCGAACATCAGCGCGTCGGCGAGCACGACGGCCCTGGCGAGCGGCGAGCGGCAGCGCTGCGGCGCGTGGTGATCGGCCACCACCTGTGCGACGGCCTCGGGCAGGCGCCACTTGCGACACGCGAGCGCGCCGAGCTCTGCGTGCGTGAGGCCGCAGATCGTGCGCTCCGCCGCGACGAGCGACTCCGGCGTGGTCCAGGGCGTCTCCTCCACCGCGCGGAGCTGCTCGGGCGCCTCGCTGAGGAGGATGAAGCGACCGACGTCGTGGAGCAGGCCGCAGGTGTACGCGTGCTCGGGGTCTGCGCCCTCGCGCGCCGCGAGCGAGCGCGCGAGCACGGCGACCTCGAGCGAGTGACGCCAGAGCGCCTTGGCCCACTCGTCCCGCGGGACGAAGACGTTCGTGACCGCCGTCGCGAGCAGGAGCTCGGCGGCCGAGCGGCTGCCGATGCGCTGGAGGGCCGTGCGCACGCCGAGGATCGGCTGTCTCGGTGCGCTGGCCGCGGAGTTGGCGGCGGCGAGCAGGCGCGTCGAGAACGCCGGCTCGACCTCGACGAGGCGCTGCACGTCCTCGAAGAAGCGCGGCGCCTCGGGGCGCAGGCGCATGAGCTCGACGATCACCTCCGGTAGCACCGGCAGCTCGCGCAGGTGCTGCTCGAGCCTCTTGCGGAGTGACGGCTGGACGGGCAGCGCCGCCGCCGTCGTGCGTGTGAGCACGGCGACCATCACAGCGATCATCGGACGGTCGCGCGGAAGCTGAAGCCCGAGCCTGACGCTTGTCAGCGCCCGGGCCCGCGGCGTCGCCCCACGCCGAGAGACGCGCCCTGCCGGTCGCTCAGGCCGTGAGGCCCTCGACCTCGAGCGCCTGCTTGACGGTGGGGCGCTCGGCCAGGCGCGCGTAGTACGCCTCGAGGCCCGCAGGCAGGGTCTGCTTGTGCACGCGCTGCCACGCGCGCATCACGTAGAACGCGTACGAGTCGGCGACGGTGAAGTCGCCGAAGAGGTAGGGCCCGTCGCCCACGCAGCTCGCCAGGTAGCTCCAGCGAAGGCCCAGGCGCTCGATCAGCGACGCACGGAATTCGGCGCTCGCCGCGGGGTTGTAGAGCGGGCTCATCCCCTTGTGGAGCTCGGTCGCGACGAACACGAGCGCCTCCGCGAGCCGCAGCCGCGCGAAGCTGCCTTGTGCGGGCGCGAGCTTCTTCTCGGGCGCGAGATCCGCGAGGTACTGCACCATCACCGCGTTCTCGGTGAGCACGTTCCCGTCCGGCAGACGAAGCGCCGGCACGTAGCCCTTCGGGTTCACCGCGAGGTAGTCGCTGCCGTCCGCGTTCTTCTTCGCGCGCAGATCGACCTTCACGAGCTCGAAGGGCATCCCCAGCTCGCGGAGCACGATGTGCGGGTTGATCGAGCAGGCACCGGGTGTGAAGTAGAGCGTGTGCATGCCCGCGAGGTTGCTCGCTCGCCCCGCACTTTCAAGCACCGTCGAGGGATCGAGCCGCGCAACCACCCGTTCGCGCGCAGGCACGGCCCCGGCGAGCGCGGTGGGCGTGCCGATCAGTACGAGAACTTGCCGAGCTTCACCTTGCCGCGGAAGACCCAGTGCACGATGAGCGTGTAGGTCACGACGAGCGGCATGCCCAGGAGCGCGACGTTGCGCATGATGGCGAGCGTCGTCGGGGAGCTCGAGGCGGCCCAGAGATCGAGGCTCTGGCTCGGCTCGAGGCGAGAGACCACGAGGTGCGGGAACATCGCCATGCCGAAGAAGAAGCAGAGCGCCGCGATCACGGCCGAGCTCGAGAGGAAGGCGTAGCTCGCGGAGTGATGCGTGAGGGCGCGCGGCACGTTCGCCACGGCGAGCACGTTGAGCACCACGACCACCCACGCGATCGGCCAGCGCGAGAAATTCTCGAGCGCGTGCGGGGCGAGCACGAAGGTCGCGATCGTCACGCCGAGGTAGGCCACGAGGAAGAGGCCGAAGCTCGTCCAGGCCCAGCGCCTGGCGCGCGCGGCCAGCTCGCCCTCGGTCTTGATCGCGAGGAAGAGCGCCCCGTGGAGCGCGCTCGTGATCACCGCGAACGCGCCCACCGCGAGCGCGTACGGATGAAGGAGCGAGAGCACGCCTCCGGCGAGGCGGCCGTCCGCGCCGAGCGGCAGACCGAGGATGAGATCACCCGCCACCACGCCGAAGAGGAACGTGACGAGCGCGCTCGAGAGCGCGAACGACACGTCCCAGTACGTGCGCCAGAGCGGCGAGGCGTGCTTGCTGCGGAGCTCGATCGAGACCGCGCGCCCGATGAGCGAGACCATGAGCAGCATGATCGGCAGGTAGAACGTCGAGAGCACCGTCGCGTACGCCTCCGGGAAGGCCGCGAAGAGCGCACCACCGAAGGTCACGAGCCAGACCTCGTTGCCGTCCCAGAGCGGGCCGATGCTGTTGAGCGCGAGCCGGCGCTCGGTGTCGCCGCGCGTGAACAGGTGCAGGGCACCGACGCCGAGGTCGAAGCCGTCGAGCACCGCGTACACCGTGAGCAGCGCGCCGAGCAGCACGTACCAGAGGAGCGCGAGGTCGAAGGTGATGGGCGTCTCGCTCATCGCGCGCCTCCTTCGGCCACGCGCGCGGCGCTCGCGGTGGGCTCGGCCGGCGGCTCGTGTGTGGGCGCAGGGCTCGGAGGCCCGGGCTCGGGGCCCTCGGGGTGCAGATCCTCGGGCCCGTGCTGGATCTTCTCGTTCATCACGAAGAGCCACACGGCCGCGAGGCCCACGTACACGATCGAGAACATCACGATCGAGGCGAGCACGTGCTCGCCCTCCACGTTCGGGCTCACGGCGTCGCGCGTGCGGAGCAGGCCGTAGACCACCCACGGCTGTCGCCCGACCTCGGCGGCGACCCAGCCCGCCTCGTTCGCGAGGTACGCGAGCACGACGGTCGGCACGAACGCGCGCAGCAGCCAGCGCTGCTCGAAGAGCGTGCCGCGCGCGCGGGCGATCCACGCGAGGCCCAGCAGCGCGACGAACCACATGCCCGAGCCGATCATCAGGTGGTACGCGAGGAAGGGCACGACCACGGGCGGCCGGTCTTCGTCGGGCACGGTGTCGAGCGCGGGGATGGGCGTGCCGTCGCCGTGCACGAGGAAGCTCAGCATGCCCGGCACCGCGAGCCCGAAGCGGACCTCCTGGCGCTCCTCGTCGGGCCAGCCGAAGAGATAGAGCGGCGTGGGGCCGTCCTCCGAGTGGAAGTGCCCCTCGAGCGCGGCGAGCTTGGCGGGCTGGTGCTCCGCGACCATCACCGCCTGCTCGTGCCCCGAGACGAGCTCGCCGAAGGAGCCGAGGCTCGCGACGATCATCCCGACGACGAAGGCCTTCTTCGCGATCGCCTCGTGTCGCCGCCGCAGGAGATAGAACGCCGCGATCGAGCAGACGAAGAAGCCGCCCACGATCAGCGAGCCCAGGAGCACGTGACCGAGGCGGTGCATCGAGGACGGGTTGAACACCATCGCCCAGAAGTCCGTGATGCGCGCGCGGGCGGCCTCGCCTTCGCCTTCGACCACGAAGCCCGCGGGCGTCTGCTGCCACGAGTTCGCGATCACGATCCACGTCGCCGAGAACGACGAGCCGAGGAAGACCATCACCGTCGAGACGAAGTGCATGCGCGGCGAGACGCGCTCCCAGCCGAAGACGAGGATCGCGAGGAAGCCCGACTCGAGGAAGAACGCGAAGATGCCTTCGGCGGCGAGCGCGGAGCCGAACACGTCGCCGACGAAGCGCGAGTAGGTCGCCCAGTTCGTGCCGAACTCGAGCTCCATCACGATGCCCGTCGCGACACCCACCGCGAAGTTCACGGCGAAGAGCTTCGTGAAGAAGCGCGCGAGCGACTCGAGATCCGGGTCCTTCGTGCGGAGGAACATCCCCTCCGTCACGACCATCGCGGCCCCGAGGCCGATCGAGAGCGGCGGGAAGAGGTAGTGGAACATCACGGTCAGCGCGAACTGCACGCGCGACAAGACGACGACGTCGAGGTCCATCGAGTCTCCGATCTCCCCCGCCTCGCGCCGAGGCCCGACCGCTCCTTGGGCCCAGCGCGGGCTGAGAGCAAGCGCACGCACTGTCCGCCCCGACAGGGAGGCGCCAAACCTGGTGTCCGTACCAACGGCCCCGGATCCACCGTTGGCAGCCCGTGAACGCGCGTTGGCATCGCCGGCCGCTCGGACGCGCCCACCGCGACCCGGCATCGCGTGAGATCCGCGCGAGATCGACCCATCTCGCCTCGCAGGACCGCCGTGGCCCGGGCCGTGCAAAGCGGCCGGCCCATGCGCACCGCACGACTCGTCTTCACCTCCACCGTCCTCGCCGCCGTCGCCCTCGCCGGCCTCTCCGGCTGTGCCCGCCGCGCGCGCGTGCAGACCACGCCGACGATGGTCGTCGCGCAGACGCAGGCCCAGCCGCAGTACTACCAGCCGCCTCCGACGACGATCCTCCTCGCCCAGGCCGAGCAGCCGATGCTCGTGCGCGCCGGCATCATCCGCGCGCTGACGGGGCTCGGCTATCGCACCGAGGGCGAGGACGGCCAGCGCATCATCGCCTCGTACGGCCGCGGTCGCGAGAGCGTGCGCATCCAGATCGAGTACTGGCCCACGCAGGCGACCGTGAGCTACCTCGGCTCGACCGGCCTCCGCTTCCGCCCGAACGGCACCTCGCCGCACTACGAGCGCTGGATGTCGAACCTCTCGCGCGACATCCCCGCGCACGTCGCGGCCCTCGCGCGCCAGCAGATCGGCTACGGCGGTCAGGTGATCATCGTGCAGCAGCCCGCGCAGCCGGCGCCGTCCACCGTGGTGGTGCAGCCGGCGCCCGTGCCGCAGACCGCGACCGTCGTGGTGCAGCCCGCGCCGGCCACCGCCACGGTGCAGGGCACGGTCGTCATCAACCCCTGACGCCGAGCCCCCGCGCCGCGGGCCTTCGCTCGCGCTGCCACGCCCGCCGTCTCGAAGGAGACGCGCGGGCGTGTGTGTTTCCGTCTGTGTCCGACCGGCTCGCCGCGAACGATCGGGCCCGATCGGGCCACCGAGCGGGTTTGACGGCGAGCGCGCGCGTTCCGTACGCTCGATTGGCTCGCCAGCCGCCTCGAGCGATCCGTCCGCGAGCTCCCGGAGCGAACACCATGCGGTTCCTTGCACGCCTCTTCTTCGCCTCGTTCCTCGTCCTCGGACTGGGCCTCGCGTCCACCTCCGCCCTCGCGCAGGAGGATCGAGAGGCCGCGCGCGCCGAGTTCGAGCGCGGTCGCAGCGCCTTCGAGGCCGGTGCGTTCCGCGAGGCGCTCGATCACTTCCAGGAGGCCTACCGCCTCGCTCCGCACCCGAACGTCCGCGTGAACATCGCGAATTGCTACGACCAGCTCGATCGCCCGATCGAGGCGCTCGTGCACTTCGAGCACTTCCTCACCGAGGCGGATCGTCCGCCGGCTGCGCAGCGCCGCGAGGTCGAGTCCGCGATCGCGCGCCTTCGCCAGCGCGTCGGCGCGCTCACCCTGCAGATCACGCCCGATGGTGCCCAGATCACGATCGACGGCACCGAGACGCGGCGCGCGCCCGTGGCCGAGCCGGTGCGTGTGGTCGCTGGCTCGCACACCGTCGAGGTGCAGCTCGAGGGCTATCGCAGCGAGCGGCAGACGGTCGTCGTCGAGGGTGGTGGCACCGCCCGCCTCGCCCTCCGCCTCCAGCGTGCGGACGCGATCGCGAGCACCGGCACGGGCCAGACCGCGGGCGGCGCGACGACCGCCAGCACGGGCACGACCGGCGCGGGCACGACGACCGCCAGCACGGGCACGACGGGCACCTCGACCGGCACGGCCACGACGGGCACGACGGGCACCGAGACCGGCACCACCGAGACGGGCACGACCGAGACGGGCACGACCGCCGGCACCGAGACCGGCACCCAGGCCGGGACGACCGAGACGGGCACGACCGAGACGGGCGCCGAGACCGGTGGCGGAGGTGGCCTCCGCATCACGACGCCCGTGATCATCACGGGCGCGGTGACCGGCGCCGCGCTCCTCGGCACCGTGATCTTCGGAGCCCTCGCGCTCTCGGCGAACGGCTCGTTCGAGAACGCAGTGACGCGCACGATGGATCCGTCGCTCAGCCTCGCGGAGCAGGAGCAGGCGCGCCGCGACGGCGAGGGCGCCGCGAACGACGCGCGCGCCTTCGCGGTCGCGACCGACGTGATGCTCATCACCACGATCGTCGGTGCCGGTGTGACGACGGCGCTCTTCATCATCGCGCAGGGCGAGAGCGATCAGGACGACACCGTCGCGATCGTTCCCGTCTTCACCCCGGACGCCAGCGGCGTCTTCGCCACCGGGCGCTTCTGATCGCTTCGCCGGCGCACGCCGGTTCCTTGGTCCTCTCGCTTCGCTCTCCTGCCCGGCTCCACCGGGCGTTCGTTGAACACTCGCTTCGTTGGAGGTCGCCGATGTCCACCCGCACCTCGCGCGCACGCGCACGCACGCTCGCCCTGCTTGCCCTCTCGCTCACTGCGTGCAGTGCGATCGTGCAGCCCGACCCGAGCCGTCTCGGGGGGATGGACGGTGGTGGCGGCGGTGATCCGGACACCGGCATCGCGCCCGGCACGGACGCGGGCCCACGCCCCGACGCCGCGGTCGACGCCTTCATCCCGGACATGCCCGACACGGACATGCCCGACACGGGGCCGGTCTGCCCGCCCTCGTGCGACGACGGCGTCGCGTGCACGGTCGATCGCTGCGAGCGCGGCAGCTGCGTGCACGAGGCCGACGACACGCTCTGCCCCGGTGCGCGCTGCAACGCGACGCTGGGCTGCGTGCCGATCGCCTGCACGACGGACGAGGAGTGCGACGACGGCGATCGCTGCAATGGCACCGAGCGGTGCATGCCCGGCTCGAGCGAGACGGGCTGCGTCTCGGGGACCGCGCCAGACTGCAACGACGGCGTGACCTGCACGGACGATGGCTGCGAGCCCGCGCGCGGGTGTGTGCACGCGCGCTTCGACGATCGCTGCGACGACGGCGTCGAGTGCACGACCGACGTGTGCACCGGCACCGCTGGCCCGACCGGCTGCGAGTACCGCCTCGACGACACCGCGTGCAACGACGTCTGCGAGATGGGTGGGCGCTGCACGAACCGCGGCTGCACCGACACGACGCCGCGCGTCTGTCCGGACGACGGCTCGCGCTGCACGGCCGAGAGCTGTGACGAAGCGGCCGGCGGCTGCATCAGCGAACCCATCGATGCCGACGGCGACGGCTTCCCCGCCGCGAGCGTCGGCGGGATGATGTGCGCCGACGGCACCGACTGCGACGACACGCGAATGGCCGTGAACCCGCGCGGGACCGAGACCTGCGGCAACGGCCTCGACGACGACTGCAACCCCGCCACCAGCGACACCTGCTCGGGCACCTCGGGCGACACCTGCGCGACGGCGCGGTCGCTCAGCTTCTCGAGCAGCGGTGGCGTCGCCACGGGCACGGCCACCGTCACGCTCAGCACGCTGCGTGACGACCACACCTCGCACTGCGGCGGCGACACGGGCAACGACGCGGTCTTCTACTTCGACGTGATGACCACCTCGGACGTGCGCATCGAGACGAGCGGCGCGGTCGACACGGTGATCGCCACCGCGACCACGTGCTCCGATTCCGCGTGGGAGTTCCGCTGCAACGACGACCGTGATCCGGACGCCGTGACCACGAGCCGCATCTGGCTGCGCAACGTGGTGGTCCCGCCCGGCGGCGCGCCCGTGCGCATGTACGTGCTCGTCGACGAGTTCGGCATGGGCGACACCGATCCGGTCACGCTGACCGTCTCGCTCAACGCGCCCACGCCCAACAGCTGCCCATCCGGTGGCAGCGCGCGCCCGCTCGACATCAGCGGAGGCGGCACCGTGTTCGGCAACCTGCCGCTCGGGGGCGGCTCGATCGGGGCGCAGCGCGGCTCGTGTCAGCCGCTGAGCCTCACCTCGCCCGAGGCGATCTTCCGCATCGAAGAGGCCGACCGCTCGCTGACCTCCGTCGAAGCGACGGCCTCGGGCTTCGTGCCCGATCTCTACGTGCGCTACGGCGGCTGCAGCACCGGCACGAGCACGGAGCTGTCGTGCGTGCGTGGCGGCTCCTCGGGTGGCTCGGGCGGGACGGCGCACCTCGACGCCGTGACGGGCATGTCGAGCTCGCAGCTCTTCTACGTGTTCGTCGACAACTTCCCCGTGACCGGTGGCGAGTACGAGCTCCGCTACAACCCCTGAGCGCGTCGATCGATCACGCCTGCGTTCTCCGAACGATCTCCGCTTCGTCGCTCTCTCTTCTTCTTCGCCGAGGTGTTCCATGCGCGCTTCGCTTCTGCTCCTGGCCACGGCGCTCTGCGGATCGAGCCTCGCCTGCAGCGCGATCGTCACGCCGGATCCGAGCCGCCTCGGTGGGCGCGACGCGGGCCCGCCGGGCGTCGATGCCTTCCGGCCGATGATGGGCTGCACGAGCGGCTGCGACGACGGCGTCGCGTGCACGCGCGACTCGTGCGTGAGCGACGCGTGCCAGCACGTGCCCGACGACACGCTCTGCGGCGCGATGCAGCGCTGCGCGGCGAGCGGCTGCGTGGCCACGAGCTGCGCGGGACCGGCGGACTGCAACGACGGAAACGACTGCACGATCGATCGCTGCATGGCGGGCGCGTGCATGCCGATCGCGCGCGACGCGGACATGGACGCGCACGGTGATGCGGCCTGCGGCGGAGACGACTGCAACGACGCCAACCCGGACGTCGCGCCCGGACGCCCCGAGGTCTGCGGCAACGGCCTCGACGACGACTGCAACCCCGGCACGAGCGACACGTGCACGATGGGGATGCTCCCCGATCGCTGCGAGACGGCGCAGGTCGTCGACCTCTCGTCGGGCAGCGCCGTCGTGCGCGGAGACTTCGGGATGCTCGCGGCCGACTACGACTCGTTCTGCATCGAGGGCGGCGGGCGCGGGCCGGACGCGGTCTATCGGCTCGAGCTCGGCACGCGCGTCACCGATCTCCGCATCGAGACGGTCGGTGACGTCGACACGGTGCTCAGCGTCTCCGGCGAGTGCGGCAGCTTCGGTCTGCCTGCGTGCAACGACGACCAGCGCCCCGGCGCCGACACCAACGCCCGCGTGTGGCTCCACCCCGCGGCCGGCACGATCTACGTGCTCGTCTCGTCGTTCGACCGCATGGGAGGCCCCTACGAGGTCCACTTCACGACCTCTCCGCTCGCGGCCAACGAGTGTGGCGATGGCTCGCTCGACGTGACCGAGGGTGGGACCGTGGTCGCGGTGCCCATCCCTCCGAGCCGCGTCACGGGCACCTGCATGCCCGACGGCACGAGCCGCGCGATCGAGTCCACGATGCGCTTCGAGGGCGGCAGCATCGATCGCCTGCGCCTCTACGCGGGCTACCAGGCTTACCTCCACGCGCGCTCGTTCTGCGACCTCGACGGCGAGGAGTTCTGCGAGACGGGCTCGCCGCTCGGCACCGGCTCGTTCATCGACACCAACGCCCGCACGGGTGCGGAACGCCTCCACCTCTTCGTCGACGGTGGCACCCGCATGGATCAGGGCTTCGCGCTCTTCGTGGAGCCCTGATCGGCGTCGATCGCGGCCGGGATCAGTGTCCCGTGGCGCTCGTCGGGGGGGCCGAGCCCGTCGGTGCGGGCGCGCCCGGATAGCCGAACATCTCCGCGCCCACCTCGCCCGTGCGGTCCGAGGTGAGGTGGTACATCGCCCAGCTCCCTGCGATCGCGCCGAGCACGAGCGCGACCACGAGCTTCACGACGAAGCCCTTGTCGCGCTGGATGGCGTGGTCCTCGAGCTCGGCCATGCGGCCAGGATGACATGCCCGTGCGGCGCCTTCACCCGCGGTGACGCCACCCGGACGCGCAGCGCGCGACGTTGATCCGGCCTTGGCCGGGTGATACGTAGGCCCGCCTCTCGCGCGAGCGCGCGCGAGCGCACATCGTGAAGTTGGCCCCCGGAGGACGAAGCATGGCGACGACGGTGAAGATGCCCCCGCTCGGAGAGAGCGTTCTCGAAGGCACGGTGGGCAAGTGGCTCGTTCGCGAAGGTCAGCGTGTCGAGCGCGAGCAGCCCGTCGTCGAGATCCTCACCGACAAGACCGACAGCGAGATCCCCGCGCCCGTCGCGGGCGTCGTCGTGAAGATCCTCGCAGCCGAGGGCTCGGCCGTCGCGGTCGGCGGTGACCTCCTCCTCATCGACGAGACGGCCACGGCCGGCGCTGTGGCGCCCGCGCCCGCAGCGCCCTCGCCCGCAGCCGCTCCGCCCGCGGCCCACGCGGCGCCTCCGCCTCCGCCCGCGGCCGCACCCGCCGCGTCGGCGGGTGGTGCGCCCATCGGCACGCCGCACGAGCGCCTGCGCGCCCGCGAGCTCGGCGTGGACGTGCGCGCCGTGATCGGCAGCGGCCGTGGTGCGCTCGCGCCCGCGCCCGCACCGGCCGTGTCCGCGCCCGCGTTCACCGGCGTCGTGCCTGAGCTCTTCAAGGTCCTCGGTGGTCAGGGCAACTTCAAGGTGCCGCCCTACCAGCAGGCGCCCGGCGACAAGGTCGTCCCCTTCGATCGTCGCCGCCGCATCATCGCGGACCACATGGTCTACTCGAAGATGACGTCGCCCCACGTGGTGACGTTCTCCGAGTGCGATCTCCACAAGACGCACCTCCTGCGCGAGAAGCACAAGGACGCGCTGAAGAAGGAGGGGGTGAACCTCACCTTCCTCGCGTTCGTCGCCGCGGCCACGACGCGCGCCCTGCGCGAGAACCCGGTGCTCAACGCGCGCGTGCTCGACGACGCCTACGCGATCCTCGGTGACGTCAACCTCGGCATCGCCGTGGAGACGCCGAAGGGCCTCGTCGTGCCCGTCGTGCGCCGCGCCGACGAGCTCCGCGTGCGCGGCCTCGCGCGCGCGATCGACGGCATCGCGGAGCGCGCGCGCACCGACGCCCTCACGCCCGACGATCTCGCGGGCAAGACGTTCACGATCTCGAACCCCGGCCGCAAGGGCAACCTCGTGGGCGGCGCGATCATCAGCCAGCCGAACGTCGGCATCCTGCGGATCGGCGAGATCAAGAAGCGCCCCGTGGTCGTCGAGCGCGACGGCGAGGACGTCATCGCCATCCACCCCGTGATGTACATGGCGCTCTCGTACGATCACCGCATCGTCGACGGCGTCGCGGCGAACAACTTCCTCTACCGCGTCACCGAGCTCCTGCAGAACGGCGAGTTCGAGATCTGATCGCGACCAGCCGGGACGGGCCGCGCGCCCGTCCCGAGCAGCCGCCGAGGGTGACGGTGCGCGCTCGCGCGCTGCCTTCGGCGAGCCGCGACGGGGGAGCGCATGAGCTACGCGGTGTGCTTGTTCGCGGTGAAGGCCGAGGGAATCGGCGAGCCGGCGCTGCTCTCCGCGATCACCGAGGTCATCGCGGATCTCGACGCCGAGCTCCGACTGCCCGTCGTGATGGTGCGCCTGGCGGACCCGTCCGTCGCCGAGAGGACCGGCGAGCGCTTCTTCGTCCTCGAGACGCGCGGCGGTGACCGCTCGCTCGCTCGCGCGCCCTTTCTCGAGCGCCTCTCCGCCGTGTGTGCGGTGAGCGCGTTTGGGCACGACGACCACCGCGGCGTCCACGTGTACGAGCGCTGTGGGGACACGCGCGGTCCGCGGCGGCTCGTCTCCGTCGGCCCGTTCCTCGAAGGCGATCTCGAGGCGTTGGGCGCGCTGCCGTACCCGCAGCGCGGCCTCACGGAGGCGCGGCTGCGAGAGCTCGTCACCTCTCCCTCCACCGCTCGCAGCGTCGAGGAGCGAGCGATCGCGGTGCGCTACGCGACGGCCCTCGATCTCGGGCTCGCTGCGAATCATCCGCTGGCGAGCCGCCACGACCTGCTCGCTCCGTTGCGCGCGCAAGACAGTTGGCTCGTCCTCCAGCCCGGCAAGAAGCTCCGAAAGCCCAAGGCGATGCCGACGCCACGCGACGCGCGCGGCTTGTTCGACGCAGCGCCCGCGCGCGACGTGTCCACCGACTGGGTGCCGCCGGTGCCCAGCTGGCCCAGCCGCGAGATGACACCTCACGCGCTGAACGACGCGACGAACCAGCTCCACCGCGCGATCGCCATCACGCACCCGCGCGACCCGTGGGCGTACATCGCGCGGGCGCGCGCACAGCTGATCGCTGGACACGACATGGAGGACGCGCTCGCCGACGCCAGGCGGGCGATCGAGCTCGACGCGGCGTCGATCGACCTCTTGCGAGAGGAGCCCGAGCTCACGCCCTTCTTCCACGTGCCGGAGCTCCGGGACATGCTCGGCCTGCCACCGCAGCCGCGCCCCACGTGGGATCGCGAGCTCGCGAGGGTGCCAGGGCCGATCGTCCATCGGGTCGGCGCCGACCCGACGCGGGCCGAGCTCTGTCGCCTCGTCGGCTCGGAGCTCGAGCCTCTGGGCGCGCACATCGACGTCAAGCTCGCGTACTACCGTGTGATCGACGAGGCGCGCCGGTGGCTCGCGTGCTCGCAAGGAGGCGGCAAGACGCTCGTGGTGCGCCTGGACGGCACCGCGCAGCGCGAGCTCGTCTCACTGCCTCACCTCGCGCCCGTGGCGATCACGGGCGAGGGCGCCGTGCGCCTCGAGCGTGGTCGCGACCTGCCCGACGCGTGGACGAGCCCCGTGCTCGGCTTCGGCCTCGAGCCGATCGAGCGCTCGCCGTTCGCGTGGATCGAGTCGCGAGACGGAGGCTCGGTCGTCTGTGCCTGGAGCGAGGGCGCTCGACGGGAGCTGCGCGTGAGCCCGGTCGCCATCCTGGATCGACCGTACCTCTGCGAGGCGGGCTGGCTCTGGCTCGAGCCGTCGGGGAAGAAGGGCTCGGAGGAGCACACGGTCTGGGGTCACCTCGACGGAGTGACGCGCGAGCTCGCGGTGCTCGTGGGGATGCTGCCCCGCATCCACCGCGCGCGCGACGGACGGGTGCTCCTCTTTCACGGCGGCGCGTGGAGTCGCCTCGATCTGCGCAGCGGCGAGCTCGTCTGCCTCGCGCGGGGCGAGTGGGGACGCGTGCACCGCTGCGGGCTCTCACCGAGCGGTGCGCGCGCGTTCCTGCTCGAGCGGCTCGGCGCGCACCCCGGCGCCCGGCTCGTGCTGTGGGCCGATGGCGCGCTCGAGCGGCTTCCGCTCGAAGGTCTCGCGGAGGCCGCCTGGCTCGACGATCACACGCTCGCGGTCTCCGATCTCCTCGGGCACACGCGTCTCGTGACGCTGGCGCGAGACGAAACGCCGATCGACGTGGGCCCCGTGCGGCTGCTCGGCTGACTGGGCAGCTGCCGAGCCCTCGGGCGCGAATCACCCCCATCAGGCGCGGCGACGCCGGCGTCGCGCGAGGCCGAGCCAACCGAGCGACACGGTGAGTGCGATCGAGTACGCCGTGGCGTCCGCGCGGCGCGCGGCGCAGCCGCAGCCACCGGAGATGCGGCCGCCGCCGCTCGGGCCGGCGTCGCGCGGGCTCGTGGCGCCCGCGTCCATCGGGCGCGCGGCGTCGGGGAAGCGGCCCGCGTCCACGCCGGGCGGCACGTAGGCGTCGGGCGCCTCGATCCACGCATCGGCCTCGGCGATGATGGCCGCGTCGATCATCGGCGGCACCGATGCGTCGGGCATCGACGCGCAGGCCTCGTCGCCGCCGCTGCAGTCGTCGTCGAGGCCGTTGCCGCAGACCTCGCGCGCGCCCGGGTGCACGGCGCCGTTGCGGTCGTCGCAGTCGCCCTCGTCGGTCGCGTAGGAGTCGCTGTCGGCGTCGCAGACGTCGTCGGTGCCGACGGGCCGCGACTCGCAGCTGCCGGGGCCGCACTCCTCGGTCATCTGCACGCCGTCGATGCAGCGGCGTCGCGCGGAGCCCTCGCACGTCCAGATCGGGTACCAGCCCGAGGGGCACGTCGGCGGTGGCGGGGTTCCGTCGCACGTGCCGCCCGGCAGGCCGCGGTGCGGTCCCTGGCTCGTCCAGCGCGAGGGGCTCGTCGGCGAGCACGGTCCCTGGAAGGGATCGAAGGCCGAGGTGTACGCAGTGCTCGTGCGCGTCTCGAAGTGGAGGTGCGCGCCGGTCGTGCAGCCGCTCGAGCCGATCTGTCCGATGACCTGTCCGCACGTGACGGTGTCGCCGGGCGAGACGCGGATCGAGCCCGTGCGCATGTGCGCGTAGACGACCCAGGTCGAGCCGTGCCGGATGCGCACGTGGTTGCCGAAGCCGCTGCCGAAGCCGAGGCCGCACATCGAGTCCGCGCCGGCCGCGGGGCAGCTCGTGCAGCGATCGAAGAAGCCGTCCATCGCGGTCTCGACCACGCCGTCCGCGCTCGCGACCACGTCGTAGCCCGTGGCGATCGCACCGTTGCCGCCCGCGAGGCTGAAGTCCGAGCCGCGGTGGCCGTCGTAGCTCGAGCCCGCGCAGTTCCAGTCGTCGTCGGGGCCGCTCGCGGCGTTCTCGTCGAAGTAGAACCAGTTCGCGATGCACGAGTCGCACGCCGTGGGGCGGCGGAACGTCTGCGCGGCTGCGCTCGCCGGTTCGAGCGCCGTCATCGAGAGCACGAGCCCGAGGAGCGTCGTTGCGCAGCGCGTGGTGTCGAGGCGCGTCATCGCAGCGTCTCCGGCAGCACGAAGCGCCGCGCCTCTCGCTCGTCGATCGCGATCAGCGTGTCGCCCTCGAAGTGCAGCGGCGCGATCGGCAGCGGGATCCACGTGTCGCCGAGCGGCTGGCCCGCCCTCAGCTCGCAGTTCGTGAGGCACGAGAGGCCGGTGCCATCGAGGTGCGTGGCCCACACGCCCGCGATCCCGCCGTTGCGCGCCCCGACGAACGCGACGCGCCGCCGCGCGCCGTGCGTCGCGGGATCGAACGCGATCGCGCCGATCGAGCCCAGGCCCTGCGCTGCCTCGTGGCGGCCGCCCTCGCGATCGATCGCGACGAGCACCAGCTCGGGGCCGTGCTCGGCGGTCCACGCGGCGTGCTCGCCATCGGCCGACACGATCGGCGCGACGACGACCTCGCGGTCGATCACCGAGCCCACGCCGAGCCCGCCGGGCCGCACCATCTCGAGCGTGCGGTCGGGCCGGAGCACGAGCGAGCCGCCGAGGAACGCGACGCCTCCGATCGCGGCGCCTTCGATGGGCGCGCGGCCGCTCTCGTCCTCGCGCGCCAGGCGCACCGTGTCGGGCCCGTCGCCTCCTTCGGGCGGCGAGGTGAGCACCTCTTCGACCACCACGCGTGCGGCCGCGGGCTCGCCCTCGAGCGGGGCCGCGCCGCTCTCGGCCGAGGCCGCGCAAGCGAGGAGCGGGGCGGTGAGCACGAAGAGCGACGACGCTCGAGCCAGATGCACGATGGCCTCCGATGAAGGATCCTACGCGCGAGCGGCGTCCTCCGCGAATGGTCTCGGGGGCTCGCGCGTCCGAGGTGAGTTGGCCGACCGTTCGCGCTCCGGCGCGAGTGCACCCGCGAGGCTTCGATGACCGCGCTGCGAACCGTCCTCCTGCCGCTCTTCGTCCTCTCTTCGCTCGCGGGCTCCGTCGCGCACGCGCAGGACGTCACGCCCACCGATCTCGAGGAGGTGCGCGGCCTCGAGCGCTGCATCACCGAGCACCAGACGCACCTCCACCGCCTCGTCGCGCTCATCCACGAGGCCGAGGGGCGCGCGAGCTCGAGCGACGCGGCCGTCGCGCACGACGCGCGCGAGGCGATCACCACGCTCGTGCATCGCGCGCACGACGTGCGGGCGCACCTCGAGCTCTGCATCCGCGACGCGCAGATCCCCGGCCCGCGCACCACGACCGAGGTCGTGCGCGAGGGGCATGCCTCCGGGAGCCCCGAGGATTGTGTGAGCACCGAGGGCGACACGGTGCAGGAGATCCACGGCGGCGAGCCGATCGGCGCGCACGTGCGCGTCGTGCGCGGAGAGCGCGTCGATGGTCGCGGCACGGTGCCCCACGAGGATCTGCGCCGCGCGGTGAGGACCACCGGGGCCGCGCTCGATCGCTGCTACGCCGCGTACGTCGATCGTGCGAGCGCGCGCGAGGGCAGCGTGGAGCTCAGCTTCGCGGCCGTCGACGGCGCGATCCGCGAGGTCGCCGTCGAGAGCGTCGGCCCCTTCGACGGTGCGCTCCGCACGTGCGTCGTACAGGCCGTGAGCGCGATGCAGCTCCACCACACCTCGGGCCGCACGGTGTTCGCGTACGTGATCTCGCTCGGCGGCTCGTGAGCGTCAGAGCTCTCGGGTGAGCAGGAAGACGAGGAACGAGAAGAGCGCCAGGAGCGACACGATCTCGATCCAGTTGAACTTGCCGTCGTCCTCGATGGCGCGCGAGAGGATCGAGTAGGTCGGGTAGATGAAGAGCACCGACAGCGTCGTGGCGGCGTTGATGGGGATGGTCGTGTGGTCGAGCACACCGATCCAGTTGAAGCCCGCGATCATCAGGCAGCAGATCGCCATCGTGTTGAAGAGGTTCTGCGTGAGGCCGCCGAACGTGTTCGAGAGGGCGATGAGCGACTGCTTCTTGAGGTGCGCGTTGCCGACGATGACGTAGGTCGGCACGCCCGAGATCATCGCGAGGATGAGGGCCACGACCATGTTCGAGAGCCCAGGGAACGTGGCGACGATGAAGTCGCCCACGTCGCTCATCGCGT
Organism: Sandaracinaceae bacterium; assembly: GCA_044376125.1. Taxonomy (GTDB): domain Bacteria; phylum Myxococcota_A; class Polyangia; order Polyangiales; family Sandaracinaceae; genus JAFLCL01. The sequence continues at coordinate 33,906 of JBILLJ010000011.1, forward strand.
GGCCGCCCAGGAACGAGCCGACCACGCCGATCGCGAGCAGGCCGAGCACACCGGCCATCGTCGTGGGCACGCCCTCGTGCTCGTCGTGACCCTCGCCGGCCTTCGCGTCGGTCTTCGCGGCCTCGGCGTTCGCGGCGTCCACCGGCTGCGGCGCCTTCGCTTCCGGGGCGTGGCCTTGCGCGGCGTCCTCTCGCGACGACTTCACGAGCGTCACGAGGAAGGTGACGAACACGAGGAAGAGCGCGCCGCCGACGAACGCGAGCTCGGGCGCGCCGATGGTCGTGATGGGGCTGTCGAACTCGCGAAGGACGATCATCGTCCCCGCGAGCGCGAGGCAGAGGCCGCCGCCGAAGCTCAAGAGGTCGGTGCCCGCCTTCACGATCGGCGCGGGGATCTTCGCAGCGCCGCGGTCCTTCGGGAGGAGCACCGCGTAGAGCGCGAACGTCATCGAGTTCGTGTAGATGCTCATCATCCCGATGATGAAGGCCATCGTCGGGTCATCGACGACGAAGAACCCGAGGAGCGCGATCTCGGGGATGTTCGAGACGACGGCCGCGAAGGTGCCGCCCACGAACTTGCTCAGGCCGAGGATGGCGCTGCCGCCCTCGACCGAGATGATGAGCGCCTCGCACGAGCCGCCGATGAGGAGCAGGCCGCCCACCAACTCGAGCAGCGCGCCGACCGCGCCGGGCACGTGCACGAAGTGGAGCGTGCCCGCGAGCACGAGCCCCACCACGAGGACCCAGCCCCACATCGGCATGCGGAAGCCCGCCTTCTTCGTCGTCTCGGCCATGATGGCCGCGAGCATCGCGGTGAGCGGGCGCACGCCGCAAGGCCCATGCATGCCTTGAATGCGGGCCCCGCGTCGTCACTCTCCGCGGGTGACGAGGCTTCGAGACGTGACCGAGAAGCTGGTGCTCCCGGCCGCGCTCCTGGGTCTCCTCGGGTGCAATGCGCCGATCGAGCCGGTGCAGCCGCCTGGCTTCGCGGATGCGATCGCGCTGCCGCGCCTCTCCGATCTCTCGGACGATCCGCACGTGATCGAGGTGGAGCTCGTGGCGCGCCGCACCTCGCTCGAGCTCGTGCCCGCGGGGCCGACGCCGCTCTACGGCTTCGATGGGCACGTGCCGGGGCCGCTGATCGAGGCCGAGGTGGGAGATCGCCTGATCGTGCACTTCCGCAACGAGCTCCCGGTGGAGACCACCGTGCACTGGCACGGGCTGCGGGTGCCGAACGACATGGACGGCGTGCCCGATCACACGCAGGCGCCGATCGATCCGGGTGGGAGCTTCGAGTACCGCTTCGAGCTCCCGGACGAAGGGCTCTACTGGTACCACCCGCACGTGCGCAGCGCGGAGGAGGTGTCCTCGGGCCTCTATGGTGCGATCGTCGTGCGCGCGCCCGACGAGCCGGAGATCGACGAGGCGGTGCTCGTGCTGTCCGACGCGGCGGTGGACGAGGAGACCGGTGCGCTCTTGCCGCCCGACAGCGGCGGGGATCTCGCCACGCTCTTCGGGCGCGAGGGCAACGTCGTGCTCGTGAACGGGCGCGTGGAGCCGACGATCCGCGCGCGCATCGGCGTGCCCTTGCGGCTGCGCGTCGTGAACGCCGCGATCAGCCGCTACTTCCAGCTCACGCTCGGCGCGCACTCGTTCACCGTGATCGGTGGCGACGCGGGCCTCTACGTGTCTCCCCGCGTGCTCACGCGGCCCGTGTTGACGCCGGGGCAGCGCCTCGATCTCGTCGTGACGCTGCAGGGGACACCGGGGCAGTCGATCCCCTTGCGGTGGGTGCCCTACGACCGCGGCTTCGGCTCGACGGAGTTCCGCGAGCCGGTGGATCTGCTCCACGTGGTGCTCGAGCGCGGGCCCGAGCGTGTCGTGCCCATCCCGCCGCTGCCCGCGCGCACGTTCGAGCCGATCACCGCGGCCACGCCGACCGAGATCACGGTCGAGCTCACGCGCAACGATCTCGGCGGCCGCTTCGCGCTGGGCTTCTCGGGCGCTCCGGGCTGGGAGGCCGCGCCCTTTCCCGCGCGCATCGGCGAGATCCAGCGCTGGACGTTCCGCAACACGCTGGACTGGGCGCACCCGATCCACCTCCACGGCTACTTCTTCCAGCCGCTCGATGCGAGCGGGCGCCCGCTCGGGTACTGGGCCGACACCATCGACGTGCCGGTCGACGGCCAGGCGAGCTTCCTCGTGCGCTTCGACGATCGGCCCGGCATGTGGATGCTGCACTGCCACATCCTCGATCACGCGGACGCGGGGATGATGGGCGTGATCGACGTGAGCCGCTGAGCTCGCCGGGTCGAGGGACCTCTGTCTCGGAGCATGAGTCACTTGGATCGACTCGTGCTCATACGTTCATCCTCGGCCTGCGGAACTCGCCCTGGACCCCCCACCCCCGCGTCCCTCGGACGTCGCGAGACTCTCGCTTCTGGGCGATCGGTCGGCAGCTCGGCAGTTCCGAGGACCGTCCTGCAGACACAAAGAAGGACCGTTCCGGTCTCGAGCGTCCGGTTCTGGAGAGGTTGATTGGTTTGGCGGGCTCGCGCCCACTGATCGGGGGTGACCCAACGCGCGCTCCTCTTCGTGGTGCTCACGGCGCTCTCGGCCGGGGCGATGGCTGGCTGCACGGGTGAGCTCCGCACGGAGGGCGCACCACGCGGGCTCGCAGCGGACGCGGGCGCGAGCGATGCCGCGGTGGTGCTGCCGCACGTGGATGCGGGCGTCGCCGCTCCGGACGCCGCGCCGCCGCAGCCCGACGCCGCGATGCCGCGTGCGCCCGACGCGTGGAGCCCGCCGATCGCGGGGTGCGACGACCCGATCGAGCAAGAGGTCGTGCGCCTCGTGAACGTGGACCGCGCCTCGCGAGGGCTCGGGCAGGTGCGCTGCGATCCGGCCATGACGGCCGTGGCCCGCGGTCACTCGAGCGACATGTGCACGCGCGGCTACTTCGACCACACGGGGCTCGACGGTCGCGATCCGTTCGATCGCCTCCGCGACGGCGGGGTGCGCTTCTCGTCCGCGGGCGAGAACATCGCGTGGGGTCAGGGCTCGGCCGCCGAGGTGCACGACGCGTGGATGAACAGCGCCGGGCACCGCCGGAACATCCTCGACGGTGACTACGCGCGCATCGGCGTCGGCCTCGATCGCTGCGGCGGGGACATGTACTGGACCGAGGTCTTCGCCGACTGATCCAGGCGCGACGTGAAGTGTGTGTGACGCGTCCGCGGGGGTCGTTTTCCGCGCCGTGCTCGTGAGCGCCCCGGTAGGATGTCGGGGCCCGCATGCGCGAGCTCCGCGACCGTCTCGACGCCCTCAGCCGCCTCCATCGCATCTCCGATCCCGAAGAGCGGCGGGGCGCGTTCCGTCAGGCGTTCGCGACCCTCGCTGCGCGTGCGGCGGACCTCACGCCCGCGCCGCTCGAGGGCGTCGATGCGCATGCGCTGCGCGAGAGCGTGCGCGTCGCGTTCTCGGCGCGGCTGCTCGACGATCTCGGCTGGCTGTCGCAGGCCCACGCGATCGCCGCGCTCTACGAGATCGCCTCCGTGCTCCCCGCGTGCGACGAGAAGCGTGAGCTCGGCCGGCGTGTGCTCATGGGCCTCAACGACGGTGACGCGCAGACCTTCGTGCTGCTCGCGACCCACCTCGCGCTGAGCTCCAAGCGCGGCCTCTCGGGCTCCGGCCTCCGGGCGCGCGTCGCCCTCGCGCTCGACCTGCCGATCGGCGCGGGGCTCGGCGTCGACGCGCTCGCGCTCGCGCTCGTGTCGCGTCGAGATCTCGAGGCCGAGTGGCTCACGCAGCCCTCGCAGGGCTCGCTGCCTTCGCGGCGTCTGGCGGCGCGCCTCCTCGATCGTGCGGCGCGCGAGATCAACCGTCGCGCGGTGAGCGGAGACGAGAGCGCGCTCGGCCTGCTCGAGCGGCCATCCGTGTTCGCCGCCTGGACGCGCCTGCTCCGCGACCGCGAGCCGCTCGTGTGGCGACACGTCGCGTCCGCGCGCGGCCAGCTCGCGGGGATCCTCCCCCGCTTCGATCAGGAGATCGCCGAGGATCTCGCACCCACGAAGTCCCCGACCGAGTGGCGTCGCGCAGCCACCTCGCTCGCGGCCACGCTCGCGATCGAGCCCGAGCGCGCGCTCAAGCGCTGCGAGGACCTCCTCAAGAGCGAGATCTTCAAGAGGGACCGCGGCATCGCTGCCTCGATGATCCAGGGCCTCGCGCGCGCCGCGGAGGCCGAGCCCGAGGCGGCCGAGCGCATGATCGTCATGCTCGTTCGCTCGGGCAGCGTCGACGCGATCGAGGCGCTGCTCGCGCTGCGCGAAGAGCGGCTCGGCCAGGAGATGAGCGAGTGGACGGCGCGCCTGGCCCTCTCGCGCCTGCGGGATCCCGAGATCGTCGGCACGCCGGGCGAGGACGATGGTCACGACGCGCTCGTGGCCGTCCTCGATCAGGCGCTGCGCGTGGGCACGACGAGCACGACCGCGGTGGGCATGAAGCGGCCGGTGTTCACGTCGTCGGGGCCGACGTCGCCGGGGCTCGCGCCGCAGCCGGAGCTCGGACCGGGCCTCCTCGATCTCCTCGCCGATGCGCGCGAGACCTTCCTCGAGCAAGACGCCCGCACCGCGCACGGGCGCTCGATCGAGATCCTCGGCGCGGTCGAGGTCTCGCTCGCGCGTCTCGAGAACGCCGACGACGAGTCGCCGGAGAGCCGCTACCAGAGCTTCCGCGCGCTGCGCGAGCTCGACGCGGTGCTCTTCGAGACCTCGACGCTCGTCGATCTGCTCACCCTCGGCTTGAAGGAAGGCAAGGAGGGCAAGGAGGACGCGGCCAAGGGACGTGCGCGCGCGAGCAGCGCGCTCACGGAGATCGTCGAGCGCCTGAGCGAGCGGCTGCTCGCGCTCGAGAGCGAGCCGGTGACCGCCGAGACGCCGGTCCTCCACCGCACGCTGCGGATCCGACGGCTGCGCGTGCTCCTTCACCTCGTCGACGCGGACTCGGCGGGCGACGACAAGACCCCCGAGACGCGCGAGCGACACCTGCGCACGGCGCGCATGCTGCTCGACCGCGCGGCGACCGATGCACCTTCGCCCGTGCGCCGCATCGTGCACGCCGCGGCGGCACGTGCCTGCGAGGCCCTCCTGCGCGAGGAGGAAGCGGAGATCAGCGACGTCTTCGTCGCGGTGGTCACGCATCTCAAGACCGAAGACGACCTCACGACGTTCGCCGAGGCGTCGATGATGCCCGAGACGGAGAACCTCTTCCGCGCGTATGCGAGCGTCATCGAGCGCACCGAGCGCAAGGCGCGCGTCACGGGCGTGCGCTCGCGCGCGGGGCTCGAGGCGCTCCGAGGCCTCATCCGCCATCTCCCGCTCGCGTCGGGCCCGCGGGTCGAGGCGCTGCGCGCGAGCCTGCTCTCGCTGGCCACGATCCTCGGTGAGATCGCCGACGCCGGCTCGCTCGCGGAGATCGTCGGCGAGCTCGAGGTCGGAGGGGGTGAGGGTGCCCAGCGCTCGCGTCTGCTCTCGCTGGCGGACACCGTCGAGTCGCTGGCGCGCCTGGCCGAGGGCTCGCTGCGACGCATGGGCTACCTCCGACCGAAGAAGGCCGAGCTCACGTCGGGGCCCACGCTGCGCCTGCTCGACATGGCCGCGCTCCACGCCGTGCGCGGCGACGAGAGCTCGTACACCGACATGCTCGTGACCGTGCTCGATCCGCTGCGCCGCGAGCTGCCCTCGCACCTGGCCGAGATGATCGCGACCGCGCTCACGCAGACGCTCTCGCTGCCTCGCATCGCGCCGCTGCGCGCCAAGGACGGGCCGATCGCGCTCGTGTCGCGGCGGGATCGTGGCCTTCCACCGTGGCTGCCGCCGAGCCGCATGCTCGGTGGCTTCTACGTCCTGCGCGCGCTCGGCTCGGGCGCGGTCGGCTCCGTGTTCGTCGCGCGTCGTGGCGAAGAGAAGACCCTCGAGAGCGCACAGCTCTTCGCGCTCAAGGTGCCCGAGTACGGCGGCACCGTCGCGCGCACGCTCGGCGAAGAGGAGTTCTTCCAGATGTTCCGGGAGGAGGCCGGCGCGCTCCTGGCCGTGCCTTCTCACCTGAACCTCGCGCGTCTGGTCACCTTCGACGCGGGTGCACGTCCCAAGCCGATCCTCGTGATGGAGCTCGTCGAGGGCCCGACGCTCGAGCGCTTGATCGAGACCGGCGGTTTCGACATGGCGCGCGCGGTCAACACGATGCTCGGTGTCGCGGCCGGCCTCGAGGCCATGCACTCGGTCGGCGTCGGTCACCTCGATCTCAAGCCGAGCAACGTGATCTTGCGCGACCCCGATGGACCGGGCCCGGCGCTCGAGACGCCCGTGCTCGTCGACTTCGGCCTCGCGGGCCGCAAGGTGCGCCCGGGCTGCGCGACCGCGAATTACGGCGCGCCGGAGGTGTGGGGCCTGACGCCCAAGGGGCACCACGCGCAGCCGAGCGCCGTCGACGTGTACGCGTTCGGCTGCCTCGTCTACGAGATGCTCTACGGCGTCGAGCTGTTCCGCGCGGAGAGCGAGCTCGCGCTCCTCACGCAGCACCTCCAGCACGACGGCGACCTCCCGCAGATCGACGCGCTCGCGGCAGACGGTGAGCTGCGGCCCCTCGCGGAGGTGCTCCGCGCCTCGCTCCGTCAAGACCCGCGCAAGCGCATCTCGATCGACGAGGCGGGCGCGGCCATCGGCCAGATCGCGCCGCGTCTCATCGAGCGTCGCTGGCCCCTCGGCTGAAAACGATCGTTCCTCGTCGCGCCGAGGCGCGCGACGCTATGATGCCGACCGATGTCTCGCGCGCCGCGCACCGACTCCCGCTCGTTCTTCACCTTCGTGAAGAAGGGCATCACCGACTTCCACCAGACGGCCAGCATCGTCCCGAGCCAGCGCTTCCTCGTGAACGCGATGGTCGACGCCGCGGCGCCGGAGCGCGCTCGCACGATCGTCGAGCTCGGCCCGGGCACCGGGCCCATGACCGGGCCGCTCCTCTCGCGCATGCGCAAGGACGCACGCCTCTTCACGATCGAGATCGATCAGCCGCTCCACGACGAGCTCGTGCGCACGCACGACGATCCGCGCCTCACGGCGATCCTCGGCTCGGCCGAGCACATCGAGGAGCTGCTCGCGGAGCGCGGGCACACGGGCAAGGTCGACGTCGTCTTCTCGTCGCTCGGCATGAGCCTCATCCCGCCCAGCATCCGTGAGCGCATCCTCGAGAGCGCCGCGCGCGTGCTCGCGCCCGGCGGGACCTACGTGCAGTTCGGCTACTTCCACACGCGCTACGTGACGTGGACCAAGGACGAGGGGCTCAAGGGCTTCAACTACTTCGCGACGCTCAAGCGCCACTTCGGCAAGGTCACGCGCAAGCCCGTGCCTGCGAACTTCCCGCCCGCGTGGGTCTATCGCGCGCATCCGCGGACCGTCGCGCCGTGAGCCACGACGCTCGCGACGGAGCGAGCGAGACGGTCGGCCCCTCCTCGACCGGTGGGCCGGCCGCACCCCGGCCCTCTCCCGACGCCGTCGAGACCCTCGCTGCGCGTGTCTCGCCACCGCGCGCGCCGACGACGCTCGGCGTGGGCCCGCAGGCGGCGACCGTCGCGATGCGGCCACCACCACCGGCACCTCGTGCGGCCGCGTGGGGTGAGATCCAGCCCTCGACGAGCGGGCCGACGGTGCGCGAAGAGATCCAGGAGATCGACGCCGACGGCCGCACGGCGCCACCCGTGATCCAGCGCGCGTCGCCCGAGCGCATCGCGGAGATCGGCGCGCTGCTGCGCCCGTCGCAGCCGCCGCGGCCTTCGGTCCGGCCGGCTCCGGGCGCGCCCGAACGAAGCGCCCGATCCGCCGGTCGTGCGTGGGGAGAAGTGGAGCTCGAGGGTGGCTCCGCCGCGCTTCCACAGCCCGCCACGATCGACGGCGCGAACCGTCAGGCTGGCCCCGCGAAGCCTTCCGCCGGCCCCGCGAAGCCTTCCGCCGGCCCCGCGAAGCCTCCGGACAGCCCCGCGAACCCTCACGAGACCGTGAAGGACGCACCGGGTGCCGGGCCGCTCCCCACGCCGTCGCTGCCACCGCTGCCGGAGGGCAACGTCTACTACTGCGAGTCGTGTCGTCAGTACATCGCGCCCGATCGTGTCGTCGCGATGAGCGCGAGCGAGGGGCGCGTCGCGCTGCCCACCTGCCCCACGTGTCGGCGGTTCGTCCGCGCCGAGCCCTCGGCGGTCACGCGCAACCTCGACAGCGTCCTTCTCGAGGCCGTGCTCTGGCCCTTCTCGCGGGACGCGGCGCCCACGCTGCTCGGGAACACGCTGGTCTTCTGGCTCTTGTCGTCGATGTGGGTGCTCCAGAACCCGCTGATCACGCTGCTCGTCGTCGGCGCGTCGCTCGGCGTGCTCGCCACCTATGCCGCTGCGGTGATCCGCTCCACCTCGCGCGGCGAGGATCAGCCGCCGCCGCCGTCGGACGCGATCGCGAGCTGGGACGTCGCGGGCGCCGTGCTCCGGCACTCGCTCGTGTTCCTCCTCGGCGGTGCCCCGCTCCTCTACGCGATCGTGAGCAGCGCGATCGGCGAGTGGGGCCCGACCGAGCGCACGCTCCTCGTGATCGGTGGTGCGATCGTGTTCTGTCTCTACGTGCCTGCGGGGCAGATCGTCGCCTCGACGCGCGAGACGTTCCTCGCGGCCCTCAACCCGATCGTGCCGATCCGCTTCGCGTTTCGCGTGGGCGGCAACTACTTCCTCGCGAGCGCGATCCTCTTCGGCTTCGCGCTCGCGCACCTCGTGTGCCTGGGCATCGTCATGGCGATCGCGGGCGCGATCTTCGGCCCGGGCTTCTTCTCGGGCCTGCTCTGGGGCCTCTCTGTCTCGCCCGTCGTCGTCGCCGGCGTGCTCGTCGAAGCGCGCATGCTCGGCCTCGTCGTGCGCGAGCACCGCTTCGACCTCTCGCTCCTCTGACCTCTTCCGAGGTCAGGCGAAGGCGAGCCTCCTCATGGCGTGATCTCGCCTCGTGTCACGCGGCGAACGACCTCCCTGCGTGGGAGCCGCTCCTCTCGCACGAGCGCGGGATCGAGCGACCAGAGGCGGAGCTCGTAGTGGATCGTGCCGTCCGCGTGACCGGCGCGCGGCAGGCGCAGGGTCACGCGTCGGGTCTCGCCGGGCCTCACACGATCGTCCTCGATCTCGACGAGCTCGGTGCCTCGCCGCGCATACACGCGACCGAGGAGCTCGCGCCGCGCCGGCCCGCCGTCTCGCCACGCACGGATCTCGAGGCTCCGGTAGAGATCGCCCGTCGGCACGGCGTGGCCCGCGCGCGATCGCAGCGTGACGATCAGCGCGCCGGCGCGGGCGCCGCGCTCGAGCCTCACTCGAACGTCGAGTGCGTTCGCGAGGAGCGAGCGATCACGGTGGCCCGGCAGCGCGTGGTCGTGCAGGCCCTCTCGCTCCGGGAGGTGGCAGTCGATGCACGCGAGGCCAGCGGTGGCCTCCTCGCTCGTGACCCACTCACCGACCGTGTCCTGCAGCCACTCGCCCGGCGCGTGCGTGAGCTGTCCTCGATGCTCGGGCGCGGGGAACGGGAACTGATGACACGCACGGCAACCCTCGAGCTGACCGACGCGCGCGTCGAGGCGTGTCTCGTGAGGCGCGCGACCGCTCACGTGCGCGTGGACGACGACACCCTCGCGCACGTGGCACGCCGCGCAGCCCACGCCTTCGTCGGCCCAGGCTCCTTCGATCGTCGCCGCGGTCGCGTCGGCCAGCGGTGCGTGACAGCGCTCGCACGCGCGCGACGGACGCAGCGCGAGCTCGCGCACGTAGAGCGGATCGGTGTGTGCGCGTGCGTGCGCCGAGCGGGACCAGGCGCGGTGCTCGGCCTCGTGGCACGCGCCGCACGCCTCGCTCGAGAAGCGTCGCTCGCGCGGACCGAACACGATCGGTCCTCCTCCCTCGGGCACGAACGGCTCGTGCGTCCTCGTCGCGGGCGCGCGCGTCGGCTCCCCCGCGGTCACACGCGTGTCGCATCCCGCATCGCGCACACTCCGCTCGCTCGGCCCTCCGGAAGAGCGCGCGCACGACGAGGCGAGGGTCGCGAGGATCGCGAGGCCGATCGCGAGCGCCGTGTGATCGCGTGTGCCCACGTCACTCGGTGGGCGTGCTCGCCGGCGCGGGGAGGCCGATCCCCGCAGGCTCCTCGACGAACGCGATGGCGGCCATGTCCCACCGCACGTGGCCTTCACGACCGTCGGGCCAGCGGATCGCGAGGTGCTGCTCCGCCGAGACCGTGACGCGCACGCGTGCGCTCTCGTCGAGCGACGCGTCGCTCGGGAGGTCCGCCGTCCAGCCCGCGGTGCTCGCGCCGGGGCCGAAGAGGGACCAGCGCACGGTGCCCTCTGGTGCTTCCGGGCGTGTGCTCGCCGCGGCGACGATCACCGTGAGCGGTCCCTGCTCGGCGCCGAAGCCGATCACGCGCAGGTCTTCGAGCTCGCCTTCGACCCAGCCCGACGCGAGGCTCGGCCCGCGGACGCAGGCCTCGTCGATCGTGAGCACCTCGAAGCCGCTGCGGCGCTCGCTCGCCGTCGTCGTGAAGAGGAGCTCGAGGCCCGTGCGGCCGATCACCGGCGCGAGGCCTTGCGGTCCTTCGTACGTGCCCTCGAGCCGCGGCCCCCGGAACTGCGGCCGAGCGACCTCGGCGTCGTGACAGCGCGGGCTCGCCGCGAGGCTGCGCGCGGAGACCCAGCCGGCCCTCGCTGCGTCCGCCGCGACGAAGGCCCAGCCGTGCTCGAGGCTCGAGGCGTGTCGACCGACGCTGCCGATCACGACGAGCAGATCGGTGCCACGCGGGATCGCGGAGACGACCGCCGAGCTCGGGGACGGCCCCTCGCGCAGCACGAGCTCGGTGCTCGCACGCGCGGGCGCGACGCGATCGTTTGCGCCGCGCACGAGCCGGCTCGGCGCGCGCCACTCGCCGCTGCGCCAGGGCTGCTCGTCGAGGCGATACGCGTCGCGCCAGCGCCGGTCGCTCGTGACCAAGAGTCGCGTGCGCTCCTCGCGACCGACGTGGATCGACACGTACGCGCGCTCCTCGTCCGAGAGCTCACGCCACGCCGCGAGGGCCTCGGCCGGTGTGCGCTCGGGCCCGAAGGCCCAGCCGTGCAGGGTCGGCGTGCTCGGCGGTGGAGGCGCGTTCGTGCTCGGATCGCTCGGTGCTGCGGGCTCGGGCGGTGTCGCCAGCGATGCGAGCATCGGCGCGAGCGGACCGTCGGGGCGCACGAACTCGTGGAGGCCGTCGTACGAGAGCTCGGCCTCCGGACGCCCCATGTCGCTCCAGAGCAAGACACCGTAGGGACCGAGCAACCAGCCTCGACAGCAGTGATCACCGCCGCCGTCCGGGTCGACGATCGCGGCGAGCCGCGCGGCGATCGGCGCGCCCTCGACGAACGCGTCGTCGGGATCCACGCGCCGCAGCTCCGCTTCGATCGCGTAGTGACGCGTCTCGACAACGGGATCCTCGCCGCCGCGGTTGCCCTCGCGGTAGCCGTAGCAGACGACCGTCACGAGGCGCGGGTGCGCGAGCGGTGCCCAGCACTCACCGCCGTTCGCGTCGACGCGCGCGAGACCGTCGAGCGTCGCGAGGATCTCGCGATCGAGCGCCGCACGCACGGCCGCGTCGGGGTGCGCGATGCGGGGCACGATCCAGAGCTCGTCGCGGATCGTTCGCTCCGTCACCTCGAGCCGCTCGAGCTCCGGTCGCGTGTCGGGCTCACCGGGGGCGGGCTCGGGCCAGCGGGGGAAGAGCTCCGCGGGCGCGCTCGTGGTCGGCGGCGTGGGCGCGGCCGGTGGCGCCTCGCTCGTCGTCGTCGGTGGCGCCGGTGTCGGCGCCGGCGTCGTGGTCGCCGCCGGCTCGCTCGTGATCGTGGTCGGAGGCGCGCTCTGCCCGCCCGAGCAGCCGCTGCTCGCGAGACCGATCGTGATCGACATCCAGCACGCGAGAGTTCGCGTCGCCCCAGCTCGCCCATGCGTCATGGGGCCGGAGCATACCGTCTCCGATCGACGGTGCTCGGTCGCCGCACGATGGCCGCGGATCAGCAGCCGCCGATCGGTGGCCGCCGAGCGTGCCGATCAGTGGCCGCCGCCGCCTTCGGTGCCGCTGCTGCCGAAGATCAGATCGCTCGCGGCGCTCCACATCGCGTTGCCTGCGGAGAGGAGCGACTCGCCGGCGACGACGCCCGATGCGATCGGGATGATGTAGCGCTCGGCGCTCTTGGCATCGACGCGCTGCCAGACGGTGGCGATGACGGCGCCGAGGAAGAACGAGAAGGAGTTCTGGAAGGGCACGACGAACGCGAGGCCCAGGCCCATCGAGGAGGGCACCCAGGGTCGGATGTGCTTGGGTGCCATGCTCTCTGCGAGCGAGAGCGCGGTGCCGGCGATCGCGCCGACGATGATCGCCATGCGCGCGGTCTCGGGGATCGTCTCGACACCGCCCGAGAGCGCGCGCGCGACCGCGGCCCACATGCCGGTGGCGGGCGAGTTGAACGCCTCGAGGTGCGCCTGATCGGGCACGAGCATGTACCAGGCGGCGATGACCGCGGGCACGCCGAAGAAGACGCCGACGAGCTGCGCGAGGAACTGCTGACGCGGGTTGGCGCCGAGGAGGTAGCCGCTCTTGAGGTCGGTGAGGAGATCGGCGGCCGAGCCCGCCGAGCCCGCCGTCACGCCGGCCGTCATGAGGTTCACGGTGGTGTTGCCCGGCGCGAGGATCGCGTAGGTGAACTGCGTGATCTTGCCCATCGCGCCGATCGGCGTGGTGTCGGTCTCGCCCGTGGCGCGACACGCGACGAGCGCGAGGAAGAACGAGAGTCCGACGCTCACCAGGCCGAGCCACGGCGCGATGTCGAGCGAGAGCCAGCACACGATCACGAGCCCGATCGTGATGGGGACCATGCCCCACACGAACCACTGCACCGGCACCTCGAGGTGACCGACCGGATCGGCGTCCTTGGCGGCGCCGTCCTTCGAGCTCGCGGCGCGGGCCTTCTGGATCGCGCGGGCGATCGTGCGCCAGCTCATCGCGAACGACGTGAGGCCCGACGCGACGAGGATCGCGGTGCCCAGCCAGAGGCTCCACTTCGTCACGCGCAGCATCGCGACGGCGCCGTCTTCGGCCATGATCGCCTCGACGTGGCCGAGGAAGGTCACGCCGTCGGCCGTCCAGTCGGGCTGCGCAGCGGCCCACGGGATGAGGACGAAGTACGCGAGGCCCGAGCCCACGAGCATCCAGGTGCTGACGCGGAGGCCGACGATCATGCCGGCCGCGATGAGGAGCAGGCCGGGCTCGAACGCGAGGCCGCCCATCTGTCCGCCGCGGATCGTGCGGCCGTGGGCCTCGAAGATCGGGAAGTCGAACGGGATGCTCGAGGGGATCCAGCCGAGGATGTCGCGCATCACCGCGCTGGCCATGCCCACCACGAGCGCGAGGACGAGCGCGCGCGCCTTGAGCACGGACTCCGCGCCCGCGGCGTAGAGCGAGCGCAGCGTCTCGGCGGCGGCGATGCCCGAGGGGAAGGGCAGCTGCTCGTTGTTGATCATCTGGCGCTTCATTGGGATCGCGAGGAAGACGCCGAGGAGCGCGGTGAGGCCGACCCAGAACGCCACGGGCATCCACGGCAGGCGCGCGGAGTCGCCCGTGATGAGGAGCATCGCGCCGACGGCCGTCGCCAGCGTGCCGCCCGTCGAGTAACCCGCCGCCGACGCCGTCGACTGCATGCAGTTGTTCTCGAGGATCGTCATGCGGGTCTTGGCGAGCCCCGTCATCACGAGCGCGTTCCAGATCGTGAACGAGAGCACGCTCGCGGTGATCGCGACGCCGAAGGCCCAGCCGAGCTTGAGGGTCGTGTAGAGGTTCGACACGGCCATGAGCGCGCCGAGGAGGCCTCCCATGACGACCGCGCGGATCGTGAGCTGCGGCGTGCCGTCGCCCGCGTAGTAGTGCTTGAGCCAGGCCTTGTCGCGCTCCTCTTCGGGCAGCTGCGCGAGATCGGGCAGGCCCTCGGGCGTGCCGGAACCGGTGGACGAAGACTCGGTGCTGGGGGCGCTCATGGTTCCTCGGAGGGCGCGACGCTATCCCGGCCGAGCGGTCGGGAGAAGATCCCAAGCGCGGCGGTCGGTGCCCACGGGGCGGGACCGCGATCTGCGAGTGGCGCGAGCCCTGGCCCCCATCGTCGAGCGTTTCGTCGACCAACGCAGAGAGGCCGCAGCCGGGCTGGGCGAGCGGCTACGCTGTCCGCGTGAGCGCGTCACTGAGCGTGTGGGTCATCGACCCGAGCTATCTCGGCCGAATGTACGGGGCGAGTCGGGATCCGCGGGCTGCACAGCTTCGAGCGAGCCTGGCGCGGGCCATCGCCGCGGCGGACCTCGATGATCGCTTCTCGTTCGAGATCGCGAGCGGTCGCTTCCCTCGCGCCCTCGAGGCGCTCGACGCGATCATGGCGAGCGACTACCCCAGCGAGACCTCCGGCGCGATGTACGCCTACATGTGCGAGATCATCGTCGGCGTGTGGGGGCGCGCGCAGCCGGGAGACGCGTTCGCGCCGTGCGGCCTGGAGCTGCCCGATCGGGTCGATGCGGCCCTCGAGTCGATGGGGGTCACCTCGTTCCGGGTGTCGATGTTGACCGCGGGCCAGCTGCCGCTGCCCATCCCGCGCTGCGACGACTTCCCCGGCTTCGGCTGCTTGTCGAACGCGCAGTGCCGGGCGGCGTCGACCGAGCTCGCGCGTGCTCGCTACGAGGGCGAGGACGATGCCGTGCGCGCCGCGCTCGACGACGTGCGTGGCTGGCTACGAAGCGCGACTCGCCTGAAGTCCACGGGCTTGATCGCGTTCTTCCGCTGACGCGGCTCAGGGACAGTTGCCGCTCGTGACCATGGTGCTCGCGGCGGGGGCGCCCACGTCGGTGAAGGTGAACGGGATCGTGTCGCAGTAGACCGTCGTGGGGCAGGCGGCGCGCACCTCGGCGTGGAGGTGCGGGCCGGTCGAGTAGCCCGTCGTGCCCGAGCGCGCGATCACGTCGCCCTGTCGCACGGCGTCGCCGACCGACACGCTGGCCGAGTTGATGTGCTTGTAGGCGGCGGTGGTTCCGTCGGCGTGCTCGATGATGACGAGGTTCGCGAGCGGGCCGCAGTCCGGGCCGCCGCCGCCGTAGCAGGGATCGCCGGGGCCCGTGTCGGTGAAGACGTAGGTCACGGTGCCCGGTCGCATCGCGTGGATCGGCGTCTCGAGCGACACGCCGAAGTCGTACGCGTACATCGCGCGGCCCGTGTGGCTGAGGCTGCCGCCGGGTGCCTGCGTGACGCGCACGCTCGCGCCGCAGACGAATGGCACGTAGTAGCCGGTGTCGGCCGGCGGCTCGTCGGTCGTGCAGATCGCGAAGCCCGAGAAGACGAAGCCCGTCAGCGTCGCGGTGCGGATCTGGTACCAGAGATCGACGCCGCCGATGCTCTCGCCGCGCGCCATCGAGACGACCTCGACGATCGCGCCGTGGGCGAGCGTTCCGATCACCGGCATCGAGGTCGAGGGCGTGGGCCGCACGTTGAGCACCTCGCCCGGCGTGTTCACGCGCACGCGAGGGCAGGTGCTCGGGAGCGGCCCGGCGTCGGGGCCCGCGTCGGCTGAGAGCGCGTCCATTCCCATCGCCGCGTCGCTCGTGAGCGCGCCATCGATCGAGGCGCCCGCGTCGCGCGCGCTCGCGTCGTCGCCGCTCGAGTGGAGCACGACCTCGCTGCACGCGGACGAGGCGAGGACGACGAGGCCGAGCGCAGGGAGCAGGAGCGCGCGCATCCGAGGAACGTAACAGACTGCGCGCTGCGGCAGGCCTCGCAGGGCAACCCTGCGCGGCGCAGGCGTCAGGCGCCGAAGGCCTTGAACATCCCGGGATCGACGGAGACCTGGTGACGCAGGATCTTCCAGCAGCCCGACCGGCGCGTGAAGGTGTCGACGATGCGGGCGGTGGCCACGACCTTCGGGATGTCCTCGCGCTCGAGCACCACGAGGTACGAGCTGGCCACGACGTCCGCGCCGCGCTCGTCGAGGAACACGTTGCTGGCGACGTGGCGCTTGCCGCGCGTGTTGCCTTCGGTGGCGATCGGCGAGATCGAGTGACATCGGGGGACTCCTTCCTTGTGCCCGTGTCTCTACGGACGTGGAAGGGTGTTGCGAAGTCGTCGAAGCTCGGACCCTGATTTGCGAGCACCGCAAGGGTTCTCGAGCCCTCGGAGAGAGACGTGAGCTCTCAGAGCGTGAGTCACTTGCATTGACTCACGCTCTGACGTTTCTTGCCGGAGGGTCTGGCCGCAGCCCCTCCCTCTCGCCGAGTGCATCGAGAGCCTCTCTCCCGCCGAATCGAGCCCGTGGCACTCGCATCGATCAATCCGAGTGCCACGTGCTCTCAGAGAGAGACGTGTCGCGTCGCCGCGTCGTCGTCGTCGCTGCGCGCGCCGCCGCGCCACGCGAGCGCGAACGCGGCCGCGAAGACGGCGGCGCTCACGACGAGCGCGAGCGGGCTCACGTGGACGTCGGGGTCGGTGTCGTTGAAGCCGGGGACGAGCAGGACGTGCTCGGTCACTGCGACGGGCACGAGGTTCACGCCGGCGTGGAGCGCGATCGAGATGCGCACGCTCTGCCACCGATCGGCGATCGCACCGAGCGCGATGCCCGCGACGAGGATCGACGGCGTGCTCGCAGCATCGAGGTGGAAGGCCGCGAACAGCACCGCGACGAAGCCGAGCGCGAGCACGCGTCCGAGCCGACGCGAGCGTGCCTGCCCCGCGAGCTCGTGCTGCGCGAACGCGCGGAAGAGGAGCTCCTCGGTGACCGGCGCGCTCACGACCAGCGCCAGAGGCACGGTGATCGCCGTGTAGAGATCGCGGATGCGCACGGTCTCGCGCAGCGCCGCGTCCTCCTCGGCGCTGTGCCGGAGCGCGGGCGCCAGATCGGCGACGACGTGGGCGATCTCGACCATCGGCAGCTGCAGGGCCAGGCCCGCGACGAACGCCCAGAGCACGCGGTCCCACGGACACGGGGCGAGCGCCCGCGCGAAGAACGCGCGCCCGCCTCCCTCCGAGAGGCGCGCCGCCAGGAGCAGCGGCACGCCGAGGCCGACGGTCTGCGCGATCGCGAGCATGCCCGGATCGTGCGTCGCGTGACGGAGCGCTTCGTGCGACGTCACTCCCCCGACGAGCGCGACGATCATCGCCTCGAGCCACACAGTCACCGCGAGCAGGACGAGCGCGCTCCCGAGCAGCGTGAGCACGATCCAGGGCGAGAGAGGTCGCTGGGCGCCGGACACGGCCGCGAGGATACGAGACACGTCGCCGTGCGCGAGGCGTCGGCGCGAGAGGGCTCGCGTCACGCACGAATCGCGAGATGATGTCGCCGTGGCGCGCGTCCAGGGCACCGTCCTCGCCGAGCCGGGCACCGTCGTGTTCGCGGACGCGACGCTCACCGTCGGCAAGAAGAAGCACGTCGAGCGACGCGAAGGGCCCGGCCGCTTCACGCTGCGCCTTGGGAGCGGCCGCACGATCGAGGTGCGCGGCGTCGTCACCGCCGAGCGCTCGGGCAAGGTCGAGCTCCGCGGCACGTACGGCGAGCTCGTGTCGCATCCGATCGCGCGCCTCTTCGACGCACACGCGCCCGGCGATCACGTCCGCGCCGAGATCCGAGGCTTCGGCCTCTTCGCGGGCGACGTCGTCACCGTCACGGGCGAGGTCCTCGAGGAGCGCGTGGTGGACGACGGCGACGCGGGCGAGGGCGGCGGCCTCCGCCACGCGCCGCGCAGAGAGCCGGCCGTGATCGGCGCCGAGCGCATCGTGCTCGGTCGCGAGAGCGACGAGGCTGCGATCGCGCGCAGCGAGCCGCAGCGCCCGGAGGTCGAGGAGCGCCCGCGTCCGGCCCCCGACCTCGTGCGTCGTCCGCTCGAGACCTCCGCGCGCAATCTCCTCGCGCTCGGCCTCGTCCTCCTCGTGCCGGGCCTCGTCCTGTCGTGGGTCGCGCCCATCGTGCCCGAGCGCGCCTGGCTCACCCCGATGGTCGGTCTCGGTCTCGCGTTCGCGCTCATCGGTCTCCACCGCCTGACACGCGGGCGCTGGCACGCGAGCTACGTGACGGTCGTGGGCGGCAAGCGCGTCACGCCCGCGGAGCCGATCCTCGGCCACGGCGTCGACGTGTGGCTCGTGATCGTCGGCTACGCGAGCTGGGCGTGGCTCTGCGCGATCGAGCCGAGCCCCTCGGCCGTGACCGTGTGCCTGGCCGCGTGTGCCGTGCTGCCCGCGATCCACGTCGGCCTCGTGGCCTACCAGGAGGCCGCGTTCCGGCGCTTCGCCTCGCTCGTGCTCGCGTTGCCCCAGAAGGGCCCCGCGCTCGACGCGCGCATGGTGCTCGTGGAAGGCCGGGTGTCCTCGAGCGGCACGGTCGTGCGACGTCGCGTGGAGTTCGTCCCGAAGAGCGAGACGACCTACTCGACCGACAAGAACGGTCACACGCACGAGTCCACCTCGACCGTGTTGCGCGATCGGGAGCACACGAGCGCCGAGACGATCGTGCTCGAGAGCACGGGAACCCCGACGATCGAGGTGCAGGTGCGCGGTGCGCTCGTCGCGCTCGCGCATCGCGCGTGGGTGCCGCATCCGAGCCTCGCGGTCTACGAGGAGACGCTCTCGCACGGCGAGACGGTCTGCGTCGCCGCCCGGCTCGAGCCGACGCAGGGCAAGCTCTGCGCCGCCGCGCGCGGTGACGAGTCTCTCTTCGTCTTCGGTGGCTCGCGCGCCGAGCTCGTGAGGGCGCTCTGGCTCGCACGTCTTCGTCTCGTGCTCGGGGGGGTGCTCGTGCTCACGCCGATCGTGCTCGGGCTCTACGCCTTCCCGTTCGCGGCACGCTTCCACGCCACCGGCACCGTGACCTCCTCGAGCGGCGCGGTGCACGTCGGCGAGAGCTGCTCGGTGCGCGTGCTCGCGTACCACTACGGCGAGGAGCCGCGCTGCTCGCTGCGCCTCGCCTGCGGCGGTGTCGATCTCTACGGCGGGTTCGGCATGGGCCAGATGGATTGCTCGTTCGAGCCCGACGCGCTCGAGCCCACCGTCTCGGGGAGCGACAGCACCGCCTTCGACGGAGACCCCGCCGTCTCCGTCTCGCTGCGCGACCGGACCCTGTCGTTCTCCGACGAGAGCGGCGCGAGCGTGCTCGTGCGCCTCGAGCCTGCGCGGCCGAGCCTCTGGTGGTGAGCGGCCGAGCCTCCGTCGATGCGTGATGTCCCACGTCTCCGACCCTCCGACGCGCCTTGTTTCCCGAAGAGCCTCGGTCGTACGCTCGTCGTCACCAAGCGGGAGCCGGATGACTCGATCACTCGCGTGCGTCTCGGTGCTCTTGTGCCTCCTCGCAGCGGCCGCGGTGCCCGGGTGCTCGGCCGACGAAGAGGGCCTCGTCGTCTCTCTGCAGACGGACTTCGTGCCGGGCGTCGAGATCGACGCGGCGCGCGTCACGCTCGACGACGCGGTCGAGCGCAGCGTCGCGCTCGCGCCACGCACGAGCCTCTCGCGACCGTACCGCCTCACGGCCTACACGATGGTCCTCGACGGCCGCCGCGACGTGGAGGTCTCGCTCCTCTCGGGGGGCGACGTGGTCGCGGTGCGCCGCGTCTCGGTGCCGTTCGTGCGGAGCCGACTCGTCAACGTCGTCATCAGTCGCACGTGCCGCGGCGTCGTCTGCGGCGAGACCCAGACGTGCATCGCGGGCACGTGCGAGAGCCCGCGCTGCGAGACGGGCACCGAGCCCGAGTGCCCCCGGGCGCAGTGTCGCGACGCGAGCGAGTGCACGAGCAGCACCGCCTGCGTCGATCCGACGTGCGTCGCGGGGATCTGTCTCGAGGCCGGCTCGGAGGCGGGCTGCAGCGCGACGCAGGCCTGCGTGCCCGGCGTCGGCTGCGTCACGCTCGCCGAGCGCGACGCGGGTCGCTTCGATGGCGGCGCACCGCTCGACGCGGGGCCGGGCATGGGCCTCGTCTGCGATCCGTGCGCAACGAGCAGCGAGTGTCTCGGCGGCACGGCCTGCGCGCTGATCGCGCCCGGTGTTCGCGCGTGCGTGCCCACGTGCACGCTGGAGATGCCCGCGTGCCCCGGCGGCTTCACGTGCTCGGACGACGGCGCAGGGGCCTTCGCGTGCGTCCCGACCGGCGGCATCTGCTGTCTCGACGAGGACGGCGACGGCTACGGGATGGGCCGCGGTTGTCTCGGCACCGACTGCGCCGACGACGAGGCCGCGCGCAATCCCGGCCGCCTCGAGCTCTGCAATGGCGCCGACGACGACTGTGATCGGATCGTCGACGAGCCGCCCGTCGGCTGCGGCGCGAGCACCTGCGATCCCGACGGCGCGGCGTTCACGGAGCGCGCGGGCGAGGAGTGTCGCGAGGGCGCGTGCATGCCGAGCGGCTCGGCCTCGGGCTGCGGTCTCTATACGTGCAGCGGCGGCGGTGATGCGGGGGATGTCTGTGCACGATCGTGTGCCTCGGCCGGTGGCGACGACGATCGCTTGTGCGTCACGAGCGCGCACTGCGATGGCGGAGCGTGCGCCGCCGATGCCGGCGCGGGCGTGGGCTGCGACGAGGACTCGGACTGTGCGACGGGGCGCTGTCAGGACGGCACGTGCTGCATGCCCGGCGTGGGCGCGTGCGCGTGCGCGGGCGGACCGACCGAGACGAGCTGCGACGATGCGGCGGACTCGGACTGCGATGGCGCGACCGACTGCGCCGACTCCGACTGCAACGGTCAGAGCTGCGGCAGCCGCGGCCAGACGTGCGCCGGCGGCGTGTGCGCGTGTCCGGGCGGCGCGGCCGAGGCGAGCTGCGATGACGGAGCGGACGACGACTGCGACGGACTGATCGACTGCGGCGACGCGGACTGCGGCGCTCGCACGTGCGGCGCGAGCGGGCGCGTGTGCGTCGGCCCGAGCTGCGCGTGCCCCGGTGGCGAGGTCGAGACCGAGTGTGACGACGGCGCGGACGACGACTGCGACGGCCTCGCGGATTGTGCGGATCCGAGCTGCAACGGCCGCACGTGCGGCGCAGCTCGCCTCTGCGTGGGCACGAGCTGCGCGTGCGCCGGTGGCGGCTCCGAGACCGTCTGCGGCAACGGCACCGACGACGACTGCGACGGTGCGACCGACTGCGCCGATCCCGACTGCACGCTCGACGAATGCGGCGGTGGCAACCGCTGCTGCGGCACCTGCACCGTCGTGCCGCCGATGTACGACCGCTACGAGGTGAGCGCCGCGATGTGCTCGACGTCGCTCGGAGGCGCTCCGTATCCAGGCCTGTGCGCCCTCGCGCTCTTCTATCGAAGCCAGTGCGGGCCACTCGATCTCTCGTCGTACGCCCCCGGCTGGACCCACGCGCCCTCGAGCCCCGCCGGCTGCGACTTCAACGCTTGCGACGCGAGCGGCGCGTGCCAGCAGAACTTCTGCATCCCGTGTCCGGGCGGTGACTGCAACGCCTGCCCGGACAACCCACCCGTCACGCCCTGCTGATCACGTCGCCAACACGGGGGCTCGCGCGTGCCCACAGACGATGCACTCCGCGACGCTCCGTCCGTCGCGCGCTACGGCGCCGGGGAGCCTGCGTCGGTGTCGGTCGCCGGTGGTGGCGGGGTGACCGATGCGATCTGCGCGCGTGCCGTCTCGAAGGCGGAGAGCACGGTCGGCGAGGTCCGGCGCGAGTCGAGCTCGAGATCGGGCTGACGCGTGAGCGCCTCCACGAACGCGGCCACGGCGAGGTCGGTGCGGCCGACCGCGACGTACGCGACCGCGAGCGCGCGCTGGATCGTCACGATCTGGTTGCCCGTCAGCTCTCCGGCGCCGAGGAGGCGATTGCCCATCGCGAGCGCCTCCGTGTACTGACCGCGGCGCACGGCCTCCTGCAGGAGGGGCAGCTCGGCCGAGATGCGCTCCTGGAGCTCGCGCACGTCGCCGGCGGTGTCCTGCGGCGCCGCGACGGGCATCGCCTCCGCGACGATGCGTCTGCCCTCTTCGCTCATCACGAGGTCTGCGAGCGGCACGAGGATCACCTGACCGCGCGTGAGACGCGTGCCGCGCAGGCCGTTGAAGCGCCGCAGCGTGTTGGCGGCGCGCGCGTCCTCGAAGTACTGCTGCGCCACGCGCTGCACGGTGGCGCGCTGATCGGCGACGTGTCGGAGCGGGTAGGGCACGAGCAGCTCCGCGCCCTCGGCGGGCTGGCTGCCCTCGACGGCCGGGTTCGCCTCCTGGATCACGAACGCACGGGTCGGTGCACCGTAGTAGCGCTCCGCGATGGAGGCCCACGTCTCGCCCGGGCCCACGCGGTGGTAGGCGACCGCGGGGATCACGAGGCGCAGGCCGATCACGATCGGCACACCGCCTTGCGTCTCGAGCCCGTTCTCCGCCACGAGCACGCTCTCGCGTCGCGGATCGCCGTAGTAGCGCTGCGCGATGGACGCGAGCGTCTCGCCCTCGCGCACCACGTGCACGAACGTCGGGAACTCCGCGCGCACGCCCGAAGGCGCGATCGCGGTGAGGACGAGCACAAGCGCGGCGATGGCGAGCATCGCGAGCCGCGCGTGCACGAGGGACGCGAGCCTCGCCTTCACGGCGCCTCGCCTTCGGGCGTCGCGGGCAGCTCGACGAGCGTCTCCTCGATGACCTGGGTCTCGCCCTCGCGCACCCAGACCTCGCGATCGACCGCCTGGTAGAACGGGTTCTCGAGGCGCAGGAAGTGGCGGCCTGCGGGCAGCGCGATCTCCTCGGCCGAGGGCGTCGTCAGCACGGGCTGCCCGTCGATCTCCACACGCGCCCACGGATCGACGACGAAGCGCAGCGCGCCCGCACGCTGCGGCACGACCGGCGCGCCGGTCTCGGCGGCGAACTGGTCGGGGTCGCCACCGAGGCGGCCGGACCAGCCCTGGAGCACGAGGCCCGCGATCACCGCGAACACACCGAGGCCTCCCTGCACCGCCCACATCTGCGTGAGCATCCGCCGATCCCCGTTGCCGCGGCGCAGCCGGTTGGGCGCGCTCGCGCTGAGGATCTCCTCGGCCTTGGCGTCGGTGATGACGCCGACCTCGCGGAGGTACATCACGAGGCGCGCGTTGTGGTTGATCGGCACGCGCGCCGAGAGGAAGTCCTGGAGGTCGTCGATGAGCGCCTGCGTCGTCGGGTAGCGGTTCGCGGGCAGCTTCTCCATGCAGCGCCCCATGATGTGCTCGAGCGTGCGGGGCACCGACGGATTGATCTTGCGCGGGCTCGTGTAGCGATCGAGCCGGATCTTCTGCATCACGGTGCGCGCGTCGTCCTCGACGAACGGCTTTCGGCCCGTGACCATCTGGTAGAGCACGATGCCGACCGAGAAGATGTCGGAGCGGAAGTCGAGCTTGTCGCCGAGGATCTGCTCGGGGCTCATGTAGCTCGGCGTGCCCAGGCCCGTGCCGGTCTCGGTGAGATCGGTGAGGCGATCGTCTCGGGCGATGCCGAAGTCCATCAGCTTCACCTCGCCCTGCTGCGAGATCATCACGTTCGCGGGCTTGATGTCGCGGTGGATGATCCCGCGGAAGTGCGCGTAGTCGAGCGCGCGCGCCACCTGCAGGGCGATGATCGCGGCGATGTCGACGGGCAGGCGCGGCGTGATCTCGAGCAGGTCGTAGAGGTCCGTGCCCTGCACGTACTCCATGACGATGAACATCGTCCCGCGGTCCTTCACGAAGTCGTGGACGTGCAGGATGTTCTCGTGCTGGAGCGAGGCCATGAAGTGGGCCTCGCGCTCGAAGCGCTTCGCGAAGCCCGAGTCCATCGCGATCGACGGCTTGAGCGCCTTGATCGCCACGGTCCGCCCGAGCGGCTCCTGCACGGCCTTGTAGACGACGGCCATGCCACCGGAGCCGATCTCCTGGAGGATCCGGCAATTGCCTATCTGGTCGACCATGGGTGCGGTGGAGGGGACGAGGGCGGCAGGTGGGCCAGCCGTGCCTCTGGGGCGCGAGATGGTCGCAGCGCGCCGGGTCACTGTCAACGAATCCCCTTGGAAACTCAGCGGATTCGCGCCCGGCGGTGCGAGGGCCGACACCCTCCGGCTCGCGCCTCCGGCGAGCTCACGCGCGGGCGCTGGCGATCAGCGCCGTCGCCGGATCACGGCGAGCGCGAGCATCGCGAGCGTGACGAGGCCGAGGTGCCCGCGCGGTGAGGCGCCGGCGCGGCAGGCACAGCCCGTCGTCGCGGGCGGCTCGGGCAGGCTCGCGGCGTCGCTGCCGCCCAGCCGCGCGTCGAACGGCACGCCACCCTCGCCGCACATCACGGTGCCCACGTCCGTCGGGCCCGGCGCGGGGCCGCCGTCGACGCCACCGATCGTGGCGATGTCGTAGAGCACGTCGGGCCAGTACGAAGGACACACGGCGCCGACCACGGTGCACGCGCTGCAGCCCGTGTCGTTCACGACGTCGGCGAAGCCCCACACGGGCGTGATCGTGTCGCCGCCATCGAGCGAGCGGCCGACGGCGTAGTCGTTCGTGAGCTCGTCGACGCACACGAAGAGCTCGCTCTCGCCGCTCTCGCTCTCGCGCTCGGCCAGACATCGCATGCGGAGGTCCGGGTCGATCGGCGCGAAGGTCTCACCCGCATCGTCCGAGCGGTAGAGGCCTCCCTGCCAGCTGCCCGCCCACACGCGGCTGCCGTCGTGCGCGAACGCGAGCGCGATGATCTCGCGGATCTCGAGCACGGTGCGGAACGTGTCGCCGCCGTCCTCGGTGAGGAGCAGGCGCTCGGGTGTCTCGTCCGTCACTGCGCGGGTCATGCGCACGAGCGCGCGGTCCGCGTTCATTGGATCGACGGCGAGCACGTGCGCGTTGCGCTCGCCCTCGAGGAGCGGGATCTCGATCGCGGTGAAGGTCTCTCCGCCGTCGCTCGAGCGGTGGAAGAAGACGCGTCGCGGCTCCATGCCCATGCGGGGCACGGCGCCCGTCACGTACATCCGCATCGGGTCGCTCGGCGAGAGGCGCACGCGCTCGAGCAAGAGGCCGAAGTCGAAGGTGTGCAACACCTCGAAGGAGCCGCCCTCGTCACGCGAGCGAAGGAGCGTGTTGGCGCGATCGCCGGGCGACATCGCGACGTAGAACGTGCGCGCGTCGTTCGGGTCGGGCTGCACGTCGATCGCGAACGCGCCCCACGCTGGCGCCGCGGCGTCCGTGTAGTCACAGCCCTCCGTGCTCGAGAGCCGCAGGCCATCGAAGGTGCCGAGCACCACGCGGCCGCTCTCGGTGACGAGCGCGGGTGGATCCTCGGTGAGCCGATCGAAGTCCGCCGCGACCGCGCACGTCCAGGTGAAGGACTCGCCGCCGTCGCGCGTGGTCATGAGCGCCCAGGTACCGCGGAGCAGGAAGTGATCGCGATCGGTCGCGTCGAACGCGACCTGCCCGATGGCCGGCTCACGACCGTGCGCGTGCGCGAGGCCCGGCGCGTCGACGAGCAGCGCGAGCGCGCCGGCCGCGAGCGTCGCCGCGGCGCTCGGCCGCGAGGGCGCGGTCGTGGTGACGGGCTCGTGTGCGGTGCGACGCCTCATTCGAGTGGCTCGCCGTCGACGACCACGAGGTCGATGTACCAGTAGCCCTCTCGCTCTGTCAGCTCGCAGGCGACGATCGCCTCGCCGAACGAGGTGCCGTAGAGCGAGCCCTCGACCGTGGCGCGATCGTCGTCGTGACGCTCGACCGACGTGACGACCGCGCCTTCGTGGTCGGCCAGCGCGCTGATGCGCGCCACCTCGGTCTGGAGGTGCGTCGCGTCGAAGTCGCTCTGGTAGTCCGCGTCCATGCGGCGAAGGGCGGAGGCGTAGTCGTCGTCGCGCAGATCGCCGAGGAAGCCCGTGCACGCCGAGGTGGCGTCGTCGGCCTGCGCGAGCAGCATGCGCGTCGAGAGGCCGAGCACGCACAGACCACCGAAGGCGACGAAGCCGCAGCCCACGCCCAGCGCGCGCACCCAGCCCGACGTCCTTCTCGCGGCCGGCCCGCCGCTTCCTCCTTGCGAGGACTTCGTCATCGTCTCAGGAGGACCAGGGATCGAGGATCTCCGAGATCACCATGCGACCCGTGCGGAACGGATCGAGGATCTCCGAGGTCGTGCGCGGCGGGCTGCCTCGCGGGACGCCCTCGAACGGATCGATGATCTCCACGACGATCTCGGCGATGGCGCTCGCGGCGCGCCGCGGCGTGCCCTCGAACGGATCGAGGATCTCGCCGTGCATGCTGGCGCTCGCGCGTCGCGCCGCCGGAGCGGGGGAGGCGTCCTGGGCCGCCGCAGACCCTGCCGTCGCCATCACGAGCCCGACCGACACGAGCGCCACCGAAGAGGCCTTCGTGAGACCGAGCGATGCACCGAGCCGCGCGCGGGACAGCATGCCGTCAGCATACACCGATTCGCCCCGCGTGGCCGGCCGCGCCCCGTTCGTGCTCACTCCCACTTGCGGCCACCGAGCTTGTCGACGCTCGTGCGGTGGGCGAAGTACTTGCTCGCGTCGGGCCGGAAGAGCGTCCACACGAGGAAGGCCTCGAGCGCGGCCCGCACGACGATCACGGTGCGGATGGCGTTGTTCATCTCGCCGCGCTGCGAGGACTCGTACGAGAGCAGCGAGACCATGTTGCCGTGGCCGCGGAACGCGAGCGCCGCCGCGAAGACCCACGCCACGAAGCCGAGCACTGCGAGCGGGCGGCCATAGGTGCGGCCGCGCCAGCAGGTCACCGCGACGAGCGCGGCGAACACGATCTGCGCTGGCGCGCAGCCCGGCAGGAGCAGCATCGAGGGCGCGTTCGTCAGCGCCTGGAGCAGCGAGAGCATCATCATCGCGCCGAGGGCGTAGACCATCGAGCGAGGCGGCGAGGTGACCGGCTGATCGAAGTACGTGACGGGTCTCGCGTCGACGGGCCGCGTCTGGTGGATGGGCTGCACGAAGCGACCCGCCTCCGAGGGGGGCGGCGCGGCGAACTTCGACTTGGCCGGCGCCCCTCCGTGTGGCGGTGGCGGCGGCGTGCGCGCGTGTGGTGCGGCGCCGAAGGCCGACGGCGGCAGCGCGTCGAGCGGCGTCGGATCGCGATCGATCTGAGTCTCGCCAGCGGGATCGTCCTCGGGATCGCTCACCGCGCGAGGATCCCTCGGACGGGTGCCGCGGTCGAGAACCGCGTGCCGTGCCCCGTGGTCAGCGCCTCGGCGTGAACGAAGGCGAAAGACGTCCCATCTCTCCGCGCTCGTAGCGCGCGAAGGCGTCCTGGATCTCGGCACGGTTCGTCATCGCGAAGGGGCCACCGAAGACGACGGGCTCTCCGATCGGCGCTCCGGCGAGCACGAGCACCTCGAGCCCCTCGGGCCCTGCGGTGAGCGCGAGCTCGTCGCCGTCTTCCGCGAAGAGGGCGGCCGCGTGCGCCGGGAGCGCACGGCGATCCGCGTCCGCGCCGACCGTGCCCCCGCCCGCGATCGCGAGCACGAAGGCGCGGTGCGTCGCGGGCACGGGCACGCGGAGCGTCGCGCCGGGCTCGAGGTGCACGTCGAGGAAGAGGATCGGCGTGAGCAGCTCCGTGAGCGCAGAGCGTGCGCCCTCGAGCTCGCCAGCGAGCACGCGCACACGCGCGCCCGCGGCCCGCACCTCGGGGATCTCGCTCGCCTCCACGTGGAACGCGCGCGGCGGTGCGCCCTTGTCTGCACGGCGGAGGTTCACGAACATCTGGATGCCGTGGCTCTCGAGGCCGGGCACCGCGGGGATCTCCTCGTGCATCATGCCGCGCGCCGCCTGCGTCCAGTGCAGAGCACCCGGTCCGATCACGCTGCGGTCGCCGAGGCTGTCGCGGTTCGTGAACGAGCCCTTCGAGTCCTCGAAGAGGTAGGTCACGGCCGAGAAGCCCGCGTGGGGGTGCGGCGGGAAGGTGGGCTCCGACATGCGGAAGTCGTCGACGTTGAGGATCGGATCGAGCGAGGCGCCCGCGATCCCGCGCAGCCCGAACGAGGAGAACCCCGCGCTCATGCGGTGCTCCTCGAGCTGCGCCGTGGCCTTCACCGATCGGGCGCGCGCCATCACACCGCTCCGCGCGACATCGCCTGCGCGACGGTCTCGGCCTGGATCGACGGATAGCGAGCGTTGTGCGTGGGCCCGAGCAGCGCCTGTCCGCCGAACACGCCGCGCGCGTACATGAGCGGCAGCCACGCGTACATGTTCGCGGGCTCCGCCGCGAGGCGTCGCTCCGTCTCCTTCGCGAGATCCTCGAGCGAGCCGAGGCGCTCGCGCGTGAGCGTCCTTCCGTGCACGCGCTCCCACGTGCTCGCGAACGTGAGCACGTCCATGCGATCGCCCGCGACGTGGAGGCGCGTCGGCACCGTGCCCTCGTCGAGCGCGGCGGCCGCCGCGAAGCGCGCGGTGTCCTCCCAGGTCGTCCAGTCGATCGGCGTCGTGCCATCGCCCCAGTAGCGGACGACGCCGCGCTCGGCATCGAGCAGGCCGAGGAAGCCCAGCACGTAGCGGTCGGCGAAGATGCCCTGGAGCACGTGCACGACCTCGAACGACGCGCTCGCGTGCGCGGCGGCGCGCTCGGCGAAGGTGCGACGCCAGTCGGAGTTGACGTTGATGCCCACCGGCAGCGTGAAGAAGTCGTAGGAGTAGTCCGAGGGGAGGAAGCGTCGCGCGCCGGCGGCCTTCGCGGCGACGAGCAGCGCGAGCTGCGCCTCGACGATCACGTCGGGTCCACCCTGGAGCGCGGAGACCACCGCGTATGCGCCACGCACCGCGTCGGCCCGCTGTGCGTCGCTCGCGGCGACGGCATCGAAGGCGACGAGCTCGACCCGCGGGCCTGCGAGCGAGGCGACCTCGGGCTTGCTCGGATCGCGCACGAGCACGCGCACGCGCGCACCCGCGTGCTCGTGCGCCGACTTCACGATCAGGCGACCGAGCTTGCCTGCACCACCGACGACCACGACCAGCTTCTCGTTGTTCATGCGCCTCAGGCTGCGGCGCGCGTGGCACCATGACAATGGAGCGTCGTTCGAACACATCGTCAGGTCTCACATGACAATCCAGATTCCCCCCGCCGACATGCTCCTCTTCGCCTCGGTCGTCCGTGAGGGCAGCTTCACGGGCGCGGCCCGCGCGCTGGGCCTCTCGAAGCAGACGGTCAGCGAGCGCCTCGCGAAGCTCGAGGCGCGCCTGGGCGTGCGCCTGCTCGAGCGCACCACGCGTCGGCTGCGAACGACCGAGCCGGGCGCGGCGTACTACGCGCGCTGTGCGGCGATCGCGGCGCAGATCGACGAGGCCAACCGCGAGGTGCAGCGCGGTCACGACGAGCCCGTGGGCCTCCTGCGGGTCTCGGCGCCCGTGCTCTACGGGCGTCGCTTCCTCGCCCCCGTCGTCGTCGACTACCTCCGCCGCCACCCTGCGATGCGCGTCGAGATCGCGCTCGGCGACCGACGCGTGAACCTCGTGGAGGAGGGCTTCGATCTCGCGATCCGCGTCGGCGAGCTCGACGACTCCTCGCTCACGGCCAAGCGCCTGGGCGACGCGCACAGCTACTACGTCGCGAGCCCCGCGTACCTCGCGGCGCACGGCAGACCCACGCTCCGCACGCTCCGGAGCGCGCGCTGCATCGGCATGAAGGCCTCGGAGGCATGGGACATCGGCGGCGCGTCGCACAAGGTCGAGCCCGCGCTCGTGGTCAACGATCTCGAGACGGGCTGCGAGGCGGCGATCGCGGGCCTGGGGCTCGCGCGCTCGCCCTCGCTCGTCTGCCGCGACGCCGTGCTCGACGGTCGTCTCGTCGTGCTCTTCGAGGACGAGACCTCGGCCACGCGCCCCGTCTACGCGCTCTATCCGAGCCGCAGGTTCCTCCCCGCCAAGGTGCGTGTGTTCCTCGAGGCGCTCGATCGCCTCGTGGCGCCGATGCAGCCGATCGTCGAGCGCGCGCGCGGCCGCGCACGGGCCACGCCGAAGGCACGCGCACGGCGGTGAGGCTCGGCGTGGTACATGCGCTCGATGCGCCGCCTCTTCGCCCTCGCCCTCGTCACGCTCGCTGGCTGTCCTTCTCCCACGGAGGCCCCCGATGCGGCGGTCGGTGCCGAGGACACGGGCCCGGTGCTCGACGACGCGCCGATCTCTCCGGACGCGGCGGCGCCGATGGACGCCGGTCCGCTGCCCGAGCCGCGTGCCGACTACGGCACCGCGGGCCCGTACGCGGTCGGCAGCGTGACGGTCACGATGACCGACCGCACCGGTGACCGGATGCTGCCCGTCGAGATCTGGTACCCCGCCGACGAAGCCGCGCGTGCAGAGGCGGAGACGGGCCGGCCCATCGAGGCCTTCGAAGAGGGCATGCGCGCGATGCAGCTCGCCGACCTCGCCGCGGCGGCGCCGGCGACGTGCGTGCGACGCACGATGCACTCGGCCGCGGCGCCCGCGGCAGCCACGAGCGCCACGCCGTGGCCGGTCGTGATCTTCTCGCACTGCCACACCTGCACCCGCTACGACATGGCCGAGGTGATGGAGCGCCTCGCGAGCCACGGCATCGTGGTCGCCGCGCCCGATCACGTCGACAACACGCTCTGGGATCAGCTCGCGGGCACGGCGGTGGGCGTGACCACCGAGTTCCTCGCGGTGCGCTCGAGCGACGTCTCGAGCGTGCTCGATCGGCTGCTCGATCCGAGCGCTGCGGAGCTGCCCGCCGACCTGCGTGGTCAGCTCGACGCGAGCCGCGTCGCGGTGATGGGCCACAGCTTCGGCGCGGCCACGACGGGCGCGGTCACGCGCGACGACGATCGCTTCATCGCCGGGCTCGCGGTGGCCGCGCCGATCTCGGTGCTCGGCCCGGTCAGCCTCGCGAGCATCGAGGAGCCCTTCGGCTTCCTCCTCATGCGCGAGGACAACAGCATCAGCGAGATCGGCAACCGCTTCATCCGCATGGACGCGATGCGCCTCTCGGCCGCGGCCACGCTCGTCGAGGTCGACGACGCCGGCCACTGGTCGATCTCCGATCTCTGCGGTCTCGTCCCCGCGTTCGAGGCCGGCTGCGGCGAGGGCGTGCGCGGCTCGGTCCCCGGCGACGTGCCCTTCACCTACGTCGACTCCGCAGAGGCCCGCGAGCTCGCGGCCGACGTCGCCGCGGGCTTCTTCGCGACACACCTCCTCGGCGATCCGGGCGGCGACACTTTCGTGCGCCGCCTCGACGGCAGCGCTGGCGCCCACGTCACGTCGTTGCCCTGAGGAGACCGAACGCGCGCGCTCAGCCGCGTGGCGCACGATCGATCGGCCGCGAGCACGGCGCAGCGCCCGCGGCCGAAGCGATCGTCGACGTCGAAGAAGAGCTCGAACGAGCCGCCGTCGGTGCCGAAGTAGACCACTCGCGAGCCCACCGCGCGCTTCTGCGCGAAGTCGTTCTCGCGGTGCATCGCGAGCGCGATCGCGGTCATCCACACGTCCAAGCCCGCGCGAGGTCCCATGACACCACGCGCAGACCGCTCGCGCCGCGCCGCGCCTGTCAGTGACTTCGCCGGACACGCGTCCCTCGCGCCGAGGAGGGCGGCGGATGCCGTACAATCACGATGCGATGGCACGAAGCAGCGCAGGGTCGAAGAAGCGTGGGGCGGCGAAGGAGGACGAGCTGCCGGTGGACGAGCACGTCGTCATGCCCGAGTCGGGCGCAGAGCTGCTCGAGGGGAGGTTGAGGCTCGTGGCGGGGGCGGAACCACCGCACGCGACGCGACACCTCGCGCTCGCGTACGTGCTCGGTGCCCACGTCGGTCGCGGCTTCGAGGCGGCGGTCGATCTCCTCACGCGAACGAGCGCAACGAGCAACTTCGCGCCGGATGCGAGCATCTACCCGTCGGGACGGGATCCGAAGACCGGGGGGCGAAAGCTCGAAGTGCTCGCCTTCGAGATCGTGAGCAAGCAGCGCCTCTCGGTGGCTTCTCGCAAGGCCAAGCAGCTCGTGCGCCGCGGCGTTCGTCGTGTGTTCGCGCTGGTCGTGGCCCGCGACCGGCTGCTCGAGTGGGATCGCGAGACCAAGCGCTGGAGGCCGATGCACCTCGAGGAGGCCATCGACGATGCGTGCCTGGTGCGTCCTCTGCCGATCCGCGCGTTGCTCGAGAGCGCGCGCAGCGACGAGGCGGTGCTCGCCGCGCTCGCTGCGAAGCGACCCGAGCTACTGGCGGAGCTCACGGCGACCGCCCGTGCAGAGGGGCGTGCAGAAGGTCACGCAGAGGGGCGCGCAGAGGGTCACGCAGAGGGTCACGCAGAGGGTCACGCAGAGGGGCGCGCAGCCGCGCTCCGGTACACGGTGCGCGCGCTCGTCCGCGCGCTCGCGGTGGAGGTGCCGAGCACCGAGGATGCGTGGATCGAACGTGCAGACGCCACGAGCCTCGAGCAGCTCGCCGAGACGCTCCAGCGCGAGCGCCGTTGGTCGCGCCCCTGACCCGCGAGCGCCGTCCCTACGGCACACATCTGTGGGCGTGCGGGTCGTACCGCGGTTCAGCGGTGGCGGTGGGCGCGGTCCATCGCGGCGAAGAGCTCGCGCGAGACGGGGCCAGTGCCGGGATCGAAGTCGACGTGCGTGAACGCGAACGTGCTCGCGTGCTTGCGATCGCGCGGGACGTCGGGGCGGCGGCGGGCGCCGGCCTTGGCGCGGCGGATCGCGTCCTTCACGGAGGAGAGGCCCGGCACCGAGGCGTTCTCGAGGTTGTCGGCGAGGCCGACGCCCGGCAGGTGCTTGCCGGCCTCGAGCACCGGCGGCGTCTCGAGCGCGTCCCACAGCTCCTCGATGGCGCGGCGGATCAGGTGCTCGCCGAAGTTCGTGACCTCGGTGTCCTCGTTCGCGAAGACCGCGCGGCCCGTCTTGCGGATCGACGTCGAGATCGCGGCCCAGTCGTAGGGGTGGAGCGTGCGGAGGTCGATCAGCTCGACGTCGAGGCCCTCGGTCGCGAGGTCCTCGGCGGCGCGCTTGCACACGTGCACCATGCGGCCGTACGTGAAGACGGAGACGTCGCTGCCGGGGCGCACGATCTTCGCGACGCCGAGCGGCACCTTCTCCACCGCCGTGTCGGGCCACTCCGGCTCCCAGCCCTCGCGCGAGCCGATCGGCGCGTCGATCATCTTGCTCAGCGTGCGCGCGTCCTCGGGCTCGCCCGGGATCAGCTCGTCGGGCCCCGCGGCCTTGGCGCGCATGAGCGCCTTGGGGATGAGGACCATCACGGGGTTCGGATCCTCGATCGCGGCGAGCAAGAGGCCGTACGCGTCGCGCGGGTTGCTCGGCATCACGATCTTCCAGCCGGGCGTGCGGCTCGCCTGCGAGTCGAACGAGTGCGAGTGGTAGAGCGAGCCGTGGATGCCCGCGCCGACCGGCGTCATCATCACGAGCGGGAGGTTCCACTCGCCGCCCGAGGCCCAGTACGTGTTGCCAGCGACCTTGAGCAGATCGACGGTGTTGAACGCGTAGTCGCAGAACTGGATCTCGCAGACGGGCTTCTGTCCGGCCATCGCGAGGCCCATCGCGGTGCCGATGATCCCGCGCTCGTCGAGCGGCGTGTTCCACGCGGTGCGTAGGCCCTGGCTCGCGGTGAAGACGCCGCCGAGCGGCGGGCCGACGTCCTCGCCGAAGATGTCGGTGACACCGAGCTTCGTCTCGCCCACGTGCAGCGCCATGCGCACGGCCTGGACCATCGTCGCCATAGTGCGGGCCCCTCTAGCACGAGCCTCGCGACACGCGCGAGGCCGCCTGCGCCCGCCGTGAGCGACGCCGCGGATCGACGCGCTGCGTCAGCGCTGCGCCTTCGCTACTCCACGCCGGTGAAGAAGCGATCCCAGCGAATCTCTTCGTCGCTCGACCAGTAGATCGCCACCGCCCGGCCCTTGATGCGACCGACGGGGATCATGCCGACGGCGGGGTTGCGCGAGTCGTTCGAGCGATCGCGGTGATCGCCGAGCACGAAGACGTGACCCGGTGGGACCTCGCGCTCCGAGAGGGACTCGGCGGGCTCGATCACGCTGGTGCTCGTGCGGTGGAGGCGACCGTCGATGCGCTCCTCGTACCAGACGCAGATGCCCGGATCCTCCGAGCTCTCTTCCTCTCGGCAGGGGCCGAGCTCGCGCGTGCGGATCGCCTCGCCGTTGCGGTAGACGACGTCGTCGCGGATCTCGATGCGGTCGCCCGGGACCCCGATGACGCGCTTGACGATGTCGACGTTGTCCGCGGGGCTGCGAACGATCACGACGTCGCCTGCGTTGGGCATGCCCCAGCTCACGACCGCCTCGTTCATGAACGGCAGGAACAGACCGAAGGGGTACTTCGCGACGATGACGCGGTCGCCGTTCACGAAGGTCGGCTCCATGGACGGGCCCTCGATCTCGAAGGCCTCGAAGACCACGATGCGGATGAAGATCGCGACGAGGAACGCGCCCGCGATCGTCCGCACGTTGGAGCGGAACGAGTCGTCCGGTGAGAGCTGCGCCTCGGCCCTGGCCTTCGCGTCCGCCTTGTCCTTCGCGTCCGCCTTGTCCTTCGCGTCCGCCTTGTCCTTCGCGTCCGCCTTGTCCTTCGCGTCGCTCCTGGCCTCGCCAGCCTTGGCCTCGCTCTTCGCGTCGGCCTCGCTCTTGGCGTCCGCCTTGGTGTCGCTGGCCTTCGCGTCCTTCGCGTCGCCGTTGCCTTCGCTCTCGCTCACCCGTGCACCGTCGGTCCGAGCGGGAGTGACCCTGCGAGGTCTGCCTCTCGCTCCGCGAGGGTCGCGAGACGCGTGTGCGCCTCGTGCTCGCCGAAGCGCTCCTCGGCCAGACGCACGAAGAGCCGGAAATGTCGGGCCTCGGAGGCCATGAGGTCCTTGTAGAAGGCGCGCATCGACGCGTCCTTCAGGCGCTCCGCGAGCAGCTTGAAGCGCTCGCACGAGCGCGCCTCGACGAGCGCCGAGACGAGCAGGCGATCGAGCAGGACGGGCAGATCACAGTGGTCTTTGCTCGCGGCCTTGCGGAGCGAGGCCACGTAGAGGTCGCTGTCGGGCAGGCTCATTGCGCCGCCGCGCGCGCGGATGCGCTGGTGCACCTGGTCGAAGTGCTCCGTCTCCTCGTGCGCCAACGCGACGAGCGGCGCGACCAGCTCGGGCACCTCGCCGGCGAAGCGCGCGACGAGCGAGAGCGCGCTCTGGGCGGCCTTGAGCTCGCAGTGGGCGTGGTCGCGCAGCATGCGGTCGAGGTCGCCTTCGACGGCGTCGACCCAGCGCGGGTCGGTGGGAGCGAGGAGGCCCAACATCGAGGGTGCGCAACGCTATGCGTCGCTCCGAGGAGGGTCAAGGCACGTTCACGATCGCGGGTCGGGCTCGTGAATCGACGTTCACTCGCGGGCGCCCGCGCTTGCGCTCCCGGGGCGTGTTGCGCGACAACCCTTCGGAGAAACGGTCTGAAGATCACCGCTGGCACGCACGTCGCACACGCGGCCTCGCGCTCGCACCCACCGACGACGCTTCGTCCGGGCGCGCGCGCTCCTCGAACGAGCTCCACCATGACTCACCCGCTTGCCTCCTCCGTGTCCCGCGTCGCCTTCGGTCTCCTCGTGGCGGGCGCGCTCGCCTCGGTCGGCTGTGTCCGCCGCTACTCGCAGCCGAGCCCCGAGGAGCCGCACGCGGACGTGCAGATCCGCGTCGTGCACCACGCCACGCTCGGCTCGAACGTGGACGAGATCGTCACGATCAACGGCGAGGCCGTGACGCTGGGTCAGGCCGGCGCGGGCGTTCGCCAGGGCACGATGCGCGTGCGGCCCGAGGGCCTGCAGTACGGCTTCGAGACCGAGTTCTATCACTTCATCCAGACGCAGGAGTGGCGCACGGTCTACGACACGCAGCGCTACCAGTGCGGATACAACCGCACCGGCCCCGTGTGGTGCACGCGCCAGGTGCCGCGGCAGCAGCTCGTGACCGTGACCAACCGCGTCTCGGATGGCGGCTGTGGTGCAGCGCTCGATCAGGTCCCGCTGGCGGGCGCCGTGTACCTCGTGCAGTACGAGTTCGCGGGGGTCGGTCAGTGCCAGGCGACGTGTCAGCGCCTGGTGCAGGACGCGAGCGGCCAGATGCAGGCGACCGCGTGTGGCGTCACCGAGCCGCAGCCTCCTTCGCCGTTCCCGCCGTCGGCTGGCTACGTGAGCGAGGTGGTGCCCGCGGGTCAGGCGACGAGCGGTGGCGAGCAGACCGTGATGCAGCCCGCGCAGTGAGCCTCGCGAGCTCGTGAACGTGCGTTCGGGGATCGTACCCGCGTTGATCGCGGGCGCCGCGGTGTCGGGTTGCTTCGACACCGTGGCGACGCCGTTTCCGCCGGGCCTCGAGCCCCTCGAGCCCACGAACCTCGCCGCGTTGCCCGCGCCGGTGGCGGGCGACGCGTGCCCCGAGGCGCTCGTGCTCGCGCGCGCGCCCGAGGTGGGACGCGCGACCGCGGTGCACGCGCGAGGCTGCGTGCACGCGCCGCTCGATGTGGTCTGGCGATCCATTCAGAACCCGCAGACCGGGCGTGATCCGAGCTCGACCGACCCGCCGTTCATGGTGCTCGAGCCGAGCCCGGACGAGTGCGACGGCCGCTACCTCGCGCAGCTCCACGTGGACGACATCGTCGACGTGGACTTCCGCCTCTGCTGGCGACACGAGGTGATCGAGGGCACCGACGATGCGCCTCTGCTCACGGCGACGCGCTGGCAGAAGGTGTGGGGCACGACGATCATCACCTCGCTCGAGGGGTCGCTGCTCGCGCGCCCCCACCCCGACGATCCCGCCATCACGGTGCTCGAGTACCAGTACCACTTCGACGCGCTGATCGACGACCCCGAGCGCATGGAGGCGTACCTGAACGCGATCTACGCGCGCCTGCGCGACGACGCGCACGGCATCCCGCTCCTGCCCGCCGACTTCTGATGAGATTCCGTCACGGGGCTGGGTCGCAGCTGCGCGCGAGGCTCTCGGCGAAGACCCAGCCGCGGGCGGGCGCGTCGATGCGGTACCAGCGGCCGCGCTGCTCGACCGGATCGATGCGCGTGCCGTTCGGCAGCGTGCCCACGGGCGCACGTCCGGTGTTCGGAAGGGGGCGGAGGTTGGTCTCGCCGTCGACGTCGGCGACGACGATCGGGCACTGCTCGGGGAGCGCGTTCGTGCGCGCGACGGGCTCGAGCACGGTCCGCGCGACGCGGTAGCCCGCGACGCGATCTCCGAGCTCCGAGTCGAAGGAGTCGACCACGCCCGAGGGCCCGATCTCGCCCACGCCGAGCTGGAAGCGCGGCGAGGCGGACGCGCCGACGACCACCGCGCCCACGAGCTCGGAGGACGCGACGAGCGGCAAGAGATCCACGCCGTCCCACGCGTTCGCGCAGTCGGACCGACCCTCGGCCGCGTCGTCGATCGAGACCTCGCGCGCTCGCACGATCGCGCCGTCGCGCAGCTCGATCGCGACGAACGCGCGGTGCGAGGTGAACTCGAACGGACCCTCGGTGAGCACCGCGAGATCGTCGATGCAGTCGATCGCCCAGACGGGGTGGTCCGCGATCGCGACCTCGCTCCCGCCTGCGCGCGCCACGAGCTGGGTGCGGCGGAGCGCGCGCTGTCGTGCCCGCGCCTCGGCGTCGTCGGGATCGATCTCCCAGTCGCTGTAGGCGGCGTGCTCGCGTGACATGCACTCGAGGCGCTCGTCGAGCTCGGTCCCGGTGCAGCGCGAGTCGCGCGGGGCACCGACGACCGCGAAGCGCAGCCCGCAGCGCTCGCCCTCGAGCCGCGTGCCGCCGCTGCGCGCGGGCGTCACGGGCACGCTGCGGTCTCGGTACACCCACCCCGTCGGCCCGAGCTGCTCGGTCTCGGAAGGGATCGCTGGCGCGTCCTGGCTCGTCGCGCTCGCCGTCGCCGGGTCGCTCGTCGCCGGGTCGCTCGTCGCCGGGTCGCTCGTCGCCGCCTCGTCCGTCGCCGCGCTCGGCGCTGGCTCGTTCGGCGTCGCCTCGACCACTGCCTCGGGCGCAGGGCTCGGCGGAGGCGGTGCCTGCTCGTCATCCGGTGACGAGATCGTGTGCGCCTCGGGTGTCGCGCGGTCGCTGGCGCTCGTCGTGCTCGGCTCGCTCGCGGGATCCGAGCACGCGAGGAGCACCATCGGGCCGAGGAGGAGGATCGCCGGCGAGTGACTCCGTGTCGTCGTCATCGCGGCGAGCTTCGCGTCCGCGACGGCGCTGCGTCAAAGCGCGAGGCTCACCCCTCGTAGGGGACGAGACCGATGGGGCAGCTCGTGCCGGTGCCGCCGTGACCGCAGTAGCCGTTCGGGTTCTTCGCGAGGTACTGCTGGTGGTAGTCCTCGGCGAAGTAGAACGCGCCGGCCTCGCTCGCGGGACGGACCTCGGTGGTGATGCGGCCGAAGCCGTCGCGGCTCAGGGCCTCCTGGTAGACCTCGACGGAGCGTCGCGCCGCAGCGAGCTGCGCCGGGGTCGTCGTGTAGATCGACGAGCGGTACTGCGTGCCGACGTCGTTGCCCTGCCGCATGCCCTGCGTGGGATCGTGGCCCTCCCAGAAGGCGCGCAAGAGCTCGGGGAAGCGGATGCGCCGCGGGTCGTAGACGACCTGCACGACCTCCGCGTGGCCCGTGTCGCCGGTGCAGACCTCTTCGTAGGTCGCGTTCGGCGTGAAGCCGCCCATGTAGCCCGCGGCGGTGGAGACCACGCCGGGGATCGTCCAGAAGCGGCGCTCCGCGCCCCAGAAGCAGCCCATGCCGAAGTACACGCGCTCGCTGCCGGCGGGGTAGGGCCCGGTGAGCG
This sequence comes from Sandaracinaceae bacterium, assembly GCA_044376125.1. Taxonomy (GTDB): domain Bacteria; phylum Myxococcota_A; class Polyangia; order Polyangiales; family Sandaracinaceae; genus JAFLCL01. The sequence continues at coordinate 72,757 of JBILLJ010000011.1, forward strand.
GCGTGTGGAAGACGAAGTGCTCGGCGGCGGTGGGGATCGGCGTGCTGCGGCCGCGGAGCGCGCGCTCGCGCGACGGCATCGTGGTCGCGTGCTGTCCGAGCACGGCGGGCGTCATCATCGTGGTGGACGCGATCGCGCCGAGGCCGACGATCACGAGGAGCGCGGTGAGCCACGGGAAGCGGCCGCGCGGGATCCGCTCGAGCTCGCGTCCCACGTCGGGCGAGAGACCCTCGGACGACCGGGTGTCGGACGGCTGCGGATCGGGCTCGCTCGACCCGTGCTCGCGGCGCGGAGGGAGGGACTCGGGCATGTCGTCGTTACGCATGTGTCTCTCCTACGGATCGAGCCGGTCCTCGTTACACGCAAGCTCGAAGGTGTGCGTGCGCCAGACCCGTCACACCACGAGGAGACGGCTGCGTGGCGAGACGACGCAGGCCCCCGCGCCACCTTCGCAAGGTCGCGCACGGCGGGTACTGTGCGCGCCTCTCGGAGGACAGCCATGGATCGCGACTACCTCGACCACCTCTCGCGCGAGCTCGACAGCCTGAAGGAGCAGGGCCTCTTCAAGGAAGAGCGCGTGATCGCCTCGCCGCAGGACGCGGTGATCCGCTCGGGCGGCCGCGAGGTGCTGAACTTCTGCGCGAACAACTACCTCGGCCTCGCGAACCACCCGCGCCTGGTCGAGGCCGCGCTCGCGGCGCTCCCCAAACACGGCTACGGCATGGCGTCGGTGCGCTTCATCTGCGGCACGCAGGACGTGCACAAGGAGCTCGAGGCGCGGCTCTCGCGCTTCCTCGGCACCGAGGACACGATCCTCTACTCGAGCTGCTTCGACGCGAACGGCGGCCTCTTCGAGACGCTCCTCGGCGAAGAGGACGCGGTGGTCTCGGACGCGCTCAACCACGCGTCGATCATCGACGGCATCCGCCTCTGCAAGGCCAAGCGCTACCGCTACGCCAACAACGACATGAACGACCTCGAGGCGCAGCTCGAGCAAGCGCGCGCCGACGGGGCCAAGCGCATCCTCGTGGCGACCGACGGCGTCTTCTCGATGGACGGCGTGATCGCGAACCTGAAGGCGGTCTGCGACCTCGCGGACAGGTACGGCGCGATGACGATGGTCGACGACAGCCACGCGGTGGGCTTCGTCGGCGAGAAGGGCCGCGGCACACACGAGCTCTGCGACGTGATGGGGCGCATCGACGTGATCACCGGCACGCTCGGCAAGGCGCTCGGCGGGGCGAGTGGCGGCTACACGTCGGGCCGCAAGGAGATCGTCGCGTGGCTCCGCCAGCGGAGCCGGCCGTACCTCTTCTCGAACACGCTCGCGCCCGTGATCGCGGCGACGTCGATCGCATGTCTCGATCTGCTCGAGGAGGGCGATGGCCTCCGCCAGCGCGTGCGCGACAACTCGCGGCGCTTCCGCGAGGGCATGTCGAAGGCGGGCTTCACGCTCGCGGGCGCGGGGCACCCGATCATCCCGGTGATGCTCGGCGACGCGAAGGTCGCGAGCGAGATGGCCTCGCGCATGCTCGCGCGCGGCATCTACGTGATCGGCTTCTCGTTTCCCGTCGTGCCGCGCGGCCAGGCGCGCATCCGCACGCAGATGTCGGCGGCGCACAGCCCCGAGCACGTCGAGCGCGCGATCGCGGCCTTCACCGAGATCGGTCGCGAGATGGGCCTCGTGCCCTGAGCCCGCTCGAGCCTCCCTCCCGCCGCATCGATCCATCCGAGTGCCACGTGCTCTCAGAGGCAGAGGTGCGGCTCGCGGCAGATGTTCGCGCAGCAGATCATCTGTGGTGGGCCGCACTCGCGGCTGTCAGTGCAGGGATCTCCGACCGCGGGGCCGTCGTACGCGTCGTGGGCGTCTTGCCCCGCGTCGCGCTCGACGCCGCTCGCGTCGGTGGGTCCTGCATCCTCGACGCCTGCGTCCGGTGGTGGAGTGCGCGGCGACTCGCACGTGACCGACACCGTGCCGAGCGTGAGCGCCGAGACCACCCACATCACCCAGAGCAGGGCCGGGCTCGCGAGGGAGCCGAGCCGGCTCGCGCGCCGCGGGACGGCGTCGTTCGCTGGGTGGGGCACGTGGAGGTCCTACGCACCCCGCGGCTCGACGCATCGCACGCCGCGAGCTGCGCCGGGCTCGGCAGGCCCATGGCCCGAACCGACGCGACGGATCAGTCCGGCAGGCCCGCGACGCTGAGCGTGGCGCGGCGGAGCATCGGCGGATCGCCGAGCGAGGTGACGTAGAGCGTGCGGCCGTCGGCGCCGCCGAAGGCCACGTTCGTGGCGCCGGGCGCGTCGAGGCGGCCGAGCTCGGTGCCGTCGGGGCGGAGCACCACCACGGCGCCGTCGTTCGTCACGTAGAGATCGCCCGCGCAGTCTCGGCCGAGGCCGTCGACGCCTCCGCGGATCGCGTCGATCGACGTCCGCGGTCCGGCGATCGCGCCGCTCGCGTCGAGCGGGTAGCGCACGAGGCCGCCGGCGTGACCGACGAAGAGCGTGCGCTCGTCGAGCGAGAGCGCGATGCCATTGGGCTGCGTGAGGTCGTCGGCGATCGACTCGAGCGTTCCGTCGGGCGCGCGTCGGTACACGCGCGTCGCGCGCTGCGGGCGTGGTGAGGGCGCCTGGTAGTCGGGATCCGTGAAGTAGATCGTTCCGTCCGAGCGGAGCACGAGGTCGTTGGGGCCGTCGAAGCGCGCGCCTTCGAACGCGCCGACGATCGTCTCGGGCGCCGCGGCGAGATCATCGAGGTCGAACGCGACGATCGCGCCGAGGTCGTGGCTCGCGCCGTAGAGGCGGCCATCGGGCCCCATCGCGAGGCCGTTCGTGCCCGCGTCCTCGCGCGCGATGGAGACGGTGCCGTCCGCGAGCACGCGGTAGAGGCGCGCGCTCGGCGTCGCGCCGCCACCGAAGTGCGAGACCAGGAGCGCATCGCCGACCCACGCGGGGCCCTCGACGATGCCCCAGCCCGGCGCGAAGCCATCGCGCACGGGCACCGCGTCGATCCGCGTGAGCGTCACGCCGCTCAGGTCCGGCGCGGTGTGCGTGCCCGAGCAACGCGACGTGGGCTCCGTGCTCGCATCGAGGCTCCGCGCGTCCTCGTCCGCCGTGGGGGCATCGAGCGCGAACGCGTCCAGGCCGGGCGCGTCGTCGCGCGCGGCGTCGGACACGGGCGAGGCCGCATCGCCGCGTGCATCGGCGACGTCGCTCGATTCGCAGCCCGCGGCGAGGAGAACGAGGAGCGCAGCGCTTGATCGCATGGGCGCACGATAGCGGGGGCGCCCATGCGCCGCGAGCACGTCGCGCCGGGACGAGCACCGGTCGGATGGACCGACCCTCTGGCCGTCGCGCCGCGCACGGCGCTCGGGCATCATGCGCGCGGACCGAGGGCGCATGAGCGAGACGCAGGCAGAGCGCGAAGCGAGCGCGCGGACGATCCCCTTCGCGGCGCTCACCGACGCGCAGCGGACCGAGCTCGTGAAGGGGCTGTCCGCGGCGGGGGTCGTGCGGGGGCACGATCGCTTCTTCGCGCGCGAGCGTCTCGCGCTCGGGATGATCCCGTTCTCGCTGATCGGGATCGTGGCGCTCGGGCTCGCCGCGTTCGGGGACGCGTGCTGGCCCACGCAGACGTGGATCTGGGCCGTCGTCTACGCGGCGGCGGCGATGCCGATCGCGTACGCGCTCACCCGCGCGATCGGTCACGCGCTCGCCGCACGCAGGCTGCCGATCACCTCCGGCGTGTACGTGACGAGCGAGGACGTCATCGTCGCGCACGCGAGCGCCGCGGCCTCGATGCGCGTCGCGCCGATCACGGCGATCGCAGCGGTGGGCTCGCCGCGGCGGCTGCCGATGTCGCCGCACGCGGAGATCACGCTGTGGCTCGAGGGTGAGCCCGCCGAGACGCTGTCCTTGCCGGTCGTCGAGGCGGACGCTGCGGTCGAGGCGATCGAGCGCGCGCGCACACCGCAGGGGACGGAGGCGCGGCCGCGCGACGCGCGCAGACGCGATCCGCTCTCCGAGCTCAAGCGCTCGGCGGTCTGGGACAAGGCGAGCCGCGTGCGTCCCTCGAGCGACGTGCCGCGCTCGGTCGCGCTCGGGGCGCTGGTGGCGCTCCTCGGGGGCGTCGCGATCCTCTTCGTGCGCAACGCGATCTCCGACCGTGTGGCCCTCGGGGGCGCGATCGCGACCCACGACGTCGAGGCGCTCTCCTGCTACGTCGAGCACGGCGGCGTGCACGCCGACCACGTGCGCGACAACGCGCTGCCACACGCGGCCTACGAGCGCGCGCGCACGAGCGGAGATCTCGCGCAGCTCGGTGAGTACGTGGAGGCGTACCCGAACGGGCCGGACACCGCGGCGGCCCGTGCCGACTGGATCGCCCGCGAGCTCGAGGTCGCACGCAGCGATGCGTGGCGCCTGCGCGGCTTCATCGCGCGCTTCCCCGATGCGCCGCAGATCGGGGAGGCGCGCGCGCTCTTGCCCGGCCTCGCGCTCGCCGCCGCGATCGAGGCGGACGACGTGGGCTCGTATGCGTACGTGATGCGCGAGCACCCGGGCACGCCGCAGGCCCGAGAGGCCGCGCAGCGCCGCTCGGCGCGCTATGCGCAGGTGCTCGCCGAGCTCGTCACGCGCGGCGGTCGCGAGGAGGCGATCGGGTTCTTCCGCACGCTCTTTGCGTGGCTCGAGGCGCACGAGACGCACGACGTGCTCGTGCGCTTCCGGACGCCCTCGAGCGAGGTGCTGCGAGACTTCGATCGCATCGCGTCCGAGCTCGCGGAGCGCGCGGTCGAGCCCATCGCGCCCTCGTTCTCGCGTCGTCTCTCCGAGCAGCGGGAGGCGCTCGTGTTCGATCGGCTGCGCGCCGCGTTCGCCGAGGTCGCGCCGCGCGACGTGCTGCCCGTGGTGCGAGGCGCGCAGCTGCCGGACGCCCTCACGACCGAGCAGCGCGAGGCCCTTCTGGCGCCGCACGCAGAGGACCCAGCCGCGCTCGCCGCAGCGACCGAGGCGCTCGAGCGCGATCAGGACGACGACAGCGGCGAGCCCGAGATCCGCATCGTCTACGAGGTCGTGCCCGACGGACGCCTCTTCACCTCGTCGCCCGAGGCTCCACCCGCCGGAGCCCAGGGCGATCCGCGGCTGCGCCAGGCCCTCGCGCGCATGGGCATGCGCCTGCCCGCAGACGACCCGACGGCGCACGACGACCGGGCCTTCGCGGGCTTCCGCATCGTGTTCGACATCGAGATGCGCGCGCCCGCCAGCGCGACCGACACGGCGGACGCCGCGCCCCCGCGCGCACGGTTCCGCGTTGAGGTCGCGCCTCCGCCGTCGTTCACGATGATGGGCGGCGAGGACCTCGCGAGCCGCGGCGCGATCTACGAGGCGATGGCCACCGAGGCCTTCGATCGGCTGGGTGCCGAGCTCCTGCAGGGCTTCTTCGGCGCTCAGCCGATCGCCGCCGACGCCGACGCGACGCCGTGACCACGCTCCGTTCGGGAATCCCATCACGAGCGCGGTGGACGGACAGGCGCCTGGCTGTGGACGGACAGGCGCCTGGCTGTGGACGGACAGGCGCCTGGCTGTGGACGGACAGGCGCCTGGCTGTGGACGGACAGGCGCCTGGCTGTGGCAGGGCAGAGCGGTCGAGTCGACGCGTCAGAAGCCGTCGAGCGCGACCGCGCGCACGCGCTCGATCGCACCGACGATCTCCTCTTCGGTGAGGTTGGGCAGGCGCGCGCGGATGCGGGCGGCAGCGGCGGGGATCGTCGCGACGATCTCCGGGTGCACGCGGGCGCGCGAGGCCATGGCGATGCCCGTCACGACCGCGCGGACCATGCTCGCGCGGAAGCCCGTGCCCTCGTGCATGCCGATCGCCGCGTCGATGTGCTCGGGGAGCTCCGAGAGCACCTGACGCGCGTCCGGGCCGGGGACCTCGGCGTCGGCGCCCATCACGTACGTGTAGACGAGCTCGCGCTTGTGCGTGGTGCGCCGCATGCGGGCGATCTCGTCGACCGCCCAGCGTGCCGCGGCGGCGCTGAACGGCCGCTGTGCGTCGATGACGGCGATCACCAGCTGGCCGTGGACACCGAGCGCGGTTCCATCGTCCTCGAAGCAGATGTGCGTCGCCACGTCCGACATGCTCATCGACTGATCGTGCCGGGTCCTTCAGCCTGCCTCACTCCATGCGGACTGCGGCGGCGGCGAGGATCCCGCCAGCGGCCTGGATGCGCACGAGCGCGTCCTCGTCGTCGAGCGCCGTGCGCACCTCGATCGGCCGAAGCGCGTCGCGTGCGAGCGCGCGCACCACGACGCGGCGGACGGTCGCGTCGCTCGTGTCGAGATCCGCGCGGAGCCGCGCGATCCCCTCGTCGTCACCGGCGCCGGCGAGCAGCACCGCCGCCTGCGCGCCCGTCATGCCGTGATCCTCGGCGAGGAGGCGGCGCAACGCCGTGCGCGCGACGTCCTCCGCGCGAGGCAAGAGCGCACGCGCGAGCGACAGGCGCACGCCGACGTCCGGCTCGGACTCGACCAAGGCCCGCAGCGTCTGGATCGTCTGCGCGTCGGGTGCGATCGACACGAGGGCCATCGCCGCCTGACCACGGAGGCCCGCGTCCGGGTGCGCGAGCGCCCCGAGGAGGTGCGTGCGCGCGCTGGATCGATCGGCCTCGTCGGGAGGCGTGCTGGGATCGAGCGAGGTGGCGAGCAGCCGCGCGGCCTCGAGGGTGCTGGCGCTCGTGGGTGTCTCGAGCAGCGAGGCGACCGCTCCGCGACCTTCCTCGCGCTGGGCGCGGAGGAGCGACTCGAGCGCGGCGGAGCGCACGCGTGGCTCGGCGTCCGAGAGTCGATCGCGCAGCGCCAGCACGGCGGGCTCGCCGAAGCGACCGAGCGCGCGCACGGCGGTCGCGCGCACGCTCGCCTCGGGGTCGATGCGCGCGCGCTCCACGAGCACCTCGAGGATCTCCGTGTCGGGCGCGAGCTCTCCGAGGCGAGCGCACGCCGCGTCGCGCACCTCGCGCGCAGGGTCGGCGCACCACGAACGGAGGAGCGCCCGATCGTCGTCGACGCTCATGCCGAGCACGGAGGCCGCCCGCACCGCGGGATCGCTCGAGTCTGCGAGCCCGCGCAGCAGTCGCCGTGCGTCGCGGTGGCCGACGCGTGCGAGCGCGACGAGGGCCTCGGTGCTGGCGGGCGCCGCATCGGCCGCGAGACGCTCGAGCGGCTCACGGCCTCGCGTGCCCGCGAGCGCGAGCTGCTGCACGGCAGCCTGTCGGCGCGCGGCCTCGCTCGAGCGGGCCTCGGTGAGGAGCAGGGCCTCGGCGACGAACGCGAGCAAGTCCTCGTCGTCGCCATCGCTCGCGCGGAGCTCGTTGTAGCCCGTGTGCGCGGCCGTGAAGTCGCCCGCGTGCGCGGCCTCGGCGATGCGCCCTCGCAGACCGCCGCCGCATCCGGCCGCGAGCGGCGCCGAGAGCGCGAGGGCCAAGAGGAGCGAGCGCGTGGCACGAGCGCCAGCACCGTCACGATCACCGAGCATCGCGACGAAGGTACACGATCGCCCCGAGCCGCGATCGGTCCGTGCGGGCGCCCTCACGGGCCGCGATCGACGATCAGGCGGAAGCCGTGAGGCCCGTCGCCGGGCACGTCGGGATCGAGGCCGGCGCGGTGCACGCGCCCCGCGATCGTCGCGTCGCGGCTCGTGCCCGCGTGCGCGTCGCGATCGTCGTCGTCGTCCGGGAGGTTGGTCACGACGAGCACCACCTCGGCGGTCGGCTCGCCTTCGGCGAAGAGCTCGACCGGGATGTAGCTGCGCGCGCGTCGCGTCGGCGGAGCGCGCGTGCGCCCGCGCTCCACGCCGGCGGCGTCGAGGCGCACCGCCACGAGCGACCACTCCGTGCCCATCTCGCCATCGAGCCAGACGCGGAGCTGTGAGCCCGGCGGCGCGCCGCGCACGTCGATGCGCGCATACGCGCTGCCCCAGGGCTCGAGGGGCGCTGCGTCGTGGGCCGGACGAAGCGTGCGCGGGAGGCGCTCCCAGCTCGATCGCCCGAAGACGGGCACCGCGGCGTCCGCGGGCAGCTGGGCCAAGAGCGGAATGTCGGGCCGGCTGCGCACACCCTCGCGTGCACCGGCGAAGAAGCGGGCGACCGCCAGCGACTCGACCACGCGATCCATCGGATCGTGGGCCAGCGTCGAGGCCTGCATGAGCACGCGCACCACGTCGGGCTCGCCGCGCAGGCCCTCGCCTTCGCGCGTGCGCTGCCGCGCCATGAGCCACGCGTCGCGGAGGAACTCGGTCTCGAGGCCGTCGTGTCGGGCCGCCATCGCGCCCACGAAGAGCGCGGCTCCTTCGCCATCGCGAGGATCGTTCGAGAGCAGCGCGCGCTCGCTCGCGCGTTGCTGCCGCACGAGCGCAGCCTCGTCGCAGCCGAGCTGGCCGGTGTAGCTCCACGCGAGCCACGCAGCCGTCGCCTCGCGCAGACCTTCGGCCTCGGCCGGGTCGTTCGCGAAGAGGCCCGCGCTCGCCACGAGCTGGATCGCGCAGGCCTCGATGCGATCGCGCGGCACGTCGCGCGCCACGAGCGCGTGCACGATCGCGGCGTCGTGCGCGTCGTCGGGCCGCGAGCCCGCGAACGAAGGCACGTCGAGGCGCACGCGGCTCCTCCGTGGCGCCCGCGTGAGCTCGTTCGGATCGAGCAGCGCCTCGTCGCGTGCGTCGTCGCCCTCGTCGATGGCCTCGAGCAGGTACACGTCGAGGCCGTCCGTGCCGCCGCGACCCCCATCGCTCGGGGGCAGTGGCCAGCCGTCGTGTGCGAGCAGCGCGTGCGCCGCCTCGAGCGCCGCGAGCCACGACCGAGCGTCTCTCTCGTCGAGCGCGCCGCCTTGCACCGCGACGGGCCACGTCTCGCCCTCCAGACGCAGGACGGCCTCGGGGCGTGCTGCGGCGCGCGGCCAGGGCACGCGCTGGCCGGTCCAGGGGCCCGTGTCGGCGACGAGGGCGTCGACGTAGGCCGCCATGCCACCGGTCAGGATCCCCACGGGCGTCAGCTCGGGGGGCCCTTCCTCTTCGTCGGGGGCCTGCGCCCGCGCCGGGCCTGCCCCGACCGCCGAACATCCGATCAGCATCGCGCCGGCGGCGAGCGCCAGGCGCCGAACCCAGGCGGACAGGACGACCGAAGTTGACATCGGAGGGTGCATCCTTCTACCAAGGACCTTCGGATTCGGCTGCCGTTCCCGCACCGGGTCCGGTCGAGCCCCCTCGACGAGGCAGGAGCGCATGAGCCAGCCCACCTTCGACCCCGGAAGCTTCTTCACCTTCGATCTCCGCGGAGGTCAGGTCGCGACGCGCGGAGGTCGCCGGGTCCTCGTGCTCACCGACACGGTGCTCGCCCCGCTCGTGGGCGCTGCCGTCGCCAACGGCGATCTCACGGTCGTGCGTCGGCTCGGCCGCCACCTGGGCGAAGAGGTGCGCGCGTCGCTCGGCGGCAGCGCCGATCAGGTGCCCGTCGACGTGGTGCTCGGCCACCTCGGCGGTGTGCTCTCGCTCTTCGGCTGGGGCCGCATCCACCTCGATCGCTGGGGCGATGCCCTCGTCGCGCGTGTCGATCAGGCGCCCGTCATCGACGCCGAGCAGCTCGCCCTCGCGGCGCTGCTCGGAGGACTCTTCTCGTCCGTGACCGGTCGCGACGTCGCCTGTGTGCCGGTCGGCGAGAACGTCGAGTTCGTGCTCGTCGCGCCCGCGATCGCCGAGGTGGTGTGGGGCTGGGCGCGCACGGGCGAGTCCATCGCGGGCATCGTCGCTCGCCTGGCGCCCGAAGGCGCCGCCAGAGGAGGTGCCGCGTGAGCGCCGAGGCCGTCGGACGTCTCGAGTCGCTGCTCGAGCAGATCAAGGGGCGCAAGCGTCCCGCGCCCGAGCCGCTGGAGGATGTCTTCGCTCGCATGTCGAGCGGTGGCGCTGCGACCGGCGACGCCAGCAGCCTCGCCAAGGCCCGCGTCGAGGCGGAAGCGAAGGCCCGCGTCGAGGCGGAAGCGAAGGCCCGCGAAGCCAAGGCCCGCGCCGAGGCGGAAGCGAAGGCGCGCGCGGAAGCGGAAGCGAAGGCCCGCGCGGAAGCGGAAGCGAAGGCGCGCGCGGAAGCGGAAGCGAAGGCCCGCGCGGAGGCCGAGGCTCGCGCGGAAGCGGAAGCGAAGGCGCGCGCGGAAGCGGAAGCGAAGGCCCGCGCGGAGGCGGAAGCCAAAGCGCGCGCGGAGGCCGCGGCGAAGGCCCGCGCGGAGGAAGAGGCGCGACGTGCGGCCGAAGAGGCTCTGGAGCGCGAGGCCGCCGAGCGGGAGGCCGCGGAGCGTGCGCTCGCCGAGGCCGCCCTCCGGCCCGTGACCGTCGCGGGCTATCAGGATCACGAGACGCCCGCGGCCGCGAGCGTCAAGGCGCGCACGATGCCGCCCTCGGCGCCGATCGCGAAGATCGTCGGCGACAGCGCGCCGGTGCAGCCGCTCTTCGGCGATCTCGTCGAGCGCACGCTCGCGCTGCGGCCGATCGACTCCTGACGCGATGCTCCTCGCGCTCGACGTCGGCAACACCAACACGGTGCTCGGGCTCTACGACGGGCCCGAGCTCCGTCACTCGTTCCGCATCGAGTCCTCCAAGGGGCGCACGGCGGACGAGCACCTGGTCGTGTTCCTGACCCTGCTCGACGTGGCCGAGCTCGCGCGCAGCGCCGTGCACGCGACGATCATCGCCTCGGTCGTGCCCTCGCTCACCGAGACCATCAGCGTGGCCGTGCGTCGCGCGTTCGGGCACGAGCCCGTCGTCGTGGGCCCCGGCGTGCGCACGGGCATGCCCATCCTCTACGAGAACCCGCGCGAGGTCGGCGCCGACCGCATCGCCAACGCCGTGGCGGCCTACGAGCGCGTGAAGGGCGCCGTGGTCGTCGTGGACTTCGGCACCGGCACCAATTTCGACTGCGTCAACGCGAAGGGCGAATTCGTCGGCGGCGTGATCGCGCCGGGCCTCCAGATCAGCGCGGACGCGCTCTTCTCTCGCGCCGCGCGCCTGGCGCGCATCCCCATCCAGAAGCCGCCCAAGACGATCGGCCGCAACACCACGCACTCGGTGCAGTCCGGCATCGTGTTCGGCTACGTCGGCCTCGTCGATGGCCTCGTCGATCGGATCCGCGGTGAGCTCGGCCCGCTGCGCGTGCTCGCGACCGGCGGCCTCGCCGCGCTGATCGCGCCCGAGTCACGCACCATCGAGGAGGTCCTGCCGGACCTCACGCTCGACGGCCTGCGGATCCTCTACGACCGCAACTTCGAGTGACCGGACCGAGACGCGATCAGCGCCGCTCGCTCGCGGTCCACGCGGCGAAGAGGATGCCTGCGGCCACGCTCACGTTGAGCGACTCGACGGCGCCCGTGCCGCGGATCGAGACGCCTCGCGCGACCGAGCGCCGCACCTCCTCGGAGAGCCCCGTCGCTTCGCTGCCGAGCACGATGACCCCGCGCGCCGGCCAGCGCATCGTCATGGCGTCCTCGTCACCTCGCGCGTCGGCGGCGAGCACGCGGTAGCCCTCGCGTCCGAGCGCCGCCAGGAAGACGTCGAGGTCGGGCACGGGCACGACGGGGATCTGCTCGGCGGCGCCCTCGGCGATGCGCACGGCCGCGGGTGTGAGCGGCGCACGTCCGCGCTCACCGCGCACGACCATCGCGTCGAGGCCGAGGAAGGCCGCGCTCCGGAGGATCGCGCCGACGTTGTGCGGGTTGGTGACGCCGTCGAGCGCGACGAGCGCGAAGCGCTCCGCGTGCTGCATGCGATCGAAGAGATCGTGCGCGTCGAGCACGGGCCGAGGCCGCGCGATGACGACCAGGCCTTCGTGGTGCATCGACTCGGCGAGCGCGGTGAGCTGCGCGTCGTCGAGCTCGGCGTAGGGGACGCGTCGCGCGGCGGCCTCTCGGAGGATCGGCCCGAGCTCCTTCCGATCGCGGGGGCCGTGCGCGATGCGCGCGACGTCGTCCATGCGCGCACGCAGCGCGGCCATCGCAGCCTTGCGACCGTAGATCTTCTCGTGGGCGGCCATCGGGGGCCGCGGTTGTGTCCGGGGCGAGCGAGCGCGTCGAGCCGACGCTCGGTCGTCCGCGGCGCAGGCGCCGCGCGTCGGGGCGCTGCCCCCGAACCCCGTACTGCGGTTCTTTCTCGGTCTCTCAGCGCGACTCGCGCTCGCAGCGCTCGGCGTAGTCCCGGCCGAGCGGCTCGTAGCCGCCGCCACCGTCGGGGTGGGCGCGCAGGAACGCGAGCACGGCCTCCACGCGTCCTGCGCGTGGCATCGCCAGGATCGCCCGCTCGTTCTCGAACGCTCGGCGCGGCTCGTTCACGCCGAGCGAGGCGCGCACCTGCATCTCGACCACGTGCGCCTGCGCTTCTTCGCGGAGCGCTTCTTCGACGAGCGGGCCGCACGGTCCCGAGAGCGGTGCGTGGGCCACGAGCCCGCGGCCGTGACGCACGTGGTGGGCGAGGTGCGTGAGACGCGCGGCGGCCTCGTCGTCCGAGGTGTCCGTCGGGAGCGCGAGCACCGGGCCGGGCCAGAGCGTGCCGGCGCCGGGGCCGAAGCAGACGCGGTCGAGGAGCTCGTCGGGTCGGAGGACCTCGGCGTCGGCGATGCCGGACAGACGCTCGGCCACACGCTCGGCGCGGCGCGCGTCCGCCACGCAGCCCGACGGAAGGCTCGGCGCCGAGGTGCCGCAGCCCGTGATGGTGCACACGAGCGCTGCCGCGATCCCGAGGGCTCGCTTGACCCTCGAAAACACGGTCCGGTAGCGTGTTCGCATGACTGGCCTCTCGTCGCGCGTTGGAACCTACCTCCAACGCCCGCGACATTCCCTTCGGCTCGCTGCGCTGTGCCTCGGTCTGCTCGCCGCGGGCGTCGTGCTCGGGCCGGCGAACGTGCAGGCGCAGGCGCGCGCCGGCGCAGCCCAGCGCGCGCAGGATGCCGAGGCCCGCGCGCTGTTCGAGCAGGGGCGTGGCCACGCGGAGGCCGAGCGTTGGGTCGAGGCCCTCGACGCCTTCCGTCGCTCGCGCGCGGTCTCCGAGAGGCCGACCACGATCTTCAACATCGCCACCACGCTCATCCGCCTCGGGCGCGCGCAGGAGGCCCTCGCGACCATCGCCGAGCTCGAGCGCGTGGCCGATCCGCGACAGCACGCGCGGATCCTCGAGGACGCGGCCGAGATCCGCCGCCAGGCCGAGGCCTCGCTTCGTCACGTCACGCTGCGCGTGACGCCCGCGACGGCCACCGTCGAGGTGGATGGCGAGATCGCGCCGGGCGAGGGCTCGGAGCGCACGATGGTCCTCGATCCGGGCGCCCACGCGATCGTCGTGTCCGCCGACGGCCACGACACCGAGCGCTTCTCCCTCGAGCCCGGCGCCGACGTGCGCGAGGTGGTGCTCGGCCAGCTCGACGCGACCCTGCGCGTCGTCCCGAGCGTCGAGACCGCCGCCGTCAGCATCGACGGCGCGCTCCGCGGCAACGGCACGCTCGAGCTCAGCCTGCCGCCCGCCTCGTACACCGTCGGGATCTCCGCGGACGGCTACTACCCGTTCGAGCGCACCGTGGCCCTCGAGGCCGGGGCCTCTCTCACCGTCGATGCGGCCCTCGAGCTCATCCCGCCCGACCCCGCCATCACCGAGAGCCCCCTCTTCTGGGGCCTCCTGGGTGGTGGCGCGGCGATCCTCCTCGGTGTCGGCATCGCCCTCGGTGTGGCCTTCGGCACCACCACCGACGCGCCCTACGGCGGCACCAGCAACACCGTGATCGTCCCGCTCCTCGCTGGCGCCTTCTGATGCGCGCCGGCCTGGTCCTCGTCGCGCTCGCGCTCGCGGCCGGCGTCGCGGGCTGCACGCGGCGTGCGACGCAGCTCGTCGTGGTGGTCGAGACTGATCTTCCGAGGGACGCCTACGCGTGCTTCGGGCTGCTCGTGTCGCGTGTCGAGGGTGGGGCCGTCGAGCCCGGCGCCACGCGCCGCTTCCTCGCGGTGCCCGACGACGTCGACCCGCCGTTCTCCTTCGGCGTGACGCCGCCCGAGGGACGCGTCGACGCGCGTGTCGAGGTCGCCGTCGAGGCGCTCGCGAGCTGCGACGATCCTGCACCGAGTGAGCGTGTCGTGCGGCGCGCCGTGCGCACGGGCTTCGTCTCCGAGCAGGCGCTGCGCCTCTCGCTCTTCCTCCCGGCGAGCTGCGGCGATGGCTGCACCGTGACCGAGTCGTGCCCCGCGATCGGTCCGGACTGCGTGCCGATCCCGACCGTCGAGCCGACCGAGCTCACGCCTTACACCCCGGGCACGGAGCTCGCCGACGCGGCGCTGCCTCTCGATGCCGCTGGACCCGCGTTCGATGCTGCTTCGGATGCGGGCGCGCCTCTCGACACAGGCGTGCCGCAGGATGCGTTCGTCGTCCGCGCCGACGTCGGCCCAGCGCCTCCATGCGACGCCGTCGTGGCGATGCCGTATCTCTCGGACACGCTGACACCTCCGATGGCCGTCGCCCCGCGTCACCTCGCGACGGGCTTCACCGTGGTCGCCAGCAACGGGCTCTCCAACTCGGTCTCGGAGGCTCCGGGGATGACCCTCGGTACGCCGCTCTTCGACGAGTCTGGCTTCGGCTCCGCCGCGGCCGCGAGCGAGCTCTCGATGCACGGCCTGGCGAGCACCGACACCGTCTTCGTGCTCGGCAGCGTGGGCGCCGACCTCCTGTTCTGGGAGCTCTCTGGACCCACCACCGCCGCAACGCGGGTGGGGAGCGGCGCACTGCGTCCGGGTCGGAGCTCTGCCCCGCTCGGGGCCCAGACGCTGGTCGCGATGGAGCGCGGCGGGGCGCTCGAGCTCGTGCTCGCGCCGAGCGGCGCGAGCGTGGGTGGAGGCCCCCTCGAGCTGCGGGAGGTCTCGCTCGCGCCTTCCGGCACCGGCGGCGCGCTGGTCGCGCTCGCCCAGGGCACGGCTCCCTCCGAGTGCGCCCTCGTGGTGCTCGACGTGATGGGCTCGCCGCTGCGCACGATCGCGGCGCCGACGGGTGGCGGCCCGTGCGAGTCGGTCGGTGTCGCGGCCGTCGCGCCGGGCCAGGGGATCTTCGCCTTCGTGGCCGACGGCGTGCTCTGGTACCGACACGTGGATCTCGACGCCGGCTCGATCGCGATGCCCATCGGTCTCGGACCGGCGCTCGCCGGCCACGTCGGCGTCTGGCCCGACGGCGCGGGCGGCTTCCGCGGCGTGTGGCGCGCCGGCAGTGAGGAGATCCGCAGCGTGGCCGTGACCGCGACGGACGTGCAGGGCCGCACCACCTGTCTCGGTGACGCGGTCACCCCGCCCGTCGACTACGCGCGCGCGACCTCGGCCCGCGCAGGAGCCATCACGATGGTGCTCGTTCCGGGCGGTGGTCGCAGCGGAGGGCGGGGTGCCCTCTACGCCACCCTCTCGGACCGACTGGCCGTCACGGAATCGATCGTCAATCGCTGCACGCGCCCCCGGCGCGCGACCACGCCCGATCGGAATTCCTCGTGGATCCGGGCGATCCCGACCACGGTGGCTGTGCACGGTTCTTGCGGAGGGGGCCCGCCGCTGGCCAGGCGCCGAGGACACGCTAACTCTCGGCCCCCGTCCGGCCCCCGCTTGCGGGGCTCAGGTGGCTGGCCCGCCATCGTTCCCAGAGGAGACCGAGGATGTTGCGCACGATTCGATCGCTGCTTGTGCTCGCGGCCTTGATGGCCGTCGTGGCGTCGCCCGGTTGCGGCGACCCACGCCCACCGATCAACCAGGTCCAGGTCGGTGCGATCGAGAAGTCGATCTTCGCCGGTGAGTGGTACTTCCAGCAGACCGTCGTCGACTCGCCGTACAGCGCCGGCTTCACCTTCGTCGGTGAGCAGGGTCGCCTCGAGCGGATCCGGTGGGAGGTCCAGGAGAACTTCCTCCTCGCCCGCCGCACGTACGAGTGGATCAACGGTGCCGAGCCCGCAGGCATCGGCGGCGAGCAGGTCGAGCAGGGCTCCGTGGTGGCGGCCTACCGCATCACGAGCCACTTCGACATCCGTCGCCAGTACAACCCGGTGACGGGCGAGGAGCTCAACGTCGTCAGCGAGAACGCGACGGACCGCCCCTGGTACGAGCGTCAGTTCATGCGCGTCGACTGGTCGACGAACCTCGCGAACGCGACGGACGTGTTCGCGATCGCGCGCATCCTCGACGGCATCCAGATGTCGCCGGTGCAGTACGCGCCGACGAATCCGAGCGACCCCAACGCTCCGCGTTTCGAGCGCAGCGACTCGGGCGACGTGAACTACATCGACGTCACGAACCGCATGTTCGTCGAGCCGCAGTCGGTGTACATCGACGGCTTCGGCGCGATCCCGTCCTGCTACCTGATCACGAACAGCCACCTCGACTGCGCCGCGGCCGAGGTCGGTCTGCGCAACTCGTTCCTGCGCGCCGACACGCTGAACCGCGACTACCAGCCGATGGAGTACACCGGCGACCGGATGGAGCGCTTCGGCTACTTCGTGACCGAGCGCGCGGGCTACGACCCGAACTACGGCGTCGTCGAGGGCTCGCGCATCCGCTTCGCGAACCGCCACAACCTCTGGCAGCAGAGCCACCGCCGCAACGCCGACGGCTCGCTCCTGCGCTGCTCGACCGACGCGGAGTGCGCCGACGGCCGCGGTTCGGTGTGTGATCTCGGCTTCGCCTACGCGCACCGCGAGACCAACGAGGGCGGGCAGTGGTCCGGCGCCTGCACGATCCCGTACCGCGATCGCGAGACGCGGCCGATCGTCTACTACACGCCCAACCTCCCCGAGACGCTCTTCTCGGACGCGCTCGACATCGGCCGCGAGTGGTCGGCGGCGTTCGGCGAGACCGTCGACTCGCTGCGCGAGAACGAGTGCCTCGCCAACGGCGGCGATGCTGCCAGCTGCGCTGGGGAGCGTGAGCGCGCCGACGCGGACAGCCTGTACGTCGTCTGCCACAGCCCGGTGGTCGACGCCGATCCGGCGGCGTGCGGTGCACGCGGCACCGTCGCGCGTCCCGGCGACCTTCGCTACTCGATCATCGGCTGGGTCAGCGACCCCCACCTCTCGAGCCCCCTCGGCTACGGCCCCTCGTCGGCCGACCCGATCACGGGCGAGATCATCATGGCCAACGCGTTCATCTACGGCGCGGCGATGGAGACCCTCCAGAGCTACGCCCGTGACATCGTGCGGCTCCTCGATGGTGACGTGACCATCGGGCAGATCTCCGACGGCGCGACGGTCCAGGAGTGGATCGACCGCATGAACGCGCAGGCGACGGCCGTTCCGTCGGGGCGCGAGGCGGACGCGCACGTCGTTCCGGTCGACGGCCTCAACCTCGACGACATCAACGCGGCGATGGACTTCTCGTACGCGCGCTCGCCCCGTCCGGTCGCGCGTCCGCAGTCGGTTGCCGAGGGTGTCGCCCGCGTGCGTGAGGCTCGGGACCGCCTGTGGGACAGCGGCACGTTCGGCAATGGCACCTCGGGCTTCGGCCGCCTCGACATGCTCCGCGGCACGGACATCGAGCGGATGATGGTCGAGTCCACCCCCGAGCTCGTCATGGCTTCGGGCCTCGACCCGCGCCTCTATCAGGCCGATGCGATCACCGATGATCTGCTCGCCGACGCCTCGATCATTCAGGGCAACGCGGTCAACCGCCAGCGCGTGCTCCAGCGCTACCGCGACCAGCTGCATGCCGAGCACTGCATCCTCGATGCGGGCTTCGCCGACGACAGCCTTCTCGGGCTCGCGCGCGCCATCCGCCGTGCTGCGGACGGGAGCGGCACCATCGAGTTCTACGGTCAGAGCTACCCGCTCACCGGGGAAGACGGTCGGATCGATTGGGAGCTCGTCCGCGCCGCGCTCGCGCACCCGATGTTCCATGGCCTGACGCTGCACGAGATCGGCCACACGGTCGGTCTCCGCCACAACTTCTCCGGCAGCTTCGATGCGGTGAACTATCACCCCGAGTACTGGGAGATGCGTTCCGCCGACGGGACGATGAGGCCCCGTGCGTGGGACCCCATGACCCAGCAGGAGATGGACGGCCGCATCCTCGAGCAGCAGTACTCCACTGTCATGGACTACGGCATCAACTTCGTCGTCACCGACGCGGTGGGCCTCGGTCACTACGACCACGCCGCGATCAAGATGGGCTACGGCGACATGGTCGAGGTGTTCGCCAACGCCCAGAACGCGCAGGACGTGGCGAACTGGACGGAAATCCAGCTCCTGGGCTGGCCGATCCCCCTCCGTCTCGAGAGCTTCACCGGGGCAGGCGCGCCGAGCGCGTACGTCTACACCGATTGGCCGGAGGTCGTCGGTGGTGGTGACGTGAGCCGCCTCGAGCAGCGCGCGGACGTGCCCTACACGAGCCTTCGTCCGGATACCTACCTCGCCTCGCAGGGCCTGCCCGATCCCCTGCGCGACGCGCAGAACCGTCCCGTGGTTCCCTACATGTTCTGCTCCGACGAGCAGGCCGATCTGAACCCGGACTGTCTCCGCTACGACCAGGGCGCCGACGTCTACGAGACGATGCAGGCGGTCGCGGACAACTACTGGAACTACTACGTCTTCGCGAACTTCCGCCGCCAGCGTCTCGGCTTCAACCCCGACTCGGCCTTCACGCGTACGCGGGATCGCTACTTCGAGAAGTTCCAGCGCGCGAACCAGATCTACGCGCTCTATCGCCCGATCTTCGGCGACATCTTCGGCACGACCGACACCGATCCGTTCTGGACGAACGAGGACGGCATGGGCGCCTGGACCGGCGCGGTCGGCACGTCGTTCAACCTCCTCACGCAGGTGCTCACGGCGCCCGAGCCCGGCACCTACTCCGAGGGCACGGCGCCCGACGGCTCGCCCCTCCTCGTGAGCGGCGGCGGCGTGCTCGCGACGACGCGCGTCAACGCGATCGACGGCCGCTACCTCGAGACCACGTGGGACTTCGACGCCGGCTACTTCTGGTTCGATCAGCTCGAGCGCGTCGGTTACTTCTACGACAAGCTCGCGGCGCTCATCGTCCTCACGGACCCGACGACCTACTTCCTGGGTCGCGACACGGACGCGGACATCCGTCGCTACCAGATCAACTTCGCGAGCTCGTTCGGGCCTGCGATGACCAGCCTCTTCCGCAGCATGCTGGGCGAGGACTGGCGCTCGATCGCGCCGCGCTACCAGAGCGGCAACCTGATCTATCCCGATCCGCTCCAGATCACGACCGGCAGCATGCCCGGCACGCCGATCACCCCGAACGTCGGCTTCTCGGTGCAGCTGTTCGCCAGCGTGCTCGGCATGTCCTACATGCCGCAGACCTACGACCAGGACTTCCTCAACCGCTCGCGCATCTGGATCGTCGGCGCCAACGAGGCGATCGACGTCGCTCCGGGCACGCCGACGGTCGAGTACACGGACTCGCGCAGCGGCATCCGCTACGTGGCCGTGAGCTATCCGGAGGGTGGACGTGAGACCGGCGTCGGCGCGCAGATGCTCCTGCACGCGCAGGCGCTCGAGACGGCCGGCGCGAGCGCGGACCTCCGCCGCTACGTCGACAACATCGACCTCATCCGCCGCCTGAGCTCGATCCTCGGTGAAGGTGTGCAGCCCCTCGACCCGCGCCGTTGATCGCATCGCCGCTGGGAGGGTCGCGAGGCCCTCCCGTCGGTGACCCAACTTGGACGAAGCCCCGGGACCGACGTCTCGGGGCTTCGTCGTTTCCGTCGTCACGCTTCGAGCGTGGGGCTCACTCCTCGAGCGCGGTGTCGGGCAGCGGGCTCTCGGTCGTCGTCGCCTGCGGAGCGAGCGGCTCGAAGGTGCGCTCCCGTTCGTCCCACACGAGCCAGACGCGCTCGCGCGGATGACGGATGCGCAGCGGGAAGAAGCTCTCGGCGCCGTCGGGGCCGCGGCTGAACGGGCCTCCGAGCCCGTCTCGCCGCGCGTCGGGCAGGTTCTGGCCGGAAGCGAGGCGCATCTCCCACACGACCCGATCCGGATCGGAGAGGATGCGCGCCGTCCAGCTCTGTCGACCATCGGCGGCGATGCGGCCCGAGGGCCACTCACCGAGCACGAGCACCGACTCTCCGTCGTTGCTCAGCTCCGTCACGAACGCATCCGCGATCGCGCCCGGCGTGCGGACGACGTGTCGCTCGAGCAGGTTGCACATCGAGTCGGTCTCGAAGACGCGCGCCGAGCGCGCATCGATCGCCACGAACGCGTCGTACTCGCGCGCTCCCTCGTGGAGCGTCGCGCGCGCGATCGTCTCGCTCGGCGCGAACGCGTCGGCGCGCGGCGCGCAGCGCGAGTCCTCCTCGAGCAGGCGTCGCGCAGTCCAGCCATCGAGGCTGCTCGAGGCAAACACGCGCACCCAGCCCTCGGTCTCCTGGTGGCCCGAAGGCTGATCGCCGATCGTCCCCACCAGGCCCACGAGCAGGGCCTCGTCCATCACGGTCGCGATGAGGCCGGCCTGTTGCGTGGGCGCGCGTCGCACGTTGGAGCGCGCGTTCGTGCGGAAGAGGTGCGGCGTGAGGATCGCGCCGGCTGGTGCAGGAGAGGTCTCTTCGTGCGCGCTCGTGCCGAGCGAGGTGGCCACGCGCTGCGCGAGGCCGGGGCTCGCGGTCGCGAGCACCCAGCCGCCCTCGAGCGGCCGCACGACGAGCCCCACGCGATCGGCCGGCTCGAGCGCGCGCCAGCGCAGGGCGAGCGTCGCGAGCGGCGCGGGCTCCCCGATGATCATCGGGATCGTCGGCTCGATCGGCGCGGCCGGTGCCAGCGCCGCGCCCGTCGTGGTAGGGCCCGCGGACTCGTCCGCCACGCCGATGATGCCACCACCGCCACCTCCGCCGCCCGAGCCGTGACGCGAAGCGCCGCGCGGGACGGTGCCCTCGGTGGCGGTGGCCGTGGCGACCGGAGGTGCAGGCAGGGCCTCGGCGCTCGGTGCGGAGGCCGAGCGTTGGGTCGCGAGGAACGCGAGGCCTGCCGCCGCGGCGGTGCCGAGCATGCCGAAGAGCGCGAAGAAGCCGCGTCTTCCGGTGCGCGGCGCGGGCCGGCTCACCGGCGCGGGCGTGCGGGGCTCGGGGCGCGGCGTGTGGCCTGCGCTGTCCATCACCACCGTGGGCGCGTTCACGCTGACGCGACCGATGTCGAGGCCGGGGATGGTCTCGCCCGCGCGCGCCTTCGTGATCGCCTCGCGCAGCGAGCGCGCGTCGGCGAAGCGGTCCTCGGCGCGTCGCGACATGGCGCGCTGGATCACCTCGGCGACGAGCGCAGGCACCTCGGGGCGCAGCGATCGGATCGTGGGCGGATCCTCGGTGACGATCGCGGCGATGATCGCGGTGGCGCTCGGACCCTCGAACGGCAGGCGCCCCGTGACGACCTGGTAGAGGATCACGCCCATCGCGTACACGTCGCTGCGTGCATCGACGTTCTTCGCGGAGCGCACCTGCTCGGGCGACATGTAGTGCGGCGTGCCGAGCGTCTGCATCGTGTGCGTGAGCGCGCTCGCGTCGGGGGCGGCGGGCCGCGCGATGCCGAAGTCGAGCACCTTCACCACCACGCGATCGGTGCCCGCCACCTTCGCGAGGAAGAGGTTCGCGGGCTTGAGGTCGCGGTGCACGATGCCAGCGTCGTGGATCGCGGTGAGCCCGGCGAGCGCTTGATCGAGGAGATCGAGCACCTCGTCGAGGCCGAGCGGTGGCTCGCGTCGCAGGCGCTGCTCGAGGCTCTCGCCGTCGAGCAATTCCATGACGAGGTACGGATCACCGCCCGCGTCGCGGCCGTAGTCGACGACGTCGACGACGTTGGGCGCACGCACCGCCGCCGCGCTCTGCGCCTCGCGGAGGAAGCGCTGGAGCGTCGTCTCGCTCGCGTGGTCGCCGAGCACGCGCTTGAGCGCGACCTCGCGCCCCAGCGTGACGTGCTTGGCGCGCCACACGACGCCCATGCCGCCTTCGCCGATGGGCGCGACGAGCTCGTACTTCTCACCGATGACGCGACCGCGATCCAACGCGCGGAGTATACGTGAGCGCCTCCCCGAACCTTGGTCGCACCGCGAGACGTTGCGCTCGGGCTCGGTCGTCTTCGACGGTGAGCTCGCGTCCGACCCAGGTCGAGGGATGACCGCGCCGTGCGCGCGAGGGATGCTCGGGGTGGTCATGCCCTCTCGCACGCACGTCTGGCTCGCCCTCGCGCTCGCCGCGTTGCTCGGCTCGTGCGCGCTCACGCTGCCGCAGGCGGGCATGGTGGCCGATGGTCCCGACGCGCGACGCACGCCGCCCGTCGCGAGGCTCGGGCGCTGGGACGGACACGAGTTCCACGAGGTCTCGCCCGCGTCGATCCCGCCGAGCCGACTCCGTGTGCTCGTGCACGGCTGGACGCCTGGCACCAGCCGGGCGCAGGTCCAGCGCGACGGCACGCGTGCCTGGGAGCTCGCGACGCGCACGCGAGAGGCGCAGCCGCCGTTCGAGCCGTGGCTCGTGGCGATGGCGCAGTCGATCACGGCCAACGATCCGCACGCGGTCGTGCTCGCGTACTCGTGGCTCGACGACTCCGCGACGGTTCGTCTGCCCCTCGCGGAGCGCCGTGCACTCGGCTACACGAGCCTGCACGGTCGGCTCCTCGCCGAGGCGATCGACGCGGCGCTCGCGCCGGAATTCACGCGCGAGCACGGGCAGATCCAGCTGCTCGGCCACAGCTACGGCGCGCGCGTGGCGGCCGTGGCCGCGGCCGAGCGCGCAGAGCACGGCGAGCCGATCGCGCAGCTCACGACGTTCGATGCGCCCGACGCGGTGCTCACGCGGGTCAGCGGCTCGCACACGGATCTCGAGCTCCTCCTGCGCCGTGTCCCGCTGGGCTGGGGCGCGGGCCGCACCTTCGTCGACAACTACGTCTCGGGCCTGGGCCGGCGCTACGTGCCGCTGCTCGAGCGCGACGAGATCGGCGCGCCCCTGCCTTCGCCCCCGATGATCGACGTGGTGCTCACGCCACCGGCGGCGCAGTTCGCGGTGCGCTCGCGCCACCTCTACGCGATGACCTTCTACACGCACTCGCCGGGCACCGGCGTGGGCTTCGACTGGTCACCCCTGAGCGGCCGCGCCAGCGCACCACCGATGGGCTGCTGGGAGCAGCGCATGTCGGGCGACACGAGCCTCGCGCGCGGCTGCACGGCAGCGCAGTAGTGCTTCACGCAGCCCGCCGTCGAACCGTCGCTCGATCACCCGCTCACGACACCCATGCCCACCAGCCCCATCGACCGTGCGTTGCGCTCGCTGGCCATCGAGCTGGCGACGGCCCCCGACGCCGCCGCACGGCTGGACGCCGCCGTGGCGGAGGCACGCGTGCGCGCGGGTGTCGCCGCCCTCGAGGCCGCCGCGGCGCACTTTCGCGCCGATCCCACGGACGCTGACAGGCTCTGTCAGCTCGTGCACGTCCTCGACGGCCTGCCCGACACCACGCGCCGCGTGGCCCTCGCTGCCATCGGGCTCACCGCGGACGAGCTGGTGCCACAGCTCTCTGCGCGTGCCGCGGGACGCGGTCGCGCGCGGCGGGATCCGGGTCGGACGGCGGCCGATCTCCTCGCCTCCCTCGTCGCGCTCGGGCTCGCGCCGCGCGACCGCACGATCGGTCTCCTGCGTGCACGCCTCGCGGAGCGCGACAAGCACGTGCGCACCAACGCGGCGCAGGCGCTGAGCGAGATCGATCTCGCGGCCGGCAGCGCCGCCGTGACGCTCGAGCTCGGGCTCGCCAAGGATGCTGCGCTCGTCGAGGGGGCCGTTCGCGGCGTGCGCGCCATCGCGGGTGACGTGAGCATGGCGCGCTGCGAGCCGCCGCTGCCGTTCGAGACGCTCACGCCCGTGCTGCGCAAGGCGCTCGCGCCGAGCTCGCCCCACGTCTCGAGCGCACTCGAGGCGGTGAGCTGGTGGGGCGAGGCGGCGCGCTTGATTCCCGTGCTCGAGACGCTCGCCCGCAGCGGCAAGCCGGAGGCACGGCGCTTCGCCAGCACGATCGTCTCGCACCTGCGTGTGGCGCCCAAGCGAGCGCCCCGATTCCGCCTCCCGCTCACGCCCACGACCTACACGTGGAGGTCGCTCGAGGGGGACGCGTGTTTCACCGCGACCAACTCGGGCATGTCGATCCTGCGTGAGCTGATGCGGGAGGTCGGCGCGGTGTCCGAGCCCGGCCGCCCCCGCGCCATGACCGACGGTCCACCCGTCGCCCCTCTGGCTGCGCCCCTCGCCAAGTTCGTGCGCCCCTCTCCGGCCAGCGTGACGCCGGAGGAGTGCCGCGTGATCGCATCGCGCCTCGTCACCCACCTGCCGATCGTCCGCGAGGTGGCGACGTTCTTCGACGACGCGCCGAGCGGCGCCGAGCTCACCGCATGGGTGAACGCCTGGGCCGCATTTCACGCGCGCGCCGCCGAGCTCGGCGGACATCGCCTCGACTGACGGCGACGCCACGACCACGCGGCCACGTGCGCTCATCGGAGGTCGTGGATCACGCGCGCGGAGGAGGATGCGCGCAGCCGAGGATCAGCGTGCCCAGGAAGAGGCCATCGTCACGGGATGGCGCATGCGCGCATCGTCGCACGGGCGCGACGCCGCGTGCCTCGGACCGTGAGGTCCGTGAGAGGTCAGTCGCGCGTGAGGCCGTCGACGATCGCCTGGCCGACGCGATCCCACACCGCGCGCGCGCCGGTGCGCGAGAGGTGGATGCCGTCGACCGTCGCGCCTTCGCGCACGCGGACGCCGCGTGGATCGATCACGCGCCCGCAGCGGCTCGCGCGCGTCGCGGACTCCTGCAGCGTCTGGATGCGCTCCATGCGCTCGGACCAGTGCTCGTTCTCGCCCTCGGCGGGCAGGAGCACGAGCACGCGTCGTGCGCCCGCGGTGCAGAGGGCGTCCACGAACGAGCGCACGCGCCCCTCGTAGGTCGAGCGCCAGCGCGTCTCGTCGCGCCACTGGATCCACTCCGCGCTGCGCCGTGCACGCCGATCGGCGCGCGTCGCTTCGGGCAGCTCGCGCTCTCGGAGGCGAATCGCCTGCGCGTCGTTGCCCCCCGCATAGACCACCAGACCGCGGAGCGCGTGGAGATCGCCGAGGCTCGGGATCTCGGCTTCCCAGTCGTAGAAGTCGGGGCGCGAGAAGCCGCTGCTCGAGCGCGCGCGGCGCTCGGGGTGCAGGCCGCTCTGCGCGAGCTCGCTCTCGATGAGTCGCCCGAGCGCGCCGTTCACCGACGAGCTGCCGATGATCAGCACGTCCGTCGGTGGGCGGGGCGTGCGACCTCGACGCTGCGCGTGGCCCGTCGGCGACAGCGCCACGAGGCTCGAGGTGATCGCGAGCAACGCGAGAGAGAGCGAGACGAGCGCCGAGAGGCGCGAGGTGATCGCGCCCGTCGCGACCTCGTCGGGCGGGATGCTCGGCGGGCGCTCGGGCTCGGTCGTCGCGTTCGGGGCGGGCACCGGGTGGTGGCTCAGGGCGACCACCGAGCCCTCGGGATCCCGCACGTAGAGCGTGTACGGCGTCTCGCGGAAGACCGCGTGCCCCGCACCCTCGATGGCCTTGCGCCAGCTCTCGCGCTCCTCGACCTCGATGCCGAGCGCGACGCAGTGCCAGCCGATCGCGTCGTCGTGCCGCGCGGGGCCGTCGTCGTCCGCGCGCTCGAGCGCGAGGAAGGGCTGGTCCTTCTTGGCGTCGGGCTCGGGCTTGGGCCCCAGCGCCAGCCAGATGGAGCGGAGGCCTCGTTCGTCCTCGCGGCGCGTCATCACGCGCAGCCCGAGCACTGCGACGTAGAAGCGCTCGGCGCGCGCGAGATCGCGGACTTTCACGGCCAGGTGGTGGACACCGAGTCGGAGGGCGGGCGCGGTCACTGCGGCCGGAGTTAGCACGAGGATCGGTCCCGCGGCACCGCTCGAAACATGCCGCGGCCCAGGCACCGCTCGCGGCTCGGACCGCGTGTCGCGGCCTCGGGGCGACGCGTGCCGTTTCGTCGTGACGCTCCGTCGGATCGGCCGAGAAACGAGGGCGTTTCGCGTTTCGTCGCGCAGCGCGAGCGGCGGCACCCGCGTTGCTGTGGCCCCGCGCATGGCCCACGACCCCGCGACGAACGACCCACCGACGAACGACCCCGCGACGAACGACCCCGCGACGAACGACCCCGCCTCGGTGCACGACGAGGCGAGGGTGAGCCGCGCTGCCTCGCCCGAGCCCGCGCCCGATCCGTGGCGCGCGCTCTTCGAGGAGTGGTTCATCACCTACAACCCGCTCCCGCTCGCGAGCGCCGCGCTCGTGCTCTTCGGGCTCTGGATCGTGTCGCGCGAGATCGCGCGTCTGGGTGTCGCAGGCGCGCTCGGGGTCGCGATCATCGCGGAGCTCTACGCCCTCGCGCTCGTGGCCGGCGCGTGGGTGCTCCGCACGCACGGTCATCGCCGCGCCGCGGTCCTGCTCGGCCTCCTCGCCGCGCTCTACCAGTGCGACGTCACGCTGCACGTCGAGACCTCTGCGTACCTCGGCACGCTCGGCCTCGTCGCGTCGCTCGCGTGGCTCGCGCTGTTCGCGGCCAAGCTCGAGCTGCTCGCGCGCGCCCTCGAGCTCGAGCTCTCGCGGGCCGCGCGCTGGGTGCCCCTGGCCGGCGCGACGGCGATCGCGCTCCTTCCGCATGCGTACCGCGAGCTCGCGCCCGGCGCGCGCGGCGAGCTCGTCGCGCTCGTGGTCTACGCGGTCGGCGCGCTCGCTCTCTCCACCTCGCGGGACGTGCGCGCGCAGCACGGCTTCGACGTGCGCGGGCGTCGCGCGATCCTCGGCGTGCAGGTCCTCTTCGCGGCGGCGGCCCTCGCGCACCTCGCGTACGCGTGCGCGTCGCTGCGGGTGCCGGGCGTAGCGCTCGTGGCCGCGCTCGCGCTCCTCTCGCTCCGCGTCGTGCGGAGCGAAGCGCGCGTGTGGCTCGGTGCGCTCGGCGTGGTGCTCGCGACCGCGCTCGTGCGTCCCGAGGCCGCGCCCGTCGTCGCCGTCCTCGCCGCCGCCGCGCTCGCGCTCCACGCGGTCCGTGTGCGTGCGCCGCGAGAGGCGGACGCCCCCGAGCGCATCGAGGGCCCGAGCTACCGCGGCGCGCCGATCGACGAGCTCGGCGGCACCGAGATCTCGCTCCTGGCCGCACGACCGATCCGCTTCGTCGCGTCCGGCACCGAAGCGCGCCTGCGTCTGGGGCTCGGTGCGCTCGCGCTCGCGCACCTCGGCCTCACGGGCCTCCTCACCGAAGGCGAGCCCTCGCTCCTCGCCACGCATCGCGTCGCGCTCGACGTCCTGCTCGCGCTCGTCACGCTCGCCTCGCTCACGCGGACGCGTCGCGCGGTCGTGCTCGCGCCGCTCACCACGGGCCTCGTGCACCTCGCGCTCGTCGAGGGCTGGCTCGTCTGGCCGCGAGACGGCCTCGAGCTCGGCATCTGGGCCATCTCGCTCGGCTTCTCGACGCTCGGCGTCTCGATCGCGCTCTCGGTGCGCGCGGGCGCCTCGCCAGGCCTCCCGACCACCCGGCTCCGCCCGCTCACCTCGCGGCACGCCGAGCACCGAGGCCCGCGCCTCGGTGCCCCGTGATGGGCCGAGACGCGCGCCGAACGGACACGCGCGGCGCCCCGGGGTGAACGCGCGGAGCCCTGTTTCGTCACGGATCCTGCGGCTCGGACGCGTCTCTTGCGATCGCGTTGCGTCTGCAACCTGCCCGCGTATGATCGCCCGCCTCGTGACCCAGCCGCCCTCCGACGCCGCCTCCGCCCACGCGTGCTCGCACCGCGACGCGCAGGCGCGTGCGCACGCCGAGGCCGGCACGACGGGCGCGCACGATCTCGCCGATCGCATGGGCATCGGCGTCTCGCTCACGTGCGCGGTGCACTGCGCTGCGGCGGGCGCGCTCTCGGTGGCGCCGTCCTTCGTCGGCCTCGGAGCCCACGGCGGTGGCCTCGGCGGCGTGCTCGAGATGATGGAGGCGCTGCTGCTCGCCTTCGCGCTCGTGATCGGCCTCTACTCGCTCGTGCCGAGCTACCGCAACGAGCACAGGAACGCGCAGCCGATCGCGCTCTTCTTGTTCGGTCTCGGTCAGCTCGTGCTCAGCCGCTTCGTCGAAGGACCGCTCGAGATCGGCCTCACCGTCGTGGGCGTCGCGTTCATCGCGAGCGCGCACCTCGTGAACCTCCGCGCGTGTGCGCGCGCCCATCGCGCCTCGCGCGAAGCGGGCGTGGCTGCGTGCGCGGCCTGCGGTTGAGCCGCGGGGTCGCGCCGTGACGGCAGAAGCGGCCGGGCCGGTCGTCTCCGCAGCGGAGGTCGGTGCGCTGCTCTCGCTCGCCGAGTTCCTCGCGCGTCGACGCGAGCTCGACGAGCTGCTCTCGGAGTGCGTGACACGCGCGGCGTCCCTCGTGGGCTCGCCGCGCGCGAGCATCCAGGTGCTCGACGCGACGCGCGCGCAGCTCATCGCGCGCTGTCGTGCGGGCGAGCCGGTGCACGGCGAGCCGGCGCCCTTCGCCCTCGGCGAGGGGCTCGCGGGCTGGATCGCCTTGCACGGAAAGCCCATCCGCGCGGGGCAGGCCGAGAAGGACGCGCGCTTCGTGCCGCGCGCGAGCCGGACGTTCCCGCTCGCCTCCTACCTCGGCGTGCCGCTGCTGGCGGGCGGCGAGTGCGTGGGCGTCCTGTCGTTCACGCACGTGCGCGAGCACGCGTTCGATGCGCGCCACGAGGCCATCGCGGTGCTCGTCGCCGCGCTCGTCGCGCCGCACGTGGAGCTCGCGCGCCTGGC
This sequence comes from Sandaracinaceae bacterium, assembly GCA_044376125.1. Classification (GTDB taxonomy): domain Bacteria; phylum Myxococcota_A; class Polyangia; order Polyangiales; family Sandaracinaceae; genus JAFLCL01. The sequence goes on from JBILLJ010000011.1 coordinate 101,565, forward strand.
GCGCCTCACGCGCCTCGACCCGCTCACCGGCCTGCTCAACCGCCGCGGCCTCGAGGCCGTCGAGCACGCGGAGGAGGGCAAGGCGCTCGTGGGCTCGGTGATCTGCGCGGACCTCGATCACTTCAAGGAGGTCAACGATCGACACGGCCACGCGGTCGGGGATCGTGTGCTCCTCGTGGTGGCCGACGTGCTCGCGCGGGCCGTGCGACGCGGCGACTCGGTCGCACGCACCGGAGGGGAGGAGTTCGTCGTCGTGCTCCCCGGCGCGCCGCTCGCTGCGGCGATGCGCATCGCCGAGAAGGCGCGCGCCACGCTCGCCTCCACCGACATCGACGCACCGGCAGGCACCGTGCGCGTGACGTCGTCGTTCGGCGTCGCCGAGCGCCGCGCCGGCGAGAGCCACGAGGAGGCCGTCGCGCGCGCCGACGCCGCGCTCTACGAGGCCAAGCGCGCTGGACGCAACCGTGTGATCGCGGCCTGAGCCCGCGTCCGCGCTACGCTCGGCACGATGACGCAAGGGCGACCGAGTGGCGCGCATGCACGGGGTCGGCCCCTCGCGCTCGTGCTCGCCCTCTCGCTCGCGCCGGGCTGCTACCTCTTCCACACGCGCGACGACGACGGCGGCGTGCGCCTCGACGCCGGCAGCACGCGGTGCGGGAGCGCACGCTGCGCGAACGTGGAGCCCGCGCGCGCGCTCGCGATCGAGACCGCCGGCCTCGTGGGCCGCGTCGAGGCCGAGGTGAGCGGCCTCCGTGGCGTGCCCGAGACGGACGGCGTGGCGTTCGAGCTCGATCCCTGCGCGCCGCGGCGCGAAGCGCCGTGCCCCTCGACGATCACCGTCGCGGGCGCGGGCGCGGATCTCGCGGAGCCGGCCGTGCTCTCGGGCGCGGTCGAGGCGAGCGTGCGGAGCGGGCGCGTCGTCGTGCGCTCCGATCCGTGCCCCGGCTGCGACGACGGCGGCGAGGCCGGTCGCCTCCTCTTCGCCGCGGCGATCGGCGACGAGAGCGAGGGCTTCGATCTGCCGCTCGCGGACGTGATCGTGGAGGCCGGCGCGGAGGTGTGCAGGGCGCGCGGCACGATCGGCGAGGCGACGGGCCGCTTCGAGATCTCGTTCGAGTCCTTGGCGCCGCGCTTTCGCGAGACGCTCGACGAAGGAGCGACGGCGCGCCTCTCGATCTCCGACTACGCCGTTCGTCTCGTGCGCAGCAGCTACGAGTGCGTCGGCCCGGACCTGCCGCCGCCCGACGCGCTCGAGGCCGCGCAGTGGGTGCTCTGGATCGAAGGGCCCCGCTGAGCGACGCGCGCCTCGCTCTGCGCGGGTCAGTCGACGGAGTCGGGGTTCACGCCGATGCTCATCTTGCCGGGCGAGACGTCGCGGCCAGCCCCGATCACCGACGGGTGGTCACTGGATCTCGTGCGGCTTGCGCCGCGTCTCCACGAGCTCGCCTTCCTTGGCTTCGGTGCGATCGCCGATGTCGGACGCGATCACGTCGGGGCCGATGGCCGCGCCCGCGTGGACGATGAAGCGCGGCGGCACGAACGCGCTCTTGCCGACGACCGAGAAGCGGAGCGGCCGCTCCTCGCTGATGCCGCCGACGCGCGCGCCCGTGCCGATGCGCGAGCGGATGTCGCAGATGCTGCGCTCGATGATCGCGTCGCGGTGGACCGTGCAGTCGGTGAGGAGCACCGAGTCGCGCACGATCGCGCCGGGCTCCACGCGCACACCCGGTGAGAGCACGCTGCGCTCCACGCGCGCGCCGCCGCCGATGTAGCAGCCGTGCGTGATGAGCGAGTCGCTGACGGTCGCACCGGCCGCGATGCGCGCGGGCGGGCGGTTCTCCGAGCGCGTGTGGATGAGCCAGCCGCGGTCGTGGAGATCGTACTTGGGCGGATCCGAGAGCAGATCCATGTGCGCCTCCCAGTAGCTCTCGAGCGTGCCGACGTCGCGCCAGTAGCCGCGGTAGTGCCAGCCGTACACGCGGCGCCCCTCCGCGATCATGCGCGGGATGATGTCCTTGCCGAAGTCGTGGTTCGAGCCCGGGCGATCGTGGTCCTCGAGCAGCAGCCGATCGAGCACCGCGTAGTCGAAGACGTAGATGCCCATCGAGCCCACGCCCGGCACGGGCTCCTTGGGCTTCTCGACGAAGTGCGTGATGCGCCAGTCCGTGTCCGTCTGCACGATGCCGAAGCGCGACTTGTCCTCGTCGGGCACGTCGATCGTCGCGACGGTGCACTCCGCCTGCTTCTCGACGTGGTGCGCGATGAGCTCGCGGTAGTTCATCCGGTAGATGTGATCGCCGGAGAGGATGAGGACGAGATCGGGCCGGCGGTCCTTGATGAAGAGGAAGTTCTGCTGGACCGCGTCCGCGGTGCCGGTGAACCACCCCGACTGGTCGCGCGAGAGGTACGGCGTGTAGACGCGCAGGCCTCCGTTGCGCTCGCGGTTCATCTCCCACGGGCCGCCTGCGCCGAGGTGCTCGATGAGCGAGTGCGGGCGGTACTGCGCGACGAGCATCACGTCGAACACGTCCGAGTTGGCGCAGTTCGACAGCACGAAGTCGATGATGCGGAACTTGCCGGCGAACGGCACCGCGGGCTTGGCGCGCTTGGCCGTGAGCACACCCAGACGCGTGCCTTCACCCCCTGCCAGGATCACCGCACAGACCTTCAGATCGGGCATGCCGCGAGCGTAACAGAGCGCTTCCGAGCCCCGCGAGAAACGGGTGGCTCGGGCATGCGTGTTGCTCGGGGGCGGGCACAACACCTCGTCGGCGAGCGGATCGCTCGAAAGTGCCGAGAAGTCGGGGTGTTCGAGCGCTGCACAAGGCAACCCGCCTGGCCACTTCCGGCCGCTGAAGACGCCACCTGGCGTCACCTTCCAGGAGCCCGCTTCCATGATCCGCGAACTCGAACTCTCGCTTCGTCCTCTCTTCTTCGCTGGCGCCACGCTTCTCGGCGCGGCGGGTCTCGTCGGCTGTGTCGCGGAGGCCGCTCCGCTCGACAAGCTCGAGGGCGACGCCGTCGCCGAGGACTTCGACCTCGCCGCCGACAGCCTCACGCGCCCGACCGAGATGGGTGAGATCACCTCCGGCGCGACCGTGAACGGCACCTTCGGCCGCAACGCGCGCTACCTCGCGTGGACCTTCACCGCCGAGGCGAACGACACGATCGAGATCACGGCCGAGGGTGTCTCGCCCCGCTGGCTCGACACCGTCGTGAGCGTCTACCGCACCACGCGCGGCCTGCGCCCCACGGGCCGCGCGCTCGCCTCGAACGACGACTGCGATCCCACGACCCTGGGCTCGTGCGTGTCGCTCACCGCGCCCGAGAGCGCGACGTTCGTCATCGTCGTGCGTCGCTACGACCGCGGCACCTCGGGCACCTTCGCCCTCTCGCTCGACGTCGTCTCGTCCGTGCGCCGCTGCGGCTCGCGCGGCCTCGGTCCCTGCCACGAGGACGAGTACTGCGCGTTCGGTCCCGAGGCGAACTGCGGTCGCGCCGATCACCCGGGCGTCTGCACGCGCCGCCCCGATGCGTGCATCGCGCTCTACGCCCCCGTCTGTGGCTGCGACGGCACGACCTACTCGAACGCGTGCGCCGCGGCGAACGCCGGCGTGAGCGTCGAGACCGACGGCGAGTGCGTCGGCAGCTGCACGAGCGAGATCACCGCGATCCAGGAGGCCGCCGCGGCGGTGTGGTTCCTCAGCGAGAGCGATCGTCCGATCACCGTGCAGGTGTTCGAGGGCGAAGGCCTCTCGGCGCCCACGCTCGAGATCGTGCTCGCCCACGCGATGGCGCCCGCCGGCGCGAGCGCCACCGTGCGCGAGACCGACCGCTTCGCCCGTGCGTTCGAGCCGGCCCCCGGCTCGCCCGACGAGGCGCCCGCGGCGCTGAGCACCGCGCTCGGCGCGCTCTCGGATCCGCTGTACGTGGCGATCGTCTCGCCCGACGAGCCCGCCGTCGTGCGCGTGATCCTCGTGGGCCGCACGCGCTGCGGCGAGCTCGTCTGGCTCGAGTCGATCTCGATCGAGACCTGATCGCTCACGTCGCGATCGCAGCGCGCACGCCGCGGGCGATCGCGCGCACGTCGCAGGCGTAGAGCCCCGCGCACGACGCGCTCCCGATCTCGACGACGACGAGCCGCTCGCCCACGCGACCGACGTCGATCACGAAGATCGGGTGCGGCGCGTGCTCGGCCTCGGCGAAGCGAACGACCTCGTCCGGCGCGCCGGGCACGACCGCGACGCTCCGGCGAAACCGATACTGGGACGAGGCGATCACGCGGCCCTCCGCGACGAAGAGGCGCCACTCCTCCTCGATCGACGTCGGGCGCGCCACGACACACCCGGTCCGCGCGTCCACGAAGCGCAGCGCGGTGGTGACGAAGTCCCCGATGGACGCGCGGTGCACGAGCTGGCCGTCGAACCCCTTGTCGTTCTCGTCGGGCCGGACGAAGACGACGTCGTCCTCACCGAGCTCGCGCGTGAGCGCGTCGATCTGCGACGAGAGCGCGCCCAGCGTCACGAACCGGTGCTCGGCCTGGAGGACGTGTGTGCGGTACTGCGGGTAGTACGCGGAGCACCGCAGCCGCTCGAAGTCCGCGAACGCGACGGGCGCACCAGGGCAACGCGCGAGCGCGTCCTTCACCATGGCGATCGAGCCATACACGAAGACGGGCTCGGACGTGTCGACGAACGACCAGTCCATGCCGCCGAAGGGCACGAAGGGCACGACGTGCACGCGCATGCCCTGCTCCTCGATCGCGTACGAGAGCCGCGCGACCGCGTCTCCGTCGCGGAGGTCGGCCTGCTGGAGGATCCACTGCATGCGTGTGGGACGCACGACCGATGGCTTTCCGACGCTTGTCGCGGAGGAGCGTGTAGGTCCGGAATCAGACCCATGAACAGGTCAGGAAACGGACCAGCTTCCGCCTTCCACGTGGCCGAGGACATCGTCCCGATCGGCGAGCTCAAGGCCCACCTCTCGGAGCGGATCCGCGAGCTCCGTGGCAGACGACGCCCGCTCGTGGTCACGCAGAGCGGCAAGGCTGCGGCCGTGCTGCTCGCCCCCGAGGAATTCGACAGGCTCACCGCGAGTGCACGCTTCGCCACGGCGGTTCAGGAGGGCCTCGCGGACGTCGATGCCGGCGACGTCCTCGGCGACGCGGAACTCGGCCGACGCCTGGACGCCCGCTTCGGCGCGCTGCCCAGGCGCAAGAAATGACGCTGCGTTGGACCGAGCGCGCCGCGGCGGATCTCATGGAGATCGCGCTTGGCCGCCTCCCCGTGCGCATCGCGGGCCCGTGACCGATTCGACCCACGGTGTCG
>JBILLJ010000059.1:0-51034 GCA_044376125.1 Sandaracinaceae bacterium
CGCAGCGCGCACGCCGCGGGCGATCGCGCGCACGTCGCAGGCGTAGAGCCCCGCGATGTCGGATTCCCTGGCGCTCACTCGAGGAACGGGACCGTCGCGCTCACGCACCGAGCCAGCTCGCGCGCGCAGCTGGCGGGACACTCGTTGCACGAGTTGCCCGGCGTCGGCGCGGCGCAGCGTCCGTCGCACTCGGCGGTGCAGCGGCGCGCCGCAGCGCTGCAGGCCTCGTGCTCGGGCGATGGCGCGATGCGGGCTGGGGCCGAGACGCAGCCAGGGTCGCGGGCGGAGGTCTCGGCGACGATGCGAAAGCCGCCGCGCGCGAGCGGCGCCATGAGGACGAGCTTCTCGTGCGTCGCGGACCGGATCGGAGAGGCCGAGGTGCGGTCCGAGGCGTGGCGCGAGGCAGCCGCAGCACTCTCGTCCAGCTCCACGAAGTCCGCGCCTCGATCCAGGAGCAGGATGCCCGCCTCGAGCTCGGCGACGACCTCGACCCGGTGGGCGTGCGTCCAGCGCGATGCGGCGAAGTCGGGCGCGCGACCCTCGCGGACCCGCGCGAGCGGGACGTCGGGCGCGCCGTGGAAGCAGGACAGCGTCTCGGCGAACGAGGCGTAGTAGCGCTCCTGGTCTCCGTCGTTGTACGCGGCGAGCGCCGAGCGATAGCTCGCGAGCGCGAGCTCGCGCGCGGGCGGACCCAGGGCCGCCGTCGTGCACTCCGCGAGGTCCGCGCCGCCCTCGACGACCAACCAGCCGGCAGGCGTGCACGAGTCGGCGAACAGAAAGAGCGTCCCGGCCGGACTCCTGGCCGTGGTGAGCGCGTCGTCGCAGGGCTGCTCGGTGGTGCAGGCCAGCGGCTCGCCTGGGTTCGTGCAGTGCGCGGCCTCGTCGACGGGCGCGCCGGAGAGCACGACACAGCCCGCGGCGTTGCAAGCGCTGCGACCGCTCTCGGTGCGAACGTCGTGCGCTTCGCAGGCAGGCGGTGTGCCCGGCGCGACGGTGATCGCTGGCTCGGGGGCGGCCGTCGTGGTCGCGATCGGTGGCGGTGAGCCCCCCGAGCAACCGAGGCACCCGAGGAGCACGAGCGAGGCGACCGAGACGACGGTGAACGAGCGCATGATGCACTCTGACCCTCGAGCGCGGGGCGCGTTCGTGCCGGTCGCGATCACCGATCCGGTTGGCGCGCGCACCGATCTCGGAGAGCCTTCACCTCCCTCAGCTCGCCGCGGGTCGCGGGCGGATCCGCGTGACGGGGCACACGAGGTCGTCACCGGCCGGAACGAAGCCCTGTGAATCGCCGTCGAGGCCGACCACGGCGAGCGTCGCGAGGCTCACGTACGAGAACGCCAGGCGATAGCCAGGGCTCTGGACGAACTCGCGCGCCGGAGCGCGGTGCCAGATCTCGAGGCCGTGATCGCCCGTGACCTCGACGACCATGCTCCCGGCGTTGCGGCAGATCGTCGCGAAGAGCACCTCGATCGCGGCGGCCACCCCCGCGCGCGGGTCTTGGTGGCCCGAGTGCGCGATGCCGCGGAGGATCGCGGCGTAGGGCGGTCGGCCGAGCTCCTCGAGCAGGTGCTCGAGACCGGTCGAGACGTAGCGAGGTCCGAGCACGGCCTCGCTCACGTCGACGAGGCCGAGCACGTCGCTCGCCGGCAGCCACTGCATGGGGAACGCCGAGGTGACACGTGCGACGCGAGCGCTCGAGACGCGCTCGTTCCACGCGCGGCTCTCGTCCGGCGTGAAGCTGGCGCGCCGTCGGAGAACGGTGCGACCCCAGACGGCGCGAATCTGAGGTTCGGTGCTCAAGTGGATCTCCGGGCGGCGTGGGCGCGCGGTCCGTGTCCGAGCACGCGCTCGAAGGCCTCGTTCATCGACTCCACGCGCGCGAAGCCTGCACTGATCGCGACCGCGAGGAGCTTGGTCTCTCCCGCGGCGAGGAGCGCTCGGGCGCGCGCGACGCGCACCTCGCTCAGCTCGCGACGAAAGCTCGTGTCGCGCTCGCCGAGCGCACGCTGCAGCGCGCGGGACGACATGCCCAGCGCGCGCGCGGCGGACTCGACGGTCGCGTCCGCGATGTGCTCCGCGAGATGCAGACGGAGATCGAGCAGCCACGCGGGCTCGCGCGTGGCGTCGAGCAGCGCTTGCCAGCGCGCCCAGGTGGGCTCCGGCTCGGGGGCGTCCGCCAGCGACAGCGCGTCGGGGCCGTGCATCACGACGGCCTCGCAGAAGTCGTCGCCTCCGAAGGCGGCGTAGCCGAGCACGGCGGCAGAGGAGGGCTGGCCCGCGACCACGAGGTAGGTGCGATGGCCGCGCGGTCTGCGTGCGCGCTGGAGCGCGACGAAGCCGAAGAGCAGCTCGTACTGCCCCGCGGACGTGTCGATGTAGTCGCGCAGGTCGAGCACGGTCGTCGAGGCGCGACTCACGTCGCCGGACGCGGCGGCGAGCGTCACGAGGCGCTCGGCGGAGATGGCGGAGAGAGACCCGCGCAGCGCGATCAGCTTCAGGCCTGCCCGTGGACACCACGCGACGAGCGTGTCGTCGGCGTAGGGCCGCTCCCATGGATCGGCCAGGAACGCGGTGAGGAGACCGACGTGTGGAGGTGCCGCAGCGGCGCGATCGGCGGAGCGCACGGACGCAGACTAATACACCCGTTCGCGATCCACGCAGAACCGCCGGGATCCAGGCTCAGCAAGGGCAGATCGGGCTCGGCACGTACAGGGTCAGGCTGGCTTCGAGGCCGCCATCGGCGCTCACTGCGGCCCACCCGTCCGACAGCAGGAGCTCGGGACGACCATCGGCATCGAGATCCGCGACCTCGAGCACGCCCACCGTGAGCGGCGGTGCGCTCGGTGCGAGCATCCGCGGCGCGCCCTGAGCGTCGAGACGGAGGATCACCGTGAGGTCGGCACCGAAGTCGGTGCAGCGCTCGCCCTCGGCGTGCCCTTCGTAGATCACCCAGCGGGCGCCCTGTGCCGAGCGCCACTCGTGCAGCGTCACCGTCTGCTCCCACGTCGCGGTGGTGCCGCCACCCTGCGCGTGCCGATCGCGCGCGGCCTGCCACGCAGGATGCCGATGCACCTCGGCGAGCACGCGCGCACGGAGCGAGGGATCGCTGGGCTCTGCGCTCTGGTACGGCTCCACCGGGCGCGAGCTCGCCCAGGTCGCGACGCTCGCGCACGGCGCCGACTCGACCCTCGCGACGAGGAAGGTCCTGCTGCCGTGCACGACGTGCTCGGCACCGTCGGAGCTCAGGTACGTGACACGCTCGAGGACCTGGGGCGTCGAGAGCCGCGCCGGACAGCTCGTGCCACCGCCGTGCAGCACCCAGTCCCCTCCGGGACTCGCCGCGCCGAGGACCGACGTGACTCGGTCGGCTCCGTCCTCGTTCTCGGCGAGCACACGCGTCGGACCGGAGGTCTCCACGTCCTCGACGTCGACGCGGAGAACGACCCAGTGCTCGTCATCGAGGTGCAGCACGTGGTGGAACGGATCCTCCACGCCGTCCGTGGCCGTGACCGTCGTCGGCGGTGAAGGCGGCTGGAGCAGCATGGTCGCAGGGATGACGTCCAGTGGCAGGCTCCCGAGGAACGCCCGCAGCGTGGCCGCGCGGGCCCGCAGCGCCTCGTGGTGCTCCGCGTGGCCGGGCGCGCGCGCGAGGGCGAGCTCGTATCGTTCGGCCATCTCGGCCGTCGCCAGCCGTGTGCGCGCCAGACACATCGGTGCGACGAGCGCGAGCAGCGCGTCGGGGTGGCGCGACGCGAGGCACGCGTCGTCGCAAGAGGCGAAGTGGTCCTCGAGCGCGTCGAGGTACAGCGTCGGCTCGGTCTGCACGCGTGCCACGACGCGCTGGTGCTCGTCGGGGCCGAGGTGGTCGGGCGAGAACATGCCGCCGCAGACGAGGGCGACGTCTGCCATCACGCGCTCGGACGGACGCGCAGCGGCCGGTGCGGAGGTCGGAAGCGCGGTCGCGCTCACGCGGCCAGCGATCTCGTTGGGAGTGCTCGTCGGTGCGCGCGAGGCCGTGCCCTCCGCGGTGGCGGTGCCGCAACCGAGGGCGAAGAGGAGCAGTGCCGGGGCGAGCGCGTGGAGGGGTCGTGTGATCATGGTCCACAAGGGGGCTGGAGGGACTCGGGGTGCAGCTCGGGGTGGCTCGGTCCGATGCGCGCGTCGCGCTCGTCGCGGAACCGATCCTCGGTGAGATCGAAGACACGCCACGTCCCGTCCACGACACCGGTGAAGAGCGCGAAGCCGCTCGCGTCCGCGAGCAGGACGTGCCGCGAGGCGAAGTGCTCGAGCGACGTGCGGCGAGGCCCGTCGGAGCTCCGCAGCCAGGCGCGTGTCTCTTCGGAGCCCAGGCTCGTGCGCGGGTCGTTGCAGTCCAGCGCTTCGACACCCTCCACGCGGTAGCTCTGGAGGAGCGCGAAGCGCCGCTCGCCGTCGAACGCGACGAGGCCACGATCCACACGCGCGCATGGCTGCGTCCGACAGCCCTCGGGCGCGAGCGACTCGGTCCGCAGCCCCGCGAGCTCGGCCTCCGAGGTCTCGCGCAGCGGGACCGCGCGGCAGCCCTCGAGGCTCGAGGCCCGGCGCGGCACCGCGACCACGCTGTGTCCCTCGCCTGCGAGCGGGCAGCCTTCGACCACGTTCCAGTCGGACACGATCGTGAAGCCCGTGTCGTCCACGTGCCGGTACACGTCCCCGGTCGTGCGGCCCACGCAGCTGCGCCCGTCGTCGTACGCGAGCCACACGGGCTCGCCGGCGGCCCCGCGCTGCTCGAGCAGCCCACCGGTGGAGGCCTCGGTCTCGGGGACCGGGCGCGCGAAGTAGGCGAGCACGTCCGGCGCCGCGCCCTCCTCGCTCGCGAAGCTCGCGGCGGGTGCGAGCTCGACGGCCGCTCGACAGTCGCCCGGCTCCGTGACCCGCACCTCGGCGGTTCCAGCGCCGCATCCGCCCAGCGCGGAGGAGATCGCGAACACCCAACGCAACGACTGCATGCGCCGATCATGACGGCCCGACGCCGCGGCCGTTTCCCGCTGGCGCGCACGCCGATGGCTCTGGCGCGAAGGACGACCTCTTCCCGATGGCCGCGCCCGCAGCCCGACGGCTCAGCCTGCGGGCGCGCGCTTCTTCACGAGCGGCCAGAGCGGCATGTCGGGGCCGAGCGCGACGCAGATCGAGAAGGCGAGCAGGGTCATGTTGCGGCCGACCGTCCACCAGCTGACCTGCGCCTCGGCGACGTGACCGAAGCAGCCGCAGTCGAGATCGATGCCGCGCACGATCGCCTGGATCATCCCCGCGGCGAAGCCGACGAGCATCGCGCCGCACACCACCGCCGCGCCACGCGCATAGAGCCCGGTGAGGAGCGCCACGCCGACGAGGATCTCCGCGACGGGCAGCGCGAGCGCGAGCGGGCCGATCGCCGCGTCGGGCAACAGGCGATAGTTGTCGATGTCGCGCGCGAAGCTCACGGGATCGAGGAGCTTGGGCAAGGCCGCGAAGAGGAAGACCGCCGCGAGGATCAGGCGCAGAAAGACGATCAGCGTCCTTCCGCGATCGCTCGAGAGCTCCTGCTCGGCCTTGGCGACGAGGGCGCTCATGGACGACCTCGATCCCTCACGGGCACCTCGTGCACGGTCCCGACTCCGCCGGGAAGTCGTTCGAGAGCCAGAGCGGCATGCCGCCGCGCAGGACGCGCACGTCACGCACGCCGTTCTCCACGAGGAGGCCCGCGAGGCGGCGGCTGCCCGCGCAGTCGTCGTTCGTGTCGCAGTAGGCCACGACCGTCTCGGCGCCCTGGACGAGCGGCAGGGTCTGGGGGTCGAGCACGCCCGTCTCCATCGGCATCGCGACGGCGTCGGGCACGTGGCCCGTCTCGAAGTCGCTCATGGGTCGCGCGTCGACGAAGACGACGGCGGCCGACTCGACGAGGGCGCGCGCGTCGTCCTGCTCGATCCAGCGCACGTCGGGATGCTCGGCGACGGGCGGCGCGCACGCCGTGACCGTGCGGAAGTCCGAGGGATCGGGCGCGTTCCGCAGCGCCCAGCCGAGCACCGCGAGCGAGCCGCAGACGGCGGCGAAGCGCAGCGTCTCGATCACGCGGGACAGACCCGGCGCGCGTGCAGGCTGCGGCGCGCGGGGCTCGCTCGCCTCGGGCTCGGGGGTCGGTCGTGAGTTCGTCGCGGTCACGTCGCGCACCGAGCCGTGGACATAGCACGGTCTGCCGCCGCGTGAGTCGCTCGCCCCCTCGCTCGGAGAGCGTCACCCCGCGGGCGCAGGTGGTGGCACGTGCGCACGCACGAGCTCGGCGCTCTTGCGCAGCACGAAGCTCGCGGCGGCGATCATCGCGCAGTCACCCGCGTCGTGCGCGGCGGCCTGCGAGACCAGCGCGGGCACCATCGCGAGGTCGGCCACGTCGGCCGGCTCGGCGGTCAGGCGCGCACGCGCGCTCAGCACGATCGCTCGACGCGCGAGCGACACGGCCGGATCGGGGGCGTCGTCGGCGTCGCGCTCGAGCGCGTCGATCTCGTCGCGCGAGGGGTGCGCGCCGTCGTCCTCCGCGAGCACGGTGCGAGCGAGCGAGTCGTCGTCGGGCAGGTAGTCCAGGCCGAGCGCTGCGATCGCGCGCGCCGCGTCGAGCACGCCGCGCCGTGCGATCTCGTCCGAGGGCGGGCTCGCCCGGAGCGCGATCGCGAGGAGCCAGTCACCGCGCGGGCACGCGGCCCAGAACGAGGCGCGGTCGCCCTCCACGGTCTCCGCGTACGCGACGAGATCGTGGCTCGCGCCGAGCCCCTCGAGCCAGCGCGCGGTCTCGCTCACGACGCGCCCCCACCACGCGCGTGCGTGCGCGCGCGGCCGACTCGGGCTCGATGAGGGGAGGTGTGCGTCACGTGATGGGCCGATCGATGGCGTCGTAGGCCTGGTAGCGCGCCCAGTTCACGCGGGAGGCGCGCCCCATGTCCTCGCGGAAGAGCGTCCAGTACACGAGATCCCGCAGCGGTCGATCGTGCGCGTACTGGTGGCGCTTTCGCAGCACGCCCTCGCGCGTGAAGCCGAGCTTCTCCGCGATGCGGTTGGAGGGACCGTTGCCCGGATCGCAGTGGATCTCGACGCGGCTGAGCGCGAGGTCGGTGAGCGCGTGCTTGGCCAGGGCCGCGGCCGCCTCCGTGACGAAGCCCTTTCCCTGGTGCCGTTCGTCGATCCAGTAGCCGATCTCGATGCCGCTCGGTCCGCAGTGCGGGTGAAGGCCCGTGCCTCCGACGAACGAGCCGTCGCGGAGGAAGATGCCGTAGAAGTAGTCGTCGCCGAGATCGAAGCGGCCGCGGAACGAGCGCAGGAGATCGACGCGCTCGTCGAAGGTGGTCGGCTCGCGCAGCGCCCAGCCCATGAACGGCACGAGGTGGGCCTTGTTGCGCGTCACCACCTCGTGCACCTCGCTCGCGTCTCGAGGCTCGTAGCACCGAACGATCAGACGGTCGGTGAGGATCTTGTACGCAGGCGCGCGGTTCATCTCGCCCTTCCGAGGCTATCCTCGGCGCCTCCATGAGTGAACCCACGAAGAAGAAGGGGGCGAGCGCACCGGCCGCGAGCGCGCTTCCGAAGATGGCGCGGGCGGCGGTCCCGTCGGCGCTCAAGGGGCCCGATCGTGCGATCCAGCTCGACGACCTCGACGTGTTCGTGCGTGTGTTCGAGGCCGAGAGCATGTCCGCCGTGGCGCGCCTGCTCGGGGTGCCCAAGTCCACGGTGAGCCGCGCCGTGAGCCGCCTCGAGGACGCGATGAAGGTGCGCCTGCTCCAGCGCACGAGCCGCGCGCTGTCTCCGACCGACGCGGGCCGTGCGCTCTTCGAGGAGGCGCAGCCTCACGTGCACGCCCTGCGCAGCGTGAGCGACGTGGTCTCGGCCATGGTCGACACGCCGCGCGGTGCGCTGCGCGTCACGGCCCCCAACGATCTCGGCGAGGTCTTCCTCGCCGGCGTCTTCACGCGCTTCGTCGCGCGCTACCCGGACGTCTCGCTCGACGTGGTGCTCACGCCGCGCACGGTCGATCTCGTCGCCGAGGGCTTCGACGTGGCGATCCGCGCCGGCACCCTGCGGGACTCGAGCCTCGTGGCCCGCAAGGTCGGCGAGGCCGACGGCGCGCTCTTCGCGACGCCCGAGTACGTCGCGCGGCGCGGCATGCCTCGCACGCTCGAGGAGCTGCCCCAGCACGATCACGTCGCGTTCCGGCCCCAGCGAGGGCGTGGTCGCTACGTGCTCGAGCCCTCGGGCAAGGAGCGCGGCGAGAAGGTGACCGTCGAGGTCGCGGCCCGTGTCGGGGCGGACGACTTCTGCTTCGTGCGCTCGGCGGTGCTCTCGGGGGCCGGGATCGGCCTGGTCCCGATGTTCATGGCGCACGACAAGCAGAAGGAGGGCACGCTCGTCCGCGTCCTGCCCGAGTGGGCCTGGCGCGATGGCGCCTTCTACCTCGTGCACGCGAGCGGTCGTCACGTGCCTCGCAAGATCGCCGTGTTCCGTGAGTTCCTCATCGAGGCCTTCAAGGCCCTGCCCACCTGCGCGGGGCCGGCCAAGCCATAGCGTCAGGCTCGAGCCCAGCGCCGCACACGCCTTTTTGACCCGCCCGGATGCGTTCCTCATACTCGCGCGATGACGGAGAGCGACCCCCTCTTCGCGCGGTTCGGGCGCGAGTGCGCCGCAGGCGAGGTTCTGTTCCGCGAAGGCGATCAGGGCGACGTCATGTACGTCATCCGCGAGGGGGTCGTGCGCATCTCGAAGTCGGCCGGCGAGGGAGGCGACAAGCGCCTCGCCGATCTGGGCGCGGGCGAGTTCTTCGGCGAGATGTCGATCCTCAACAACAAGCCGCGCAACGCGACGGCCGAGGTCCTCGAGCCGGCCAAGCTCCTCGTCATCAACGCGCGCACGTTCGAGCAGATGGTGAAGGGCAACTCGGAGATCGCGATCCGCCTCATCAAGAAGCTCGCCCTGCGCCTCGACAGCGCGAACGAGCTGATCGAGGTCCTGCTCCACCGCGACCCGAAGGCGCGCGTGATCCTGGGCCTGGCGCGACAGGTCGAGATCAGCGGCGAGGAGCGCGAGGGCGGTGCGGTCTTCGTGCCGATGGAGCGCGAGGAGCTCGCGAGCGAGGTCGGCGTCTCGGTCTCGGAGTCCAACGAGGTGCTGCACCGCCTGCGTCGGCTGAACATCGCGGAAGAGTCGGTCGACGAGCTGGGCCGGCTCGGCTTCCTGGTGCACGACGTCGGGCGGCTGCGCGAGTTCCTCGAGTTTCTCGAGATGCGCGAGAAATTCGGAGACGCCTGATGGAGCTGCGCGTCCTCGGTTGCCACGGTGGGGAGACGCCGAAGCACCGCACCTCGAGCTTTCTTCTCGACGGCACGACCGCGATCGACGCGGGCGCCGTGACCTCCATGCTCTCGCTCGAGGAGCAGCATCGGATCGAGACGGTGCTGGTGAGCCACGCGCACCTCGATCACGTGCGCGATCTCGCGACCATGGCGGACAACCGCTGCCAGCAGGGCGGACACCCGCTCGTCGTCGCGGCCATCCCCGAGACGATCGCGGTGCTGAAGAAGCACTTCTTCAACGACCTCCTCTGGCCCGACTTCTCGAAGATCCCGCTCGGTGGCCAGGGCACGCGCATGACGGTCGTGTTCCAGCCCATCGAGCCGGAGAAGCCGATCGTGCTCGGGCCCAACGAGATCACGCCGGTGCTCGTGCACCACACGATCGACGCGTGCGGCTTCGTCGTGCGCACGCCCACCGGCTCGATCGCGTACAGCGGAGACACCGGGCCGACGGATCGGCTCTGGGAGATCCTCGCGCAGCGCGACGACCTGCGCGCGCTGCTCATGGAGATCTCGTTCCCGAGCCATCACCACCGGCTCGCCAAGGTGAGCGGTCATCACACGCCCGAGACCCTCGAGGTGGAGCTCCGCAAGCTCGATCGCTTCGAGGGTCCTGCCGAGGACGCGGCGCGGCAGCTGCCGGTGCTGCTCTATCACATCAAGCCCGTGTTCGAGGGGGCGGTCGAGCGCGAGCTCGCGCGGATCGCCAACCGGAACATGGAGATCTGTCGGCTGGGCGAGCAATTCATCCTCTGACCTCCGCGCTCCTCCGAGGGTCCATGCCGCGCTCGTTCGCGATGTTGATCGTGTCGTCGCTCCTCTTCGCCACGCCCGTGGCCGCGCAGGAGGTGTCGTCGTCCGAGGAGCCGCTCGCGCGCGTCGCGGGCCCCACGTCCGGCGCGGCCTCGTTGCTCTCGGGGCGCACGCTCGGGAGCGGAGAGACGATGATCGCCGCCGCGGCTGGCTGGCCCGGGGTGTGGGGCGAGGTCGCGTTCGCGCCCGCCTCGGAGCTCAACGTGCACGTGCGCGGCACGTTCCTCTACGGTGCACCGTTCCTCGGCCTCGTGGAGGGCATCGGCGGCGAGCTCTCCGTGCCGGTGCGGGTGCACGTGCTCGGCGACGGGCAGATCGATCTCGCGGTGCGCATGACGCCGCGGATCGCCGTGGGCGAGGGTCGCCTCTTCGGCGAGCGCGAGGGGCTCGGAGGAGCGTTGTCCGGTGGCCTCGTGGTGGACGTGCACGGCGTGCTCGGCTTCGCGGTGGATCCGAACGTCACGCTGATCGCCGGCCTCGGCGGCGGTGCGGGCGGCTCCATCGTCGATCGCTCGTCGCTCGGCGTGGCGTGGGTCGCGCGCCTGGCGGCCGAGCTCGGCGTGGAGGCGCTCGTCAGCCGCGACTTCATGCTCTTCGCGCACGTCGAGGGTGGCTACGGCTTCGCGCCCGACCGCGCGGGGCTTCCGTTCTATCCGGCGCGCGAGGTGCTCAGCGTCTCGCTCGGGGCCGGCTACGTGCTCTGAGCCGGCGCGGTGAGGAGGGCGCGGACCGTCTGCACGACGGCGGGGATCTCGCGCTCGGGCACGACACCGATGCGCCGTGAGGCGACCCGGCCCCCGCGATCCACGACGATCACGCTGCACGCTCCCCTCGGCAGCGAGAACGGCGGCGACGAGAGCGCGCCCTTCCAGTCGAGGAGGATCTCGAGATCGTTCGAGGTGCCGAGCGTGCGCACCACGCGCCGCACGATGGCGCGCACGGGCTCGAAGTCGAACGCCGTGACCTCGCCGATCGCGAGCACGTCGAGGCCCTCGAGCTCGGTGGCGAGGCGTCGCAGCGCCCGCTTGAGCGCGAGGTTGTCCTCGAGTCGATCGCGCGGCTCGTAGAACGCGGCGACGACACGACCGCGCGGGAAGACGACGCGCGCGCCCCCGCGGCTCGACTCGAGACGCAGTCCCTCGACGGGATCGTTCAGGGCGTGGTCCCGCCAGCGGGGGGTGCGCCGCCCGCGGGGGCCGCACCACCTGCCGGCGCCGCACCGCCCGCCGGAGGCGCCGCCGCGCCGCCGCAGTTGCGTCCGCTGCCCACGCCGTCCGAAGGATCGCTGTCGGTGCAGCCCGTGTTCGCGCAGTGCGTGCCGCGACCGAGTCCGTCGGTCGGATCCTGATCGCTGCAGCCGCTGCCTGCGCTCGGCACGCCGCCGAAGCAGCAGCCGACCGCGCCGAGCGCGGAGGCCGCACCGAGCGTGAGGCCCCCGAGCAGCGTCACGGCGCGCCGCGAGATCGTCCGACCCGTGGCGATCTCTTCCTGAGCGAGCGAGCTCTTCTTCGTCATGTCCAACCTCGCGCCGGAGCAGACCACGCGCTCGCGAGCGAGCGCAAGCACGGCCCCTGCTCGAACACGCGCGATGCTGGGCACGTTGATCTCAGGCGTCGATCGTCGTCTACTCGGCCCCTCTCCGTCGGAGGCCCCATGAAGCGCGCAGTCCTGGTTCTCGCGGTGGTCGCTCTCACCTCGGCCTGCGACACCGGAGGCGGCGGGGGACGTCGCCGCGATGCCGGGCCGCCGCTCTTCACCGACGCGTTCGGCCTCGAGACGCCCGATGCGCCGTTCGTCACGGCCGACATCGGTCCGCTGCCCGACGCGCCTCCGCTGCCCGGTGACACCGACGGCGACGGCATCCCCGACGCCGACGAGGCCGCGCACGGCACCGATCCGAACAACCCCGACACCGACGGCGACGAGCTCGGCGACGGCGTCGAGGTGCTCGCGGGCACCGACCCCACCAACCGCTCGAGCCGCATCCCCGACACGGACTTCTACGTGGTGCTCCCCTACATGAGCCCCGAGGTCCACCGACCGCTCGACTTCCGCGCGCGCCTCGGTCGCGCGGACATCTTCTTCCTCGTCGACACCACGGGCTCGATGGGCGGCGCGATCTCGAACGTGACGAGCTCGCTCTCGACGACGATCGTGCCCGCCGTCACCGATGCGATCGCGGACGCGCACATGGGTGTCGGCGACTACCGCGACTTCCCGGTGGATCCGTTCGGCGACCCCGGCGACTGGGCGTTCCGTGTGCGTCAGACGATGACCGACGACGTCGCGGCCGTGCAGACGGCGCTGCGCGCGCTGCGCGCGGGTGGCGGAAACGACGGGCCCGAGTCGGCGACGGAAGGCCTGTTCCACACCGTCGCGGACGACGCCTGCCCCGATGCGTTCGGCGCGGCGTGCTTCCGCCTGATGACGCACCCGATCATCGTGCTCGTCACGGACGCGCAGTTCCACAACGGGCCCGACAGCGCGAACGACTACGGGGCCGCGGTGCCCGAGGCGCGCACGTGGGCCGAGACGCTCACCGCGCTCAACGCGAACGACACGAACGTGATCGGCGTCGCGGTCGACTCCGCGCCGTTCCCGCTGCCCATCCCGATCCCGATCGCTGGCGAGCCCGACCTGCGCGCGCTGGCGACCGCCACCGACTCGCGGTCGAGCACCGGCGGGCTCACCGTCTACACGGCCGCGAGCGGCGCGGTGAGCACGTCGGTCGTCGACGGCATCGTCGACCTCGTCGGGGCAGCGACGCAGGACGTGTCGGCGCGCAAGCTCGACGACGACACCGACGCGATGGACGCGACGCTCTTCATCACCGCGATCACGCCGCTGCGCGCCACGCGCGCGACGCGCTTCGACGCGACGACCTTCTATGGCGTTGCGGGCGGCACGACGGTCACGTTCGACGTCACCTTCCGCAACGACATCGCGCCCGCGACCGATCGCGTGCAGCTCTACCGCGCGTTCATCGAGGTCTTCGACGTCGCCACCGAGACGGCCCTCGATCGGCGCAACGTCTACATCGTCATCCCGCGCGAGGATGGCGGCCTGATCTGACCGAGCCGGCCGACACCGGGGCACCGACGGCGACGACGGAGCGCGCCGCGTGGCGCTTCCTCGTGCTCATGGCCGTCGTCGCGATGCTCGGCGACGTGTCGTACGAGGGCGCGCGGAGCATCTCGGGGCGCTACGTGTCGCTCCTGGGCGCGAGCGCCACGACCGTCGCGATCGTCGCGGGCTTCGGTGAGCTCGCGGGCTCGGCGCTGCGCGTGTGGACGGGCAAGCTCGCCGATCGCACGCGCGCCTACTGGCCGCTCACGATTCTTGGTTACTCGACCAACTTGCTCGCGATCCCCACGCTCGCGCTCGCGAACGCGTGGCAGGCCGCGGCGCTGCTCGTGGTGCTCGAGCGCGTGGGCAAGGCGATCCGCTCGCCCGCGCGCTCGGTGCTGCTCTCGCACGCGGCCGATCGCCTCGGTCCCGGCAAGACGTTCGGCCTGGACGAGCTCCTCGACCAGATCGGCGCGGTCTCCGGGCCGCTCCTGCTCGCGGGCGCGATGTGGCTGCGCGCTGGAGACGACGACCTCGCGCGCTACCGCACGGCCTTCGTCGTCACGCTCGTGCCCGTGCTCGCGAACCTCGCCCTCGCGCTCTTCGCGCGCTCGCGCTTCCCGGATCCGTCGAGCCTCGCGCCCAAGGCGGTCGCGGAGGTGCCCGTGCACGACGCGCGCGCGCTCCGCCTCTACCTCGTCGGCATCGCGCTCCTCGGCGCGGCCTTCGTGGACTGGGCGCTCGTGGCCGTGCACGTCGGGCGCTCGGGCCTCCTCGACGAGGCGTGGGTGCCGGGCCTCTATGCGCTCGCGATGGGCCTCGACGGCGCCGCGGCGCTGGTGTTCGGTCACGCCTACGATCGCAAGGGGCTGCGTGTGCTCGTGCTCGCCGCGCTCGTGCTCGCGGCGGCGGGCGTGCTCGTGCTCGCGGTGCCCGGGCTCTGGGCCATGATCGCCGGCATCGCGCTCTGGGCGATCGCGCTCGGTGGGCTCGAGTCGATCGCGAAGGCGGCGATCACGACGCTCGTGCCCAAGCCGGAACGCGGCGCGGCGTACGGCCGCTTCTACGCGGTGCTCGGCGTCTCGTGGTGGGCCGGCAGCGTCGTGCTCGGGCTCGCGTACGACGTCTCGCCGGCGGCCTCGGGGGCCCTCGTCGCCGTGCTCGCCCTCGCGTCCGCGATCGTGCTCTCGCGTGTGCCCTCGGCGGCTGCCGCGACGTGAGCGCGCGTCCGCGAGCCCATCCGACGAGCTCGTGGACGAGCCGCCGCCATGGCGTCGCGGACGCGCGTGACACGCCGTCGTGGATCAGCCGGTGCCCTTGTGGACGAGCAGCGGTGCGAGGCGTGCCTCCGGGCGCACGAGCGCGCGCTCGGCGCGCAGCACGTCGTCGAGATCCTTGTAGGCGAGGGGGATCTCGTCGAGGAGGCCGCGCGCGAGGCGCGCATCGAAGAGCACGCCTCGCATCGAGTCGGCGAGGTCTCCGACGTCGAAGCGTCGCGACGCGCGTGACCGCGGGATCGCGCGGCCCGCGCCGTGGGCCGAGGAGCCGAGCGCACCTCCGGGCGCGTCGGGCCGCGCGCGCACGATCGCGACGTCCGTGCCCATCGAGCCGGGCACGAGCCCCCGCTCTCCGGGGGCGAGCTGCATGGCGCCCTTGCGGTGGACGAAGAGCAGCTCCTCGTGGCCACCGAGCGTGTGTCGCTCGTGGGTGAGCGAGTCGTGGCACGTGTCGATCGCGCCCTCGAGGTCGGGATCGAGCGCGAGCACGTCCCC
Source organism: Sandaracinaceae bacterium (assembly GCA_044376125.1). Classification (GTDB taxonomy): domain Bacteria; phylum Myxococcota_A; class Polyangia; order Polyangiales; family Sandaracinaceae; genus JAFLCL01. The sequence continues at coordinate 15,005 of JBILLJ010000059.1, forward strand.
GAGCGCGTCGAGGACGCGCGCGAGCACGACGCGTCGGTTCACGCGGGCCCACGACACCGCGCACGCGACGTCACCCAGGTAGCGCGCGCCCGCCTCGGCGTGCGCCTCGATCACGGCGAAGCCCCCCGCGCGCTCGCTCGCGCGCGCTCTGTGCGTGGCCTGGAGGTGCGGGCCGAACGAGCGTGAGCCCGTGTGCGCGAGCCACCAGAGAGCGCCGTCGTCGCGCGCCTCGCGGAGCTCGACGAAGTGATTGCCGCGGCCGAGGGTGCCGAGCTCGTGCGCGCTCGCGCCGCGGCCGAGCGCTCGCTCCACGATCTCGCCGTCGAGCGGATCGAGGTCGGGCGCGAGGGGATGCGCGTGACGCTGGATCGGGATCGCACGTGCGATCGTCGCGAGCGCGCGTCGTGCCCGCGTCGCATCGCGCAGCGCCTCGGACGATCGTGCGAGACGCACGGCCGCGACGCCGCAGCCGAGATCCGAGCCGAGCCACGCGGGCACGAGGCGGCTGCGGGTCGCGATCGCCGTGCCCACGCACGAGGGCTCGCCCGCGGGGTCGCCGCCGAGGTGGACGTCGGGATACACGGCGACCGCGGCGACGTCGGGGATCGCGCGCACACGCTCCACGAAGCGCCGTGCTTCGGGAGGACAGGCGCGAGAGAAGTCCGCGAGCGGGGCGTGCGAAGCGGCGCCCCTCACGCGTCCTCCTCGGTCGCGCCGTCTGCGTCGAGGCGTGGATCGAGCGCGTCGTGCGCGCTCGCCCCGTGCGCTGCGCCGAGCTCCTCGTCGGTCACGAGGGACCACGAGAGGCGCAGCGCGCGCTTGCGGTCGAGCTCGACGGCGAGCTCGTTCGCGAGGTGGCCGGCCGCGCGTGTGAGCGCGCGCGACGCGGCGGCATGGCAGGCGGAGGGACACGCGAAGACCGCGTGCACCTCCTTGCCGACGAGCTGCGCGCGATCGAGTCGGACCTCGTCGAGCGCAGGATCCTCGAGGCTCGCGAGGGCGAGCGCGAGGGCTTCGCGCGCCGTCGATGCGAGCATCGCGGCGCGTGGATCGGGGAACAGGGAGAACGAATCGAACGGAACATCGTGCGCGCGGGCGCCACGTGGGCCCCGCGTGCGGGAACGTCACTGGGTCAAGAGAGCCTCGGGCTCGCGAAGGCGAGCGGTGCGGGTTGCGCGAGACGTCTCCACGCTCCCGTCGGGCTTCACGCCGGGCCGCGCGCCGCGCGGCGACCGTCGGACGAGCAAGCACGGCGCCCGGGATCGAGCGTGTCGATCCCGTGTGCGCTCCGTGGCGCTGGCTCGTCCCTCAGGCGTCGTGCCCGAAGAGGAACGTGGTCTGTCGTCGCGCAGCCATGGCGTCCTCCGTCGGCGGACGATAGCAGCTGTGCGCGCAGAGGCGAATCACGTCCCGGTGCGCGTGAAGTCGACCGCGGCCGCCTCGGGGTGCACGAGCGTCACCGGCATCCGCCATCGAGGCTGCGTCGCTCGGAGCAGGACCACCGAGGAGCGCTCACGCCGCCAACCCTCGGTGGTCCATCGAAGCTCGAGCGTGGCTCAGAACGGGTTCTCGGGAGGCGTCTCTTCCGCCGCGCCGCCACCCTCGGAGCCACCGCCGCCACCGCCACCACCGGTGGCTTCGCCGCCGCCCGTGGCCTCACCGCCACCACCGCCACCCGTGGCTTCACCACCACCACCGCCAGTGGCCTCGCCGCCGCCACCGCCGGTCTCGCCGCCGCCACCGCCGCCGCCCGTCGGCGGTCGGCGTCCACCACCTGCAGGAGGCGTGGGCGCTGCCGGCAGTGTGATCTCGACGTGCGCGACCATCGCCTCACCCGACACGCTGAACGCGGTGGGCGCGACCGTGGCCGACGTCGACGTGTAGCCGGAGAGCGTCGCCGTCACGCGCGTGTCTCGCGTGGGGCGCGTGATCGTGAGCGTCGCAGGCGCGGTGCCCGACCGACCGCCGGCGCGGACCGTCGCGCCCGGCGGCGTCGTCACGATCTCGAGCTGGTAGGGGAGCGCCTCGAGCGTGAGGCGCACCAAGCGCTGACCTTCCGCGATCGTCACGGTCGAGGTCGCGTCGCGGTAGCCATCGAGGTGCGCGACGATCGTCACTTCACCCGCGGGCGCCTCCACGTCGGCTGGCGACGTGCCGCGCGCTTCGCCACCGAGTCGGATCTCGGCGCCCGGCGGCGTGGTCTCGACACGGAACGCGATCGGCGGTGCAGCCGGCGGCGCTTCGACGGCTTCGGTGCCTTCGGGCGTGACTTCGGTGCCCTCGGGCGGCGTGCCTTCGGTGCCCTCGGGCGTGCCTTCGGTGCCCTCGGGCGGCGTGCCTTCGGTGCCCTCGGGCGGCGTGCCTTCGGTGCCCTCGGGCGGCGTGCCTTCGGTGCCCTCCGTGACCTCGGTCGTGGGCGGCGCGGTCGTCGCCGTGTCGGGCGGCGTCGGCTCGGTCTGCATCGAGCTGTACGCGAAGTAGCCGCCAGCACCGAGCACGACGAGCGCGACGAGGATGATGGCCAGCGCGTTCGAGCTGGGCTCCGCAGGCGGAGCGACCGGCGCGGCGACCGGCGGCTTGGAGGGCTTGTCCGCCGTGGCCTTGCTCTCGGCGGCGGCCGCAGCCTTCTTCGAGTCCTCTTCGTTGCGCGCCTTCTCTGCGGCGGCGGCCTTGTCGGCTGCAGCCTTGTCCTTGGCCGCCTTGTCTGCGGCGGCGGCGTCGCGCGCCTTGTTCTCCTCGTCGCGCTTCTTGGCCTCGGCCTCGGCCTTCTCGCGGTCCTCGCGCTCGACCTTCTCGCGCTCCGCGCGCTCGCGCGCCTCCTTCTCGGCGCGCTCCTTGGCCTCGGCCTCGTCCTTGGCGCGCTGCGCCGCAGCCTCTCGCTCGCGCTCGATCTCCTCGGTGCGCTTGCGGGCCTCCTCGGCCTTGACCTCCGCCTCCTTGGACGCGAGGTCGTCCGCTCCGCCTTCGGAGAGCGCGGCCGCGAGGAACTCGCTCGCCTGCCGGACCTGAGTGCGATCCTCGGGCGGCGGCAGCTCGGACTCCGCTGGCCCCGCGCTCGGGAAGAACTGCATCGTTGCCTTGGCCGAGCGAACCGGTCGCGGCGCGGGCGCGGGCGAGGCCACCAGGCCGTCCTCTTCCTTGCCGGCTTCCTTGTCGCCGCCACCCGCTTCGTACTGTCCGGGCTCGGCGCCGCGCTGATCGACGATCTTGTCGACGAGCTGCCGGCTGTCGGGGTCCATCTTGATGAACTTGATCCCCATGCCGGCGGGGTTGTCGTCGGTCGCGCCGTCGGCCGCCTCGCGCTTCCAGACGACACGTCCGACGCCCTGGATCAGCTTGCTCTCGTCCTTGAGCTGCAGCTCGAACTTCAGGAGCGTGCCGACGGCCATCGGCTGCTTGGACTTGATGAAGAGACCCCCGTGACTGATGTCGCGGCTGTAGTGCTCGACGAACTCGTCGACCGTGGCGCTCTTGAAGCGGACCTTCAGCGAGACCGGGGCGCGCTTGTCCTTGCGCGTGTCATTCATCGTGGGGCTCCTCAGGCGTTTCGAGACGCGAGCGCGCGATGCTACCACGGTGCTCCGGCGCCCGCGTCGTTTTGGGGAGGTCCGCGCCCGCCGCCCCGTATGCTGCGCGCGTGCACGCGTGCTCTGCGAGCGACCGTCCCTGTCTCGAGCGGGCTCCTCTTCTCCCGAGGCGGCGGCTCGCGTCGGCGGCACGGTCACAAGCAGAGGTCCCGCGGCCACTCGGAATCCGGCGGCCTCCGTCCTGTGTCGTCCCGGCGCACACGCGAGGCGAGTCGATCGAGCTCCGATGACCAACGATGGAACCCCGTGCGGTGTCGATCGTCTGAACCGCGGACCTGACGCGCTGCGCGAATCAGGCATCGCAGCGCGACGTCTGACGCCGCGCACCCCGACGGTCCCGACCCCGACGAGCCACGCGTGAGCCACGACGACGACGACTCCGACACGATCCGCGAGATGGAAGCGCCCACCGAGCCTCCCTCGGGCGAGACGTCCATCGCGGCGGCCGAGGTGCGAGTGGACGCCATCTCTCGCGACGACGCGGCAGGCGCGGGCTCGGGGCCGATCGAGCTCGACGCAGTCCCGCCCCGCTCCATCGCCGAGGCGGTCACGCGCGTGCAGCGCCGGATCCACGGCTGGCTCGCGACCGACGCGATCATGTCGGGCCTCGGCCTCGGCCTCCTCACGGCGGCGCCCGTCGGTCTGGGTCTTCATCTCGCGGAGGTCGCGCTCTGGCCGGCCGCGGCGCTCGGTGCGGTCGCCGGCGCGGCGTTCGGTGCGTGGCAGCTCCGAAGCCGCCGCCTCGACGTCGTGCGTGCCGCGCGCGTGCTCGATCGCATGCTCGACGCGAAGGACCGGCTCGCGAGCGCGGTGCAGTTCGCGGCCTCGGCGAAGGGCGAAGAGGTCCCGGCGCTCCATCGCCTGCAGATGAAGCAGGCCGCGGAGTTCCTCGCGTCGGTGCCCTCCATCCCCGAGCCGCCTCGGCCCATCGCGCGGTCGCCGCGCTGGGTCGCCGCGGGTGTGTTCGCCGTCGCGGCCACGGTGCCGCTCGCGTACGCGTGGCCGGAGCTGTCACGTGCGGTGGCGGAGAGCCTCGGCCAGGAGCCCGAGCCGCGCACCGCCGAGGAGATCGCCGAGGAGGCCGAGGCGCTGCGTCGCTCCCTCGAGGAGGATCCGCAGCGCCGCGTCGATGCGGAGATCAACCGCCTCGAGCACGAGCTCGATCGCGCCCGCGCACAGGCCGCGCACTCTCGCGCGCGGGCGATCGAAGAGGCCGCGCGCGCCCTCGAGCAGGCGCTCGGGATCGCGCCGTCTTCGGAGACCGAGGCGGGCGAGGGCGAGCCCAGCGAAGGAGCCGCGCGCGAGGCGCTGCCCGAGGTGCGCTCGGTCGATGGTGCGCCGCCGTCCTTCGCGAGCGAGCGATTGCGCGAGGCCTGGGAGGAGGCGCAGGCCGCGCGCGAGGCGTGGCGCGAGGCGGCCTCGCGGCCGACACCCGATCCGCGCGAGGTCGCGCAGCGTCAAGCCGAGGCGCAGCGCGCCCAGCTCGAGGCGCTCGCGATGGCCGAGCAGGAGCGCGCGTGGGCCGAGGCGCGGGCCGAGCGAGAGGCCCAGGCCGAGCGCGAGGCAGCGCAGCGGGAGGCCGAAGGCGAAGGCACCGAAGGCGAAGGCGGCGAGCGCGAAGGCGACGAGCGCGAAGGCGAGGGTGGCGAGTCGGGCAGCGAGCGCGCGTCCGACGAGGCGCCGCACAGCCCCGAGGAGGCGGCCGAGGAGCTCGTGCAGGCGATCGATCGGCTCGACCGCGCGCTCGCGGCGATGGACCGCACCGACGCCTCGGCGGGGGTTCCGGGCGCGGAGGTGGGGCAGGCGCTCGACCGTGCGCAGCAGGCGCTCGCGCCGCACACGCCCGACACTGCGGCCGAGCTCGGTCGTGCGGAGAGCGCCCGGCAGCAAGGCGACTCCGAGGCGATGGACTCGTCGATCGAGCGAGCGCGCGAGTCGCTGCGCCGGGAGGCCGGCCGCGAGACGCAGGAGCTCGCGGACGCACGCCGACGTCTCGAGCAGCTCCACGATCAGATCGCACAGCAGGCTGGCGAGACCGCACGCGAGCAGCTCGCGCAGCGCGACCGCGAGCACCTGCCCGGTCACTCGCAGACGAGTGATGGTGAGCAGGGCGGCGGCGAGGACTCCGACCAGACGCTCGACCCCTCCGAGGGGCAAGAGGGGCAAGCAGGACAACAGGGTCAGTCCGGAGAGGGCCAGTCCGGGCAACAGGGTCAGTCCGGAGAGGGCCAGTCCGGGCAACAGGGTCAGTCCGGAGAGGGCCAGTCCGGGCAACAGGGTCAGTCCGGAGAGGGCCAGTCGGGCCAGCAGGGCCAGGGACAGGGCCAGTCGGGCCAGCAGGGCCAGGGACAGGGCCAGTCGGGTCAGCAGGGCCAGGGACAGGGCCAATCGGGTCAGCAGGGCCAGGGTCAAGGGCAAGGCCAGGGTCAAGGGCAAGGCCAGGGTCAAGGGCAAGGCCAGGGTCAAGGACAGGGCCAGGGTCAAGGCCAGGGCCAGGGTCAAGGCCAGGGTCAGGGGCAAGGCCAGGGTCAAGGACAAGGCCAGGGTCAGGGGCAAGGCCAGGGTCAGGGGCAAGGCCAGGGTCAGGGGCAAGGCCAGGGTCAAGGACAAGGCCAGGGTCAAGGACAAGGCCAGGGTCAGGGGCAAGGCCAGGGTCAGGGGCAAGGCCAGGGTGTCGGTCAGGGTCAGGGCCAAGGCCAGAGTGGGGGCACGGGTCAAGGTCAGGGCGTCGGCAGCACGGGGCTCGGCGAGCAAGGCCAGAGCACCGCGGGCGGCCAGGGCCAGGGCCAGGGTGGCGACGGCACGAGTCTCCAGACCGATCCTTCCCGCGGCTGGGGCTCGGGCGCGGCGGGCACGTTCGGCGACGGCAGCGGTGTGGGCGCGGGCGAGGGCGTCGCGGGCGTGCAGGTCGATCCCGGAAGCGATCCGTCGCAGTCGGCCGAGCTCGGCGGCGACATCGACCCGATGGGCCTCCTGCAGGGCGCGCGTCGACCCGGCACGGGGCCGCGCATGGATGGAGTGTCCGGTGCCGCAGGCGGCGCGGGCTCGGGCAGCGTGAGCGGCACCGTCGACGAAGGTGGTCGCGTGTCGGGTGGCAGTCGCGTGCCCGGATCGCTCCGCGCGTACGTACGTCGTTATCTCAGCGCCGTCGGTGAAGGCGGCAGCACGGGCTCATCGGGCACGGGCACAGGCACGGGGTCCACGCAGTGAATCGATCTGGCGGTCGGAACGACCAGCGAGGATGATGATGGCCGAAGCAGCGCAGAAGGTGCACGTCCTGAACCCCTTCGATCACGTTCGATCGCTCTGTCAGCGCATCGCCACCAAGGTGGGCGAGCGTGTCGTCGGGCAGGAAGAGACGGTGCAGTGCATCACCGCCGGTCTCCTGCTCGGAGGTCACGTGCTCATGGAGGGCGTGCCCGGCGTCGGAAAGACGCTCGTGGCCCGCACCCTCGCGGACGCGGTTCACCTCAAGTTCGCGCGCGTGCAGTTCACGCCCGACCTGATGCCCTCCGACATCCTCGGCACCTACGTCGTGCAGACGGGCCCGAGCGGGCAGCCGATCATGTCGCTGCAGCAGGGCCCGCTCTTCGCGAACATCGTGCTCGCCGACGAGATCAACCGCGCCTCGCCCAAGACGCAGTCGGCGCTGCTCGAGGCGATGCAGGAGAAGCAGGTCTCGCTCGGCAACCAGACCTACGCGCTGCCGCAGCCCTTCTTCGTCGTCGCGACGCAGAACCCGATCGACAACGAGGGCACCTATCCGCTGCCCGAGGCCCAGCTCGATCGCTTCCTCATGAAGGTCCTCGTCCGCTTCCCGACCGAGGACGAGATGATCCACATCGTCGCGCGCACCGCGGGCGCCGTGGAGCAGGAGATCTCGAAGATCGCCGACGGCGATCAGGTGATCGCGGCGGGCAAGGCGATCCGCCAGATGCCCGTGGCCGAGCACGTCGCGCGCTACGCGGTGCGGCTCGTGTTCGCGACGCACCCCGATCACCCGACCGCGCCGGCGTGCAACCGCCGCTACGTGAAGGCCGGCGCGAGCCCGCGCGCTGCGCAGGCGGTGCTCGCCGTCGCGAAGTTCTTCGCGCTCCTCGACGGCCGCCTCAACGTGGCGATCGAGGACGTGCAGAAGGCCGCGTACCCGTGCCTGCGCCACCGCATCCTCCTCAACTTCGACGCGCTCGCCGACGACGCGACCACCGACACGCTGATCCGGCAGACGCTGATGGAGCTCGACCGCAAGGACGACCCGAGCCCGTCCAAGGCGAAGAAGAAGTGACGACGCGTCCTCGACGCGCCGAGCCGGGGATGGGGCCCCGGCTCGGAACGCGAAGCGGGGGTGAGACGAAGCGAAGCGGAGCGGAGCGGAGTCGAACCCCGCGGGAGTGGGGCCCGGTTTCGTCTCGCGAAACCGGGCGAGGGGTGCGCCCCTCGCGATGCGACGAACGGAGTGAGGAGCAGCGGGTGTGAGAGTCCTCGATGCCACGGCGCGGCGAATCCTCGACCGCCTCAAGCTGACGGTGCGTCCCGGCTCGACCGCGACGCGCCAGGGCGGTCACCGCTCGCCCGTGCTCGCGAGCGGCGTCGAGTTCGCCGACCACCGGCCGTACGTCCCGGGCGACGACTTCCGCCGCATCGACTGGCGCGCGTTCACCCGACACGGCCAGCTCGTGATGCGGCAGTTCGAAGAAGAGCGAGACGCGCGCATCTACGTGCTGCTCGACCTCTCGGGCTCGATGAGCCGCGGCGCGCCTCCCAAGATCGAGATCGCCAAGCGCATCTCCGCGGCGTTCGCGTACGTCGGCATGAAGCAGTTCGATCGCGCGGTGGTGATCCCGTTCGGCGAGGACCTCGAGCGCGAGGCGCGCCCGCTGCGCGCGCCGAGTGATCTGCCCGACGTGGACGCGTTCCTCGCGGGCTGCACCGCGGGCGGGCCGACGGCGTTCCCGCAGGCGGTGCGCAGCCTCGCCACGCGCTTTCCGCAGCGCGGCCTCGCGGTCGTGGTGTCCGACCTCATGACGCCCAAGGGCTTCCCCGACGGCTTCCGCACGCTGGGCGCGCTCGGTCACGAGGTGCGCGTCGTGTCGCTGCGCTGCACCGAGGACGACGCGCCCGACTTCCAGGGCGAGATCGAGCTCCACGACAGCGAGAGCGGGCAGAAGATCCGCCTGCGCGTCTCGCGCGATCTCCTCGAGGCGTACGCCAAGGAGGTCAAGGCACACCGCGACGCCTGCCGCGACGCGACCCGCCGCGCGGGCGGTCGCTTCATCGAGCTCGACGTGGCGATGCCGCTCGAGCAGATGCTGCGCACCGCGTTCCGGGGGGACGCGTGATGTCGTTCGCGGCGTTCCCGATGTGGGCGGTGCTGTCGGCGATGGGCGTCGTCGCGACGCTCGTCGTGGCGGTGTACCTCCTGCGTCGCACCCCGCGGCCCATCATCGTCTCGAACGTCGACTTCTGGCTGCGCGCAGCGCAGCAGGCCAAGCCGCGCCTGCTCGCGAGCTTCCGCATCCCGCTGCTCGCGCTGCTCGTGTCGCTGCTCGTCGCGCTCGCGATGGTCGCGCTGATCGGCGATCCGCGCTTCGGCGCGGGCGTGCGCGGCACGACCGTCATCGTGATCGACACGGGCCGCTCGATGGGGGCCGAGGGCGAGGACGGCGATCGACGCGTCGATCACGCCGTCGCCGAGGTGCGCCGCTGGGTCGAGCGCTCGACGATCGCGGGCGAGGTGACGATCGTGCGCGCCGGCATGCGCCCCTCGGTGATCCTGCCGATCACCGAGCACTCGGGCGATCTCGAGGCCGCGCTCACGCGCCTCGAGACCGACGACGGACCCTCCGACGTGCGCGCGGCCGTCGCGCTCGCGGACCAGATCGTGATCGAGCGCTCGCGCATCGCCGCGGCCGAGGCGGGCATGGCGGTGAACGGGACGCCGATCCTCGGTCAGATCCTCCTCGTGACCGATCGCGACGTGGAGCTCGCGACGGAGGCGCCGCTCGTGACGCTGCCAGTGGGCAACGAGGTCGACACGCTCGCGATCACCTCGTTCGCGGCGCGTCGCGTGCCGGCGGCGGTGGGCGAGTACGCGGTGCGCCTCGAGCTCGAGAACTTCAGCTCGCGCACGGCGCGCGCGCGGATCCACGTGCGCGACGGCGAGGTCGATCTCCTGAACGAGCGCGTCACGCTCTCGCCCCACGAGCACCGGGTGCTCGAGGCCGGGGGCTTCTCGAGCCGTCGCGCCGAGCTCACGGCCGCGCTCGAGACCATCGGCATCGACGGCAGCGCCGACGGCTTCTCGGGCGACGACCGCGCGGTCGCGGTGGTGGAGGCGCTCGATGCGACGCGCGTGCTCCTCGTCACCGAGGGCGACCGCTACCTCGAGGCCGCGCTCGGGAGCCACCCGGGGCTCGACGTGCAGATCATCGCGCCCTCCGGCATCGCGACGGCCACGAGCGCCTCGCTCTCGCGCTTCCACGCGATCGTGCTCGATCACGCGTCCTTGCCGCCTGGCGTCGAGCACCGCGCGGTGGTGCTCTTCGCGCCGATCGGCGGTCGCGAGGTCGGTGTCGCGCGCACGCTGACGCGCCCGCGCGTGACCGGGACCCTCGCGTCGCATCCCGTGCTCGACGGCCTGCGCTTCGAGGACGTGGGCTTCGATCGCGCCTCGGCGCTCACCGAGCGCGCGGGCGATCAGGTGCTCCTCCGGAGCCTCCAGCACGTGATGGCCCTCGCGCGCGAGACGCGCCGTGGGCGCCTGGTCGCGTTCGGCTTCGCCACGGCGGACACCGACCTCGTGCGCCGTGAGGCCTTCCCGCTGCTCGTGCACGCCGCGCTGCGCTGGGCGGCCGATCGCGGCGAGGGCAGCCCCCTCGCGCGTCCCGTCGGTCAGACCGTGCTCGTCGAGGCCGGCGAAGAGGTGACGGGCCCCGATGGCGAGGTCATCGAGGTGCGCGGTGGTGAGATCCCCGAGATCACGCGCGCCGGCCTCTACCACGTGGGCGAGCGCTCCCTCGCGTTCGGTGCGACGCGACACGCGGGGCCGCTGCGCAGCGGCTCGACGGGCGGTCGCTTCGTCGCCGAGAGCCAGCTGCCGCCGCTGGCCGTGATCATCGCGGCCGCGCTGCTCGCGCTGATGATGCTCGAGTGGTTCTTCCTCCACCGCGGGAGGCTCGAGTGATGGAGGGCCTCTCGATCGATCTCGGCTGGCCGCTCGCGCTCTGGGGCCTCGCGCTCGTGGCGCTCGTGCCCTTGCTCGCGTGGCGCTCGAGGTTCCCGATGTCTCCGAGCCGTCGGCGCCTCGTGACCGTGCTGCGCATGATCGCGATGGTGCTCGCGGTGATCTCGGTCGCCGCCGTGCGCATCGGCTTCCCGACCACCGAGCTCGCCGTCGGCCTCGTCGTGGACGGCTCGAGCAGCGTCGCGCCCGAGGAGCGCCAGCGCGTGACCGAGGATCTGCGCGCGATGCAAGCCGCGAACGACCTCGTCACGTGGACGCCGGTGGGCCTCGGCCAGAGCGGCAACGGTCGCGGCGGTGCCGACCTCGAGACGCAGATCGGCGCGGCGGTCTCGCTCCTTCCGCGCGATCACGCGCGCCGCCTGCTCGTGGCGACCGATGGCCGCGATCCCAGGCTCGCGAGCGCGATCGAGGCGGCCCACGAGGCGGGCGTGGAGGTCTCGATCCTGCCGATGGGAGAGAGCCCCACGGTCGACGCGTTCGCGATCTCGAGCGTGGATGCGCCGCGCCTCCTCCGTGCGGAGGAGACCTCGGACGTGGCGGTCTCGCTCTACGCGAGTCGCGACGCGGACGTGCGCCTCGAGGCCTTCTTCGACGGTCGCTCGGTGCTCACCGAGACGCATCACGCGAGCCGCGGCACCTCGAGCGCGCGCCTGTCCCTGCGCTTCCCCGAAGATCCGGGTGTGCACGAGCTCGAGATCGCGGTGCGCGGCGAGGGGGACTCGGTCTCCGCCAACGATCGCTGGCGCACGCTCGTCGAGGTGCTCCCCAAGCCGCGCGTGCGCATCTACCACGAGGCCGACGGCGCTCCGATCCTCGCGACGGTCCTGCGCGACGCGGGCATGGACGTGGAGGTGGCCACCCCGCAGCAGGCCTTCACGCGCGTCGATCAGTACGAGCCGTACCTGCTCGTCATCGCCGACGAGATCGAGCTCGGCGACCTGTCCGACGATCAGCAGCGCACGCTCCGCACGTGGGTCGAGGACGAGGGCGGCGGCCTCATCACCGCGAGCTTCAACCACCCGATCCGGCGCACGCCGCGCATCCTGCGCGAGATCGAGCCGATCGAGCCGCCGCCCGCGCAGCCCGAGCCGCGCCCGCTCGAGCTCGTGATCGTCATCGACCGCAGCTCCTCGATGAGCGGCGCCCCGATGGAGCAGGCGCGCTCGTCGGCGATCGCGGCCGTGCGCGCGCTGCGCCGCGACGCGCTCGTGGGCTCGGTCGCGTTCTCGGGCGGCGCCGATCGCGTCATCGCGCCGGTGCCGATGGATCAGAGCGAGCAGGTCGTGCAGTTCATCTCGGGCATCCACGCCGAGGGCGGCACGAACATCGCGGCCGCGGTCACCGCAGCCAACCACATCATGTCGAACGACCCGCGCTACATCCACCACGTGATCCTGATCTCGGATGGTGAGAGCGAGCCGCAGAGCGCGATCGCGGCGGCCATGGCGCTCGCGGGCCGCGGCGTGTCGATCACGACCATCACGATCGGCAGCTACTCGCAGCTGCTCGCCGAGATCGCGCGCATCGGCCGCGGCCGCTACCACGTGACGAACGCGGGCGGCCTGCGCTCGCTCGTCGTGAGCGAGGCGATGATGCGGCAGCCGCCGGCGCACCGGCAGACGCCGTTCGCGATGCGCGAGGCGACGCACCTCTCGATGTTCGACGGCATGTCGTTCGAGGGCGCGCCGGCGATCACGGGCCACGCGCTCTCGGGCCTGCGCTCGGGCGCGACGCAGGTGCTGACGGCCACCGAGGGCATGCCGCTCCTGGCGCACTGGCACCGCGGCCTCGGTCAGGTCGCGAGCTGGACGAGCGCGACGAGCGGCAGCTGGACCGACGGCCTCCGCACGAGCCCCGTGTTCCGTCAGCTCTTCACGCGCCTCGCGCGCGGGATGCTGCGCACGCGCACGGTGGAGCCGCCACGCATCGTGATCGAGCGCGACCCGCTCTCGGCGCAGCGACGCCTCGTGACGATCGTGTCGCCGTACGTCGACGAGACGAACGTGCCCGTCGTGCGCCTCTTCCGCGGCGCGAGCGTGCGCAACGTGGCGACGAACAGCGAGTTGCAGTTCGCGCAGGAGCTGCCGATGGAGATCGCGGGCCCGGGCGTGTGGCAGGCCTCGATCCCCACGGGCTTCACGTTCCTCGTCGATGCGCGCATGCCCGAGGACATCGAGCCCACCGCGGCCGAGGGTGACGAGCGCCCCTACGACGAAGAGCTCGCGGCCTTCGGGCCCGACACCGCGAGCCTCGAGCGCCTGGCGGCGATCGGTGGCGGAGCGCTGCTCGATGCGCCGCTCGCGATCACCGCCGAGGCGAGCCCAGTGCCTTCGATGCGCTCGCTCCGCACGCCGCTGCTCTTGCTGGCCCTGCTCGTCTATCTCCTCTCGCTGCTCGTCCTGCGCTTGCCCGATCGCGCGCTCGCGACCGGCTTCGAGGTCGAGCGCCCTTCGCGCATCCCGCAGCCGAGCCGCCGCTCGGTCCCTCCCGCCGAGACCAAGGAGGCCGCATGACCGGGGTCACTCCCGCCCTCGTAACCCCTCGGAATCATTGGGCCCCTGGGCGCCCAATGACGCGCGCTGAAAAGTCCGAGGGTTCTCGAGCTCACGTCAACACGTGTCCAGGAGCCCAACGAAATCGTGCACTTGCAAGGGCGGGAGTGACCCCGCTGCTGGTGCTCTTGCTGGTGACCCTGCTGTTGGTGCTCTTGCTGGTGGGGTGTGGGAGCGAGCCGCGCTTCGGGGCGCTCGGGGTGTCCGCCGCGGCGCCGCGCGCGACGCTCTCGGGCCACACGAGCGCGCAGGCGAGCCCGGCGCTCGAGCTCTCTCCAGGCTGTCCCGGCTTCGTCGATCCGGGTGTGCCCGAGCACCTCCTGCGCGTGAGCGATGGCGTGCCGTTCGTCGTGTCGGCGTCGTCGACGGGTGGACCGATCGCGCTCGCCGTCTCGGGCGGCGGCGAGGTGCGCTGTGACAGCGACGGAGGCTCGGGCCACACGCCGCACGTCATGATCGATCAGCCTGGCGAGTACCTCGTGTACGTCGGCGCGCTCGCGGCCGCACAGGACCTTCCCTACGAGCTCGTCGTGTCTCCGAGCGCCGAGGCCGCTGGCAGCGGCGGCGCGGTGGTCGCCGAGGACACGCGCGTCAGTGTCACCATCACGAGCGAGCCCTCGGGTGCGACGGTGCGCACGCCCGAAGGCGAGGTGCTCGGCACGACGCCCGCGATGTTCGTCCTGCCCGTGCCCGGCGATCAGGTCGGCCAGGAGCGCCGCTTCGTGCTCGAGATGTCGGGGCATCGCACCGCCGAGGTCACGGGGCGCTTGCTCGGCGGCTCGATGGTGCTGCACGCGTCGCTGCTCGCGGGCACCGACACGCCGCCGCAGGACACCACACCAGCGATCGATCCCGGCACGCCCACCCCTGCGCCCACCGGCGAGCTCAGCGTGTCCACCACGGACGCGGCCGTGCCCGTGCGCGACTACACCACCGTCGAGCAGCACGTCGAGGTCGCAGAGGACTGCACGATCGGCCGCGCCGCGGTCGTGCTCGACCTCCAGCACAGCTACGTCGCGGATCTGCGCGTCGCGCTGCGCGCGCCGAGCGGCACCGAGGTCGTGCTGCACAACCACCAGAGTGGCAGCCGTCGCTCGCTCGCGACGACGATCGACTGGGACGATCGACGCGGCGTGCTCCACACGCTCGCGGGGCAGAACGCACGCGGTCGCTGGACGCTCACGGTGCGCGACTCGGTCGGCGCCGACAGCGGCACGCTCACGAGCTTCGCGATGCGCTTCACCTGCGGCACGGTCACCGCGGCGGCTGCACCGCAGCCTGCAGGCACGTCGCGTCAGCGTCCCACGTACGGGCGTGGCCCGCGTCCGGTGCCGGGCACCGCCACGGGCCTCATCTCGCCGTGGGGCCCTGCCTCGCCGCCACAGACGATCACGCCGCAGCCGCCCACCACGACGATGCGCCGCACCAACGGCGCGACGGGCGACGGCGTCGTCGATCCCTGGCAGTGAGCGTGATCGCGAGGTCGCGGCCTCGCGCCATGCGTTCGCAGGCTCGTGTGGGCGAGCCCGCCATGCCGAGATAGGTTGCCCGCCCTCTCCGTGATCGAGCCTCGGCCCAGCTGTCCGCGCTGTCTGCGTCCCGTGCGCCTCTGCTGGTGCACGCACGTGACGCCCATCGAGACGCGCACGCGCGTCGTCTTCCTCCAGCACCCGCGCGAGGCGGACGTCGCAGTCGGCACGGCGCGCATGGCGCACCTCTCGCTGCCGCGGAGCGAGCTCTACGTGGGCGTGCACTGGGAGGGCACGCGCGCGCTCGAGCGCATCTTCGCGGACCCGGAGCGGCCACCGGCCGTGCTCTACCCGGGCGAGGGCGCGATCGACGTGATGACAGACCCGCCCGCGCATCCGATCACGCTCGTGGTGATCGACGGCACGTGGGCCCAGGCGCGGAAGATCGCGAACCAGAACCCGGCGCTGCGCGCGCTGCCTCGCTACGCGTTCAGCCCGCCGCGCCCGAGCGCGTATCGCATCCGCAGCGAGCCCGACGAGCGCTACGTCTCGACGATCGAGGCGATGTCGTACGTGCTCGGGGCGCTCGAGGGCGAGCCCGAGCGCTTCGAGGCGCTGCTCCGACCCTTCGAGGCCATGGTCGAGGCGCAGGTCGGCTTCGCGAGCACGGTGCGTGCGCCGCGCCGGCTCGCGGGCCCGCGGCGCGAGTGGCGAGGCGCCGCGCTGCCGCCGCTCCTCACCGATCGTCGCGCCGATCTCGTCTGCGTCGTGGCCGAGGCCAACGCCTGGCCCTACGGGCATCCGCTGCGCACCGAGGCCGCGCGTGGCGAGCTCGTGCACCTCGTCGCGCGGCGCCTCGCGACGGGTGAGACCTTCGACGCGCTCGCGCGACCGCGCATGCCGCTCGCGCCGAACACGGCGCGGCACATCGAGCTCGACGAGACCG
Source organism: Sandaracinaceae bacterium (assembly GCA_044376125.1). GTDB lineage: Bacteria > Myxococcota_A > Polyangia > Polyangiales > Sandaracinaceae > JAFLCL01. The sequence continues at coordinate 30,802 of JBILLJ010000059.1, forward strand.
AGCTGCTCGGCGCGCCCACGCTCGAAGAGGTCGCGCGCGGCTTCCGCCGCTTCCTCCGCGACGAGGACGTGCTCGTGACGTGGGGCAGCTTCACGCACGAGCTCCTCTCGCACGCCGCGATCGACACGGGCCATCCGCACCTCGATCTCCGCACGGTGTGTCGCGTGCTCGCGAGCCAGAGCGTCGGAGCGCTCGAGCAGCTCGAGCTCTCGCCCGCGCCGGAGCGCGACGTCTCGCGTGCGATCGAGCGACCGCTCCGTGGCCGCGCCGGAGATCGCCTCGTGCGGCTCGCGACGCTGACCTCGCGCGTGCTCGCCGAAGGTGCGCGTCTCTTCGCGCCGCTTCGCGAGGCGCGCGTCGAGGAGCCCGATCCGGCTCGGCCCTGAGCGTCAGTCGACGGGCTCGGCCTTCGTCGGGCTCGCCTTCGCGCGGGTGGACAGCTCCTCGAAGCCCTCCTTCAGCCTCGCCGCGACCTCTCGATCGAGCGCCTCGAGGGCGTCTTCGTTCGACTCGAAGGTGTCCTCGTCTTCGGTGAACGTGCCCGACACCACGCGATGCCGCGTGCCGACGACCTCGATCTCCCAGAAGTGCCGCACGCCGTTCTCCTCGCGCTCGAAGCGCTTTCGCACGGTGCGCGGTGGCTGCGCGCTCGCGCCCCCCTCGCGCAGGCTGCCTTCGCGCGGCGCAGCGTCGGTGGCCTTGCGATCGACGACGAGGCTCGAGGGTCGATCGGCGTCGATGCGCACGCCCACGAAGGTCGGAAAGCGCGGCACGCCTCCGTCGGTGAGCTCCTGGTAGCGGAACGTGATGATCGCGCCGCGCGGCGGAGGCTTCGTGCGCTCCGCGTCGGAGAAGCCGGTGCCGACGTGGAAGCGCGTGCCATCGGCGAGCTCGACCGCGAGCGCGCCGAGGCGCCCCGCGTGCTTGCCCGTGCCGGGCAGGTGATCGACGACGCGCGCCTCGGCGTCCTTGAAGCTCTTGATCTTGAGCAGCGTGTCGGAGCGCCCGGCCACGTACGCCGAGCCCGGCTTGCGTGCCATGAGCCCCTCGCCACCGAGCGCCTCGACCTCCGCGAGCCTGCGCTGGAGGTGCGCGATGCCCTCGCAGCGCTCGTGCTCGAGCACGCGCGTGCGCGCAACGTTCGCGAGCGCGCTCCTGGCTGCGTCGATGCGCGCCTCGAAGGGGCCGGGGTGCGCGGGCATGTCGAAGACCACGAAGGTCAGCTCGTTCCAGAGCGGCGAGCGATCCTGCCGCTTCACGATGCCCACGGTGCGCTGGAAGCTCTTGCGACCTCCGAAGAGCTCCCCATCGAGCGGGTGTGCGGGCAGCTTCTCGGTGAACGTCTCGGGCGGATAGAACGGGTTGCCGAGGCGCGAGAGGAAGCGCGTTCCGTCCCAGTACGCGCGCACGCCGTCGAGCTTCTCGCTCAGCCACCAGCCCGTGAGATCGACATCGGTCTCCCACTTGTGCGCGAGGAGCACGGGCGGCGCGCTCGCGTCGCCGCTCGCGCTCGCGCTCGAAGCGCGCGGGGCCGGGCCCTCGCGCCCGACGCGCTCGGTCTCGGCGGCGTCACCTCGGTACGCGCGCAGGTGCTTGCACGTGCGTCGCTCGATCCCGATCGACTGGTGCATCCATGCGGGGCACGTGCACGAGTAGATCCCGCCGGTGTTCCGCAGCGTGTACACCGACGTTCCGGATCCTTTGACCTGGACGCTCTCGTCGTCTGCGAGCTCCGGCATGCGGGGCGAGCGTACTGCGGCCCGACGGCAACGGCGGGAAGATCGGACTCGCGCTCGCGTACCCTCGGCGCATGTCGCTGCCCGCACGACTCCTCGCCACCTCGCTCCTGCTCGGGGCGTGCGCTCCGCTCGCGGGGCTCCTCGTCGGTTGCCAGAGCGATGCCGAGCGAGCCCGCGAGCTCCTCGAGGGGCCCGGCGCGGGCACGGGCGTCACGGCGCGCGACGCGCTCGTGCAGGCGACCACGCTCGATCCGACGCTGCGAGACGCGTGGGCACGCCTGGCCGACGTCGAGCTCGCGGCGTCGCGCTGGGTCGAGGCGGACGCGGCGGCGCAGCGCGCGATCGCGCTCTCGGACACCACGCCCCACGAGCACGAGGTGCGTGCGCGCGCGCTCGTGGCGCTCGAGCGCTGGACCGACGCAGAGCCCGAGATCACGCGCGAGATCGAGCTCGGTGCGCCCGAGGCGCCCGCGCGTACGCGCCTGGGCAAGGTGCAGGAGCACCTCGAGCGACCCGACGACGCGATCGCGAGCTACCGACGGGCGATCGAGCTCGAAGGGACCGAGCTCGACGCGGGCGCGGTCGAGGCGCGCTGCGCGCTCGCGCGCTTGCTGCTCGCTCGCCTGGAGACCGCCTCGGAGGACGAGGCGTGGCAAGGGGACGAGGCCGCGCGCACCGAGATCCGCGCGCTCCTCGACGGCGCGCGTGAGCCCGCGACGGGCACGCCGTTCGCTGAAGAGGTCGCCTCGCTGGTGCGGGATCTGTCGGCGCTCGACGAGCGCGTCACCCAGCTCGCGGCGAGGCGCGCCGCGCAAGAGCAAGCCACCCAGAACGCGATCTTCGCGCTCCTGGGCGGAGGCGACATCGAGTCCGGGATCCTCAGCGACGTCTTCAGCGATCAGATCGGCGACAGCTTCGGCGCCGGCGGTCTCGGTCTCAGCGGCATCGGCGAAGGTATCGGCCACACGGAGGAGACGATCGGCATCGGCAGCATCGGCACCATGGGCCACGGGGCAGGCGTCGGCAGCGGCGGCGCCGTGGGCTATGGCTCGGGTGGTCTCGGTCGCGGGGCCGGACTCGGCGCAGGTCGCCTCGAAGGTACGGGGGCGAGCGTGAGCGTGTCCGCCACGGCCAACGGCGCGCTCGATGCGGCCGCGGTCACGGCCGTCGCGCGCCGACAGTCGGGCCAGCTGCGTCACTGCTACGAGCAGGCGCTGCGCGCCGATCCGTCGCTCGCAGGCACGATGCGGATCGAGGTGAGCGTGACGGCCGCGGGCACCGCGGAGAGCCCGCGCGCCAGTGGCTTCGGTGACGCGACGCTCGCCGGGTGCATGAGCAGCGCGGTCGGCCGCGCGGCGTTCCCGCCCGCCTCGGGCACCACCAGCGCGTCGGTGAGCGTCACGTGCACGGCTGCGCCGTGACGCGGCCTTCGATGCGCGCAGCGCGCCACTGGCCGCTCTGGCTGCTCACGATCGCAGGCCTCTCGTGCGTCGGATCCGCGCGCGTGTCGGCGCAGGCGTGCGTTCGCACGAGCGAGGATCTCGAGGTGCCTGCGATCCGCGTCGATGCGGGCGGTCGGCCCATCACGGTGGGCCTCGAGCACGCGCGCCTCTCGATCGATGCGGCGACGGCGCGCGCCGAGGTGAGCCGACCGCTCGAGCTCGTGGGCGTCGCGAGCGTGCCGTGGCGGACGTCGGAGAACGTCGAGATCGAGCGCGCGATCTTCCTCCCTGCGGGCACGCCGGTTCGTCCCGGCTCCGAGGACGGTGCGCTCCGCGTCTCGAGCGGGCCGCGCGAGCACAGCCTGTCGTGGAGCGGCGTGCCCGTGCGCTGCGAGGCGCTCGAGCTCGGGCCCCCGCGGCCGCCGCCGAGTGACTGGGAGAGCTCGATCGCCGTCGATCGACCCACGGCCACGGGCGTGACGTGGGCGCCCCGCGCCTCGCGCCTCGACCTGCGGACACGCCCCGACGCGCGCGCCACGACCGTCTCGCTCGGCGGTCTCGGCAGCTGGACGAGCCTCACCGAGGTCGCGCGTGAGGGGAGCTGGGTGCGCCTCCTCGTGCGGCTCGGCGCAGGTGTCGAGATCCGCGGCTGGGCGCCGGTCGTGGACCTCGAGCCGCCGCCCCCCGGTGGAGGCGCGATCGGGGGCCTCGGCGGCGGGCGCTGCGAGGCCGCGACCTCACCCGCGGCCTTCGAAGGTGATCTCGTGCTCCCTGCCGGGCTCGCGATCCACGCGAGCCCCGGTGGGGCGAGCTGGGCGCGCGTGCCCGTCGCGACGCGCGCGCACGTCCGCTACGAGACCGGTGTCGTCGCCGGTGGGCAGGAGTGGGCGCGCATCGTCTCGATCGAGGGCGTGCGAGCGCTGGGTGGCACGAGCCGCTGTCCGGCGACCGAGCTGACGATCGCCTTCGTGCCCGCCGATCTCCTGCCGATCCCGGATCTCGAGGCGCTCCGCGCGCGCGCTCGCGCGGCCGAGCCGCAGCCAGTCGGCGCTGATGCCGTGCGTGCGGCGCGCCTCGATCGCCACCTCACGCCTTCTCGGTTCGCGCTCGGTCGCGGGTACGGCTGCGCGCTCCACGAAGGCCGCGTGCGCTGCTGGGGCGATGGCGCGCAGGGACGACTCGGTGATGGCAGGACGGTCTCGCGCGATCAGGCGCGCGAGGTGCCTGGTCTCGAAGGCGTCGTCGAGATCGTCGCGGCGGGCTCGGGCGTGTGTGCGCTGCTCGGAGACGGAACCGTGCGGTGCTGGGGATCGGTCGGTGGCCGTGAGCTGCTCACGCCCACGCCGATCGAGGGCGTCACCGACGCCGTCTCGCTCGGAGGGGGCATCCAGTACGCGTGCGCGGTGCGCGCCGATGGGCGCCTCCTCTGCTGGGGCCACGCGCCCGGCGACACGACACCGGCGGAGGCAGGCACGGGCGCCTACGAGATCCGCGGGATCGGCGACGCGATCGCGGTCGCGGGCGGCGCGCGTCACGCGTGCGTGCTCCGCGCCCAAGGAGAGCTCGTGTGCTGGGGTGACAACGGCGATCGTCAGCTCGGTGTGACCGGCGCGCATCCGCGACCGACGGCGGTGCCACCGCTCGCCGACGTCGTGCGCCTCGCGGCCTTCGGCGCGCGCACGTGCGCCGTCGTGCGAGGCGGCGCGGCGCACTGCTGGGGCTCGGCGTACGCGGGCTCGCTCGGCATCGCGGAGCACCCTCGCCCGGAGTCACCGATGCCCGTGCTCGATCGCGTCGAGGAGATCGCGCTCGGCGACAGCTTCGTGTGCTTTCGCCGCGACGACGCGACGACGGCGTGCTTCGCGAGCTACTCGGATCGAGAGATGCTCGCGGGGCAGACCTCGGCTGTCGGCCGACCGGCGATCCTCGAAGGGCCTCGCGCCGCGGCGATCGGCGCCTCCAGTGCGGGCGCCTGCGTGCTCGACGAGGCGGGCGCGGTGTGGTGCTGGGGCGAGCGGCTCGCGCGCGCCGCCATCGAGGTGCCCGGCGTGGCGGGCGCGACGTTCGTGGCCGCCGGCTACCGCGAGAGCTGCGCGGTGCTCCGCGACGGCTCGATCACTTGCTGGCCCGCCGAGACGTACGGGAGCCGTGCCGCGACGACGGGCGCACGTCGCATCGCGCTCGGCGCCGGGCAGCGCTGCACGATCGACGAGGCCTCGCACCTGCGCTGCGATCTCGTCGGCGCGCCGCTCTCGTGGGACGACGTCGGCGCGTTCGATCTCGACGCGAGCCTCGCCTGCGGCGTCGTCCATGGCCGCGTGCGCTGCACGGCGCGCTCGAGCTACGGCGAGGGGCCTTCGGGCGAGGTGCCCGACGAGATCCTCGGTGACGCGCTCGACGTGGCGGTGCACGGCAGCCGCGTCTGCGTGGCCGAGCAGAGCGGTCGCGTCGTGTGCTGGGGCATGGGCGGCGACGGCAGCGAGGGCACGCCGCCCGAGGTCGTGGTCGGCCTCTCCGACGCGATCGACGTGGACGTGGGCTACGACTGGGGCTGCGCGCGCACGCGCTCTGGCACCCTCCAGTGCTTCGCCGAGCACGGACCCCGCGAGCTGCGAGGCCTGCGAGGCGCGCGTGATCTCTCGATCGGTACGCACGGCGCGTGCGTGGTGCGCGCCGAGGGCGACGTCGCGTGCTTCGACTACGAGCGCGGTGTCCTCGCACGCACCGGCGCCCGCTTCACGAGGCCCACGATCGTGCCCGGCACGCGCGGCGCGACGCAGGTCTCGGTCGGCGCCGAGCACGCGTGTGCGCGCCTCGAGAGCGGCGCCGTGCGCTGCTGGGGCACGGCCACCGGTGGCCGCGTCGATGGCCAGCTCGGGCCCGCGCGCGTGCCCGGGACGTGAGCCGAGAGGCTCGCTGCAGCGCCCCGCGACCGCACGGTCGCCCGATCCCACGACCGCGCGTTCTTTCGATGGCTCGCCGTGCGCTCGCTCGATGGTTCGTCGATCGCTTGGCCGCATGACTCGCAGACCGCCTGGTCCCCAACACCGAGGAGCGAGTCATGACGAGGAGCGAGGTCCGGTTCGTGGGCGTCGATGCGTCCGAGGCGCTGCGAGCCCACACGCTGAAGCGAGTCGAGTCTCACCTGCGCCGCTTCCGAGACGAGGTGACGAGCGTGCTCGTGCGCATCGCGGACGTGAACGGGCCCAGAGGGGGCCTCGACAAGCACTGTCGCGTGACCGTGAAGGGTCCACGCGTGGGCGCCAGGACCGTCGTGGAGCTCGGCGCCGACGCCTACGTCGCGATCGACGCGGCCCTCACTCGCGCGTTCCGCGCCCTCTCTCGCGAGCTCGATCGACGGCAGGCGCCGCGCACGGGCGGCACGTCCGATCAGCGCACGCGCAGGGGCACGAGGTCGCTGCGCGTGGCGACCTCGCCGCGGAGCGGCCCGAGCACCTCGCTCTCGAGGGAGTCGCGGTAGAGCACGTTGTAGGTGTCGAAGGGCATCACGCGCTTTCCGTCCGGGTGCGCGATGTGCACGCAGCTCTTGCGCACGCTGCGCAGATCGATCGTGTGTCGATCGAGGAACTGCATGATCACCACGCGAAAGACGCGGTCGTAGCCGAGCGAGGGGATCGCCTCGACGCGCGGGATGCAGCACATGAGATCGCGCAGCGAGTCGGCCGCGCCCTCGGGGCCGTGGCCGGTCGAGAAGGTGGAGGTGAGGTGCGCGGCGAAGGCCCCTCGCAGCGCCGGGTCGTCCTCGACCGTGATCGAGTTGCGCGTTCCCTCGAGCAAGAGCTCGCGCGGCACGTAGCGCGTGAGCGGCGCGATCGTGCCGGCCTGCTCGCCGCTGCCCTTGATCGCGTACGCCATCGCGAGGCAGTCGGGGTGACAGGGCACGGGCACCACGTCCTCGGGCGTGAAGACGTCGCACTGCTCGAGGATGCGGCGACGGACCTCCGTGAGCGTGAGGCGATCGGTCGCCGGATCGAAGCGCTCGTTGCGCCCCGCGTGCTGCAAGGGCTGGAGCGTCACGCCGCGCACCGAGCGGTGCTGCATGGCGTGCCGCAGCACCTCGCCGATCTCGTCGTCGTTCACGCCGCGCTGGATCGTCATCACGAGCGTCGTCGAGAGGTTCAGCGCGTCGAGCTTCTCGAGCGCGCGCTCGTGCACGCTGCGCAGGTCCGCGCCTCGGAGCGCGCGGAGCGGACCCTCGCGGAGCGAATCGAACTGGAGGTACACCTCGAAGCGCGGCGCGTACGTCGCCAGGCGCTCCGCGAAGCCGTCCTCGCGCGCGATGCGGAGGCCGTTCGTGTTCACCATGAGGTGCCGGATCGGCCGCTTCCGGCACGCGTCGAGGATCGCGAAGAAGTCCGGGTGCGTCGTGGGCTCGCCGCCCGAGACCTGCACCACGTCGGGCTCGGTCTCGTTGCTCACGATGCGGTCGAGCATGCGCTCGATCACCTCGAGCGAGCGGTGCGTGGTGCGCTCGGGGCCGCTCGACGCGTAGCAGGTCGGGCAGCGCAGGTTGCAGTGATCGGTGATCTCGAGGATCGACACGCAGCCGTGCTGCTCGTGGTCGGGGCAGATCCCGCAGTCGTACGGACAGCCATGCGAGAAGGGCGTGTCGTACTTCGCGACCTGCTCGGGAGCCTTCAGGTAGAGCTCGCGTGCGCGTCGCCAGTAGGTGGCGTCGTCGGCCAGGAGCACGCGCTCGATGCCGTGCAGCGGACAGCGCTTCCAGAGGTAGACGCGGCCGTCTTCGATCAGCTCCTTGGCGTCCACGACGCGCAGGCACGTGCCGCAGAGCGCGCGCGTCGCGGAGTAGAAGAGGTAGGGGCGGGTGGGGTGGCTCATGCCTCGTGGCTCGTCTGCGCCGTGCGTGGCGCGCTGTCGTGGACTGTGCCGAGCCCGCTCGGTGCGACGGGCGCGTGGGCCTGGTGTCGTCGCTCGCCGCGGAGGTCGAGCCCGCCGTGCGCGTCGATCCACCAGTGGACCGCGAAGAGCACGATGAACGCGAGCGCGCTCCACTGATAGAACGTGAGCCCGAGGAGGCCGCGCGGCTCGGGGCGGATCCACTCGGTCACGAAGCGGTACGCGAAGTAGACGATCACGTACGCCCTCATCCGATGCGTGCGCAGCAGCTCGCGCCGGCCCATCCAGAGGAGCACGGCGAACGCGACCGCGTGGAACGCCGCTTCGTAGAGCTGCGTCGGGTGGCGCGGCACGCCGTCGCCGAAGTCCACGGCCCACGGCAGGTGGCTCTCTGCGCCGTAGCAGCAGCCTCCCACGAAGCAGCCGATGCGCCCGATCGCGATGGACGCCGCGACCGCGGGCGCGAACGAGTCGCCGGTCTTCACGTGGATGCGCGCGATCGCCTTGGCGATCTCGACGCCGAGGTAGCCGCCCACGAGGCCCCACGTGAGGGTGCGGCCGTCGGTGATCCACACGAGGCCGCTGCGCGTCGCGTCCGCGTCGTCGAAGAGGAACGGCACCTTGGCGCCCACACCCGCCCCGATCAGCGCGCCGAGCACGAGCGCGCCCTTCTGCGCACGCGAGAGCTCGAGCTTCGGCGCGAGGTGTCGGCGCACGAGCCCGGCCACGCCGAGCGCGGCGAACGCGAGCACGCTCTGGAGGACGTCACCGCGCATGAGCCACGCTCAGATCGAGCCGCCCATCGCACCGATGCACGCGAGGAACGCGAGCACGAGGAGCGCGAGCACGAGGAGGCTGATGAGGCCGATCACCGCGAGCACGGAGGTCACCGTCAGCGCGACGGTCCCGAGCACCCGCGACATGGGCTCTCGGCCCGGCGTCGCCGACGCGGGGGTGTTCGACGGTCGCCGCAGCCAGACCATCGCGCCGAGCGCGGAGAGCACGGGCGCCGAGATGGCGAGCGCGATCGCCGCGTAGCCGAGGCCGCCGAGCACTCCGACGTCGATGACGAGCACCACGAGGAGCAGGCTCGCGATGACCGTCGCGAGGATCCACAGGACGAAGTCCACCTCGATGTTCGGGAGCGGCTGCGCGGGCTGCGGAGCACGGCCTGCGATCGGGTGCGTCACGCCGGCATCGCTCGCGGGTCGCTGCTCGTACGCGGGCAGCTGGCTCTGACACAGCCAGCACGTGGTCGCCTCGGGCGGCGTGCCCGCGAAGCAGTGCGGGCAGAGGCGCGGAGGACGCGTGTCCTTGGTCGGCGTGCTCACGAGGCGTCTCCTCCCTCGCGTGTCACGCTCGCGCCGGTCGGCGGCAGGGGCGCGCGGCTCGTGCGCATCGCGTACGCACCCGCCATGCGCCGCACCTCGCGCACCGAGTGATCGAGCACCACGCCCACGATGACGAGCGCGAGCACCACGAGGATCGACTGGTACGCGGGCACCGACAGCGCCGGGCGCGCGCGCCCCGTCGCGAGCACGACGAAGAGGTACGAGCCCACGGTCGCGGCGGTGGTGAAGCGCACGAGGCCGGGCGAGAAGCGGAGCGCGCTCAGCGCGAGCAGCGGGAAGTAGATCACGACGAGCGGCGAGCTCGGGCCGTCGGCCACGGTGAGCGCGAAGGTCGCGAGGATCACATCGAGCGCGCTCGTCGCGTACTTCGTCCACGGCGGGAAGAAGCGGTTGCGGAGCGCGATGAGCACGCCGGACGCCACGAGCACGCCCGTGAGCGCGAGCAGCGACATGAGGAGGTGGAACTGCCCCGAGACGCCCTCCATCGCCGGGATCGCGATCGGGCCGACGGCCAGGCCGTGTCGGTTGAGGAGCTGCACGCCGTAGAAGAGCGCGATCCCGACGATGCGAATCAGGTTCGCGCGCTCCTCACCACGGAGCTCGGTCAGGCGCTCGGCGACGCGCCACGCGCGTGCCTCCTCGGATTCGGGGGTGTCGCTCACGCCGCGATCATGCGGGAACGTTCGCCGTGCGTATACGATCCTCGCCGCTGCGGCCGTCGTCGCGGCGTTCTCGATCGAGGAGCCCGCATGCACGCCCGACTTCGCCTCTTGGTGACCGCTTCCGTCCTCGCGCTCGGCGCGAGCGCGCACGCACAGGAGACCGCTCCGTCCACGCCGAGCTCCGGGGACGTCGTCGTCGCCGAGGCAGGCCCGAGCACCCAGGCGGGCGACGTCGCCGCCGCAGCGAACGCCGATCCGCCGAGCACGGCCGCGCGCACCGCGGGCGAGGATCCGCGCTGCGCCGCGACCGCGAACGACCGCGCCAGCGAGTCCGTCGTGCGCGTCGAGTCCGGCACGGCCGTGGGCTCGGGCTTCGTCGTCCTCGACGCGACGCACGTCGTCACGGCGTTCCGCACGGTGCGCGACGGACACGGCGTGCGCGTCGTCGATCACCAGGGAAATCCGCGCAACGCGCGCGTCGTGGCCACGGCGCCCGACGACGATCTCGCGCTGCTCGTGCTCGCGAGCCCGCTCGCCGCGCCGCCGCTCGAGCTCGCCGAGCCCGAGGCGCTGCACGTGGGCATGCGCATCGTCGCGATCGGTCACCCGTACGTGCGAGGCCGCGATCGGCTCGCGCTCGGCCTGCGCGGCGAGGGGCTCTTCGCGCAGTCGCTCTCCGAGGGCGTGGTGAGCGCGCTCGGACCGCGTGCGCTCTCGACCGACGCGCAGCTCGCGAGCGGCAGCGTCGGCGGCCCATACGTCGACTGCCAGGGGCGCGTCGTCGGCGCGGTCTCGATCGCGACGATCGGCATGGACGAGTCGATCTTCGTCGGTGCCTCGAGCGCCGCCATCGCGGATCTGGTCTCGCGCGCACAGACCGAGGAGGGCTACGGCGGCCGCATCCGCTTCACGTGGGGCCTCGGCATCGCGGCGGCCTTCGAGGATCCGGGCTGGCCGATGGGCCTCTGGGGCCTCGTCGGTCTCGACGTCTACGACGTCTTCGTGCTCGCGGGCCGCATCCACTACCTCCGCGGCGAGAATTCTCCGACGGGCTCCGAGGTGCTCTACGTGCTCGACCAGCGCTTCCGCGGCGATGCGTTCGTCGCGTGGCGCCAGCTCGTGACGGTCGGTCCGGGCATGGGCTTCCACTTCGAGCTCGGCGCGGGCGCGTCGGTCACGAGCCTCGAGCAGCGCACGCGCTCGGGCCTCATCGACTCGAGCTCCGGCACCCCGACGCTGCGCATCACCGAGGAGAACCGCCAGCGCTGGGCCGTGCGCCCGATGCTCGTGCTCAACGTCGAGGTGGGCCCGCTCATGATCGGCTACTCGGTCGAGCTCGACATCGACACCGCGCTGAGCCGCTACCGCGTCCAGCACGTCTTCGACCTCGGCGCGCGGTTCTGATACCTGGCGGACGCAACGCTTCGCGGGGGCGTCCGATGAAGGGCGCACCGGAGGTTCCATGCGCTCGCTCGTCACCGCTCGTTCCTCGTCGCTTCGTGGCTCGCCGGCGCGTGCTGGCTCGGCTGCGGCGAGGCGCCCATCACCCCCGTCGATGCCTCGGTCGTGTCGCCCGATGCGGCGATGCCCGTCGTGCCCGCCCTGCCTTCGGGGGCGGACTGCGACGAGGACGCGGCATGCGAGAGCGGGCGCTGCCACGCGACGGCGCGCGTCTGCGTGGCGGTCGAGGGCGAGGCCTGCCGCATCGACGTCGGCTGCGTGAGCGAGGACGAGCGCGTGGTCTGCGCGACCGACTCGGCGAGCATCGACACCGGCACGTGCACGCGCAACGCGGGCACCGCGTACGCGAGCTGCACGCGCGACGAGGACTGTCTCGACGCGACCTGCTCGATCGCCGCGGGCCGCTGTGGCAACGGCCGCGCCGGCGAGCCGTGCGACGACGCGCTCGACTGCGTCGAGGGGCTCTGTCTCGAGGGCAGCTGTCACGAGGGCGCGTATGGCGCGCTCTGCCTCGACGACGCCGACTGCGACGCCGGCCGATGTCGCGAGGGCACGTGCGTCGAGGGTCGCGACGGCGATGCGTGCACGGCCGACACGGACTGTCCGAGCACCTTCTGCAACCTCGCGGCGCTGCGCTGCGCGGCCGCGTGCGAGGTCCCCTCGGCGTGCAGCGATGGCCGCGTGTGCACCCGCGACGGTCGCTGCGTGCTCGGAGGCGGAGGCGCTGCGGGCACCGAGTGCACCGACGACGCCGCGTGCGCCTCGGGCTCGTGCTTTCCGTACGGCGGCCTCACGGCCCCGCGCGCCTGCGCGCCGCTCGGCGGAGACGAGACCGTGTGCGAGGCGACGACCGACTGCGCCTCGGGCTACGAGTGCTCGGAGAGGCGCTGCGCCCTGCCGCTCGGCACGGCGTGCGGGCACCACTTCAGCGACGGCACCCGCGTGCTCTCGGCCTGCGTCGCGGGCACCACGTGCTCGCCTCGCGGCAGCGAGCGCTTCCGCTGCCTCGGCACCGACACGTTCTGCGTCGAGGACACGGACTGCCCGGGCAACCGGTGCGTCCTCCGCTATGCCTGCCTCTGATGCGGCGGGCCGCGCTGCGTGCGCGCGCGATTCTGTGTAAGGTCGGCTCCCCCCTCGATCCGGAGTCCGACATGGCCCTCGTCAGCCTCGACATCACGAACGACATCGCCGTCCTCCGCATGGACGACGGCAAGGCCAACGCCCTGTCCTACGCGATGATGGACGAGCTCGACGCGGCGCTCGATCGCGCGAGCAAGGAGGCCAAGGCCGTGGTGCTCGCGGGGCGCGCGGGCAAGTTCTGCGCGGGCTTCGATCTCAAGACGATGATGGCCGGCGTGAAGGAAGCGCAGGCGCTCGTCACGCGCGGCGCGCACCTCCTCATGCGCCTCTACACGCACCCGCAGCCGCTCGTCATCGCGTGCACGGGCCACGCGCTCGCGGGCGGCTCGCTCGTGGTGCTCACCGGCGACTACCGCGTCGCGGCGGAGGGCGCGTTCAAGATCGGCCTCAACGAGGTGCAGATCGGCATGCCCGTGCCCGTGCTCGCGATGGAGCTCGCGCGCGACCGCCTCGATCCGCGCTTCTTCACGCGCTCGACGCTCTTCGCCGAGATCGTCGATCCGAACGGCGCCGTGTTCGCCGGCTGGGTCGACGAGGTCGCGCCCGAGGCGCAGGTGATCGATCGCGCCCGCGCCGAGGCCGCGCGCCTGGCAGCGCTGCCGGCCAGCGCCTACACGCTGACCAAGACGATCATGCGCGAGCGCACCGTGAAGTACGTCCACGCGATGCTCGTCGAGGACATGGCTCGGCTCCTGCCACCGAAGACTTGAGAGATCGAAAGATCTTCCCGTGCCCGTGCCCGGAGTACAGATCGGGCACGGCACGGCACGCCCGCGCTGCGGGCTGGCGCGGGAGCGGTCGCTTGCTTCTCGGTCCTCGAGCTTCTGCGCGAACCATCCTGTGCAAGCGTCGTACACGCGAGATCGCCGTTGCGAGCGGGTGATCGCGTGGTAGCGAGCCCGCTCCGGAGGTGATGCCGTGGCTCGCTCTTCTTCGCTCGTGCTGCTCGTGACGACGCTCGCGCTCGACGCCCTCGTGAGTGGGTGCGTGGGTGATCCGCGGGCCGTGGCCGAGCCGTTCGGTCTCGAGGGCCGCGAGGGCACGCTGCGCTTCGAGGCGGACTGGACGAGCCGGCTCGAGGGCAGCCTCGTCGAGGGTGGCATCGCGCGCCTCGCCTACGATCCGGCGCGCGCCACCTGCACGGCCTCGCGCGGCGGCGCACCGCTCTGGAGCGTGACGGCGCACTACCGCATCGCCGGCGGTGAGGTGCACACGCTGCACGCCGCGGGGCATGCGCCCGCGCCCTCGCTCGTCGGCTTGCCGATCGAGCTCACGAGCCCAGGCGAGCTCGAGGTCTGGTTCGAGAACGGCGACGCCACGGGCTGCCACACGTGGGACTCGGCGTTCGGCGCGAACTACCGCTTCACCATCGCGCCGTACGCCCGCCCCGAGAGCGATCCGCGCGCGCCGGGCTGGATCGGCAACGCCGCGTCCGTGATCAACCGCGCCACGTGCGATGGCGGCCCCTGCGACGCGAACCGCGTGCCCCTCGAGCGTGGCTTCACGCACGACTCGTACGCGCGGCAGCGCGCGGCGATCCGCGGCATCTACTTCGACGTGTGGCGCGAGGGCGTGACCGACTGGGACAACCCCGCGCTCTGGCGCGATCTCGACGTGCAGGTGCACTTCCGCGCGCGCGAGGGCGCGCCGTTCCGCACGGCGTACGTCGACTTCCTCCGCCGCGTGGGCAACGACGCGCGCTACGCGCTGCCGATGAGCGTGATCGATCCGCTCGCGAGCGCGTACGCGGTGACCGACCCCGCCGCGTGCCCCGACGCGACGCTCACCACGAGCGAGGTGCCCGGCAGCGCCACGGTGCGCGCGAGCGTCGAGTACTACGTCACGGTCAACGGCGTCGCGCTGCGCGCGCCCGATGGCAGCAACTTCCGCGGCGTCTTCGAGAACGACCGCGGCCTCTACGCGCTCTGCCTCGAGTGACGATCAGGGGCGCACGCAGGTGACGAAGGCGGTGTCGCCCGAGTTCTCGACGGGGCCGAAGCCGCTCGTGAAGCCGTTGGCGCTGCAGTAGCGGTTGATCGCGGCGTTGCAGGCGGGGCCGATGCGCTCGCCGACGCCGTTGCAGGGCGCGAGGTAGCCGCTCAGCTCGGTGTACGTGGTCGCGCGCACCTCGGCGCTGCGCACGCACGTGATCGCGGCGTTGCTCGCGTCGTTCTCCACCGGGCCGAAGCCGCTCGTGAAGCCGTTGGCGCTGCAGTAGCGATGGATCGCTGCGTTGCAGTTCGGGCCCCAGCGCTCGAAGGTGCCGTCGCACGGGGCATGGTAGGCCGCGAGCTCGGCGAAGGGGATCGAGCGCACCTCGCCGATCACGCACGTCACGTTCGCCACGTCGCCCGAGTTCTCGATCGGGCCGAAGCCGCTCGTCGTGCAGCCATCGGTGCAGTAGCGATGGATCGCGGCGTTGCAGTCGGGGCCCATGCGCTGTCCGAGGCCATCGCAGACGGGGTGTCGGCCGGAGAGCTCGGTGTACGTCGAGAAGCCCACGCGCGCGCGGAAGGTCTCGTCGACGTTGCCGTCGCAGGTCTCGTCGCGGCCGTTGCAGATCTCGGTGACCGGCGGGGCGCACGTGTTCCACGCGCAGCTGTCACCGCACACGCGGAAGCCCATCGAGCCGCAGCTCGTCGTGCACGTGCCGCTCGAGCCGAGCACGCACTCGAAGCCGTCGTCGCGCACACCGTCGCAGTCGTCGTCGGTCGCGTTGCAGCGCTCGGCCGGCGGCTCGCACGCGCCGAGGCGTCCGCCGCTGCAGAGCGCGCTGCCCGTCGTGCCGCAGCTCGAGGCGCACGCGACACGTGCTCCCTCCATGCACGCGCCCGCCGCGTCGGGGGCGCGCGCGTCCACGGGGACCACGAACGCATCGGGCGGCCCAGGCATGAAGGCGTCGGGCTCGAGCCGGAACGCATCGGGGATCGGCGCGTCCGTGCGCGGCGCATCGAGGCCCGGCGCATCGAGGCCGAGCGCGTCGGGTGTCTCGAAGAACGCGTCGGGGAACACGGTCGTGCCCGCGTCCATGTCGCCTGCGTCCAGGTCGCCGGAGCGGCCCGTGTCGCGGCCTTCCATCATGGAGCGTCCGTTCGCACAGCCGACGAACGCGAGCGCGAGGCTCGTGAGCATCGTCGCGGCGTTGCGAGCTCTTCGTCGCTCGAGGTGTGCGCGCGCCATGGCCGTGATGGTAGCGGATCCCGAGCTTCGTTGACTCCGCAGGCGCCGCTCGGGATGCTCCGCCCCATGAGCCCCTCGCGCGCGCCCACGACGCTCCTCGCCGCGCTCGCTCTCGTCACGACGAGCGCGTGCAGCGGCGCCTCGCAGGGAAGCGGCGGCGGCACCACGCCGCCGGCGCACGTGGATGGTCCGCCCGCAGGCGCGAGCAACGACAACATCCCACCCACGGCCGTGAGCGCCGCGGCCTCCGAGGACGCGGGCGTGGCCGCCGATCCGGCGACCGAGGCGCGCGACACCGAGGGCCAGGTCCTCGTGCCCGGGCCGCGCTTCACGCCGCCGGTGATCCAGGCGAGCGGCGTCGCCGGTGGGCCCGTCGAAGGTCACGGCGGACCGATGGCCTGCACGGGCCACTACCCGCCCCGTCCGCAGCACGTGCTCAAGATCGGCCGCCGCATCCCCATGCTGCGCGTGATGGCCGACGGCGTCGATCGCGACCTCACGCTCGCGGTCCGCACGCCCGATGGTCAGTGGCACTGCAACGACGACTCCGGCGATCCGGGCTACGGCCTCAACCCCGCGGTCGACCTCTCGGGGGCCTCGGGTGAGATCGAGGTCTACGTGGGCGTGTTCTCGGAGGACGCGACGGGCGCGCAGTACACGCTCGGCGTCACCGAGGATCCGAACCGCTACGGCAGCTCGATGCGGCCCGGCGGTCTCGCGATGCCGCCGCCGAGCCTCGGCGTGCCCGACGGAATGATGATGCCTTGACGGCCACCTCGCCGCGCCGGCGAGGAGACCTCGAGCACGAGCCGATCGCGCCACGCGCGCAAGTGGGCTGCGCAGCGACGGCACCGCGTTCTGCTGGGCCTCAACAGCGATGGGCAGAACGGCATCGGCAACCAGGACAGCACGCGCAGCCCCGCGGACGTGCTGACGATCGCCGACGGCAGCGCCATCGCGGTCGGCATGAACCACGGCTGCATCGCGGAGGGCACGGGCACGTTCTGCTTCGGCGCGAGCGCGCTCATCGGCGATGGCTCGGTCGAGCGACGCTTCAGCCCCACGATGGTCACGACGAGCGCGAGCTTCGTCGAGCTCGCGGCGGGCTTCGGCCACACGTGTGGCCGCACGAGCGGCGGCGAGGTCTGGTGCTGGGGCCAGAACGGCAGCGGCCAGATCGGCGACGGCGAGCCGCTCGTCGTGAGCGATCAGCGCCTCGTGCCCTCGCAGGCCGACGTGACCGGCGCGGTGATGATCGCGGCCGGTGCCTCGCACACGTGCGCCCACACCTCGAGCGGCGTGACCTACTGCTGGGGCCGCAACGAGTTCGGCGAGCTCGGCTCGGGCGAGCCGGGCACCTCCATGCGCTCCAACGTGTCGACGCCCGTCGTGTGGTGAGCGCTGTCTTCTCGCGCCTTCGGCGCGCAGCAACTCACCGGGCGTAGAGCCAGCGGTAGGGATCGGCTTCCTTGCGGGCGGCCTCGATGATCTCGCCGGCGCCGCTCTCGAGCAGGCGCTCGGCCAGCTGCGTGCCGAGCACGCGCGCGCGGCCCTCCGCGCTCGCGTCGAGCGCGAAGGTCTCGGCGGTGCCGGCGGCGAGCACGTGATCGCCGTCGAGCGAGCCGACCATGCCGTCCATGCGGAGCATGCCGTCCTCGAGGCGCGCGTGCGCCGCGAGCGGCGTGGAGCACGAGCCGTGGAGCGTCTGGAGGAACGCGCGCTCGGCCTCCACGCAGACGCGCGTGACGTGGTGCTCGAGCGGCGCGAGCAGCGCGGCCACGCGTGCGTCTCCTTCGCGCGCCTCGATCGCGAGCGCGCCCTGACCGACCGCGGGCACCGAGGTCTCGACCGAGAGCGGCGTCACGGTGAGGCGCGTGTCCACGTCCGGCTTCGTGACGCGCCCCGAGAGCGGTCCGTCGACCAGCTCGAGCCCGAGCTCGACGAGACCCAGGCGCCGCATGCCGGCGAGCGCGAGCACCGCCGCGTCGAGCGCGCCGTCCCGCACGCGCGAGAGGCGCGTGCCCACGTTGCCGCGCAGCACGTGGAACGCGACGTCGTTGCGCTCGCGGCGCAGCTGGATCGCGCGCCGCAGCGAGCTCGTGCCGATCTTCGCGCCCGCGCTCAGGTCCATGAGGCCCGAGCCGTCGCGCGTGACGAGGCCGTCGCGCGGATCCTCGCGCTGCGGCACGCACGCGATGACCATCCCCGGCAGGAGCGCTTCGGGCACGTCTTTCATCGAGTGGACCGCGATGTCGGCGCGGCCGTCCGCGAGCGCGGCCTCGACCTCGCTCACGAAGAGGCCCTTGCCGCCGACCTTCGCGAGGGGCTTGTCGAGCACGCGATCGCCCTCGGTGACCACGTGCACCTCCTCGATCACCAGGTCGGGCGCGTGGGCGCGCACGAGCTCTCCCACCATGCGCGTCTGGGCCAGCGCGAGGGGGCTCTTCCGGGTGGCGATGCGGAGCGTCTGGGTCATGGCGGCCGACGCTACAACGGAATGCCCGTCGATCCAGCCGCGTCGTCACCTCGCGGCGCGCGGCAGGGCGATCGGCTTCTTGCTATGGTCCGCGCCCGCTCGCGGCCCCGGCCCTGACCTCGGCCCCGAGACCGGCCCCTGCCCACGAATCCTGGACCCTCGCGTGAAGACCCTCCTCGGCCTGCTCAAGACGATGCGACCCACCCAGTGGGTCAAGAACCTCGTCGTGCTCGGGCCGCTGGTCTTCGCCCACCAGCTCCTGAACGTCGAGCTGGCGCTGCGCGCCGTCGCCGGCTTCGCGCTCTTCTGCCTGCTGGCGAGCGCGATCTACATGCTGAACGACATCGTCGACGTCGAGTCCGATCGCGCGCACCCGGTGAAGAAGCTCCGGCCGATCGCCGCGGGCACGGTCCCCGTCGGCACGGCGCGCATCGCCTTCGGTCTGCTCATCACGGTCGTCGCCGTGGGCTCCGCGACGCTGTCGCTCGCGACGTTCGGCGCGATGATGGGCTACCTCGTCCTCAACCTCGCGTACTCGTTCAAGCTCAAGCGCGTCGCGTACGTGGACGTGGTCTGCATCGCGCTCGGCTTCGAGCTGCGTGTGCTCTCGGGCGCCTTCGCGACGAACGTGCTGCCCTCGATCTACCTCGTCGTCGTCATGTTCCTCGCGGCGATGTTCCTCGGTCTCGGCAAGCGCCTGCACGAGCTCGGCGTCGCCGCGGGCTCGGGCGAGACGCGCAGCGTGCTCAAGGCCTACGACCCGACGATCGTCACGCGCCTCCTCGTGGGCTTCGGCGTCACGACGATCGCGACGTACGCGATGTACACGCTCGATCACGCGACGATCGAGCGCTTCGGCACCTCGTACCTCGTGATCAGCACGCTCCCCGCGGCCGCCGGCATGTTCCGCTTCGTCCAGCTCGTGCGCCGCAAGAGCCACGCAGAGAGCCCCACCGACGCGATGCTCCGCGACTGGGCCTTCCTCGGCAGCCTCGCCGTCTGGGCCATCGCAGTGACCGTGATCCTCTACGCGACCTGAGCGGCCGACTCCTGACCCGCGCGGAAGTGAGCGCCGACACCGCTGTGGGCGGGCACGCCGACCTCGAGCGTTCGGCCGGCCTGGGTGAGGGCGCACATGCCGACTCCGAGCAGTCGGTCCGCGTCTTGGTGAGTGGGGACTCGGACGCCGAGCAGCGAGACCGCTCGGCTGCGGGCAGGCATGCCGATTCCGAGCAGTCGGACTGCTCGACGGATGGACGTGCACGTCGCTTCCGACCGGTTGGACTGCTCGGCTGCGAGCGAGCAGGCCGTTGGAGAGCACTCGGACCGCGCGCCGGATGGACGTGCACGTCGCTTCCGAGCGGTTGGACTGCTCGGCTGCGGGCAGGCATGCCGATTCCGAGCAGTCGGACTGCTGCGGTGCGGCCGGGCCCGTGGTCTCGGAGCAGTCGGACTGCTGCGGTGCCAGCGGGCCCGTGGTGTTCGAGCAGTCGGAGCGCTGCGGTGCGGCCGGCCCCCGTGATCTCGGAGCAGTCGGACTGCTGCGGTGCCGGTGGGCCCGTGGTGTTCGAGCAGTCGGACTGCTGCGGTGTGGTCGTGCCCGTGGTCTCGGAGCAGTCGGAGCGCTGCGGTGTGGTCGGGCCCGTGGTCTCGGAGCAGTCGGACCGCTGCGGTGTGGTCGGCCCCGTGGTCTCGGAGCACTCGGACCGCTGCGGTGTGGGTGGGCTCGTGGTCTCGGAGCAGTCGGACCGCTGCGGTGTGGTCGTGCCCGTGGTCTCGGAGCAGTCGGACCGCTGCGGTGCGGGTGGGCCGTGGTCTCGGAGCAGCCGGACCGGGATCAGGCCTGGGCTTCGAGGGCGACCTTGGCGGCGCGGAGGCCGATCATCATGCTGGGGGCGTT
>JBILLJ010000184.1:0-15325 GCA_044376125.1 Sandaracinaceae bacterium
CGTCGCGCCCGTGCCCACGTTCTCGATCGTGAACTCGCTCGCAGTGCTCGTCTGCCCCACCACCACGTCGCCGAAGTCCTGGAGGGCCGGCGTGATCGTGATCTCGGGGACCGGGGTGAATGCGTCGATCGGCACGTTCGCATCGATCGGCGCGCCGGCGTCAACCTGCTCACCACCGCCGCAGTCGCAGCCGGCCACCGCAAGCAGCGCGGCACCGAGCAACGGCACTGTAGTTCGACTGTTCAGTCTCATCATCCGCCACATCCTTTCGGGAAACCAAGGAACTCTTCAGCGCAAGCGCGCACAAACAGGATGGCTGGACGCCACCCCCCAGCGCCCGGGGAGTATTCCCAAGGCCGCTGGAAGTCAACGAGGCCCCGGGGGGCCTATCTGGAATCGTGAGCACACACACTGATCGGCCAGCGCCTGCGCGAGCAGGCCTGTCCGAGGTGCCTCCCGGGTTGCTCCAAACTCGCCACCCGTTCAGCAGGCATCGTACACGTACCCAGGGTCGGCCGGGGAGACCAAATCGAGGTCCCGCAGCACGATGGAGTGCTCGGGGAAGGCCCGGCACCCCGCGTCGAAGTCGGTCCGACGGTACTCGATCATCAGCACCGCCGGGCCGTAGACGTCCGTGAAGACAGCACATTCGTCGTAGCGGCTGCACTCCTCCACGACCGCGAAGTCGGTGCCCATCTCGGCCCTGCGCCCCGCGATCTCGGCGGAGTTCTTCTGGGCGATCGCGAGGCCGTGCCCGTGGGCGGCGTCCGAGAGGAGGCGCATGAAGGCGATCGCATCGGCCTCGGCGATGAGCCCGCCCGACCGGCTGTACGTGTCGAGGTTGTCGATCTCGACAGCGTCGAAGCCAGCGGACGCGCAGCCCTCGACCCAGCCGCCGACGATCGCCGCCAGGCGGGTGCGCTTCTCGGGGGTGCTCACGTCGAGGAGCATCTCGTCCCAGTCGGGATCGATCACCGGATCCCCCGCAGCGTCGCGGAGGACGAGGTCCGGGTGATCCTCCAACCAGAACGCCTCTTCACCCGGCTGGGTCTGGAAGCCGTTCACGTAACAGACGTTGTAGAGGCCGGGCGCCGGGCTCGCGAGGCGATCGCCTGAGACGATGGTGACGCCCGCCGGTGGCGTGTAGGCGCCGCCGAGCTGGTAGTCGAGGCCGCCGTTGGGCGGAGGCAACGCCAGCGCGGTGGCGGCATCGAGCTCCAGCATCGACTGCGCATCCGTTTGCGCAGCGTCCGGCGGGGAGCTCGGCGCATCCGAGCCAGCGGCATCGAGCCCCGCCGCATCGAGATCAGCCGCGTCCAGCGTCGAAACCGCATCGCGCACGTCGGCGACCGCGGCGTCCTCCGTCGCGTTCCCACCTCCGCACGCGCCCACCCACACGGCGGCGCTGACAAGCCAACGGCATCTCAAGCGGCGCAGTTGTGTCATCGAGGAGCGGCGAGCGCCAGCACCGCCAGCTGGCGGACGTTCGGGGGGGCGGACGACCACGGCCCGTCGTCGAGGGTCACCCAGCGGTGCGCCGTGAACTCGTCGTTGGCGACGACGTCCATCGAGGGCACGTCGCAGACGAACACGAAGTTGAGGTGCAGGCCCTTCGAGCCGGCCACGTGCTCTTCGTAGCCGATCAACCCGAGCGGCGTGCCCTCGACCTCGCTCGTGCGCGGAAACGTCCCGCGCAGACCGGTCTCCTCGAAGAGCTCGCGCGCCGCGGCCTCGAGCGGCGTCTCGCCGGCCTCGAGCTCGCCACCGGGAGGCAGCCACTTCTCGAGGCGCCGGTGGTGGATGAGGAGCAGCCGATCCCCGTGGCGTGGGTAGACCGCGATCGAGAACGCGCGACGCATGGACGCGCTCTACCACGCGCGTGCAGTGTCGCGGAGGGAGCTCGCGAGGGTGTAGACTGCCCGGCCCGCAACGAGCCGCGCGAGCCGGCTCCGAGGAGTCGTCGTCATGTCGAGCGATCCCAACGCACCGCAGCCCGGCTGGGCACCGCTTCCCCCGACCGGCCGTGGCGGCGGCCCGAGCCTCGAGGAGGAAGAGCGCGCCATGAAGAGCGGGCGCGGACGCATGATCGCGTTCGCGGTCGTGGTGATCGGGGCGATCGTGGGCGGTGGCGGCTGGTTCCTCATGACCTCGGGCCCCAACCCGTACAGCGCGATCGGCCGCCAGGTGAACGGCATGCGTGCGCAGAACTTCGACTCGTTCTGGGCGTGCGCGCTGCCCCGGACGGATCCGAGCGACATCCGCAACAACGAGCAGCTCATCGCCGAGATCCACGAGCGCGCGACCTTCAGCGCGAGCCAGTACGCGCAGCTCGTGCGCTCGACGTGCCTGGCCCACCTCAACGATCACGTGCAGCCGCTCGACTCGCTCCTGCCGAGCGACGACCTGCGGCCGTCCATCGAAGCGCTGCGCACGGCCTTGCGCGGGCTCATCGACGGCTGGAACGCGTACCTCGCGTACCTCCAGGCGTTGACGGAGGGCTATGACGGCGAGTCCGAGGAGGCGAGCCGGCTCGTCTCGGCGATCGCGCGCGCGTGGTTCGACTACAAGGTCGCGTTCGGCCAGATCAACGACACCGTGCGTGCTCACGTGACGGAGTGAGAGACCGGTTCCTCATGAATCCGCCTCGCATCGCACGCCGGCCCCCCACCCGCGGCGCTCGCGCCGCCGAACGCTGAGCGCGACGCGCGCGTGGGTCGGCTCCGCATCGGTCTCCTCTCGCGAGGAGCCTCGTCGTACAGCACGAAGCGCCTCATCGAGGCGTCGCGGGCGCGGGGGCACTCCGTCGACGTGCTCGACACGGCGCGCTTCTCACTGCTCGTCGACAACGGCGGCGGTGAGATCCGCTACAAGGGTCGCGCGATCGCGTCGCTCGATGCGGTGATCCCCCGCGTGGGCACCTCGATGACGCTCGTGGGCACCGCCATCGTGCGGCACTTCGAGCAGCACGGCGTGTTCGTGCAGAACGGCTCGCACGCGATCACCGTCGCCCGCGACAAGCTCCGTGCCCTCCAGGTGCTCTCTCGCAACGGCGTCCCGATCCCACGGACCGCGTTCGGCAAGAGTGGTGAAGACATCGGGAGCGTGCTCGACGCACTCGGAGCGCCGGTGATCCTCAAGCTGCTCGAGGGCACGCAGGGCGTGGGTGTGATGCTCGCGGACACGCGCAACGTCGCACAGGCGATCCTCGAGACCCTCGAGAGCATGAAGGCCGACGTGCTCCTCCAGCGCTTCGTCGAAGAGAGCCGCGGCCGCGACATCCGCGCGTTCGTCGTGGGCGGGCGCGTCGTGGCCGCGATGCGACGGACCGCGCGCGGGGAGGAGTTCCGCAGCAACGTCCACCGAGGCGCGAGCGTCGAGAGCGTGCGTCTCGACGCGCAGTACGATGAGGTCGCGCGCAAGGCTGCACGCGTGCTCGGCCTCCACGTGGCCGGCGTCGACATGCTCGAGGGCAGAGACGGCCCGCTCGTGATGGAAGTGAACGCGAGCCCCGGGCTCGAAGGCATCGAGGCTGCGACCGGCATCGACGTCGCGATGGCCGTGGTCCGGCACGTGGAAGACTCGCTCGCGGAACCGGTCGAGACGCTGCGGGAGCTCGCGACGCTCGAGAAGGGTCACGTCGTCGCGGAGCTGACGCTCGGTCCCCGCAACCGGCTCGTGGGGCTCACGATCGCGGAGACCAAGCTCGACGCCCTCGACGTGCGCGTGCTCAGCGTGCGACGCGGATCGCTCGCGATGCCGAGCCCGAGCGCCACCACGCGCCTCTTCGTGGGCGACACGCTCGTGATGTTCGGCAAGCGCACGTCGCTCGAGACGCTCGTCGCGCGCGGGTGAGCCCGGGCGCGCACGGCCGTTGGCCGGTCAGGGGCGGCGAGCCTCGACGACGCCGAGCTGGACCGTCAGCGACACCGGCCCGCGCGGCACGTAGGTCGCGAACGTCTGCTCGAGCTCGGCGAGCACGTCCTCGCCGCCGCGCTCGAAGCCCGCTGCGACGCGCCACTCCGGAAGCGCGGCGTGTGCGATCACGGGGTGGGTGAAGAGATCCCGCACGCTCCGGAACACGAGCTGTCTCTCCACGACGCGGACCTCGACGGGATCGAAGCCGAGGCGTCGCAGGGAGGTCGCGAGCAGTGTGGAGTCCGGCGCCTGCTCGCGGAGCGCGGTGACGCGCGCGGGCAGCTCGCCGCCGCGGCGCGCCGCCACCTCCGCGAAGAGATCGAGCACCTCGTCGAAGGTGCCCCGGAGGGGCGTGGACACCGAGAGGCGCGCGCCGGGCGCCATGACGCGGCGCAGCTCCGCCACGCACGCCCGATCGGCGATCGCTCGGAACGCTGCGGCCACCACGAGATCGAAGACCTCGTCGCCGAAGCCCAGCTCGGGCGGTGCCTCCGCGCGCGCGAAGATCTGGCGACCCGCGGCGCCCGTGGTGCGGCGTCGAAGCAGGTCGAGCAGCGTCGTGTCGGGTTCGAGCGCGACGATGCGCGCCGCGCCGTCCACGCGTCGCAGCAGCTCGAGCGAGAGGTGGCCCGTGCCCGCGCTCGCATCGAGGATCTGGCCGCGGAAGCCCTGCGGCACCTGTGCGAGCAGCGGCGCCGCGAAGAGCGAGATCCAGTGCGGAACGACCACGGTGTCGTAGAGCTCGGCGGCCTGCTGCGAGACCGCGCTCTCCAGGCGTCTTCGCGCACGTGAGGGCGAGCTGCGGACGGCCTTCTCGGCGAGGCGTCCGGTCGGCGCGTCGTCCTGCTCCGGCGGGAGCACGCGGTGCGCGGTCGTCTCGTCCTCGGCGTGCGCCGCCTCGACGTCGGCGGCGGCAAGCACACCGGTCGGCGTCGACGGCGGCTCGGGCGCGTCGTCGAGGTCCGCCTCGACGAGGTCGGCATCGTCGAGGGCCTCGCCCTCCTCGTCCGTGCCCGCCGTCTCGTCGCTCATCGCCGGCGGCCGCCTCGATCGCCCGGGCTCTTCGGTCGTCCGGCGGCTCCGCGCGCCGGCGGTGCAGGCTGCTCCTCGGCCTCGTCCTCGAAGACCTCTTCGAAGAACGAGAGGGCATCGGCGGCGAGATCTCCGAGCGTGACCTTCTCGTCGTCGAGCTCCGGCACGGTCACCTCGCGCGTGTCGCCCAGCAGCTTCTTCAGCTTCGGAACAGCCGCCGGATCGGCGCGCTCCACGATGGCCTCGATCGTCGAGGCGACGACCTCCGCGCGCGGATGCACGAGGAAGCGCACCATGAGCGGCATCGGATCGGGGTCGTGGATCTCCGCGAGCATGTACGGGAGCTCCTCCATCGCGATGCCATCGCGCCGCTGGTCGAGCGCACGCTCGATTGCGTTGGCGACCTCCTTGAAGCGCTCGTACGCGACGTCGAGCAGGGCCTCGCCCGCCTCGGCGCGCACCGCCGGATCGGCGTGGTCGAGGATGCGCAGCAGGGTGTCGACCGCGACCGGCCCTTCGACCTGTGCGCAGAGGTCGGCGAGGCGGACGAGCTCGAGCTCCTGGCGCTCGGGGTCGGAGTCGGAGAGCGCGCGGTCCGCGGCGGCCGAGAAGACGTCCGCCAGCACCTCGGGAGGTGCAGAGAGCAGGAGCGTGCGCTCGGCGTGTCGGAGGGAGCGATCGGCGTCGAAGAGGGCGCGCAGGTGGGCGCGAGGATCGGACATGGCGGCGGTGTATGCCCGAACCACCCTCACGTTCAAGGGCGGGCGGTCACGGCTCGCTGGCCGGCTTGCTCGCGGGCGCCTCGGCCGAAGGAGCGGAGCGCTCGCGCCAGCGCTTCCAGCCCGTGCGAGCGAGGTGCACGACCCCGACGACCAGCACGACCGCCCCGATCGCGAGCATCACGTATTGCTCGAACGTCGCAGCGTTCTCGGCCACCCGATCGATGCTGTCCGAGAAGAACCAGCCGATCGCCATGAAGACGGGGAGAGAGATCGCGAGCGCGAGAGCATCGGCGATGATGAAGCGCGGGTACGAGATGCCGTGGATCGCGCACATCATGAAGATGGCGCCGCGCAGCCCGGCGATGTGCCGCGCGCCGAACACCACCAGCGCGCCGTGCCGCGCGATGAGCTGCTCGACGCCGATGCGTCGATCGGGGGGCATCACGCGCTGGACGAACTTGCGCTCGTAGATCGCGGGGCCGAGGCGCCGCGCGATGAAGTACAGGATGGTGTCACCGAGGAGCACCGAGACCGTGAGCACGGCCACCGTGACCCAGAGGTTCGTGACGCCGCGCTGCGCGAGGATCGCGCCCGAGATCATCGCGACGTCCTCGGGCAGCGGCAGGCCCAGGCCGGCCGCGATGATCCAGGCGAACATGAGCCCGTAGGAGCCCTGCTCGATGAAGAACTGGATGCCCGCTTCGACCACGGTGCCGCCGTGTTAGCAGACGCCCCCGACGGCGGCCCGTCCGCATCCTGCGCGCTGCGTCAGGCGTAGGGGAACGCGCGAAGCGCGTCGCCGAAGCTCTCGAGCGAGGGCAGGTCCGTGCGGGTCTGGAAGGCCGAGAGCAAGCCGGTCGGGTCACGCACGAGGTGCCCTGCGACGCCGATCTCGCCCCGCGGCCTGCGCACGAGCGAGACGTAGAGGTGCCCCGACGAGGAGCGGAAGGAGAGCTCGGTGCGCCGGCCCGTGCAGAGATCGACGATCTGCGTCCCGAGCTGGCGGACCTCGTCCTCGGCCACGTCCGAGCGCGCCTTCACCACGAATCCGTCCGAGACGATGAGGAAGTGCGAGCGCCACTGGGCGGCCGCGCCCTCGTCGCCGGTCACGGGATCCTCGGCGACGATCGCCAGGACGAACGCCTCGCAGGGGAGCTGTGCGCCGCCTACCACGCAGGCAGCATCGCACGTTCCCCGCGGCGCGCGAAATCTTCGTGAAGGGCGGCGACGCAGGTGTGAACGGCGCGGGCGCACGGTTGACGCCGAAACGGCGTACATGTAAGGCGCGCGCGAATCGCTCCGGCCTCTCCCCCACCCCCACCGGAGCCTCGCGAGGTGTTCATGCCCCGGTTTGCACGTGCGCTGGTGTCGGTGTCGGAGAAGCGCGGCATCGTCGATCTCTGCCGTCAGCTGTCGGAGATGGGGGTCGAGATCCTGTCGACCGGTGGGACCGCCAAGGCGCTGCGTGGCGCCGAGATCCCGGTGACGGACGTCGCCGAGTACACCGGCTCGCCCGAGGTCATGGACGGTCGCGTCAAGACGCTTCACCCGCGGGTGCACGGCGGCATCCTGATGCGCGACACGATCGGGGATCGCACGCAGCTGACCGAGCTCGGTGGGCACCCGATCGATCTCGTCGTCGTGAACCTCTACCCGTTCGAGGCGACCGTCGCGCGCAATGCACCGCACGACGAGGTGATCGAGAACATCGACATCGGCGGCCCCTCGATGATCCGCAGCGCGGCCAAGAACCACGCGCGCGTCACGGTGGTCGTCGATCCGCGCGACTACGAAGAGGTGCTCGCCGCCGCGCGCACCGAAGAGGGCCCCTCGCTCGCCCTGCGTGCGCGCCTCGCGGCCAAGGCGTTCTCGCACACGGCGGCCTACGACGGCGCGATCGCCGCGTACATGACGTCGTTCGAGCCCGACGGAACGCGCACCCGCTTCCCCGGCACCCTCACCTTCTCGCTCGAGCGCGCGTACGGCCTGCGCTACGGCGAGAACCCGCACCAGGCCGGCGCCTTCTACGTGGAGAAGGACGCGCCCAAGGGCTCGCTGGCGCGCGCCGAGTCGCTCGGCGCGGGAGGCAAGGAGCTCTCGTTCAACAACCTCGTCGACTGCGACGCCGCCCTCGAGGCCGTGCGCGAGCACGATCTGCCGGCGGCGGTCGTGGTGAAGCACACCAACCCGTGCGGCGTGGCGACGTCGGCGGATCTCGCAGATGCCTACAAGCGCGCGCGCGAGGCGGACTCGCTCTCGGCGTTCGGCGGCATCGTCGCGCTCAACCGCGCGGTCGATCGCAAGACGGCCGAGCTCCTGATCGAGACCTTCCTCGAGTGCGTGATCGCGCCGAGCTTCCAGCCCGAGGCCCTCGAGCTGCTGCGCACGAAGAAGAACCTGCGCCTCCTCGCGACGGGTGACTGGCTGGCCGCGGACCACGCGGAGCTCGTCGCCAAGAAGATCGGCGGCGGCTTCGTCGTGCAGGATCGCGACGCGAGCGGCGCGCGCGAGGTGGGCAACGCGCGCGTGGTGACGAAGCGCCAGCCGACGGCGGAGGAGCGCGTCGCGCTCGATTTCGCGTGGCGCGTGGGCAAGCACGTGAAGTCGAACGCGATCATCCTGGCGCGCACGTACGACGGCACGCACGGCGTGACGGTGGGCGTGGGCGCGGGCCAGATGTCGCGCGTCGTGAGCGTGCAGATCGCGGCGCAGAAGGCTGGCGAGCTCGCCGCCGGCAGCGTGCTCGCCTCCGATGCCTTCTTCCCCTTCGCCGATGGCGTCGAGGCCGCGGCCGCGGCCGGTGCCAAGGCGATCGTGCAGCCCGGCGGCTCGGTGAAGGACAACGAGGTGATCGCGCGCGCCGACGAGCTCGGCATCGCGATGATGTTCACGGGGTTCCGGCACTTCCGTCACTAGAGCACCGATTCATTCGAATCGCTGCTCTAGCCTCTGTTTTCCGAGGGGACGCGTGTCCCCTCGCCCCGCCGAAGTGAATTCGTCGGGGCCCCACTCCCCCAGGAGCCCCGAATCCGTCTGATTCCCCGAGGAATCAAACGGATCGGTGCTCTAGGACTGCCGCCCAGACATCCGAGCCGGATTTCTGCGCGCGGCTACGCAAACCCCGTCGCGAGGCGCCCCGGAGCTCTCGATGAACCACAAGAAGATCCTGATCGTCGGCTCGGGAGCACGGGAGCACGCGCTCGCGTGGAAGCTCCTCGAGTCTCCTCGCGTGCGCGAGGTGATCGTGGCCCCGGGCAACGCGGGCATCGCGGGGATCGCGCGCTGCGTGTCGATCGCGGCGGACGACGTCGCCGCGCTCGTCGAGCTCGCGCGGCGCGAGGGCGTCGATCTCGTCATCGTCGGTCCCGAGGCGCCGCTCGTCGTGGGCCTGACGGACGCGCTGCGCGCCGTCGGCATCGCCGCGTTCGGTCCCTCGCGCGAGGCAGCGCGCCTCGAGGGCTCGAAGGCCTTCGCCAAGGAGATCATGCGCGAGGCCGGCGTGCCGACCGCGGGGTTCGCCGTGTTCGACGACGCGGACGCGGCCGAGGCCTACGTGCGCGGGGCCGGGCGCCCGCTCGTGGTGAAGGCCGACGGCCTCTGCGCAGGCAAGGGTGTCGTCGTCGCGAAGGACACGGACGAAGCGCTCGAGGCAGTGCGTGCGATGATGCGCGAGCGCATCCACGGGGACGCAGGCGCACGCGTCGTGATCGAGGAGTGCCTCGTCGGGCCCGAGGTCAGCTACCACGTGGTCTCGGATGGAGCGCGCTACGTGCCGCTCGCCGCCGCGCAGGATCACAAGCGCCTGCTCGAGGGCGACCTCGGGCCCAACACCGGGGGCATGGGTGCCTACTCGCCGCCGCCCGTCGTCACCGCGGAGATCGAGCAGGCGATCCTCACGCGCGTCGTCGAGCCGGTGCTCGCCACGATGCGCGCGCGGGGCACGCCGTTCTCGGGCGCGCTCTTCGTGGGCGTGATGGTGGTCGAGGGCGCACCGCAGGTGCTGGAGTTCAACGTGCGCTTCGGCGACCCGGAGACCGAGGTGCTCATGGCGCGCTGGAAGGGTGACGTGCTCGGGCTCTTCGAGTCCTCCGCGCATGGCGATCTCACGGGCGTCGTGCCCGCGTGGGGCGCGCCGCACGCGCTCGCGGTGGTGCTCGCGGCGCACGGCTATCCCGCCTCGCCGCGCAAGGGCGACCGCATCGAGGGCCTCGAGGCGGTCGCGGACGAGCCCGGCGTCGTCGCCTTCCACGCGGGCACACGCGCCTCGAAGGACGGCAGCGCGGTCGAGACCGCCGGTGGGCGTGTGCTCACGGTGACCGCGACGGGCAGCACGCTCGACGAGGCCGCTGTGCGCGCCTACCGCGCCTGTGACCGCATCCGCTTCGAGGGCAAGCAGCTGCGACGCGACATCGGCTGGCAAGCGAGGCGAGCGTGAGCGCGCGACGCGCGTGTGTGCTCGCGGCGCTCGCGAGCCTCGCCCTCGCGGGCTGCGGTGCGCGCACGGGCCTGGGCGAGATCGACGAGACGGATGCGGGGCGGCGCCCGGACGCGTCCATGGACGCAGGCCGCGACGCGGGCACCGACGCCGCGATCGATGCGGGACGCGACGCGGGCGGAGACACCGGCATCGACGCCTTCACGCCCGACCGCGGCTGCGTCCCGCTGCCCGACGGCTGCGAGGCGAGCGAGCGCTGCGACGGCAGCGACACGGACTGCGACGGTCGCGTCGACGAGGGCTGCGACTGCGAGCCGGGCGCCGTGCAGGTGTGCTTCGCGGGACCGCCGGGCCGACGCGGCATCGGCGCGTGCGCCGATGGAACCCAGACCTGCGAGATGACCCGCAGCTGGGGCGCGTGTGAAGGCGGCATCGGTCCTTCGCGCGACGTGTGCGATGGGCGCGACAACCTCTGCGACGGCTGCAGCGCGCAGCGCGACTGCCCGATCGACTGCCCGAGCCCCGGCGATCCCAGGACGCCGGACACAGTGCCCTTCGCGGACTACCTCCTGCGCGGACGCGACTTCTACCCGGGCCTGGCGCGAGGCTGGCGATGGACGGTGCAGGGCGGCCCCTGCGACACGCTCGCGCCGCGCCTGCGGAGCTTCGAGCTCACCGACGCGACGAGCGAGAACGCGACGTTCACGCCGCGCCTCAGCGGCGACTACACCGTGACGATGGAGGTCGTGACGCTCGAGGGCACGATGCTCTCCTGCACGTGGGTCGTGCACGTGTCGGCGCCCGGGCTGCGCATCGAGATGTGCTACCCGGAGAGCGAGACGCAGGATCTCGATCTCTTCCTCCAGCGCACGAGCACGGGTGTGCCCTGGTACACCGGCACGCGCGACACGTTCCAGCCCACGCCGCGCGCGTGCAGCTGGGCCAACTGCGAGGCGACGATCCGCGGCGACGGCTACACACGCGCCGACTGGGGCTACGACAACAGCGATCTCTCGGCGTGCGTCGACGGGCCGCAGGGCGATCAATGGCGCGCGCTCGGCTTCTGCGCGAACCCGCGCCTCGACATCGACAACAACCTCAGCGAAGGCATCGGCCTGCCGGAGAACATCAACGTGGACGCGCCGCGCGACGGCGAGACCTTCCGCGTGATGATCCAGAACTGGACGGGCCTTCGCGCGCGACCGGTCGTCAACGTCTACTGCGATGGCCGGCGCGTGGCGACGTACGGGGCGGAGCCCGATGTGGTGCCGCGCTTCGAGGGGCCTTCGGGCGACACGTCGATCGGCGCGATGTGGCGCGTGGTGGACGTGACCACGCGCGTCGACGCGGCGACGGGCGCGCTGGCGTGTGATGCGGTGGGCCTGCATCCGCCGGGGAGCACGACCGGCTACGACGTCACGCGCGACGACGCGCGCTTCTGAGAGCATGAGTCACTTGGATCGACTCATGCTCTGAGATTTGAGTCGCTGCGCGTGGCGCGCGGCTTGTTCCGCGCGTCGAACCGTCTACCATCGCGGTCCGCATGCGATCTCTGCCGGTACTGGCTGCGGCCCTCGCCGCGATGCTCGTCGTGTCGCTCGCGAGCGCCCCCGTCGCGCAGGCCGTTCCGCCACGCGCGGGCGGCGGTGGGACGTCGGGCTCGGGCGGCACGCGCGACGAAGGCGCGACCTGGCGACCGCTCTTCGAAGAAGGGCGCCGCGCGCACGAGCAAGGACGCTTCGAGGACGCGGCCGAAGCGTTCTATCGCGCACGCGAGGCGGGTGGTCCCCCTTCCCTCCTCTACAACCAGGCCCTCTGCCTCGATCGACTCGAGCGCTTCGAGGCCGCGCGATCGGTCTACCAGGCGTACCTCGAGGCCTCGCCCGCAGCGGCGAACCGCGCGGAGGTCGAGGCGCGAATCGCGGAGCTCGAGCCGACCGCGGACATCGAGTCCGGCGGCTCGGGGCTCGCCACGCGCATCGCCCCGCCGAGCGGCCCCGTGATGCAGATCATGCCGCTCGAAGGTGGCTTCGAGACCGTCGTCGTCGGCGAAGGCCGCGCGGTCGTGCGACGCGACGACGGACCGCGCGTGGAAGAAGTGGGCCCCGAGTGGGTCGTGAGCTGGTTCCTCCTCGCCGGCACGCTCGGCAGCCTCGCGGCGACCATCGGTGTCGGCGTCGATGGCCAGGCCACCTTCGATGCGTTGCGGACCTTCTGCGCCGACAACGGTGGCTGCACCGAGGACGAGATCGCGAGCTCGTCGGCGTACGTCAGCGAGACCGTCACCAACGTGCTGCTCGTGACGACGAGCGTGCTGGCGGCGGCCACCGTGATCTCGTTCCTCGCCGAGGGTGCGAGCACGGGCGGCACGCGCGTGTACGTCGATCTCGGTCCGGGACGCCTCGCGCTGCGAGGGATGTTCTGATGCCTCGCGTGCTCGCGTCGTGCGTGCTCGCGCTCGCCTCGCTCTGCGTGGGCGGCTGCTCCTTCGACTTCGACTCGGTGTGCCGCACCGGCGAGGTCTGCGGCGAGATCGCGATCGAGCCGCCGCCAGCGGGAGAGCCGAACGTGGGCCAGGGCCCGACGTGCAGCCTGGTCCGTGCACGCTGCGGCCCGGACGAGCTCAACCAAGCGTGTGCGTTCCGCATCACCGGCAACGCGGTCGACGCGCCGCCGGAGTGCCGCTCGAGCTTCGGTAGCTCCGGCGACGGCAGCTCGTGCACGGACGCGACGTTCTGCCAGCTGGGCTTGAGCTGCTACCGACCGACCGCCGACGCGAACGGCGTCTGCGTCGATCTCTGTCAGACCGTGGCCGACTGCAACGGCACCTCCAAGACGTGCGATCGAAGCGCGCCCTTCGCGACGATCGGAGGCGTGCCCATGTACCGCTGCCTCGACACGTCTCTGGCGCGCTGACGCGCCCGCCCACTGCGTCTGCGACCCCCGTCTCTCTGGGCTCGTTGGGAGGATGACCATGGCGAACTACTTCGAGGACAACGCGGACCTGCGCTGGTACTTCGCGCGTGGGCTGGACTGGGACGCGCTGGTGCGCGTGACCGAGCACGCGTCGCTCGAGGGGCCCTATGCCCCCGAGAGCACCGAAGCGCCCAGGACGACGGCCGAAGCCCTCGAGCTGTTCACCGACATCGCGCGTGCGATCGGCGAGCTCGCCGGCGACGAGATCGCCCCGCATGCGGCCCAGATCGATCGCGAGGGCGTGATCTTCGAGAACGGCGAGGCGCGCTTCCCGCCGCGGCTCGAGGCCGTGTCCAGGGCCGTCTCGCAGATGGAGCTCCACGGCCTGTGCGTGCCTCGCGAGCTCGGCGGCATGAACGCGCCGATGGCCCTCTACTACCTCACGAGCGAGGTCTTCGCGCGCGCCGACGTCTCGGTGATGGCGCACCACGGCTTCCACGGCGGCATGGCGCTCGCGATGCTGCTCTTCTCGATGCGCGAGGGCTCGACGGAGCTCGACGCGGCCGGACGCATCACCAAGACCCGCTTCGAGAAGGAGATCCGCGAGATCGTCGCTGGCAAGGCCTGGGGCTGCATGGACATCACCGAGCCCGACGCAGGCAGCGACATGGCCAAGCTGCGCAGCAAGGCCGTGCTCGGCGCCGACGGCGTGTGGCGCGTGACCGGGCAGAAGATCTTCATCACCTCCGGCCACGGCAAATACCACTTCGTGATCGCGCGGAGTGAGGACACCCAGGACAGCGACGATCCGATGGCTGGGCTCAAGGGCCTCTCGATGTTCCTCGTGCCGACGTACGAGGACCTGCCCGATGGCACGCGCAAGCGCACCGTCAGCCTCGATCGGGTGGAGGAGAAGCTCGGGCACCACGCGTCGGTGACCGCCGCGCTCTCGTTCGAGGACGCGCCCGCGCACCTCATCGGCGAGAGAGGTCAGGGCTTCGAGTACATGCTGCTCCTCATGAACGGAGCACGCGTGGGCGTGGGCTTCGAGTGCATCGGCCTCTGCGAGGCGGCGATCCGCCTGGCGGAGGGCTACGCGCGCGAGCGCAGCTCGATGGGCAAGACGATCGATCGCCACGAGATGATCGCCGACTACCTCGACGAGATGCGGACCGACGTGCGCGGGCTGCGCGCGCTCGCTGCGTTCGCGACGTTCCACGAGGAGATGGCGCAGAAGCTCGACCTGCGACGCCGCGTGCGCAAGACGGACGATGCGGGGCTCGATCGCACGATCCGCCACCACCGCGAGCGCTCGCGGCGCGCCACGCCGCTGCTCAAGTACCTCGCGGCCGAGAAGGCCGTGGAGATGGCGCGGCGCTGCATCCAGATCCACGGCGGCGTCGGCTACACGACCGAGTACGGCGCCGAGAAGCTCCTGCGCGACGCGCTCGTCATGCCGATCTACGAGGGCACGAGCCAGATCCAGAGCCTCATGGCGATGAAGGACACGCTCGGCGGCGTGATGAAGCGACCGCGCGAGTTCGTGCGGCGCAGCGCCGATGCACGGGTGCGCGCGCTCGGATCGCGCGACGCCCTCGAGAAGCGCGTGGCGCGCCTCGTGGTGCTCGAGAGCGACGCGGTGCGCACGCTGCTCGTCCGTACGGCGGGCGACAAGCTGCGCTCGGTCCGCGAGCAGCCGATCACCGAGTGGGCGGGCTCGCTCGCGAAGAACTGGAACCCCAAGCGCGACTTCGCGTTCGCGATGCTCCACGCCGAGCGTCTCACGCGCATCCTCTGTGACGTGATGATCGCCGAGGTGCTGCTCGAGCAGCGGCAGAAGGATCCCTCGCGCGAAGCGCTGCTCGAGGCCTGGCTCGAGCGCGCCGAGCCTCGCTGCCGCTACCTCTACGACGAGATCCAGTCGCGCGGGCAGCGCCTGCTCGACGAGCTCGCGGAGAGCGAGCCCACGACGCGCGCAGCAGAGTGAGGACTCGGCCACGCGCGCGGCACCTCGCATTCGGTGACGACGTGCACACGAGCGCTTTCCGGATCGTGCGACGCGGGGCATCCTCGGCCCCTCGATGACCTCGCCGTTGATCCCCTCCCTCGACGATCCCTTCGCGCCGCCCGCGCCGGAGGCAGACAAGCCCACGCCGTACGAGCAGGCCCTGCGCGACGGCGCGGCGCTGCGCGCGCGGCCGCACGCGTCGCAGGGCGTCGAGGCGATCGCCAAGCAGCACCAGAAGGGCCGCATGACCGTGTGGGAGCGCATCCGCGTGCTCACCGCGGAGCGCCCCGACGTGCT
>JBILLJ010000068.1:0-45552 GCA_044376125.1 Sandaracinaceae bacterium
TCCCGATCCCGAAGCCGTCCTGGTCGCGATGCGCGACGGGACACGTGTGCCCGCCGACCGAACGGTCGAGCGGGGTAGACGTGTTTCCGTCAGCGCGATGCGCGCGAAGGGGAGTCGAGGGCCTCGAGACGTGGGAGCGAGGCCAGGAGAGGTGTGCGCGCCGAGGTTCGAGCGTCGCGTCGCGCGCGAGCAAGCGAGCGATCCAAGGTGAGGTCCGACACCGCCCCCCGTCGCGCGCGGCGAGGTTCGTGCGTTGCGTCCGGCGCGAGCTCGCGAGCGATCCAAGGTGAGGTCCGACACCTCCCCATCACGGGTCGAGTTGGTTTCGCGACGTCGCCCGGCGCCTCAGGCGCCCCGTCGCCCGCAGACTCAGCCGAGCCCTCGATGTCAGCTCTTCTTGCTGCTGCCGAAGAGCTTCGAGAGGAATCCCCCGTCCGCCTTCTTGTCGCCCTCGGCCGTCGCAGCGCTCGCGGTGTTCTTGCCCGTCGTGCCCGACTTGCCGCGCATCTCCGCCAGGCGCACCTCGCGCGCCGCGTCCGCGTTCTTCTTGTTCAGCTCGAGGGCCTTGCGGAACGACGTGAGCGCGTCGGCCTCCTTGCCCTGCCGCTGCTGGATCATCCCCTTGTAGTAGTGCGCGCGGTCGTGCTTCGGCTCGATCGCGAGGGCGCGCTCGACCGCCACCTGCATGTCCTGCAGACGGCCATCGCTGTTCGGCAGGTTGAACAGACACCACGCGTACGTCGCGAGAAGATCCGGCTCGTCGCTCACGATCTCGATCGCCGAGGAGAGCAACGCCGCGGCCGCCTCGAAGTGGCGCTGCCGCACCAGCACCTCGGCCTTCGAGTGTTCCTTCGCCGCCCACAGGATCGCCTCGAGCTTGCGATCGGCCTCGGGCGTGCCGCCGCCGTCCTGCACGGTGCGGAGATACGCCGCCCGCTTCTTCTCGTCCGACAACGTCTCCTGCGCGCTCGTGAAGAGCGAGAAGATCGGCTCGACGAACTCCCGGAGCGGCGCGAGCTCCCCGATCGTCCTGTCCGGATGCCAGCGCTTGGCGAGCGCGAAGTACGACTTGCGCACGCCCTCGGCACCCACGTCTCGCGGCACGCCGAGCATGTCGTAGTAGTTCTGGCGATCGATCACGCGCGAGCGCTCGACGACCTCGTTCCAGAACGTCGCACCATCGGCCGAGAGCCCCGCGGGCGCAGGCGGCGGCTGCGGCATCGAGCTCGTGAAGCGCGCAGCGCCGGCGCGGTCCGCCTGCATCGGCAGGCTCGGACGCCCCGTGCCCGACGTGCCCGACGCGGCGGCGGGCGACGGCATCGCACCGGCGCTCGAGGCCGTGCCCATCGGCGCCGGCGCACCGACCATGCTGGTCCGAGCCTGCGGAACGAGCGGCTCGTCGGGCACGGGCATGTCCGGGAGCGGGAGGTCGAACGGCGCGCCCGTCCCGGGCTCCGAGGTCGTCGTCGCGGCCGCAGGCGGCACGCTCGGAACGGGCGCACCCGCCGACATCGGCGCACGCGCCATGCCCGGCGAGCTCGCTCGCGCCTGCGGCAGCGAGACCCGCGGATCGAATCGCTCGAGCGCTCGCGTGACGAAGAGCAGATACAGCAGACGCTTGCCCATCACCGGGCCGAGCTCGCACTGTCCGATCAGCTCGCTCACCACCGCGGGCGCCGCGCGGATCACGTCGACGAAGCCCGCCTCCTTGGGCTGGAGCTGGTAGCGCTTCACGTCGCTGCCGACCTTGAAGCGCACGTGCGCGTCGAGGCCGAGGTTCGTCACGTACGCCTCGACGACGTCGTCGCGCACGCTTCCGCGGAGCGACGCCGCCAGGACCATGAGCGGATCGACCCTTCCCTTCAGCGGCGCGTCGCCCACGAGGTCGACGTCGTAGAACGCGTACGGCCCCTGCTTGCGCGCGAACAGCGGCAGCATCCCGCGATCGAGCGCGGCCGCCTTGTCGACGAGGCGTCCCGCGACCGGCCAGCCCTGCTCGAAGAGGATGCGGTCCTGTCCTTTCACGCCCTCGCCCGTCGGCCACAGGACGAGCGTCCCGCTCATCTGCTTGTGGTGGACGTGCAGGAGAACGTGGGCGAAGGGGGTCTTCGCGATCTCTCCCTGGGCGATCGGCTCCGGCGTCGTGCCACTCATGGCGAGCGCGGATCATGCCGAATCCGGCGCGCGGTTTCGAGAAGATCGATCGGCGCGGCGTGTACGATGTCCCCGTGCGGCCGGTCGCTCCCCTCCTGGGCCTCCTCGCGCTCGCGTGGGCCGGCGTGGCCAGCGCGCAGCTCCGCGTCGCTCCGTTTCCCACGAGCGTCACGGCCTCGGGGCACCCGATGAGCGCGTGGGTCACGGTCTGGAACGACGCCGATCGGCCCGTCCGGGTGGAGATCCGCGGCGCGCGCTCGCTCGACGGTCCGCCAGTCGCGCTCCGCGTCCACGGGATCGAGGTCGACGACGTGCGCGTCGAGGGCGCGTTCGTCGTCCCACCGCACGCGAGCGTACGCGTCGTCGTGTTCGTGAGCGGCTTCGAGGGCGCGCCGCGCCAGCGCTACGACGTGTCGCTCGACGTATGCGAGATCGCCGGCGCATGCGTCGAAGGCCGCTCGCACGTGGGTCGCGCGCACCGCGATCCCATCCGTCGATGAGCTGAGAGCACGTGTCACTTGGATGGATCGATGCGAGTGGCACGTGCTCGAATCGGCGGGAGGGAGGCTCTCGCCGATTCCGGTGATCGGACACCGCGCGCAGGCCCAAGGCCGAGCACGGGGAGAACCCGCGGCGAGAGGGAGGGTATGCGGCCAGACCCTCCGGCAAGAAACGTCAGAGCATGAGTCAGTCCAAGTGACTCATGCTCTGAGCCGCACGCTCAGCGCCGTGCCGCGAGGAGCGCGCGACGAAAAGCGCTCGCCGCCGGCGAGAGCGTGTGTCGGCCGCGGTGCACGAGACGGAGCGTGCGCGCGACCGGCATGCGCGCGTCGGGCACCTCGACGAGCGAGCCTCGCGCGAGCCCACGCGCCGCCGCGAACCGGCTCACGAGCGCGACCCCGACGCCCGCCTCGACGTTCGCGAGCACGGCGCCCACCGAGCCGAGCTCCATCGCGATCGGACGCCCACCGAGGTGACGATCGGAGAGCGCTCGCGTGCTGCCCCCCGCATGGAACGCGACGACCGGCGTCTGCGCATCGAGCTCGAGGCGCGGGCTCGCCACCACGATCAGCTCGTCGACGAGCAGAGCCTCGCCGTGTCGCGTTCCCAGGACCGCGAGGTCGACCTCGCCGCGCTCGAGCGCCCCGAGCGCAGCGTCCTGCGTGCTCTCCGTCACCGCGAAGCGGATCGCGGGATGGCGCTTGCGGAACGACGCGATCACCGGAGGCAGCACGTACGTGCAGACCGTCGCTCCCGCCGCGAGACGCACCTCACCGCGCGAGAGCCCCTCGAGCTCGCGCACGGCCCGCACGCCCGTCTCGACGGCGCCGAGCGCGCGCTCCGCGTGGGGCAGGAGCGCACGACCGCTCGCAGTGAGCTCGGCCCCCTTGCGACCACGCACGAAGAGCGTCGTCTCGAGCTGCGCCTCGAGGCGGCGGAGCGCCGTGGTGAGCGCCGGCTGACTGATCCCGACCGTGCGAGCCGCCGCCGTGAGCGTGCCCGCGCGAGCGACGGCGACGAAGTATCGCAGCGGATCGATCACGGACGCCATCATAGCTCGACGCTATGGTTCCTTGCTCATCCATCGATGGGCGAGCCGACGCGCGTGGGCCCACGCTGCGCGCATGAACCTCCTCGAATTCGGCGGGCTCGCGATCGGAGGGCTCCTCGCGGGCGCGCTCTCCACGGTGACCGGCATGGGCGGCGGCATCGCCCTCGTGGCCGTGCTCTCGATCGTGCTCGGCCCGCACGTCGCGCTCGCGACCACCGCGCCGGCGCTCCTCGTGGGCAACCTCCACCGCACCACCCGCCACCGCCAGTTCATCGATCGCCCGATCGCCAAGCAGTTCGCGATCGGCGCGCTGCCCGGCGCGCTCCTCGGCGGCGTGCTGAGCGTCGCGCTGCCCGAGCTCGCCCTCTCGCTGCTCCTCGTGGCCGTGAACCTGCTCGCCCTCGGGCGCGCGTACGGACGCTTCGAGCTGCGTCCTCGCCCCGAGTGGGTCGTGCCCGTCGCGTTCGGTGCGGGCACCGTCGCGGCCACCTCGGGCGCGGGCGTGCTCGTCGCGCCGCTCCTCGTGGCGGGTGGGCTGACGGGCGAGGCGCTCGTCGCGACCGCTTCGTTCGTGGCCATCGTGCTCCACGTCGGCCGCCTCGCGGGCTACGGGCTCTCGGGCCTGCTCGGCGGAGCGGCCCTGGGCAGCTCGCTCGTGCTCGCGATCTTCCTCGTGTCCGGCAACCACCTCGGCGAGCGCGTGCGCGCGCGCCTGGGCAAGGAGGGCTGCGAGCGCGCCACGCGCATCACGCTGTTCGCCACGCTCGCCCTGGCGCTGGTGGGCCTCGTGACGTGACGACGGAACGACCGCGGGCGCCTCGATCGCTCGAGACGCCCGCCAGCCGCCGCTCAGCGCCGTGTGATCAGCGCCCGCGCAGCGCGCGCAAGAGCTCTTGTCCGTGTGGGCCGGAGGATCCGGCGACGCGCTCCTGGAGCGGGCGACCGATCGCAGCGAACTGCTGTCGCTCGGCCGGCGTCGGTCGGTGCACCGTGATGCCCGCGCGCTCGAGGTTCTGGATCAGGATGGGATCCATCCGGCGGACACCCTGGCGGCCCTCGGCGGTGAGGGACGCAGGGAGGTTGGTGAGCACCTGCTGGATGTCGGCGGGCTGCGCGCTCAGCCACTGCGACGAGTACACGACGATGCCCGGCTGGTAGCTGTGCTGGCTCAGGTTCAGGTGGTGCGCTGCCTGGTACCAGCTCGTGGCGAAAGCGAAGAGCGGCGTGTTGTCGAAGCCGTCGACCGCGCCGGTCTGGAGGCTCGTCAGCACGTTCGTCACGTCGATCGGGTTGGGCGAGGCACCGAAGGCCCGGTAGGTCTCGAGGTGCACCGACGCCTCTTGCGAGCGCATGCGGAGCCCGCGGAGATCGGCAGGCGTGCGGATGGGTCGCTCGCGCGTGAACCACGAGCGGAAGCCGTTCTCGGCCCAGAGGCCGAACGTGAAGCCGTGCTCGGTGAGGGCCGTGCGGACGATCGGCAGCGCCGGTCCGTCGAGCGCACGATCCGCCGCGGCCGCATCGTCGAAGAGGTACGGCGTCTCGATGACGTTGAGCTCCTCGACGACCGAGCCGAGCGCCGCGGTGGAGCCGGCGAAGCACTCGAGGGTGCCCTGCGAGACGCGGCGCACCAGCGCCTTCTCGCCGCCGAGAGAGCCGCCCATGAAGACGCGCACCTTCACGCGGCCCTGCGTCTCACGCTCGATGTGCGTGCGCAGGCTCTTCATCTGCTTCTCCCAGGGCGTGCCCTCGGGAGCGACGGTGCCGATGCGGAGGGTGACCGGCGCGGCCGCGCCCGCCCCCTGCGCGTCCGCTCGCTGGGACTCACCTGCGACGAAGAGGACGCTGAGGAGCACCGACAGCGAGGTCAGCGCGACGACGAGCTTGGGATGCAAGGACTTCATGCGAGGCTCCTGACGGTGGTGCGACGGGGGCGATTCACGCTCACTCGAAGAGCTCGTCGGCGCGGGCGAGGGCGTCGCGCGCCTTCTGCTGCTCGACGCGGTTCTCCGGCGCGACGTCCGGCAGCATGTTCGGGTCGTTGTCGATCACCCACTGGAGCTCGCGCGTGAAGAGCTCGCGGTCCTGCGTCTTGACGGCGTACTCCACTGCGTAGAGCACGTGCGTGCCGAAGTAGCCGGGGTAGCGCGAGATCGAGTAGTCGAAGTGCTGGCGCGAGCGCTCGAGGTCGCCACCCGCGTAGCTCGGTGCCACCGCGAAGAACGCGCCGAAGTAGCGATCGGGGCCGCCGAAGAAGTACTCGCGGTCGAGCTCGAGGCATCGCGTCATCGAGGCGCGGATCTCGTCCTTGTACGCGAGCACGGTCGCGAAGCCGTCGCGGCGCGCCCAGCGGCCGAGCGCCGAGCTGCGCCAGTACACGAGACCGACCGCGCGCTGGTCGAGCGAGGGCAGGCCGGTCGAGAACTGACCCGTCGAGCGGACCTGCTCCGCGAACTGCGGCGAGAGCGCCGCGAGGCCGCGCTCGGCCGACGTGATCGCGCTCTGGTACATCGCCGTCGTCTCGGCCTCGAGCGCGGGGTCGAACTCCATGTGGCCGTACGCCATGAAGTACTGCGCACGCGCGAGCTTCACCCACGTCGCGTGATCGCCCGGAACGGCCTCGAGCGCCTGCGTGTAGGCGTCGATCGCCGCCTGGAGCTGCGCGCGATCGCCACGGTTCACGAACGCTGCGTCACCCTGCGTGACGAGCTCGTCGTGGCGGCTCTGCGCTTCCGCGGTCACCGGCGCGTCGCCGCCTGGCGTCGTGCCTTCGTCGAACGCCGACGTCCGACCACCACCACAGCCGGCCGAAACCAGCGCAAGAGCCAAACCCAGAACCTGGATCGTCGTCTTCATCACAGACCTCTCGTCGCCCGCACGGCGCTCTCGGTGCGGCGAGCCCGTGAACGGCGCTCGCCCGGAGACGTACCCCGCGTAACATCGCGCTCCGACGGGTGTCAACGGCCTCGGCCCTGTCGCACCCCTCGCGTTTCGGGTACGGTGGGCCCCCTCATGAGCCGGGTGCAGCTCACCGACGACGGCATCAAGCACGTCCTCGCGGGCGAGGGCTACGAGGTGCGTCGCATCGCCGAGCTCACGTACCGCGGCCAGCTCCTCGCGGGCGGACGGCGGATGACGTTCCATCTCCGCGTGGACCCCGCGGGCTACGTGGTCTGCGCGATCGTGCCTTTCCTCAAGTCCCCCGCCGACGACGCGATCGCGCACCGCCTCTACTTGCGGATGATGGGCCTCAACCAACAGCTGATGATGGCCAAGCTCTCGATCGACGACGACCTCGACGTCGTGCTCTCGGTCGAGTACCCGAGCCCCGAGCTCGACGAGAGCGAGCTGGCGGACGCCGTGCACATCCTCGCGTACTACGCGGATCAGCACCACGACGAGCTCGAAGAGCTCGCGGCCGGTGGCGCGCCCGAGCCACGAACGTCGATGCCGCCACCTCTGCGCACGCCCGCCGCGGGCCTGCTCCGTGGCGCGATCCACGAGGGCGGAGACGCGTGAAGCTCCTCGTTCGCCTCGTTCGTGCGCTGTGGGTCTTCGGCGTCATCTTCGTGAGCTACCTCGCGCAGTACGTCCTCACGCTGCTCGTGGAGCGCTGGGAGAAAGACCCGACGACGGGCCGCGAGCGACAGGAGCTGCCGGACTGGGTGAAGCGACGCCGCAAGCGCCTCGACGAGCGCAACGCCGACCGTCTGCTGCGCGGCATGCTCGAGCTGCGCGGGGTCTACATCAAGCTCGGCCAGATCCTCTCGATCATGGGTGGGTTCCTCCCGCGCGTGTACACGAAGAAGCTCGAGCAGCTGCAGGACGCGGTGCCGCCGCAGCCGTACGAGGCCATCGAGCGCGCCTTCTTCGAGAGCTTC
This sequence comes from Sandaracinaceae bacterium, assembly GCA_044376125.1. GTDB lineage: Bacteria > Myxococcota_A > Polyangia > Polyangiales > Sandaracinaceae > JAFLCL01. The sequence continues at coordinate 7,585 of JBILLJ010000068.1, forward strand.
GGCAAGCTGCCAGCCGAGTGCTTCGAGCGCTTCGAGAGGACGCCGCTCGCGGCAGCGTCGCTCGGCCAGGTTCACGTCGCGTGGCTGCGGCCCGAGCGCACCGGCCAGGAGGCGACGAAGGTCGCCGTCAAGGTGCTCTACCCCGGCATCCGCGACGTGATCGCGGTGGACGTGCAGGTCATTCGGCTCGCGCTCTACGTGTACGAGTGGTTCGTGCCCGTGCGCGGGCTCGAGCGCGTCTACGAGTCGCTGCTCGATCTGCTGCGCCGCGAGACGGAGTACCTGCACGAAGCACGCTGCATGGAGCGCATGCAGAAGAACTTCGCGCGCGAGCGGGACGTGCTCTTCCCGGCGGTCGTGTGGGACGTGACCTCGAGCGACGTGCTGACCATGACGTTCATGGAGGGCACGAAGATCAACAAGCTCGACGAGATCAAGGCACAGAACATCGAGCCCCGTGCGCTCGCGATCCGCTTCGTCGAGAGCTTCTACAAGCAGATCTTCATCGATCGCTTCTTCCACGCCGACCCGCACCCGGGGAACTTCCTCGTCCAGCCCGGCCGCAACCCGCGTCGCCCGAAGATCGTCGTGCTCGACTTCGGTGCGATCAGCGAGGTCGAGCAGCCCATGGTCGACGGCATGATCGAGGTCATCGGTGGATTGCTGGAGGAAGACAGCAGCCGCCTGCTCGACGGGTTCTTTCGCATGGGCTTCGCCTCGAAAGAAGCCAACCGGGACCTGCTCGAGAAGACCGTCGAGAGCTACTTCGCGAAGCTCCTCCGCATCAAGGACCGCACGCCGGGCGCGCTCATGCGCGCCAACCAGCGAGAGCTCGAGGCCTTGGTGGATCCGGAGGTCGCGCGAGACGAGCTGCGCGAGCTCATGAAGTCGGTCGAGTACCCCGCGGGCTGGTTCTACCTCGAGCGCGCCGTGATCATGGCCTTCTGGCTCTGCGCGCAGATCGATCCCGAGCTCGACACGATGCAGGTCGGCTACCCCTACATCCTGCCGCTCATCGAGGAGGCCAAGCGCCGCGGGCACCGCCGGAGCGAGCTACCGCCTCCCATGCCGCAAGACGGTCCGCCGGCAGCGCTCGAGGGCGAGCCGAGCGTGGGCGAGCCCTCCGAGGACACCTCCGCGACCGCGGCCGTGGCCGAGTGACGTTGCGCCCCCGGGTGATCGACGCTCGCCGAGTCACGCGTCGCGCGGCAGAGTGACGCGCGATGACGAGGCACCGATGACCCACTCCGTCGACGTCGCCCGCGCGGCCGCGTCGCTCGCGCGCGGAGGGCTCGTCGCGTTCCCGACCGAGACGGTCTACGGCCTCGGCGCCGACGCGAGCCAGCCCCAGGCGGTCGCGAAGATCTTCGCGGTGAAGGGACGACCGACGAGCCACCCGCTCATCGTCCACCTCGCCACGGTGGAGGGGCTCGCGCGGTGGGCACGCACGATCCCACCGTTCGCGCAGCGCCTGGCCGACGTGCTGATGCCCGGCCCGCTCACGCTCATCCTCCCTCGCGCCGCACACGTGTCGGACGCGGTGACGGGCGGTCGCGACACCGTCGGCCTGCGCGTGCCCGCGCACCCGATGGCGCGCGCGTTGATCGAGGCGCTCGAGACCCTGCGCCCATCCGCGGACGCGGGGCCGTGCGCAGGCCTCGCCGCGCCGTCCGCCAACCGCTTCGGATCCGTCAGCCCGACCACGGCCGCGCACGTGCACGAGGATCTCGCGGGCGAGGACGTCGCCGTGCTCGACGGCGGTCCGTGCGAGGTCGGCCTCGAGTCGACGATCGTCGACTGCGCGAGCGACGGTGGGCCGGCGATCCTCCGCGTCGGTGGGGTCCCGCGCGAGACCATCGAGGACGTGCTCGGCGCCTCCGTCCCGCTCGCGACCGAAGGCCCCTCGCGCGCGCCAGGCATGATGGCCGCGCACTACGCACCTCGCGCGCGTGTGGTCGTCGCGACAGAGCCGGTGTTCGTGGACGAGGTCGCGCGCGCGATGGCGACGGGGCGTCGCGTCGCCTCGCTCGGACCCCCGACCGGCTTGGGCGTCGCGATCGAGCGCGTCACACCGGCCGATCCCCGCGAGCACGCGCGCTCGCTCTACGCGACGCTGCGCGCGCTCGACGCCGAGGGCGCGGAGATCATCGTGGTCGCGCTTCCCCCCGCGCACGGCCTCGGGCTCGCGATCGCGGACCGCCTGACGCGCGCCTCGCGTGCGTGATCACTGGATGCGCACCCCGACGAGCGCGCTGCCGTAGGGCACGACGCCGTAGCTCGTGAACGTCGACTCCATGCGGCGCTCGATCTGCTCGACGGTCCCACCGGCGGCCTCGCGCAGCTCGCGCGGCACGCCGACGCGCATCGCCGCGCCCGCGAAGTACGTGAGGCCGACACCGAGGCGCAGCACGACCCCGTCGAAGGGCACGATCGCCCAGCCGATCTCACCGCCGAAGCCGTGGAGCGCACCATTGAGGCGCACGCTGGACTGTCCTCCCCACGGCAGCGATTGTCCCGCGATCTGATCGATCGCGGTGGTCGAGATCTCGGGCTCGCTGAGGAGCGCGGTGTAGTGCACGAGCAGCTCGAAGCCCGCGTGAGAGACCGGCCGCACGCCGGCCTCGACACGAAGCACGAACGCGCCCGAGAACATGCGGCTCACGAGCTCGGAGATGCCCTGCCCCGCGCCATACGACTCGGCCGCGTCGCCGAAGACGTTCGCATACGGATCGGGCACGCCTCCGAAGAGCACGCCGACCACGAGCTGGGCAGGCAGGCTCACGCGCACGCCACCACCGACGAAGAACGGCGCGAGCGTGCCTGCGTGGAGATCGAGCGCGACGTCGGGACGTGCTGGCGGCGTGAAGGGCTCGGCGAGCTCGCGCGCCTGTGCACGTGCGCTGCCTCGCGACGCGAGCGTGACGAGCGCCACGATCGCTGCTGCGACGAGCGAGCGCGCGAGGGCGCCTCGGCTCGACCACGCCGGTCCCCGCACCGGCTCGTCCCCCTCGTGTGCCGTTCTGGTCCGGTGCGTCGTCACGCGAGCTTGAGTCGCACCGCACGTGCCAGACATTCACGTCGGCCGAGACGATGGCGGCGACGCGTTCGTGAACGAGCGTGATGGAAGGCCACACGCTCGGCCACGGGCTCGCGATACCTTCTCACCATGAGCCGCGTCCTCGACCGTCCCGACCCGCTCTCGCCGCAAGCGAGAGAAGAAGAGCTGCGCAGAGCGCGGCCCAAGTCGCTGCCCATCGCGCCCACGGCGCAGCCAGCGCTGCGACGCCTGCCGCTCCACCCCGACGTGCGCCCGATCGATCAGCGCGTGCGTCCGCTCTACGCCGTCTGGGAGATCACGCTCGCGTGCGACCTCGCGTGTCGACACTGCGGCTCGCGTGCGGGACGCGATCGACCCGACGAGCTGAGCACCGAGCAGTGCCTCGAGCTCGTCGATCAGATGGCGGCGATGCAGGTGCGCGAGGTGTCGCTCATCGGTGGTGAGGCCTACCTGCGCGACGACTGGGTCGACATCATCCGACGCATTCGCGAGCGCGGGATGATGGCGCTCATGACGACGGGCGGCCGCGGCCTCACGCCCGAGCGCTGCAAGGCGGCGGCGGAGGCGGGACTCCAGAGCGTGAGCGTGTCGATCGACGGAGACGAGCGCACCCACGACCGCCTGCGCGGTGTCGAGGGCAGCTACCGCTCGGCGCTCGCGGCGATCCAGAACCTCCGCGCGGCCGGCATCAAGGTCTCGGTCAACACGCAGATCAACCGGCTCTCGATGCCGTTCCTCGGCGACGTGCTCGAGCTGATGGGGCAGCTCGAGTGCCACAGCTGGCAGATCCAGCTGACCGTCGCGATGGGCCGCGCCGCCGACGAGCCCGAGGTGCTCCTCCAGCCCTACGATCTGCTCGAGCTCTTCCCGCTGCTCGCGAAGCTCAAGACGCGCTGTGACGAGCTCGGCGTGCGCATGTGGCCCGGCAACAACCTGGGCTACTTCGGACCTTACGAATCGGTGCTGCGCGGCTCGATGCCGCGCGGGCACATGTACTCGTGCGGCGCGGGCCGCTCGACGCTGGGCATCGAGGCCGACGGCTCGATCAAGGGCTGCCCCTCGCTCCCGACGGAGGCCTGGGTCGGCGGCAACATCCGCGACCACTCGCTGAAGGACATCTGGGAGCGCGCGGAGCCCCTTCGCTACACGCGCGATCGCACGGTCGAGGACCTCTGGGGCTATTGCCGCACCTGCTACTACGCGGACGAGTGCCGCGCGGGCTGCACGTGGACGGGCTTCGTCCTCTTCGGCAAGGCCGGCAACAATCCCTACTGCCACCACCGTGCGCTCGAGATGCAGCGCGAGGGCAAGCGCGAGCGCGTGGTGAAGGTCGAGGAGGCGCCGGGGCTGCCCTTCGATCACGGCAAGTTCGACGTCGTCGTCGAGGACATTCCGGCGCCTGCGACGAGCCCTTCCGAGTCGCCCTCGACCTGAGCCATACTCACCATTTTTGGACCGCGCTCGCTTTGGAGCGCCTCGCTTGGAGAGAGACCGATGAGCCTTCGACCGTGTGTCTCGTGTGGTCGCCACGTCCGCGCCAGTGAGAGCGCGTGCCCGTTCTGTCGTGCGCAGCTCGATCCGACCCCGACGCCGCCGAGTGGGCAGGCGGTCGGACGGCTCGGCCGCGCCGCCCTCTTCGCGTTCGGCGCGGCAGCGACGACCGTCGTCGCTGCCTCGGTCGAGGGCTGTGGCGGAGGAGCCCCGCTCTACGGCGGGCCGCCCCAGGATGCCGCCGTGGTGACCGACAGCGGTGGGCCGGGCCCCCTCTACGGTGGCCCTCCCGATGCGGGCACGATGAACGACGCGGCCACGGCACCGAGCGACGACGCGGGCAACGACGCGGGCAACATCGCGCCGCCCTACGGAACACCGTCGGAGGATGCCGGCGGCCCCGCGCCTGCGTACGGCGCGCCTCCGTCCGATGCGGGCAGCGCACAGGACGCGGGCCTCGACGCGGCCGGTGGCATCGCGCCGCTCTACGGCGGCTCGCCGGGATCCTGAGATGAGCTGGAGAGCGGTGAGGGCACCCACGGCAAAGAGCGCGGCACGAGCCAAGGGGCTCGAGGCAAACCGGGGAGAACGACGATGAGCTTGCGACCCTGCACACAGTGCGGACGACACGTCCGCAACACCGAATCGAAGTGTCCGTTCTGCCGAGCCGCGCTCGAGGTGACGCCCGAGCGCTCGCCCATCACCCTGCCGCGCGCGGGCCGCGCGGCGATCATGGCGTTCGGTGCGCTGACGACGGCCACCGCCGGCTGTGGCGGCGGAAGCGGAACGCCGGACGCATACGTGGGCGCGCAGGACGCGGCCTACGGCGGTCCGCCGCTGGATGCATTCATCGGCGGTCAAGATGCGGCGTACGGCGGCCCGCCCGTCGACGCGGCGATGGCGGAGGACACGGGCCTGCCCGAGGCCGACACTGGCGGAGGCACGAACCTCTACGGCGGCCCTCCGACGGACGCGGGCAGCGACAACACCGACGCAGGCGGCCCCGCTCCGTTGTACGGCGGCGCCGGCCTCTGATCACAGAGATCGCGAGGGCGACTCCGATCGCACGACGGCGCCCAAGGGATGCGGGCGGGTCACGGTACGAGCGTGTAGGATGCGCGCCGTGACCCAGCCCAAGACCGTGGTGGGTGGCCGCTACGAGATCATCCGCAAGATCGCGGAAGGTGGGATGGGCTCCGTCCACGAGGCCGTCCACCTCCTCTCGAAGCGCGTCGTGGCGCTCAAGCTCCTCGCGCCCGAGGTCGCGCGCGACGAGACCAAGCGCCAGCGCTTCCTCCGCGAGGTCTCTGCGCCGGCGCAGATCGGTCACGACGGAATCGTCGAGATCTACGACGCAGGCTTCGACGAGAAGCTCGGTCTGCTCTTCGTCGCGATGGAGCTGCTCCAGGGCGAGACGCTGCGCGAGAGGCTCGCGCGGCTCGATCCGAAGCGGAACCCCGCTGCACGTGAGCAGCTGCTCGACCTCTTCGATCGTCTCCTCGAGCCCCTCGCCGCAGCCCACCAGCGCGGCATCGTCCACCGCGATCTCAAGCCGGAGAACGTCTTCGTGCACCGTCGCCGCGACGGCAGCGAGGTCGTGAAGGTGCTCGACTTCGGCATCGCGCGCGAGCTCGACACGGCCGCCCCGAGCGTGACGCAGACGGGCATCGCGATGGGCACGCCCCACTACATGTCGCCCGAGCAGGCGATGAACGCGCGCGACGCCACGTTCCCCGCCGACGTGTGGTCCCTCGGGGCGATGCTCTACGAGATCCTCTCCGGTGAGACGCCGTTCCCGGGCGAGACCGCGGGCTCGATCATCGCGGCGGCCGTGACCGAAGCGCATCGCCCGATCGGCACGGTCGCACCGGGCACGCCACCGGAGCTCTCGCAGCTCCTCGATCGCTGCCTCGCCAAGCGCGCGCAGGATCGTCCACGCGATGCGGCCGTCCTCCTCGCGGAGCTGCGGCGCGCCCGCGGCCGTGCTGCACCGCCGGTGGTCGCCGGCGCGATGACACCGGCGCCCGTCTCGCCGATCGCCGCGACGAGCGCAGCGTTCTCGCCCGCGACGGGTCCGATGACGGGCCACATGAGCCCGGTGCCGTCCTCGACGGGCACCGCCACGCCGCTGGGTGGCGTCACGGGCTCACCGTCCATGGTGCCCGCGACCGTCGGACACCCCGGCGGCGCGATGCAGCCCACCGCCGCGATGCAGACACCCACCGGTCCCGCGCTCGATCTCGCGCGGAACGTGGGGACTCCGCCGGCAGCGATCGCGACGGCCCTGCCCTCCTCTCCCGGTCTCGGCACGCCCGCACCGGCGCTCGCCGCGAGCAGCTCGTCGAACGCCTCACGCACGTGGCTCTTGGTCGGAGCCGGGGCGGTGCTCACGCTCTTCGGCGGCGGGCTCTGCTGTCTCGGCGGCGTCTTCGGCCTCGGCCTGATGGGCGGCGGTGACGGCGAGACCGAGACGCTCGCAGACGGACCGATCACGTGGACCGGTGAGCTCGCGGCGAGCGATCGCATGGAGGGCTCGCGCTACTACGACACGTTCGCCTTCGAGGCCCTGCCCGGTCAGCGCTTCACCGTCGAGCTCAGCTCGTCGGCCTTCGATCCGATCCTGCGCCTCGGCACGCCGAGTGGCCAATCGATGGAGAACGACGACACGGGCTTCTCGTTGAACTCGCGCATCGACGTGCCGAGCGCCGAAGCCGGCACGTACACGGTGCACGTGACGACGTTCGACTCGGCGGCCTCCGGCGCGTACCTCGTGCTCGTCCACCAGTGAGCTGAGGCGCACGCGCGGCGCGAGTCGAAGCCGCGTTTCTTTCTCGCGCTCTCGGCTACCATCGCGCGATGAGCCGGAGCTGCCCGCGCTGCCACGTGGCGTTCGACGCCGTGAGCCGCCCCTTCGCGACGATCGACACGTGCCCGCGCTGTCAGGGGATCTTCCTCGACCCGGGCGAGGGCATGGCGCTCCACGGCGCCGACAGTGATCCGACGTTCCTCGTGCGCGACGGTCGCGGCACCAAGCTCGGTCCGGGCGAGCTCGACTGCCCGAGCACGAGCCATGCGAGGCGGCGCATGGACGTCTACGTCTTCGGCGGCGGCGAGAGCGCGGTCGAGATCGATCACTGCCCGAGCTGCGGCGGCGTCTTCCTCGATCACGGCGAAGACGAGGTGCTCGAGGCGCGCATGAGTCGCCCGCCGGGCGAGCACTCGCGGCCGTCGTTCGTGGGGCCGCCAGGCAGCAACCACGAGATCGCGATCGATCAGGCCCGCGAGACCGCGAAGAAGGGCTTCTTCTCCACGCTCGTCACGAGCCTCGTCTCGGGCGCGGCCGAGGTCGCGCGCGGCTCGCGGTACGGTCGGCGTCGTCACCGTCGCTGAGCGATCGGTCCTCGCCGATCTCCACGTCGGAGTCACAGCCCTTGCCCGCAGCGATCCACCGCGGTGCGAACGCACGAACGAGCGCGCGTGTCCCGAGCGGCACGTGTGCCTCGGGCGCGACGAGCAAGCCACAGCGGTAACGCGCTTCGGTCGCGACCCACTCGAGGGCGGCGCAGCGCCCCACACGACGACGCGACACGATCACGCCCACGGGACAGGGCTCCGCCAGACAGCACACGCCGCAGCCGTTGCAGGGCGCACCGAGCGCGGGCTTGTCCGGAGCGCCCGGCTCGACCTCGAGGCGGAGCACCGGAAGCGCGCGTCGCGCGGTCACGACGTCTCGGGTGCGCCCGCCGAAGGGGTCGGCGCGGCCACTGCCGGCTCGGCCGCCGCCGGACACTCGACGGGCGCGATCGGACGGTCTTCCGTTCGCACGTACGTGAGCAGGTCCGCGGGATCGACGTCGCTCTCGCTGCCGTCCTCCCACCGCACGTGCACACGCTCACCGATCGAGACGACCTGGGCCGCGTACGGTGTCTGGTGGTTCCAGAGCGCCTCGACGTGATCACCGATCGCGACGCGGGCTCGCACAGCGCGCTGCGGATCCACGAGACGCACGATGCCGTCGCGCGCCTGCACCACACGCACGTTCCCCTCACACGCGAGCAGATGCCCGAGCCGCACGCGCTGTCCGACCTCCACCGCGACGGGGCCCGCGCCGCGACAGGCCGCGAGCGTGCCGCGCACCGCCGCGCCGTCGGACGGCCCGAGGATCCGATCGAGCATGGACGCCTGCACCCACTGCTCGGGCGTGTCCGACCCGTCGTCCCACGCAATGCGGGCCTCGCGCCCGCGCAGCGCGGTCACGTGCGCAGGGTACGCAGTGCCCTCCCAGAGCGCCGTGACCGGCTGCCCCACGATCAGGCGCAGATCGCGCACCGAGGCGCTGGGAGCGTCGGCCTCGCTGCCGTCCGCGAAGAGCACGTGCACGAGGCCACCGCTGCAGGAGAGCGCACGCGCCGCGCGCACGTCGGCGCTCTCCCCGAGCTCCACGAGCTCCGACATGCGCCCACGCGGGGGCTCGGGCGGCGGCGTCACGACTGGCGTCACGGGCGTCGGCATCGCCGGCGGCTCGTGGAGGATCCCGACGACCTCGCCGATCGGGATGATGATCGAGGCCTGACCGTGCGGACGAACCTCGAGGAACGCGTCGAGGCCGGACACGATCTCGGCGGGCTCGAGACCGCTCGGCGTCCGCCGCAAGACCCAGCGCCCTGCCTCGAGCCATGGTGCCGCGACGCCCTGTTCGCGCACCACGAGATCGCGGCCGTCGTGCATGCGCACGCGCACGACGCCGTGCTCCGCGGCGCTCGTCGTCCAGCCGAGCGCGTCGGCGCGCTCGCCCACGACCATCACGAGCCGGCTCTCGGCGGGAGGCGACGTCGTCACGGGCGGCGGCGCCACCGTGATGCAACCAGTCAGGGGAACCAGGACGAGGGCCGCAGTCCTCATGACGGGGATGGTACGCGAGGTCGGCAGCGCCGCGATCCTCGCGATCGCAACGAATCCGCGGGTTTTCGCGGGCGTGAGCCCGCTCAAGCGGTCAGTCGGCGAAACTGGCCGATCGGCCGACATGTACCCATACTCCCCGTCATGCTCGAGATGCCGCGTTCCCCCCGCAGTTCGGGGACCACGAAGGTCTCGCACCCCACGGTGCCCGCCTCCACTCCTCATCCGGCGGACCGCGCTGCGATCGACCCTGCCGCGTGGCGCTCGGCGCTCGCCCTCGCGGAGGCCATCGTTCCGGGCGGCGCGGGCGTCCGACGCGCCGACGAGGACACGCTCCGCGGCGTCGCGAGCCTGCTCGAGCACACGCACTCGTACCTCGCGCCCCTCTGGTCCAAGGCGGCGATCGCGCTCGACCACCTCGCGATCGCACAGAGCGGCCACCGCTTCCGCAACCTGCCCCGCCAGCGGCAGCAGGCGCTGCTCCAGCGCTGGTCGCGCGATCCCGCGATGGCCTCGGTGCTCCAGGCCTTCGCGTTCCCGATCAAGTTCGCGCACTTCGATCGCAAGGACGTCTACGAGGGGCTCGGCGGCAAGCTGAACGTGGTGAAGAACCTCGAGCCCGTGCGCTGGGCCTCGCAGGTCGTCGATGCCGACACCTACACCGACGAGGAAGACGTCGAGTGCGAGGTGGTGGTCGTCGGCACGGGCGCCGGTGGCGCCGTGGTGGGCCGTGAGCTCGCCGAGCGCGGCTACGCCGTCGTGTTCGTCGAGGAGGGCCGCTTCGTCCGCCGCGACGAGTTCACGGGCAGCTCGGTCCACGCGCACCAGAACTTCTACCGAGGCGCCGTCTCGCTCGGCAACAACGTGATCCCGCTCTTCGTCGGTCGCCTCGTGGGCGGCTCGACCGCGGTGAACGGCGGCACCTCGTTCCGCACGCCTCCCTGGGTGCTCGATCGCTGGTGCGAGGAGATGCGCACCGACGAGCTGTCGCCGACCGCGATGGAGAAGTACTTCGATCGCGTCGAGGACATCCTCCAGGTGCAGCCCGCGGATCGACGCTTCATCGGGAAGATCCAGGACGTCTTCGCACGCGGCTGCGACGCGCACGGCTGGAGCCACTTCGTCCTCAACCGCAACGCGCCCGGCTGCGAGGGCTCGGGCTTCTGCGACTTCGGCTGCCGCACCGACGCACGCCGCTCGACGAACATCTCGTACGTGCCGCCAGCGCTCGAGAAGGGCGCGATGCTCTTCACGAAGCTCCGCGCCGACCGCGTGCTCGTCGAGGGTGGCCGCGCCGTGGGCATCGAGGGCGTCTCGCCGAACGGCCGCACGATCCGAGTGCGAGGCAAGGCCGTCGTCTTTGCGGGCGGTGCGATCCCGACGCCGCTCTTCCTCCTGCGTCAGGGCCTCTGCAACTCGAGCGGTCAGGTCGGTCGCAACCTCACGCTCCATCCCTCGGGCGGCCTCGCCGCGATCTTCGACGAGGAGATCAACGGCAAGGACTCCATCCCGCAGGGCTACGGCTGCGACGAGTTCGTGAAGGAGGGCATCCTCCTCACGGCCGCGCAGCCCGACGTGAACTTCGGGCCCATCGTCCTTCCGTTCGTGGGTGATCCGCTCGTCGAGCTCATGGACGCGATGCCCCACATCGCGAGCTTCGGCATCCTCGTCTCCGACCACGGCACGGGGCGCGTCGTCGCCGACGCCGACGGCATCGCTGCGGTGCACTACAACGTCACGCCCGAGGACGTCGCGCGCTACCACCGCGGCACCGTGAAGATGGGCGAGATCTGCTGGGCCGCCGGCGCCAAGCGCGTGCTCCCCACGTACTCGGGTGGCCACGACTACCGCTCGCGCGCCGAGTGGAAGCGCTTCGTGGAGCGCAGCCCGCGCGTGAGCGAGCTGCTGCTCACCTCGTATCACCCGCTCGGCACGTGCCGCATGGGCACCGACCCGAAGACGAGCGTCGTCGGCCTCGACCACGAGGCGCACGACCTGCCCGGCCTGTTCCTCGTCGACGGCAGCACCGTGCGCGGGCCGCTCGGCGTGAACCCGCAGCTCACGATCATGGCGATCGCGACGCGCGCCGCCGAGAAGATCGCCGACAAGCTCTCCTGATCCCAGGCGAGCGTCGAGGCGGGCCGCGAGCTGCGAGCACCGACGCTCGAGGGCAGCTCACGCCGGCCGCGACGACGACGGTGTGAGCACCGCGAGGCGCACGAGGTCGGCGCGGTTGCTCGCGCCCACGCGCCCGAAGATCGCCGCGAGGTGGTTGCGCAGCGTGTTCGCGGAGAGGCCCATCGCCCGGGCGATCTCCGCGTTCGTGTGGCCCAGGGCGACGTGCTCGACGATCTGACGCTGCCGCGGCGTGAGGCGACCGTCCTCGCACACGAGCTTGGTGGGCAGTGAGGCGCGTGGCGCGGCGTCGTCGTGCTGGAGCAGCGCATCGGCCAGCGCGAGCGTCGGCGCTGCGCGCTGGAGGAACGCGACGTGCCCCGCGTCGAACGTGTCGTCGTTCTTTCCGAAGAGCGCGACGACGCTGCGCACCGCGTCGCGGACGGTGAGGTGCACGACGAGCATCGAGCGCACCCTGAGCGGCGTGCCGATCAGCGCGAGGAAGCGCGCCCGCGAGGCACTGCCGGGCGGAAAGGCGTCGCGATCCCACGCGACGCGCGAGCTGTTCGCGAGATCGCGCATGCGCCCGAGCTCGACGGCGAACGCGTCCCACTGCGCGACGGAGCCCGCGAGCACCGCGAGATCGAGCTCGACGAAGACGCCCGTCTCGAGCGGCACGCGCGGAGAGAACGCGTGGAACGCGGCGCGATCGAAGGGCACGCGCGCGCGCAGCAGCGAGAGCGCGCGTGCGCGGAAGTCGGTCAGCGTTCGGGCCTCGGTGCCGAGCAGCGCGAGCTCCGAGAGGCATGCCTCGTCCGAATCGTGGGTGGAGCGCGCGACCATGGTCCGATCGTACCCAGCCCGCCGAGGGACACCGCAGTACGTTCGTACCATCTCGCGCCATCGGGCCGCGGGCCACGGTGGGCTCATGCACACCGACATCACCGTTCCGAGCTGGGTCGACCGAACGCTCTACCCCTTCACGCCGCGCACGTTCCCCACGCGAGACGGCCGGATGGCCTACCTCGACGAGGGGCCCCGCGACGCCCCGCCGGTGCTCGTCGTGCACGGCACGCCCACGTGGTCGTTCGAGTGGCGCGAGGTGGTGAAGCTCCTTCGTCCACACCACCGCGTGATCGTCCCCGATCACCTCGGCTTCGGGCTCTCGGACGCGATCGAGGATCCCGCACGCCTCACGCCCGCAGCGCACGCCGAGCGCCTGCTCGCGCTCGTGGACCACCTCGAGCTCCGCGACCTCACGCTCGTCGTGCACGACTTCGGCGGCCCGATCGGGCTTCCCGTCGCGCTCGATCGTCGCGAGCGCGTCGCGCGCGTCGTGCTCCTCAACACGTGGATGTGGCCCAACGCCGACGACGCAGCGGTGCAGCGCATCGATCGCATGGTGCGAAGCCCCCTCGGCCGCTTCCTCTACTTCACCCTGAACGTCTCGCCCAAGACGCTCCTGCCGAGCGCGATGGGTGATCGCGCGCTGCTCACGGACCGGGTCCACGCGCACTTCCTCGCGCCCTTCGCCACGCGCGCCTCACGAGCCTCGCTCTACGCCCTGGCCTGCGCGCTCGGCGGCGCGGACGCGTACTACGCCTCGCTCTGGGAGCGCCGCGCGCGCCTCGAAGGGCTGCCCCTGTCGATCGTGTGGGGCGATCGCGATCCGGCGTTCGGGGCGACGCAGCTCGCGCGCTGGACCTCGACCTTCCCGCAGGCAGAGGTCACGCACCTGCCGAGCGTCGGGCACTTCGGCGCCGAAGAGGCGCCGCACGAGCTCGCACGCGTGGTGGCTCGGGCCGAGGCGCGCGATCGGCTCGCGCCTCCCTCGCCGCGCGAGCGACGTGCCTCGCCCGTGCTGCCGCGCCTCGCCCTCGCCGCCGCCGCGATCGGCCTCGCGCTCGCGACCGCGTGGGCCCTCTGGTCGTGAGGCCGAGGCCTGCCGAAAACTTGCGCTCGGTCGCGGACTCACGTTGCCTCGGGGCATGCGCCCGTCGCGCACGCTCGTGCTCTTCCTCGCCGCGCTCCTCGCGGTGCTGGGCGCGCTCGTGCCCGGCGTGTCCTCGCAGGAGCGGGAGACGGTGGTCGCGACCGCGACGCAAGCGAGGCCGCGCCGAGCGCGCGCGCAGCGGCAGCGCGCACCGCGCCGGCCCAACAGCGCCTCCATCGGCTACGCGTTCCGCGGACGCCTGCGACGCGGCGTGCTCCTCGAGGAGTCGCGCCTCGTGCGGCACGCGGGCGAGTACCGAACCGGTGGGCACTTCTACGGCACGACGGAGCTCGTGGGCCTGCTCGAGCGCTCCGCAGCGCAGGTCGCGCGTCGGCTGCCGGGCGCTCGGCTCTCGGTCGGAGAGCTCTCGCGGCAGAACGGCGGCGCGATCGCGGGTCACCGCTCCCACCAGAACGGTCGCGACGTCGACATCGCGTTCTACATGCTCGACGGCGCGGGCCACCCCTACGACCCCTACGGCTTCGCGGCCTTCGATCGCAACGGCCACGGCCTCGCGCCCAACGAGTCGCTCACGTTCGACGACGCACGCAACTGGGAGCTCGTGGCGCGCCTGGTCGCCGACGCCGACGCGCGCGTCCAGTACATCTTCGTCGCCGAGACGCTGAAGAACCGCCTGCTCCGCACGGGCCGCCGACGCCGCGCGCCCGCACGCGTGCTCGCGCGCGCCGAGGCCGTGATGGTGCAGCCCGCGCACGGCCACCCGCACCGCAACCACTTCCACGTGCGCATCTACTGCCCACCCGGTGATCGCCCCGCGTGCGAGGACCGCGAGCCCTTCCACCCGTGGTATCCCGGCACGCCGCCCGCGCGCACCAACGACGACGACGCCGCCGCAGCAAGCGACTGATCGGCCTGATCAAGACGCGTCGAAGGCGCTCCAGTCGGGGCGACGCGTGCGCGCCCAGTACTCGAAGGTGAAGCCGGGCCAGAGCGCGGTGACGTTCTTCTCGTCGCCCGCCTGGTACCAGCTCGCGCAGCCGCTCGCCCACACCGTGCGCGGCACGCGCGCCTGCACCTCGCGCGTGAAGGCGGCCTGCGCGGCGGGCGTGACGTCGAGCATGCGCAGCCCCTCGTCCTCGATTCGCCGGATGCACTGCGCGGCGTAGCGAGCCTGCGCCTCGATCATGAAGATCATCGAGTTGTGCCCGAGGCCCGTGGCCGGGCCCATCATCAGGTAGAGGTTCGGGAAGCCCGAGACGCCGATGCCCAGGTAGACCTCGGGGCGCTGCTTCCACGACTCGTTGAGCTCCACGCCACCGCGACCGTGGATGCGCATCGACGAGAGGTACTCGGCGACCGCGAAGCCCGTGCCGTAGAGGATCGCGTCGACCTCGTGGAGCACGCCATCCGTCGTGCGCACGCCGGTGGGCTCGATGCGCTCGATCGCGGCGGTCTCCACCTCCACGTTCGGCTGTCGAAGGGCGCGATACCAGTCGTTCGACAGCAGGATGCGCTTGCAGCCCATGACGAACGTGGGCGTGAGCTTCTCGCGGAGCGTTCGGTTCGGGATCTCCTTCGCGAGGTAGCGCAGCGCGAGCTTGCTGAGGAGCTTCATCACCCGCGGGTCGTAGACGAAGCCGTACGCCTGGAGCTCCGAGGTCGTGTAGATGAACGCGCGATACGCGCGCTGGAGGGCCGGCACCCGCTGGAGCAGGGCCTTGGTCCCGTCGGAGAAGGCGAAGTCGCGCTTGGGCACGACCCACGGCGCGGTGCGCTGGAAGACCGTCATGTGCGCGACGTCGCGCTGGATCGCCGGCACGAACTGGATCGCGCTCGCGCCCGTGCCGATCACCGCCACGCGCTTGCCGCGGAGATCGAACGAGTGATCCCACTTCGCGCTGTGGAACTGCGCACCGCGGAAGGTCTCGGCGCCCTCGAAGCGCGGCACCGACGGGATGTGCAGCGCGCCGTTGCCGAGCACGAGCGCGCGCGAGGTGGTGCTCGTCGTCGCGCCCGTGCGCGCGTCGCGCGAGACCGTGCGCCAGAGGCCGCGCGCCTCGTCGAAGCGCGCCTCGATCACCTCGGCGCCGAAGACGACGTGCGAGACGAGGTCCTCGCGACGCGCGACGTCGCGCAGGTACTCGAGGATCTCCGGCTGCGGCGAGTACGAGCGCGACCAGCCCGGGTCGGGCGCGAACGAGAAGCTGTAGAGGTGCGAGGGGACGTCGCACGCCGCGCCCGGGTAGTGGTTCTCGCGCCACGTGCCGCCGACCTCGTCGGCCTTCTCGAGGATGCGGAACGAGCGGATGCCCGCGCGGCGGAGGTAGTGCCCCACGGCCAGGCCCGAGAAGCCCGCGCCGACGACGAGCACCTCGACGTCGACGTGCTCGGCGCGCGCGACCACGCCGCCCTCGTCACTCCCGCTCGCGACCGATCGATCCTTGGGCGCCATGCGATCCTCACTCTGTTGAACAGTGTTCAACAGAGCATGAGAGGCTATTGAACGAGAGTCAATCCGGCCACGCCGCGAGGTACGCGCTGCCGGAGGCCGGGGCGCCCGCGGCGCACGCACCGCCCGCGAGACCCGGCGTGATCGAGGAGGACGGTCCGAGCGTGCACATCGACGGATCCGTCGAGAGTCGCACGCGACCGAGCCCACCGTTGCCACCGTCGGCACCACACGCGGTGTTCGTGCCCTGGGCGCCACCCACGGCGCTGACGCGGCCGTTCACCGTGAGCACGGGCGCCGCGAGGTAGACGAGGCCGCCCGATCCTCCGCCCCCTGCGCCCGACGACTCGCTGCTCGGCACGTCGCCACCGTCGCCGCCATCGGCGAGCACGCGACCGGTGTCACCGACGGTGATCGAGATCGGCGAGCTCAGGCGGATCGCGCCGCCACCACCGCCGCCGCCCGCGCCGCCATCGGACGCACCACCGCCCTGCGCGTGCGAGCCACCACCCCCGCCGCCCGAGCCCGGACGGAACGTGCTCGCGACCGTGAGATCCTCCGCCGCCGCGCGGCCGATCGATCCACCACCGCCGCCGCCGGCCCACCAGCCGACGTCGAGACAACGCGGCGACTCCACTCCGTCACCACCGGCGTAGACGCCGGGCGCGACACCGCCACGGCCGCCCGTGCCGTGCGGGATGCCGCCGCCGCCCGACACGACGATCTCGATCTCACCACCCGCGCCACCGATCTCGCCGACGCTCGCTCCGCCCGCGCCTCCGCGGTTCGAGCCGCCCGCACCACCGCCGCCGCCCGCATGGCCACCGCCACCGCTGCCGCCGGCGCTCCACGTGCCACCGACGCCGCCGCCGAAGACGCCACCGCCGGGCGTGCATGCGCCACCACCGCCGGGCGTTCCGTCCGCGCCGCGACCGCCTTCGCCGCCCATGCCCGGCACGCCACAGCCGTCGCCGCGGCTCATCGCGGGTGTGGGCAGGCCCGTGTCTCCGCCACCGCCCGAGCCCCCGTAGGTGGCCGTGGGATTGATGCCGTTCGCGCCGTCACCGCCCGACACGTCGATCGTCCCGTTGACGATGACGGCGCCCGTCGCGCGGAGATCGAGCACGCCGTTGCCCGACGTGGTGATCACGACGCCGGTCGGGATGTTGATCACCGTGAAGTGATGCACGCCCGGCGCGAGGCTCGTGCTCGTCGCGGGGCGGAACGCGCCTTCGGCCCCGGTGCTCTCGAAGATGCAGACGCCCGCGTTGCAGCTGCGGCCGCCGATGCAGAAGTCGTCGCACGACCCGCAGTGCGAGTCGTCGTTCATCAGATCGAAGCACGCGCTCTCGCCAGGGCAGTACGTGAGCGACGCATCCAGACCGCAGGGTCCCGCGTCCCCCGTGTCCGGCAGCACGTACGCATCGAAGGCCGGCGCATCGAGGCCCGCGTCGTCCATCGACGAGGCAGCGTCCAGGCCCGCATCGAGCATCGGTCCGGAGGCATCGACCGCGGCGTCGTCCATCGGCGAGGTCGCGGCGTCTGCAGCCGCAGCGTCGACGGACGCGTCGCTGCCGAGCGGCGAGAGCGTCGCGGGGTCGATGGTCGCATCCACGCACGCGCCCGCGCGGCAGGTCTCGAGCGCGTTGCAGGAGAGCCCCGCGCACGCGTCCTCCATCACGAGCACGAGGCGCAGCGTCTGGCCCGCACGGAAGCCGCTGCGTGCGCGCACGACGCTCACCTGCTCGGAGCCCTCGAAGCCCACGGCCTCGAAGCGGAACGTGCGCGTCGGATCCTCGCCCTGCGGCACGATCGCGAGCGAGATCGGGAACGTGAGCGGCGCGCTCACGTCGCGATCGAAGGTCTGTCCGGGCTCGAGGCCCGTCGCATCGAAGCCCTGGGCGCGCAGGTGCACGCTCGTGAGGCGCGCGCGCACGCCGGGCTCGGCGTACACCTCGACCATCACCTGCGTGCGTGGGCGCGTCGAGCACGCCGGGGCCACGAGCACCGCGAGCGAGAGCATCGAGAGGAGCGCTGCACGCGAGGCGCTGCCGAACCGGGAGGGGGGAGTGACGCGCATGTGGATCACTGCAAGATGAAAGAGCCGTTCGCGCCCACCTGAGGGCCGCCCATCGAGGTCTCGCTGGCCATGCTGCTGGCCTGCGATGCCGCCGTCGAGTCCGCCGATCCGCCCTGTGTGCCGGTCCGGGATCCCGGCCGCGAGCCTCCGGTGCGGCGCGTGCGCTCGAGCGCGAGCTCGGCCGGCGGCGGCGCGTCGGTGAACGTGAGCTCGGCGCGCTCGTAGCCCTCGGCCGTCACGACGAGGCGGTGCTCGCGGCCGTCCCGCGGCAGCGTCGCGCTCCACGTGCCCATGCCCGCCGCAGCACCATCGAGCTCGATGCTCGCCGAAGCAGGCGAGACGTGCAGGCTGGCCGCGTAGGTCTCGACCGTGGCGGGCGGCGTCGGCTCGCTCGTCGGGGGAGTCGCTTCGGTCGTTGGCGGTGTCGCTTCGGCCGTGGGCGGTGGCGCTTCGGCCGTGGGCGGTGGCGCAGGCTCGCTCGTGGGCGGCGCGGGCTCGCTCGTCGCCGACGACGACGCAGGCGCGCCCGTCGTACCGCCTGCGCTCGCGCCCCCGAGGCCGAACGCGGCCGCGCCGATCACGACGGCGATGGCTGCCGCACCCACACCGAGCCAGAGCGGTGTGCGGTTCGGTGCAGGGAGCTCGATCGGGCCGGTCGCGAGCACCGCGGACTTGCCGCCGCTCAGGGCGACGCCGTCGGCCGCGCTGCCCTCGCGCTCGGACGCGGCCCGCTCGGTCGGAGCGCTCTCGGGGCGAGGTTCGGACGAGCGCGTGCGCGGTGGGACCGCGGCCACGCCTTGCACGGGGCGCGTGCGATCGTCGGGCCGCGCGCGCGTCTGCTCGGCTCGCTGTCGCGGTGAAGCGGCGAGCGTCTCGGTCGCGTCCGCGGCCGACACGACGGGCCGCCCAGCGCTCATCTCCGCCGAGTCGCTCGGCAGCTCGGCGCGTGGCGGAGGAGGACGCTCGGACACGGACCCCTTGTCGAACGCCGCCGCCCACGTGGTGCGCGTGCTGAGCGAGCCGAAGGGCAAGAGCGCATGACCGAGCGCCGAGATCGAGGACCACCTCCGAGCGGGCTCGCGATCGAGCGCGCGCATCACCACGGCGGCCAGCTCGGGCGGCACGTCGGGCGCCGCGACCTGCAGCGGCTTGATGGGCATCGTCGCGATGCGGTGCAGGATCTCGAGCACGGTCTCGCCCTGGATCGGTCGCTCACCCGCGAGCGCCTCGTAGAGGATCACGCCCATCGACCACTGATCGATCTGCGCGTTCACGTCCTTGCCGCCGCGCGCCTGCTCCGGGCTCATGTAGTAGGGCGTGCCCATGAGCGACGAGGTGTGCGTGATGCGCGAGTTGTGCGCGCCCGTGACCTTCGAGATGCCGAAGTCGAGGAGCTTCGGCACGATCGTCTTGGCCCGCGTCTTCTGGAGGAAGATGTTGTCGGGCTTGAGGTCGCGGTGGATCACGCCTTCCTGGTGGGCGATCACGAGCGCGGACAGCACGGGCAAGAGGATGTCGACGACGCGCTCGGACGAGAGCTTCTTGTCGCGGTCGAGCATCGCCGCGAAGCTCTCGCCGTCGAGCAGCTCCATGACGAGGTAGGGGATGTCGTCCTCGATGCCGACGCCGTAGACCTCGACGACGTGCGGGTGCCTCAGCTTCGCGGCCGCCTTGCCCTCGCGAAAGAAGCGCTTGCGACTCTCGGGATCCTGCGCGACCTCGCTCAGCAACGTCTTGATGGCGACGTGTCGGTCGAGGGACTCGTCGAGCGCCTCGTAGACCGCGCCCATCCCACCCTCGCCGAGAAGCCCGACGATCTTGTACTGCGCGAGGCTCGAGCCCGCGGTCAGCTTGCGCGACACCCTGCGATGGTAACGAAGTCGCACACCGCCGTGGTAGCTTCGCGGACATGCGGCAGGCCTCCTCGCAGAGTCTCGCGCTGCGCAGCGCGCTCGCGCTCTTCGTCACGCTGCTCACGCCGGGCCTTCCCACGCTGGGTGCGCCGTGCGTGGTCCACGCGCAGGCCGCGTCCGCCGACGAGCTGATCGAGCAAGGGATCGCGCAACGCCGCGCCGGTGACGATGCGGGCGCGCTCGCGACGTTCCGCCAGGCCTACGCCGCGTCGCCCACGCCGCGCGCCGCCGCGCAGCTCGGCCTGGTGCACCAGGCCCTCGGTCAGTGGGTCGAGGCGCACACGCGCCTCCGCGAAGCGCTCTCCACCACGAGCGATGCCTGGATCGAGCGCAACCGCGCGGCCCTCGAGCAGGCGCTCGGCGTGGTCGATGGCGAGGTGGGCACCGTCGAGATCCTCATCAGCGGATCGCTGCCGCGCGGCGCGCGAGCGACGCTCGGCGCGACGGAGATCACCGAGCTCCCGATGTCGCGTCCGCTCGTGGTCGTCGCGGGAGAAGAGGAGCTCGAGGTGAGCGCGCCCGGTCACCGCACCGTGCGACGCGACGTGCGCGTGCGCGCCGGCCAGCTCAGCCGCGTGACCGTGGAGCTGCGGCCCGACACCACGACGGAGGTCGGCGCGGTTCAGGCGGGCGAGGCGGGCGCGCGCGAGGCGGGCACGGGCGCAGGCGCGGCCGCCGGCACGGGCACGGGCGAGGCGGGCACGGGCGAGGCGGGCACGGGCGAGGTGGGCACGGGCGAGGTGGGCACGGGCGAGCAGACGGACGCGGGTGGCGGCAGCGACGACTGGATCGTCTGGGTGATCGTCGGCGCGGTCGTGGTGGTCGGCGTGGGCGTCGCGGTCGGCGTGGTCGCGAGCCAGCAGTCGCTCGAGGCGCCTCTTCCAGGCACGGCGGGCGCCGTCGAGCTCCTGCGATTCTGACGGCGGCTCAAACCTGACAGTCTGCTGACATGCGCGCGGGTCCGCGTCGGCGCGGAGTGTCTCACTCAGCGCGACTCGACCGAAGCCGGCTCGGAGCGGAGCGTGAGGCCGCCCGCGAGGCGCGAGGCGCGCGTGGGCGCCAGGACGAGGTGACCCGTGCGCGCGGCGCGGAGGGGCAGTGTGAGGGTGCTCGTCCGCGTGGGTACGGCCACTCGGAGCAGGCCATTCGAGAGCTCGTGCCACGAGAGGGCACCGCGGGCGCGGAGATCCTCGAGGGCGTCGCGATCGAGCTCGAAGGCATCGCCGAGCGGCTGCTCGATCAGCGCGGGGAACGAGAGCGTCGAGGGCACCTCGATCACGACGGGGCACGGAGCGCCCACGGCGCACCGCTCGGGCACGCGACGCGAGAGCGCCTCGGCGGGCGGAGGCGGAGTGCCGCCCCCGACCCAGCGCCGCACCTCGAGCTCCACGCGCGGCTGCGTGCGGCCGTCGTAGCGGACCTCGATCTCGTGTCGGCCCGCGGGCAGGCCCGAGAGATCGATCTCGCGCAGCGCGAGCGCGCTCGCGAAGATCGAGCTCGCGGAGACCTCCGTGCGCTGGCGCTCCTGCCCGTCGACGAGCACGCGCACGGTGCCGTGCTCGTCGGGATCGCCGGGCGCCACGCGGGTGAGCGCGCGGATCGCCCACGCGGTCGCGCGCGTGTTGTGCCAGGCGCCGAAGCTCCCGCGCGTGTGGAGGATGAAGCGGATCGCGTCGCGCGCCGCGCCCTCGAAGCGCGCGTCGGTGACGAGGCCGCGCGCCGTGTCGTGCTCGCCCGCACGGAGCACGTCGAGCACCTCGAGCGTCGTCGCCGCAGCCTCGACGGTGCCACCCCACGCGTCGAACCAGCCGGGCTCCCAGTGCGTGACGTTGCGGACGTTCACGAGGCGCGGGACCAGGTCCTCGAGCGCGTCGCGATCGAGCGCCCCGAGCCAGAGACCAGCGGCGACCGTGTGCGCGAGCGCGAGCGGATCGGGACGCGTGGAGTCGAGCACCTCGCGCATGCGCGGCGGATAGAGCTCGTCGCGCACGATCGCGAAGAGCGGGTCCTCCTCCGGCAGCGCGCGCGCGATCGCGTGCAGCGCCTCGACGCTCGCGGCGGTGCTGACCCAGGGATCGTGACCCTCCCACGGGGCCACGTCGTTCGCCGCGAACGGCCCGTTCTCGCGCAGCGTGCTCACGAGGTACGCCGCGGCGCGGTGGATCGCCTGTTCGTCGTGGAAGAGCGCGACGTCGCGCAGCTCGAGCATCGCCTCGAGCACGTGCACCGTGACGAAGGGCGCGCTCTGGCCGTTCGACCAGTGCCAGCCGAAGCCGCCGTCGAAGCCCTGCGCCGCGCGGATGCGATCGCCCGTGCGCCGGAGGCGATCGACCGTCTCGCCGTGCACGACCGGATCGAAGCGATCGGTGAGCACGAGGTACCGGTACGCGGCGGCCGCGCCCATCAGCTGGCTCGCGGCCGGATCGGGGCCCCACGGCGCGAGCGCGAAGAGCTCGTCGACGGACGCGAGCGCGGGCGCGACGGTGGGGAAGACCACGCCGAGGCGGATCTCGCGCGCACGGTCGTCCTCGGCGAGCTCGAGGCTCGTGCGGTACGTGCCGTTCGCCACGAGGCCCGTGTGCGGCTCGATCGCTGGCTCGCCCACCGGCTCGACGTACACGTCGCGCTCGTCGACGTCCTCGAAGCTGCCGGCGCGCGCACGCACGCGGTAGCGCGCCTGCCCCGGCGCGTGGCCGGTGACGACGTAGCGCGCCGTGAGCGTCCCGCCCGGCGCGAGCGTCGCGCGGCGAGGCTCGCCCTCGACCGTGATCGATCCGCGCGCGGCCTCGGTCGGATCGATCGCCTCGAGTGCGAGCTCGATCGCCATGGGCGCGCTGCCGTGGTTCTCGGCAGCGACGTTCACGTCGAGGGCCTCGCCCTCGGAGACCGACGGCGGCAGGTCACTGCGCGCGAAGAGCTCCTGCGCGATGGGCACGCGCACACGCGCGAGCGCGATCCCGCCCGCACGATCGGTCGCGAGCACCGAGATCTCTTCTTCCGTGATGCTCTCGGGCAGCCGCGCGTGGATCTGCGCCTGACCACCGTGCGCGACCAGCCGCGGGAGCCAGAGGCTCGTCTCGTCGTGCTCGGTGCGGAGCACGATCGTGGTGGGCTGCGCGGCGGGTGGCTCTTCGCCGTACGGCGAGGTCGGTCCGTTCCAGGCACCGGCCATCTGGCCGAGGACGCCGAGCGCGCCCGCGCCCGAGCCATAGCCCGAGCCGGTGCCCGTGCCCGCGCCGTGGCCGATCGTGCCGAGGTTGCCGAGGCCGATGGTGCCTTCGCCCGTGCCACCACCGCCCATGCCCGTGCCGCTGAGGCCGAGGCCGCCGAACCCGAAGTTGCCTCCGATCTGATCGCCCATCAGCGCACCGAGCGCCGACATGGGATCGGTGCCGTAGGCCGCGTACGAGCTCGGCGGGATCGCATCGAACGTGGCTTCTTCACCCGGGTTGAGGCGGCTCGGCTGCGGATCGCGCCCCGCGTGGAAGCCGAACGTGCCGGGCCAGCCGATGTCGGTGCGATCCTCACCCCACGTGCGTGAGACCCACGGCCAGGTCAGCGTCTGCGCGCCCGTCGAGGCCAGGACCTTGCGCTCGGGGTTGTAGAAGCGATCCACCGGCGCGCGCTCGAACGGATCGAGCAGCGAGAGCACCGCGCGATCGGCGACGCTCACGCCGAGGATCGCCTCGTGGAGCGCGCCCTCGCGATCGCGCACCTCGATCTGGGCGTCGATCTCGTCGCCGGGCCCCGCGCGCTCGGGCAAGCCGCCGAGCGTGACCGTGAGCGTCGCGCCCGGTGTGACGACGAGGCTCTGACCATCGGTGACCACACCGATCGAGCTTCCGCGCCGCGCGACACACCACAGCGTGAGCAACATCGAGCCCCAGCTCGGCGCGACGATGCGGCTCTGCGCCTCGGGCCGGCCGCCCGCGTCGACGATGGGCACGAGGCTCGAGTGGATGATCGCGCCCGAGCTGTCGACCACGTCCGCGTGGACCACGCCCTCGACGGGCCGCACGTCGGACGGGAAGAGCACGTGCACGTCGATCTCCTCGCCGCTCGCGACCACGGTGCTCGGCACCGCGGAGAGCATGGGGACCGACACGGGCGAGGGGAGCTCGGCCTCGCCGACGGGCTCGCGCACGTCGGAGAGGAAGGCCTCGAGCGGCGCGCCGTGCGTGAGCATCGCGAAGGTGAAGCGCGCGACGCCGTCGGCGTCGGTGTGCGCGGTGAGCCGCGTGCGGCGATTGATCTGGAGCACCACGTCGCGGTCGCGCACGGGCACGCCGTCGCGCTCGGTCGCTCGGACCATGACGTTGACGGGATCACCGACCTGGTAGCGCGTGCGGTCGAGCTCGACGGCGACCATGTAAGGGTTGGGCACGACGTCGACGAAGCGGTGGATCGTGTCGGTTCGCTGGTGCTCGTCGGTCGCGATCAGATCGAGCGCCAGCGTGCTGCGCTCGCTGCTGCCGCGGCCTCCGAGCGAGGCGAGCACGCGCGCGAGCGTCTCGGCGTCGAACACGAGCGCGTGCGGGCCCGGCCCCGAGACGTCGCGCTCGACGCGCGCGATCTCCGTCGCTCCGTTCTTGGCGACGAGCGCGAGGTGCACGGCGCCGACGTCGCCGCCCGCGAAGTATCGGAGCGACACGTTCGCCGTGAGCTCTTCGCGTGTGCGCGCGAGATAGCGAGGCAGGTCGTGATCCATCGCGATCACGGGCGCGACGAAGCGCTGCACGACGAGGCGGCTCTCGGCGACCTCCTCGCCGGAGCGGACGCGAAGGCGATACGGACCGTCCGCGAGCGTCGCGGGGATCGGGAACGGCGTCTCGGCGATGCCCCACTCGTCCGTGGTCACGCTCGCGCCCGACACGATCTGCTCGCGATCGTCGACGAGCTCGAGCTCGAGCTCGTGGTCCGGCAAGGCGACGTACTCGCCGCGCAGGCGCCACGCGATCGCGCGGAAGAGCGCGGTGTCGCCGGGCTCGTAGATGCCGCGATCCGTGTAGCCGTAGATCGTCACGGCCTCGAACGACGAGGTGCGCGAGCCCGCGTCGTAGCGCACACGCCGCGAGAGCCCGCCGTGTCGTGCGACGAGCAGTCCGGCTCCGCCGTCGAAGTGGCTCGGCTCTCGCCGGAACGCGAACGCGCCGTGCTCGTCGGCCGTGCCGATCAGCCGCTCGAAGAGGTAGATCTCCGCGCCCGCAGCGGGACGGAAGTCCGGCGTGAGCACCACGAGGTGCACGAACGTCCCTTCGTCGGCCCAGCTCTGGTAGGGCGCATCGAGCACGACGTGCAGGCGCTCGGGTGGTGCTTGCCCTGCGGCGACGAACACGCCGTGGAAGCCACCATCGAGCCGATCGTTCGGCTCGGGCACGAGCGGTCGCCGGTCGCCTTCACGGCCGATGAGGATCTCGACCTCACCGACCTCGGGCAGCCGCACGCCCGCGTCGCCCTCGGGCGGCGGCGGCATCGCGCCCGCATCGGGGCGAGGCGTCTCGGGGGGCGGCGCGGGAACGAGCGATCGCCACGCAGGCCGGCTCGACGGATCGAGGACGAGATCCGAGTAGCTCGCGTCTCCGAAGTCTCCACCCACCGTGGGCGGCGGCGCGTCGTGGCCGCACGCCAGCGCGGAGAACGAGAACAGGGACGCGACGAGCACGCGCGTGCTTCGACGCGGCCTCGGGGTCGACTCGGTCATGGGGCTCCCTCGCGACGCTGGGTCGCAGCTGGAGCCTACAGACTCTCGACCCCGAGGAGGGTTCCCGCGCTCGGAACCGAGAGGGCACGAAGTGGGCGCAGCGCGATCCGTTCGCTGCGCGCGTGTGCGATCGCCGGGGGCTCGGGCGTCAGAGCCCCTGCTTCTTGATCCAGTCGTTCGTGAAGACCGTGGCCTTCTCGTAGCTGTCGCGCGTCTCGCCCTCGACGAACTTCTCGACGATCCCGCCGACGCCGAAGATGTTCACGCTGATGTCGACGTCGCAGATGCGCTCGATGCGCTTGTCCCCGCGCGGCTCCACCCAGAACTTGCCGCCGATGCGCACCTTGTCCGCGAGCTTCGAGAGCGTGATCTCGTAGGTCCAGATACGGCTCGCGGGATCGAACCTTCCCTGCTCGACGTACGAGATCGAGCCGCCCACGAGCTTCTGCACCACGGCAGGCGCGTCGCTCTTGGGCT
Source organism: Sandaracinaceae bacterium (assembly GCA_044376125.1). Taxonomy (GTDB): domain Bacteria; phylum Myxococcota_A; class Polyangia; order Polyangiales; family Sandaracinaceae; genus JAFLCL01. The sequence continues at coordinate 33,722 of JBILLJ010000068.1, forward strand.
CGAGGTTCTGCTTGCGCGTGCGGGCGCCACCCGGCTCGCCGGTGAGCTCGACGAGCTCCCACTTCTTGAACTGCAGGGCGTCGACGTAGAGGCCGCGGTTGTACTCGGGATCGAAGAAGATCTTCGACCAGTAGGTGTCCGCGTCCGTGTTGAAGAGGTTTCGGCAGGTGAACTTCATCGCGGCGCGAGGATAGGAGATGCGCGGGCCGGGTCCAAGCTCACCCCGACGACCCGGGTTCCACGCGGGTCGACGGCACGACGCGGAGGAGAGACGGCATGGATCGGAAGCTGATGGCGATGTTCGTGGGTGGTGCGCTGACGGTGGGCGGTGTGGTGGGCACGGCCATCCTGTCGCAGCGCGACGAGGGGCCCACGCTGACGCCCGGTGGCGACGACGACACGCCGATCGGCACGAACGGCACGACGGATCCGCAGCCGGTCGCGGGCAACGGCACGAACGACTCCGCCGCGCGGCCCACGGACGCGCTCCGTACCTTCGGCACCGACGAGGCGTTCGCTGCCTTCGTCGCGTCGCTCCAGCAGCCCGCACAGGGACGCGGCGGCGGCTACGGGCTCGGAGGCGGCGGCGCGCTCGAGGCCGCGGCCGCGGAGGCTCCGATGGCGCAAGCAGCGACGGGCGGCGCGGCGCCTCCGACGCCCGTGGCGCCCGCCGCACGTGCGGCCGCGACCCCCGGTGCGGCGCACGGCGATGGCGAGGGCGAAGAGAGCATCACCAACACGCAGGTCCGCGGCGTCGACGAGGGCGGCATCGTCAAGACGCACGGCGATCACCTCGTGGTGCTGCGACGCGGTCGCCTCTTCACGGTGCGCATCGGGGACGGCGCCCTCACGCCCGTCGCCAGCATCGACGCGCCTCCGCCCGGTGTGACCGGGGGCTGGTACGACGAGATGCTCATCTCGGGCGATACGATCGTCGTCGTCGGATACAACTACCAGAACAGCGGCACCGAGCTCGGCCTCTTCTCGATCGACGCACAGGGTCAGCTCTCGCGACGCGGCACGTACTACCTGCGCTCGGGCGACTACTACTCGTCGCGCAACTACGCGAGCCGCCTCCTCGGCTCGACGCTCGTGTTCTACATGCCGATCGCGATCCCCACGTGGGCCGGTCAGGCCGCCGAGCTCCCCGCGATGCGCCGGCAGAACGACGACTGGCGCGAGCTCATCCGCGGCGAGCGGATCTACCAGCCCGTGCAGGAGGTGAGCGGCGCCCCGCTCATGCACACCGTGGTGCGCTGCGATCTCGCGCCGACCGAGCGCGGCGGCGAGCCGGACTGTCGCGCGGACGCGATCATCGGGCCCTCGAGCCGCAACTTCTTCGTGAGCGCGAACGCCGTCTACGTGTGGGTCGGCAACCCTTACGTGGGCTCGAGCAACCGCTACGGAGACTCGCGCAACGGTCCGCGCCCCGACGCGGTGCTCTACCGCCTGCCGCTCGCCGAAGGTCAGCCCGGCGCGATGCGCGTGTTCGGTCAGCCCACCGATCAGCTCTCGTTCGACGAGGCCGCCGACGGTCACCTCGACGTCCTCGTGCGCAGCGAGGGCGCGGGCGAAGCGATGTGGCGGCCCGAGGTCGCGAGCGGTGACGTCGCGCTCGCGCGCCTGCCCATCGCACAGATGAGCGCGGCCGTGCCCACCGCGTCGGTCGATGCGTACACGCCGCTGCCGCGCGTCGAGGGCTACGACTTCCACAACCGCTTCGTCGGAGACTGGGTGCTCTACGGCAACGGCGCGGACTCGTACTACGGCTGGGGCGATCGCCCGACGACGCCCGTCTCGCGCACCCTCTACGCCGCGCCGGTGCGAGGCAGCGCGCGCGAGGCGGTGGGCAGCCGCGACCCGTGGGTGTCCATCCCGCTCGAGCACGCGATCGAGCGCATCGAGGTCATGGGCTCGGACGCGGTGGTCGTGGGCACGGGCGGAAGCGATCTCCACTTCGATGCGATCGCGTTCGAGGGCGCGGGCGCGCGCGTCGCGGGCCACTACGTGCAGCGCGGTGCCTCGCAGGGCGAGAGCCGCACGCACGGCTTCTTCTTCCGGCAGGACTCGGCGACCGACGGCGTGCTCGGTCTCCCGATCGCGGGCGCGAGCCGCGACTCGTTCGCGGAGATCTGGCAGGGATCGGCCAGCGTGCTCTTCCTCTCGGTCCACGATCACGCGTTCACCGAGGTCGGCGCGCTCGCGGCCCGCAGCGAGTCGGTCGAGGATCACTGCATCGCCTCGTGCGCGGACTGGTACGGCAACGCGCGGCCGATCTTCTGGCGCGGCCGCATCTTCGGCCTGCTCGGCTACGAGCTCGTCGAGGGTCGCCTCGAGGGAGGCCGCATCCGCGAGGTCGGTCGCACGAACTACTTCCGTGATCTGCCCGCGAACGCGCCGCGCCCGCACTTCGGCCCGACGGGTCAGTGATCACGAGCGCGGTGCTACGCTCGCCGCATGCATCGCACGGTCGCAGTCGCGCTCGTGTCCTCCGCGCTCCTCGGCTGCTACGCGAGCCGCACGCTCGACGACGCGGGCCCCGCGCTCGACGCGCACGCGCCGACGCGCGATGCGTGGGCCGCCTCCGACACGCCGGTGCTCTCGCGCGACGCGGGCACCGACGTGCGCGAGGTCCCCGACGCCTCCTGCGAGCGGATCGAGGAGGCGAGCACGCGCTTCTGTGTGCTCACACCGACCGGCGCGATCCCTGCGGGCGAGCCCTACACGCTCCGCGTCGAGCGCTCGCTCTGCCTCTGCGAGGGCCGCTCCTGCGAGGTGCGGGTCACGGGCGGACGGCTCGAGCTGAGCCTCGAGACGTGCGAGCTCCCCCTCACGTGTGACGAGTGCACGAGCGAGGTCGAGTGCGCCGTCCCGCCGCTCGAGGAGGGCCGCTACGACGTGGTGGTCGACGGTGTGTTCTCGGGCTCGGTGCGCGCCGCGCCGCGGCGCATGGTGATGGACGCGCAGCCCGCGTGCTGGGCCATCCCGGACGCGCCCGACGCGTCGCTCGCGTGCACGGGCAACGTCGCGGATCGCCCGGGCACGGGGCAACTCTGCCACCGCATGCTCGAGGACGTCGGCGCGTTCGTGTCCTTCGACGTCACCGTGGACTGCGCGGGCTGCTTCGACTGGAGCGCGGGCTGCGAGGCCATCCGCGAGTCCTCGCGCAGCGTGCTCGTGCGCCCGCGCCTCCAGGCCTGCGAGTGCCCCACGTGTGGTGCGTGCGAAGACGTCTGCGTCCCGCAGACCGTGCGCTGCCAGACGCCTCCGCTGCGCGACGGCACCTACGACGTGGTGGTGGAGCGCGAGGACGGCACGCGCGTCACGGCCTCACGCCTCGAGGTCCGAGACATCGACGTCCCCGGCCCGATCGGGTGCGCTCCTCTCTAGCGCGCCGTCGGCGCGCGAGGGCGGGGGGCAGCCCCCCACCACTCCCCCCACGCTCGTCGATCGTCGCTTCGCTCCTACTCCTCGCCGCTCCAGGGGTTGCTTCGCAACCCCGCCGCGTGGCGCCCCTTCAGACGCTTCGGACGACACGCGAGAAACCTCGGTCGACACGCGCGAAGCTTCTCGCGTGTCGTCCGAAGCTTCTGTCGACACGCGAGAAGCTTCGGGCTGGGCTTCGCGCCCCCTTCACTTCACGCCGATGACGACGACCGTGATGTTGTCCTCGCCGCCGTTCACGTTGGCCTTGGCGACCATCTCGGTCGCGGCCTGCTTCGGATCGTCGACGTGGGCCACGCAGATCGCGAGGATCTCCTCGTCCGTGATCATGCCGGAGAGGCCATCGGAGCAGAGCATGTAGAGGTCGCCGGGCTTCGGCGTCTCGGGCACGAGGTCGACGACGACCGAGTCCTGCATGCCGAGGGCACGGGTGATCACGTTCTTCGGCAGCTCTTCGCGCTGCTCGGGCGTGAGGTCCGGCAGGACGGCGAGGTAGTCGTTGAGCAGCGAGTGGTCGCGCGTCAGCTGCGTGATCTCGCCGTTGCGGATCCGGTAGCAGCGGCTGTCGCCGACGTGGGCGATGTACATGCGACCGCGCTCGCGCGAGACCAGGGCCCCGACGATGGTCGTGCCCATGCCGTGCACCTCGCGGTGCCGCGAGCTCGTCTCGAAGATCCGCTTGTTGGCGACGCGGATGCCGGTGATCAGGCGGTTCTCCTCGACCGACAGGTGCGGGTCGAAGTGGAACGGCCACGTCGCGTCCTCTTTCGCGGTCGCCTGGAAGAACGACGCCATCGTGTGCGTCGCCATCTTGCTGGCGACGTCACCCGCACGATGGCCTCCCATGCCATCGGCAACGATGTAGAGATCGAACTCCGGCAGGATGCAGAACGAGTCCTCGTTGTGCTCTCGCTGCTGTCCGACGTCCGTGACGCCTGCCGCGACGATCTCCATGCGTGGCCGAAAGGTCGCCAATCGGAGGCGCGGGTGTCAAGCATCTCGCCCGTTTCGGCACGAGATCGTCCAAGGGGAGGGTCCACACGGGACGCCCGAGGCGTCGCGAAGGGCCGTGATAGCGTCCGCGCCCATGACGAGGACCCCGCTCCGCATCGCGCTCCTGCCTGGCGACGGCATCGGCAAGGAGGTCGTGGCCGTCGGCAGAGCTCTGCTCGAGGCGCTCCGCGCGCGCCGCGGGCTGTCGCTCGAGCTGGTCGAGCTGGATCTCGGCGCGGATCGCTTCCTCCGCGACGGCGCGACCTTCCCCGAGGCCGACCAGCGCTTCGTGCGCGACGAGTGCGACGCCGTGCTCCTCGGCGCGATCGGCGATCCGCGCGTGCCGAGCCTCGACTACGCGCGCGACATCCTCTTCGGCCTCCGCTTCGGGCTCGACCTCTACTGCAACGTGCGGCCGGTCGTGTGCCTGGCGGACTCGCTCATGCCCATCTCGGGCAAGCGCGCCGAGCACTGCAACATGGTCGTGTTCCGCGAGAACACCGAGGGCGTCTACGTCAACGTCGGCGGCAACTTCAAGAAGGGCACGCCCGACGAGGTCGCGATCAACGAGGACGTCAACACCCGCAAGGGCGTCGAGCGCGTGATCCGCGCGGCCTTCGGCTACGCGCAGGCGCACGGCCGAAAGCGCGTGCACATGAGCGACAAGTCGAACGCGATGTCCTACGCGCACGGCCTCTGGCAGCGGACGTTCAAGGAGATCGCCGCGGAGTATCCGAGCATCGAGGCCCGGCACATCTACGTCGACGCGCTCTGCCTCCAGCTCGTGCGCGCGCCCGAGAGCTACGACGTGATCGTGACGAACAACCTCTTCGGCGACATCGTGACGGACCTCGGCGCGGCCCTGCAGGGCGGCCTCGGCATGGCCGCGAGCGCGAACGTGCGCCCCGACGACGCGCGCTGGACGCACGTGACGTCGCGGTGCCGCGGCCTCTTCGAGCCGGTGCACGGCTCGGCGCCCGACATCGCGGGCAAGGATCTCGCGAACCCGCTCGCCACGGTGCTCACGGTCGGCATGATGCTCACGCACCTCGGCATCGAGGGCGAAGAGGCCAGGCTCACGCAGCTCGTGAAGGACGCGGTCGCCGCCGGCATGACCACGCGTGATCTCGGCGGCGACAAGAAGACGAGCGAGGTCGGCCGCTGGATCGTCGAGCGCGCCTGACCCGTTGGCATCGCAGGAATGGCTCGGGCGCGAAGCGACCCGGAAGACTCAGAAGCAGGACGTCGTGGTCTGGCACCACGCGCCGCTGCCGGGCTCCATGCCTCGGGGGGCCACGAGCAGGACGCGGTTCTGCAGGCCCACGATGTTCCCGTCCTCGAGCTTCACCTGGTAGCTGAACGGGTACGCGCGCATGCACTCGACGAGCGCATCGCCGCGGTACTCGAAGTCCAGCTGGTAGGTGAAGAGCGTGCGGCCGACGACGCCGACGAAGCGCTCACCGTCGATCAGCGCGACGTTCGAGAGCGGCGTCGCGGTGACCGCGGTCGCACGGAAGAAGTGCTCGCCGGCGGTCGTGCCGTCACCGAGCGACGGTGGGCGCGCGGAGAAGCCACCGACGTAGGTGCCACCCTCGGCGCGCACCGAGTACGTGAGCGAGACCGACGTGGTCGCGAGCCGATCGGTCGGGAGGACGACGAGGTCGTCGCGATCGGGCGAGTCGATCATCAGCGGGTCCGACGAGAGATGGATCTCGACGAGGTCCGAGAAGCCGTCTCCGTCCGTGTCGGCGTTCTCCACCGCCGTGCCGCGAGAGAGCTCGGTGAAGTCGCAGAGGCCGTCGCCGTCGGTGTCGAGGTTCGCCGGCGCGTCGGGCATCTCGACGTGCGCATCGGGCCCGCCACGGTTGCCGCAGCCCGCGACGGCGAGCGTCGGGGCAGCGGCGCAGGCCACCGCAATCGCCAGGCGGCTCGCACGGGCGCGTGCCCCCGTCGGGGACAGCGTCTCGGCCTCGGCTCCTCGCGGCACCGAGGGAGCGTGCGGCCCCTCGCCGTTCGCGGCAAGCGCGACCTTGCGGCGCTCCGCGCCCGACGCTAGAGGCTCGCTTCGGCATGAGCGTCCTCAAGAAGCCCCTCGATCCCACGGCCGCCGGCAAGACCACCGCGCCGCTCACGTTCACCTACCGCTGGCAGGACGCGGCGCTCTACGCGCTCGGCATCGGCGCGGGGCAGAACGATCTCTCGTTCGTGTACGAGGGACAGCCCGGCGACGCGCCGATGAAGGTCTTCCCGACCTACGCGGTCATCCCGACGTACGAGGCCTGCAAGGCGATGTTCGACGTCGTCGGCGGCGACTTCGGTGGCGTGGTGCACGGCGGGCAGCTGATCCGCCTCCACAAGCCCTTCGCGCCGAGCGGCACGCTCACGACGATCGGCAGGGTCGCGAACGTGGGCGACTTGCGCCGCATGGCGCAGGTGATCTTCTCCACCGAGACGCGCGACGAGGCGGGCGAGCTCGTCTGCGAGACCGAGTGGACGATCATGTACCTGCTCGACGGCGGCTTCGGTGGCGAGGCCCCGCCCAAGAGCATCCGCGTGCGTGCGCCCGAGCGCGCGGCGGACTGGAGCGTCGAGTACGCGACGAGCCCCTCGCAGGCGCTGCTCTATCGCCTCTCCGGCGACCACAACCCGCTCCACGCCGATCCGCGCGCCGCGGAGAAGGCCGCGAAGGTCACCGAGGGACGCCCGATCCTCCACGGCCTCTGCACGTACGGCTACATCGGCCGCGCCGTGCTCGAGCACGAGTGCGGCGGCGACCCGAGCAAGCTGAAGCTCTTCGCGGGCCGCTTCTCCAAGCCTGTGTGGCCCGGCGAGACGCTCGTCGTGAGCGGCTGGCGCGAGGACGGCCGCGTCATCGTGCAGGCGAGCACGAAGGAGCACCCCGAGGAGCCCGTGTTCTCGAACTCCTGGGTGGAGATGTCCCGCTGAACCGCTGAACCGAACCGAAACGAGGAACCATGAAGAAGCTGAGCAAGGAGATCTGGATCGTCGGCGCCAAGCGCACTGCGTTCGGCGAGTTCAGCCAGTCGTTCAAGGACATCAGCGCGATCGACCTCGCGGTGATCTCCACGAAGGCGGCGATCGCGCAGGCCGGCCTCAACGCCGACGAGATCGATCAGGTGATCCTCGGCAACGTGCAGCAGACGTCCAAGGACGCGATCTACGGCGCGCGTCACGTGGGCCTCAAGGCGGGCATCCCGATCGATCGCCCCGCGCTCACGGTGAACCGCCTCTGCGGCTCCGGCTTCCAGGCCGTCATCAGCGCCGCCGAGCAGATTCTCCTCGGTGAGGCCAAGGCCGTGGTGGCCGCGGGCTCGGAGAACATGAGCCAGGCGCCGCACGCGGTGTGGGGCCTGCGCGATGGTGGCGCGAAGTTCGGCCGCCCGCCGGAGATGGTCGACACGCTCTTCACCGCCCTCCACGACACGTTCGCGAATTCGCCCATGGGCATGACGGCCGAGAAGCTCGGCACGCAGTACGGCATCACGCGCGAGCAGTGCGACGCGCTCGCGGCGCGCAGTCAGCAGCGCTGGGCCGCGTGCTGGGAGGCGGGCGGCTTCAAGGACGAGATCACGCCCGTCGAGATCCAGGAGAAGAAGGGCGTGAAGGTGATCGACAAGGACGAGCACCCGCGCATCTCCACGATGGAGCAGCTCGCGAAGCTGCCGTCGGTCTTCAAGAAGGACGGCCTCGTCACCGCCGCGAACGCCTCGGGCATCAACGACGGCGCAGCGACGCTGATCGTGGTGGACGGCGAGTGGGCCAAGTCGCGCGGCCTCGTGCCGCTCGCCAAGCTGGTCCAGTGGGGCGTCTCCGCGGTCGATCCGACGATCATGGGCATCGGCCCCGCGCCCGCGATCCGCAACGCGCTCGACCGCGCAGGCCTCAAGCAGGACGAGGTCGATCTCTTCGACGTGAACGAGGCCTTCGCGGCGCAGTTCCTCGCCGTGGAGAAGGAGCTCGGCCTCGACCCGAACAAGACGAACGTCAACGGCGGCGCGATCGCGCTCGGCCACCCGCTCGGCGCGAGCGGCGCGCGCATCACCGCGAACCTGATCTACACGCTGCGCCGCCAGAACAAGCGCTACGGCGTCGGCTCGGCGTGCATCGGCGGCGGCCAGGGCCTGGCCGTGGTGCTCGAGCGCGCCTGATCGCAGCGAGCGCTCGCTCGGCACGAACGCCTCGGCTCCCTCGCGGAGCCGGGGCGTTCTCGTTCGTGCCGTGGCAGATCCCGGCAGGACGATGAAGGACCCGATGCCCCGATCGACTCGCGACGCAGACCTCGCAGCCCGAGGGATCGCGCTCGTGCTCGGCGCGATGCTCGCTGCGTGCGGAGGCGCGAGCCCGCGCGAGGAGCCCACGACCAGCGAGCCCATGCCGAGCGAAGGCAGCGAGACGACGCGCGTGCCCGCGACGGACGCGACCGACGCGGGGATCGACGCGTCGACGTCGTCGGCCGAAGGGCCCGAGGTGAGCGAAGAGCCGCGCGACGTCGCGGCGCCTGCGCTCGCGGAGCACGCGCTGCTCGCGGGCCGCTTCGTCGTCACCCTGCCCTCCGAGATCACCTTCGAGGACGACGACGTGCTCGGACACGGCGCGCGTTGGCGTGCGTGGTACGACGGTCACGCGGTCGCCCTCGACGGCTGCCGCCTCGAGGTCGTGCTGGTGAGCGACGGGCGCACGAGACCTCGCGGGCGCGTCCCCCGCGCGCCGACGATGCACACGGTGCCCTCTGCGCACGGGCTCGAGATCGTGGCCGTCGAGGACCGCGACCCGGACGCGCTCGGGGATCCGCTGCCAGGCCCCGGCGCGGTCGTGTTCGAGGCCGACGGTACAGCCACCGACGTGTACGTCGCGCCGCGCCTGCCCGCGGGCATGGAGCCGATCGTCCCGGAGGACGACGCCACGTCCTGGGGCGCCGCGCAGCGGAGCGATCCGCGGCAGGCGCGGTGCTTCGCGGTGGCCGATGCGTTCCTCCTGCAGCTGCTCGGCGCGCTCGCGCCGCGCCGCGCGTACACGAGCCCGGAGCCGATCGTCGCCTTCGGCTGGGACGAGGACGCGGACGAGCCGATCACGCACCGCGGCACGCTGCCGACGGGCTGGGTCGTCACGCACGGCGTCGCCTTCGATGCCGACTTCGTCCACGTACACCGTCGACCGACGTGGTCGTGGGAGCGGCCACGCGAGCCACGCCCTCCGAGCGCGACGATCTGGTCATTCCTCGGTGGCGAGATGGACAGCGAGCTCACGGGCGAGCCCCCGCCGCGCATCGTCGAGCGGGCGCAGCTCTTCGGGCTCACACTCGGCTTCGACACCCAGGGCTGCGCGCTTCACGTGGTGGAGTCGATCGGGACGACGGACACCGTCTGTCTCCGAGGCAGCGCCGCCCAGCGCCGCGAGCTCCTGCGCGTGCTCGCCACCTTCACGCGCCTCGAGCGCCCCGGAGCCACGAGCCCATGAGCACGGTCGACGTCTTCCTCGATCCGATCAGCCCCTACGCGTGGTTCGCGGGGCATCAGCTCGATCGCCTGGAGGCAGCCGGCGCGCGCGTGATCGTGCGGCCCGTGCTCTTCGCGGCGCTGCTCGATCACCACGGCAACGTCGGCCCCGCCGAGATCCCCAGCAAGCGCCTCCACACGTTCCGCGACGTGGTGCGCACCGCGTCCGCCCTCGGCCTGCCGCTCGAGGGCCCGCCCGCGCATCCGTTCAATCCACTGCTCGCGCTCCGCGCCGCCTCCGCGGTCGACGACGACGACGCGCAGCGCAGGCTGATGGTCGCGCTGATGGACGCCGCGTGGGCCGAGGGTCGTGATCTCGAGCGTCGCGAGGTCGTGTCGGACGTGGCCGCGCGCGTGGGCCTCGATGGCGCGCACCTCCTCGAGCGCGCGGGCGATCCCGTGATCAAGCAGCGCCTACGCGAGCGCACCGAGGACGCGATCGCGCGCGGCGTGTTCGGTGTGCCGAGCTTCGTGATCGAAGGCGAGATCTTCTGGGGCAGCGACCGCATCGACGCCCTTCTTCGCCGGCTCCGCGGCACCCGCACCGACGAAGACAAGCTCGCGCGCATGCTCGCCCGCCCCGCGAGCGCCACACGCCGCTGAGCCGTCGGTCTACTCGCCCCAGACCATCGCGAGCCAGCTCACGAAGAGCGCCTCGGACGTAGTCGTACCCGCTCACCTGCGTCGCCGAGCGGGGGTCACGCGGCCGCGATGGCGGCCAGGATCGACGGGAGGTCGATCGGCTTCTGCACCCACGGAATGCCTCGTTCCTCCGGGGAGGGCGCCGAGCCACTCAGCACGACGCATCGGAGACGCGGAGAGTGCTCTCTGGCGATTCGAATCAGCTGGGTGCCTCGAATCCCCGGCATGATCTGGTCGGTCAGGAGGACATCGAACTCCGTCGTCTGGAGGCGAGCCATGGCGGACTCGCCATCCGAGCAAGTCTCCACGATCCAACCCTTCGACGTGAGGAGCCCCTTCAGGATGACGAGCGAGGAGAAGTCGTCGTCCACGACCAGGATTCGGGATGTCATGGGCTCTCCGCTGCTTGTGCTGGCAGGATGCCGTAGTAGTAGCGACTGCAGAGGAGGCAGACGACGTGCGACGTGACGGGGGGTGAGCGCTCGACCCAAGCCCCCACCCACTGCCAGAGCCCGTCGACACGGCGAACTCGGCGGCAGTTGCCGCACTGAGACACGTGGCCCCTCCGGTTGCGGAACAAGGTCTCGACGACGGAGTCGACCGGCTCCCACGCGGCTGGAACCCCACTGGCGCGAACGAAGGTGTGCTCGGTGACCACGTACGTCCGATCGATGGGGATCAGCCTCATTCGATACTCGTGAACCTCCGTCGTCGTCGAACAGCAGTAGGTCTGCTCGAAGGGCTTGCCGGTACCGAGCGCCTGCTCGAACTGGGACGTGTAGAAGTCACGCTGCCACCCCGAGATGCTGCCGAGGTACGAGGTCCCGAGGACACGCTCCGTCTGGGACTGTGACCTCCCGTGCGCGGCGGCGAACTGCTTCCAGGCCGCGTTCACCCAGAGGATGCGGCTCGATGCATCCGTCACGGCGATCGTTGCGCCTTCGCCTTCCAGGCGAGTGAGGTCGAGCGACCGGGAGAGGTACTGCGGCACGACAACCCAGGCTACGACCGATCCCGGCAGAACTTGAGGCGCGAGGGGCGACCCACGATGTCTCTCTGCCTACGCCCGTTCGAACGAGGAGCCAGGGCGGTCGACATCTGGTGCAGTGGGTGGCGTCCGCCAGGGGGGTGGCGCGCCAGTCCGCCAGACGAGGCCCTGATTCGCTGTGTTTCGTGGGCTCCGAGGCCGGTACGTGGGCTGCACTCGGCTCCCGCATGACGACGGGATCCGCTAGG
>JBILLJ010000299.1:0-4284 GCA_044376125.1 Sandaracinaceae bacterium
CGAGCTCGCGCGGCTTCGCGACGTGCGGCGGGTCGATGACCACGCCCTCGCGCTTCGAGCTGCCTCGTAGCCAGCCGAGGATCGCCGACGGATTCCCCACCGTGGCGCTCAGACCGATGCGCTGGACGTCGTTCGACGTGAAGCGTGAGAGTCGTTCGAGGACGCTCATCAGGTGCGCGCCGCGATCCGTGCCCGCCATGGCGTGGATCTCGTCGATGACGACACAGCGGAGGTCCGCGAACAGCTCCTGGGCCGGGATCTTCGGCGAGACGAGCATCACCTCGAGCGATTCCGGCGTCGTCATGAGGAGCTCGGCGGGCTCGCGGAGGAACTGCTTTCGCTCGTTCTGCCCGACATCGCCGTGCCAGAGGAATCGGCGGAGACCGACCATCTCCGTGTAGAGGCCGAGGCGATCTTCCTGGTTGTTGAGGAGGGCCTTGATGGGCGCGATGTAGAGTGCTCCCACCGAGGTCGTCGGTCGCGCGACGAGGTCCGCGAGCACGGGGAAGATCGACGCCTCGGTCTTGCCACCGGCCGTGGGGGCCAGCACGAGGCAGTTCTTGCCGTCGAGGATCGCGTCCCCCGCGAGCTCCTGCACAGGACGCAGGCCCGACCAGCCCAGCCGCGACACGATGGCCTGCTGAAGACGAGCGGGGAACCTCGCGAACGCTCCCATCGACGTCACCAAGTGACCTTCTCGGCGTAGCCCCTCTCGTCGTCGGGCTCTGGCTCGAACTCGATGGGGCGCTTGCCGGCGGACGCGCGTTGCTCTTCGGGGGTGAGCGCCTCGCTCTTGAAGCCGTACTCGGTCATGGGGTCGAAGTCCTCGTGCTGGTCGACGAGGTCGAGGACGGACGTGAACGAGCGCAGGAACTGCCGGGGCACGATGCCTACGTCACCGCCCAGCCCCTTCGACACATCGGCGACGAGCCGCTCGATGAACAGTGTCGTCACGCGCTGCTCGATGCGGAGGCGATTCTCGGTCGGGAACACGTCACGGAGCTTCAGCGCCACCTCGCGGAGACGGCGGTCGTCGAAGGGGGTGAGCTCCAGTTGTGGCTGCCGCATGTCGACGAAGCGGCCGTGCTTCTCGAACTTCACGCGCGCGTGCAGCGGCTCGAGCCCCGCGACGCCACGCCGCGTGTCGAAGAAGTCGGGGGTTCCCGTGAAGAGCCAGAGAAGCCCTGGGAAGTCCTTGGCCCCGTCGATGATCTGCCGCAGGCCGTTGAGCGACTTCTCGCGCGTGTCCTTGCGAGCGCGGAGGACGGTCTCGAGCTCGTCGACCACGATCACCAGGCCCTGGTAGCCAGCAGCCTTCACGATCTCAAGGATGCCGCGGAGGTACGCCAGCGCGTCGGTGTGTCCGATGTCGCCCTTGATCTCGGCGCGCTTCTTCGCGCTCGCGCCGACGTTCGGGCTGCCCGAGAGCCACGAGACGAGCGCGCCGGCGTCGGCGAGCTCGCCCTTCTGCTTCAGGTCGAAGATCGCGCGCACCACGCGGACCATGTCCTCGGGGGCGCGCCCGCCCGTGAGCGCGCTGAGCTCTTCCTCGAGCTTGCTGCGGACCTTGGCGTCGAAGCCCTTCCCATCGGGGTCCTCGCCGAGGCCGATCAAGCCCTCTTCGATCGCGCCGATCCATCGATCGATGATGTCCCCGAGCGCCCCGCGCGGGCACGCGGTCGTCGCGAGCTCACCGACCACCTTCCGGTACACCTCGTCGAAGGCATGGAACCGCAGGTCGTTGTCACTGACTACCACGAAGCTCGTCGCAAACCCGCGACTCTGAGCGTCGAGGATGGCGAGGCGTGCGGTGAAGGTCTTGCCGCAACCGTAGCCGCCGCGGAGGCACTTGAAGAGACCATCGCGCGCCTCCGCCATGTCCAGGAGTCGACCGATCTCGCCGCGCTGCTTCTCGATGCCGACCGCGAACGCGTCGAGCCCGCAGTCTGGAACGGTGCCCGACCGCAGCGCCTGGAACACTCGCTCCGCCTCACGCTTGCCGATCGCCATCAGTGACTCCCGTCTTTCACATAGACCTTCTGCGCGCCCGTGGACTCGATGCGAACGCGGAATGGCAACTTCGCCGCCAGGATCTCTGCCTGTCGTGCGAAGAGGCGCGTCTTGCGCGGCCCGAGGATGCTCTGGAGCTCAGCCTCGTTGATCGAGCGGTGCTGTTCGATGTGAACGAACACTGCGCGGAACTGCTCATCCTCGATGGCATCCTGCCAATCCGCCGCGCGAGGCGGAGCAGCGGGCGCAGGCGGCGGAGGCCGCTCGGAGCGCGGGCTCGACGCCGCGGGCTGCCCCACGAGGGTCTGGGTCACGCCGAAGTAGTCCGGCACGAGGAGCGCATCGACCTGCTCGGTCCGGTCGGGTTGCGACACCTCGATCCGCACCCGCTCGTCTGCGGGGCCCTCCAGCACAAAGAACACCTCGCTCCACTCGGCGCCCACGGGGACCTCGATCACGCCCGCGCGAAGTCGCGCCGGGCCATCGCAGTCGCGCACGCGTAGCGTGACGTCCGCGCGGTCCTTCACCTCGAGCACCACACGGATGCTCTGTGCCGCCGCGAAGGACAGGCTTCCCGACACGTCGCTCGCGAGCTGAACTCGCAGACGCATGCGCTGCAGGCCCGAGATCGGCTTGTTGGCCTGCGCCTCGATGGCGTACGCGGAGCCGCTCTGGCCGGGCGCCCGCCGGCGCTTGGCGACCAGCACCGGGATGGCGCGCTCCTGGAGGCTGTTGCCCCCGTGGACGAACGCCCCTCCTGCACCGGTGGCGAACACGGCGGTGTCGTCACGCATGAGGAGGTGCCCCTTCGCGTCCCCTTCGTAGCCGAGGCGCACGAGCGGGACCGACACCATCCCGTCCTCGCGCACCTCGTTCGCGCTCCAGATGTGGCGTCGAGACGGGTCCGTCTTCTTGCCGTAGGGCTCGATGCGCGTCGTCTCGTCCTGGAGGAGGAAACCATGGTCGGCCGTGATGACGAAGGACTTCACTCCGGCCACGGAGAGGTGATGCCAGGCGGCGCGAATGTGGCGCAGCGTCTGCTCGAATGTCGCGAGCCCGAAGCCGGCCTCGCCCGCGTCGTCGATCTCGAGGCCGTGCACGACGATGAGGCGAGGCCCCTTCTTGACCCACTCGCTCAGCTTGCGCGCCGACGCATCGACGACCTCGGCGAGGCGAACGAGGCGGGCTGGCTCTCCGATGGCCCGCTCCCCCATCGCGCGGGCGCGTGTCGCGGGATCGTTCACAGCGAAGCTGCCGGCGCGGAAGCCGCGAAGCGCGCCGGATCCGACGGCCACGGCGTCGAGCCGGCCATCGCGCGCGACCGGCGCGAGGACGTTCATCCCCACGGCCGTGAGCGTCGGAAGCTCCGCGAGCCGCGCGCGAAGGTCCACGGTCACACCGCTGACCTGCTTCATCTCGTCGGCGAGCTGCGCGGCCATCTCGTAGCGGAGCGCGTCGATGACGAAGATCGCGACCGTGCCGCCGTCCTGCGCGAGCGGACGGACCACCTGCTCGAAGAGTGTCCGCTGCTGCAGGCCCTCGTCGGGCAGGAAGCCGTGGCGAACGCAGAGCGCGCTGAAGTCACGCGCGAGCCGGTCGGCCCAGTCCCGATAGCGAGCCCGAACCAGCGCGACGACCTCGCGGAGCTCTTCCCAGTGCGGAAGCTCAGGATCACGAAGCTCGTTCCAGCGTTGCTCGAACGCGCGGTGCGCCCGATCGACTCCATACGCCTCGCGCGCGTAGCGCTCGACGGCGTCCTCGAGGGTCGAGGCTCCTTCGAGCGGGCGCGGTGAGGCATCCACGGCGCGACCGAGCTCCGCCGCCTCCTCGACGAGCATCCAGACCCAGCGCCGCTTGCGGTCGCGCGCGAGCCAGAACGACTGCTCCCCCGCGCGATCCTTCGCCCAGGAGAGGACCCGACTCCAGTCGCGGACCGTGAGAGCGCGGAACGCGCCCGCGAGAACCACCCGCTCCTCGAACGCGAAGGTGTCGATGCGACCGAGCTCGGTCGCGCTGAGCTCCCGCGCCTCGTCCGCGACGAGGCCCTCGAGCTCACCGGCCAGCGAGGCGTACTGCTCCGCATGCCTCGCGCGGAACTGCACGACGAGCGCGTGACAGCGCTTCATCAGCTCGGGCGGGACCGCCATCAGCGCCTTCAGCTCCGGCGTGTTGGGCGCGCGCGCGAGGTCGTGGACGAACTCGAGGAGGAGCAGCCACGCACCGAGCGCACGCCTGAGGTGCTCCCGCGCATCCGCGGGGGAGACGACTCCGTTC